>DGXY01000050.1:0-21321 GCA_002396885.1 Akkermansiaceae bacterium UBA5020
CGATCACGCCGAACAAGCGCCTCCTCACGAAGAAGGTGAAAAAAGGAAAGCGCGTCCTCACCACCACCCTGCGCAAGACCCACTCCGGCCTCATCGAAGCGACCGCAGCTGGCGACCCCACCCGATCCGACACCGTCCGATACCAGGTGACGACGACGCCTTGATGGGGATGGGGCAAAGCCGCCCCCCGAAAGACGCACAGGCGCCCTCCCCTACCGCATCTCCTACTGGGCAGCCGCTGGATTTTCGATAAGCCCCTGAGCCTGCCGACGCTCACGGTTTTTCCCGAGGAGAACCCGAACGGCGCGGCCGTGATCGTCTGTCCATGTGGCGACCACAACCTCCTCGCCTATTTCCACGGGTCCCTGGTCCCTACTTTCTCACGATCGTGACCTTGTCGATCGTGGAGGTTCCGCCGGGCCCGGTCGATCGCACCTGCACGACGGTCCTGCCCACCTCGGCACGAACCTTGGCGGTCCATGCTCCCGGAGCCCCGCCGGCCGCCTTGTAGGGCGCTTTGCCCACCATGAATTCCACGCGCGTCGCGTTCGTCGAGGTGCCCCGGAGCGTGACCAGCTCCTTCGTCGTCGTCACCTTGGCGGGGCCGCTGATGGCTACGGTCGGCTTCTGCACGGGAGGCGTATCCGAGTTGATCGTGCCCTTCAGGGCCACCCGGATGCGTCGGTTGTTTCCACTTCCCGATGGGGCCGTCGTCCAGACCCCGTTGGTGTCGCTGTTCAGCTCACCGCCGGTGAAAGCATAACCGGTCAGCCCGGTGTAGGTCAGATTGGCGCCCTCCATCACACTCACGTAGGGAAAAAAGGCGAGCGGTGGAGCGGTGTTGAAAATGGCGATCCAAAAACTACGATTCGCGGCGAGGACGGCTCCTGGGGGAGTGGCGCTGGCGGGGACGAAGGTCGCAAAGCTGCCCTCCTTGCTGCCGAAGACGAATTCCCGCAGCAGAGTGCCCGGCCGGGCATCGGCCCCGTCCGCCGCATAGATCCGCATCACCACTCCCTCCGGTCCCACGATGGCGCCCCCGGAGAGGGTGTTGTCGTAACCGACGACCACCGAGGTGACGGTCGTGGCCTCGTCCCCGGAGACGAAGGGAAAACCAATCCCGTAACCCGGGACGTAGGAGACCGTGGGCGAGTTGTTGTCCGGCACGCTGCTCAGGATCTCGACCTCCGCAGATCGTGCCGCCGGGGCAAAGGCGCCCCCCAGCACGAAGACGGCGACGATGAGGAGAAGATTGCCTGAGGAAGAAGCAAGCCGGCGCGAGGCGAGAGGGCGAATCATGCCCCAGATTCGGGGAAATTCCGGCGGATTGGAAGCGGATTTTCCGAGGATCGGCGAACTATTTTTAAGGGGGGCGAAGAGATTCCACAGGGACAGGTTAGCCTCCCCAACCCGCAGCTACGGAAACTCGGGGCAACAGATCAACTTGGTTTCTCGATTTGCCCGTCCCGTCACTGGGTTTGCGATTTTGGCGAATCGAACCATTTTGCCTGATCGGCGAGCGGCTGATCGGCTTGCGGTTCGGGCGAACCCGGGGAACCGATTCTTCAGCATCACTTATTCCGACGTCGATGGAAATGCCACCGCAGGGATCGTGAGCGGTTTCTACCGAACGCCGGCGATCGATGGGACCGATGCGATCCGGTGGCTCACCGCCCGGATCTCGCCAAACAAGGCCCTTCTTTCCGAAAAGAAAGGCAAGCGGACTGTTTACCTGCGAAAAACCTTCACGACCCGAGTTCGGGCGAGTTCGACACTTTATCCCCCGGCATCCGATGCGGGGGTGATCGAGGTTTTGCACCAATGAGATCTTGATTGCGGTGGTCGCGGCAGTGAGTCGCGCGTTGGGGTCGAGGAAGGAACTCGTATCGCGGCGGGCGTCCGTCGACGTGCCTCCCGCCCTGATCTCCTGGATCGTGTGCACCAAGTCCCCCGAAAGACGCACCAGCATCCTCCCCTGCCCCATTTCCTACTGGGCAGCGGCTGAATTTTCGATAAGCTCCTGCCTGTCATGAAACTTCCCGCCGCTCTCCTCGCCCTGCTCACGATGTCCGCCCCGCTCCACGCTGCTCCGCTCGCCCCCATTCCGCTCTGGCCGAAGGGGGTTCCCGGTGAGGCGGATCTGAAACTGCCGGCCGAGTCGATCGAGCTGAAGGGCGATTACCAAATCGAGATCCTCTCGAACGTGAGCCAGCCGACGCTCACCGTTTTTCCCGCCGAAAACCCGAACGGCGCGGCCGTGATCGTCTGTCCGGGTGGCGGCTACAACATCCTCGCCTATTCCCACGAGGGCACCGAGGTCTGTGAATGGCTCAACTCCCTCGGCATCACCGCCGGCCTTCTCAAATACCGCGTCCCGCGCCGCGAAGGGCTCGAGAAACACGACGCCCCGCTCCAGGATGCCCAGCGGGCCATCGGCCTGATGCGGAGCCGTGCGGCCGAGTGGCAGATCGATCCCAAGCGCGTCGGTATTCTCGGTTTTTCCGCCGGAGGCCACCTCGCGACGATGGCCCTGACCTCTGACGGCAGCCGCCGCTACGAAGCCGACCCGGTGATCGATGCCGCCAGCGCGGTGCCGGATTTCGGCGTGCTCGTCTATGCCGCCTATCTCCTTGACGAAAAGAACGCCGACGCGCTCTCGCCCGAGGTGAAGGTCACGGACAAAACGCCGCCCGCCTTCCTCGTCATCGCTCATGACGACAAGAATTTTGTCGAGGGCAATGCCCGTTTCTACATCGAGATGCTCCGCAAAAACCGCCCCTGCGAACTGCACATCTTCGCGAAGGGCGGTCACGGATTCGGCTTCAAGAACACGAAGGAAGAGATCGTGCAATGGCCTGAACTCGCCGGGAAATGGCTCGCAGCGGAAGGGTTTTTGAAGGGTCGGTGATCTCCCTGCTCCGAGGGAGGGCAGCCTCTCTCACTTCGCCTTCGGCTTCGGCGCGGGCTTGGGATCGAGATTCGCATCGAGCTCCTCCTGCGTCGGCGTCGGCGAGGAGATTCCTTCGGCGGGGATCTCGGCTCCGGCGATCCAGCAGATCGCATTGAGGACGGTCTTGCGGAAGTCGTCGTGGGCCCAGTTGTCGTGGAAGTGGAGCCCGGTGAAGCCAAAACCACGCCCGCCTTCGGGGCGCTCGACGACCCAGCAGACGTGCTGCGGGGCTTTCGCCTCGACCATTTTGCGCACCTCGGGATTGCCGGAGTGATTGCCGTCGGGACGCGACATCGTCTCCTGCGGCGGGATGGCGGAAAGAATCGGAGTGACGCCCTCCATGTCTTTCTTGAAACGCATGTTGAAATACCACTCGTCGCGGATCGTGAAGGGCTTCACCCCCCGGGCGACGGGATGCTCCGGCATCTTGGCAAACTCGCCGTCCCAGTGGGGATTCACCGAGTAATTGGTCTCGAAGGCCCCGCCGGTGGCGGCGATGAGGGTGTCGTTCGTCTCGCCGGGAGTCATCTCGACGGCGTAGTGGAGCATGCCGATGCCGACGCCGCGCTCGCGGAGGTAGTCCAGTTGGCGGAGGTGCCAGTAGGCCGGATGCCCGGGACCACCGTCCGATTGAATGACGACAGCGTCGGCGTTTTGAAAGGCGCTGAGGTCGCTTGGCCAGCCGTTGTGATAGGTGGCGACGAGGACTTTGTCTCCGTGCAGGGTATTGAGGAGCCGCTTCGCCAAATGGGCACCGGCGTTGTGCTCGTGCATCCGGGCCGGGTGGCTGGGACGGCCCGCGACGTAGACAACCTTTTTCACATCGCCGAGGGGGAGGCGCTTCAGGCGAATGTTGCGGAACTGGACCTTCATGGGCGGTCCGGCGTGGAGTTGCAGGGCAAGGAGTCCGGCGCGGCGGCGGGTGTCGGTGTCGTTGTCCGTGATCTCGGACATCACCGTGCCGTTGATCTCGCAGACGATCTTGTGGCCTTGGGCGACGATGCGGTAGGTGTTCCAATCGTCCTTCTTGATGACCTTGGCGAGTTCGGCGGGATCGCCGAGGCTGCCGGTGACTTGGGGTTTGCCGTCTTCATTGATGACGGTCTTTTCTCCGCGCTTGGCGAGGACACCGCGGAAAGCCTCGCCGTAGTTCGTCCCGGCCCATTGTCCGGCGGCGTCGATGTCGGCCTGGTAACCGCCGACGGCGTGGGGTTTGTCGAGGGCGAAGCTGCGGACCTGGAATCCGGAATTCCCGCTGAAAATGCGGTATTCGGCGACGAGTTCGAAGTCGTCGAGCTCGCCATCGGTCCATTTCAGGAAGGTGTTGTGGGCGATCGGACTTTCGGCGCTGGTCTCACCGGTGATGGCGCCATCCTCGACCCGCCAGAGTTTGGGATCCCCTTCCCAGCCGGCGAGCGTCGACCCATCGAAGAGCGGGAGGAATTCGTCGTTCGTGATCGCTTTCTCCTGCTGGAAAGGAGCCGCCTTCTCCTGGGCGACGGGGCGGGAAAGCACGGCGATGAGAGAGGTCGCGACGAGGGCGGCGGTAAACAAGGGAAGGAAACGGGGCGATTTCATGGGCTTGGTTGGCTGGAGGAGTGAATGGTGTAGCGTGTCCGGGAGAGGGAGGACAGTAAAATCTTGCCTCGTCGCATCACGGTGATGCGCCGCGTGCCCCCCCGTCAAGGAGCCATGAGCCATCCGACGAGGTCGCGAAAATCGGCGCTGCTGAGAACTTCGCCGAAGATCGCGGGCATCAGGGAAACGGCGGAAACCTCCCGCGCTGCGATCTCGCTTTTCAAAACCCGGTGGGTTTGCCCGGCTGCATCGAGGAGGGAGACGACCTCGCCACTTTCGCCCGCGACGAAACCGGCGACGACGACGCCGTCGGTCTTTTTCAGTGCGGTGAGGCGAAAATGGGCGTCGACATTCCGATTCGGATCGAGGATGTCCTCGGCGAGGCGGGCGAGCCCGCGCGATCCGACCCCGTCGAGCTGCGGGCCGACGAGCCCCCCTTCGCCGTCGACGCGATGACAGGCGCCGCAATGGGTGGAAAAGAGACCTTTCCCTCTCTCGGGATCGACCTTGGCCGGGTCATGGGAAGTGATGCGGGCGGCGATGATTCCGTCGAGGCGGGCACGCTCCTCGGCCGTGATCTCGAGCGGCGGGGCAGACGGAAGCTTGGGGAGGTAGGGCTTCAGCTGATCGCGCAGATCGACCGGGGCGGTCGCGGCGAGGAGCCGGGCAAGACGACGCAGCGAGGCGTCGCTCTCGGCGGAGCGTTGGAAGTCGGCGACCTGCAGATCGGAACCCTCGATCCCACCGATGGCCAGCCACGCGTAAGCCGCGCCCGCGTCACCATCGACGACTTCGAGGCGCACCTCGCGTCCCGCCGCCTCAGGCAGACGCCATTCGACAAGGGAGGCGCGGTCGTTGCGTGGCGGGTAGGCCCGGGCGAGTTCGGCTCCGCCCGCGACTTCGACGAGACGGACGTGGTTCGACTCGTGCGGCTCTTTCCCCGGAGGTCCGCGATGCCCGCAAAGCGCGAAGGCGAGGCGCTCTGGCATGGGGAAAGGCTTCGACTGCAGGATGCCGGTCGCTTGCTCGGCACCTTTCGTGCCACGGGCAAGGCTGGAAAGAACTTCGATCTCGTCGCCTCCCGGCCCCGGACGGGGTTGGGTTTGCCAAACGGCCTTTCCCGAGACGACAGACCACGGCGGAGGATCGGCTGACTCACGCTCGGCCAGGAAGGCGCGGGCAAGGCGTTCGAGCTGACTCAAGAGCGTCGGATCGCGCACGAGGCCCTCTTTTTCTTCGATCGCCTCGGCGATACCGAGGAAAGCATCGGCATCCTGCGCGGACTCGCGATTCGCGGAGAGCGCGATTTCCTCGGCAAGGAGGGAGGCGACGACGTCGGGCGAGCCGTGTTTCGCGAGATGGGCGCGGCGCAGGGGCGCCCAATCGGTCGCGCCTTCCGGCACCCCCTTGTAGCCGAGCAGCCACGCGGCGGCATCGGCGGTGGGCACGGCGAGGGCGATCGCGGCGAGATCCGCACCTTTTTTCTCATCGATCCCGGAAAACGCGTCCGGCAGGGTCAGGCAGTGTTTCAACGCAACCCGCAGGGCGTGACGGAGGTGAGTGTCCTCGTCCGGGGTCTCGGCGAGGGCGGTCCGGAGGGCGATGACTGACCCCAACGCGGGCTTTTCGATCAAGGACTCGGCCGCACGACGACGCTCCCACGGATCGGCGGAGGAAAGCGCGGTGACGGGATCCGCCGTGCCGAAGGTCTCGAGAGGCTTCCGTTTTCCCGCGCCCTCCTTTTTCGCCACCCGCCAGATCCGTCCGCGTTCGCGATCGCGCCCCGGATGATCGAGCGGCACTTCATAATGGCCAATGATGCGGTTGTAGAAATCGGCGAGGTAGAGCGTGCCATCCGCCGCGAGATGCAGATCGACGGGACGGAACCAGGGGTCGTCGCTCGTGATGAAGTCGGGCATTTCCCCGGCCCGAGGCGTCGTGCCGGTGAAACGAATCCGGTCGAGGTTCACCCGCGACGTCACGGGATTGCCGATGAGGACGTGATCCTCCCACTCCGGCCCCCAGATCCCGCCGTCCAGAAAGGCGATGCCCGCGATGCCGGTCGATCCGTGGGTGTGTTCGATCATGGCCGGACCGAAGCCCAGCCCGTCGTGGGGTTTGCCAAAGCTGGGATAGACCGCGCCGGGGATGAGCTGGTAAACGGGAGCGCTGTGGCAGTCGGCACTGTAGAGATTGCCGCGGCGGTCAAAGGCAAGACCGAAGGGATTCACCTGTCCCCGCGACCAGACCTCAACACGCGAGCCGTCGGGCCGGAAGCGAAAGACGTTGCCGGAATGCAATTCGAGCGACGTGCCGTCCTTCGCCCGGATGACACTGGTGTTGTTGAATCCATGCGTCGCATAAACCCAACCATCCGGCCCGAGGCGGAGGCTCGAAATCATCCCGTGGGTGTCTTTTTCGTAGCCGAGCGGACCAAAGATCACCTCGCGAAGATCGGCTTTCCCGTCGCCATCGGTGTCGGCGAAATACCAGAGGTTCGGGATGCTCCAGGCGATGCAGCCATCGTGATGCTCGGGGCGATGCCAGGGCAAGACTCCGGTGGGGATGTTCAATCCGTCGGCGAAGTCGGTGACCCGGTCGGCCCGTCCGTCGGCGTCGCTGTCTTCGAGAATCTTGATGGCATCGCGACTGTCCCTCACCCGGGTGCCCTGCGGATCGGACCACCGATCTTTCGCAGCGGCATAGGGATACTCGATCGTCGAGGAGACCCAGACCCGACCCCTCGCATCGGTCGCGAGATTGATGGGCTTGCCGATCATCGGCTCGGCGGCGAAGAGCGAGATCGCAAACCCTTCGGGCACGGTGAGGGCGGCGAGTTCGTCTTCCGGCGAAAGCGGCCCGGTCTCGCGCACGAGGTGATCCCGGGTGAAACCGTTGAGGCAGCACGCCAGCCAACCAGCCAAAAGGAAGATGCGATTCATCAGCGTGGATTGTGCCGGAATTATCGTGGATTGTCCCTCCCGTCTTGATGGTGCTGCCTCCCCTGCTTTTCGGGTTGATTCTGCGAGGCGATTTGATCATGGTGGATAGATGAAATCGTTTGTTCTCCTCGCCCTGCTCGTGATCTCGGCCCTGACTGCGTCCTTCAGCCTCACCTCTTGCGCGTCGAACAGCGGTGGCGCTGCGGGCGACGGCACCTACGCGCCGCCCCCGGCCCTCTCTCCGGTCGAAGCGACCGACCAGATGCGCAGCCAGTATCGCGACTGGGTCCGCTGAAGCGATTTCTTCGCACCCTTTTGCTTCCCATCGGGAGCTTCTTTTGTTACACCTGATCCCGGAGCAGGGATCATGGAAGAGCACAGCATCGTTGAATCCGTCCTCGACAACCTGCCTGTCGCCGTCTTTGCGAAGGATGCGACGAACGATTTCCGCTTCATCCTTTGGAACAAGAAGCAGGAGGAAGTGACCACGATCCGCGCGGAGAAGGCTCTCGGCAAAAACGATTACCACCTGTTCTCGCAGGAATCGGCCGACTATTTCCGCAGCGTCGACAAGGCGGTGATCAAGCGGGGTAGCCTGATGAAGGTGCCCGAGGAGATCATCGAGACGAAGAATGGACGCGAGGTGCACCTCCGCACCGTCAAGATCCCCGTGCATGACAAGGAAACGGGCCGGCTCCTCGTCGTCGGGATCAGCGAAGACATCACCGAACAGGTGAAATCGCGCGAACAGCTCGAGCGCCTCAACCGCCACCTCTTCCAAGCGAATCAGGAGCTGCAGCAGACCCAGATGCAGCTGATCCAGGCCGAGAAACTCGAGTCGATCGGACGCCTCGCGGCCGGGGTCGCCCACGAGGTGAAAAATCCCCTCGCCCTCCTCCTCCTCGGCGTGGATTACCTATCCATGGGTATCTCACCCGATGACCCGAACGTCGCGACCATCCTCCAACAGATGCGCGAGGCGGTCGAGCGGGCCGACCGCATCGTGCGCGGGCTCGTCGATTTTTCCTCTCAGCGATCGCTTTCGCGCGAGCCCACCCAGCTCTCGCGGGTCGTCGAGGAGGTGCTCCTCCTCGTGAAACACGAACTGACGCGCTCCAACACGAAGGTGAGCGTGCGCATGGAGAAAGACCTGCCCCACGTCTTTCTCGACATGTCGAAATTTGAACAGGTCCTCATCAACCTGATCATCAATGCGGTCCATGCGATGGACGGGGGCGGAGCCAAACAGATCAAGATCCGGGCGTGGTCGGAGTCGCTCGAGGAGGTCGTGAAGAATCAGGGCGCGAGAAAGCGTGAGGTCTTCCGCAGCGGGGACCGCGTCGTGATCCTCGAGATCTCCGACAATGGGCACGGGATCCCCCCGGCAGATTCGAACCGGCTCTTCGATCCCTTTTTCACGACCAAGGCCACCGGGGTTGGTACAGGACTCGGACTCTCGGTGGCGCGGCGCATCGTCGAACTCCACGGGGGCGAGCTCACTCTCGAAAATCGCACCAAAGAACCGGGCGCGGTCGCCCGCCTCATCCTCCCGACCAAGCTGGAGACCGCGAAAGTGCGCACCGTGACCGGACGGGTAATTACGGAGCCCAAGCCGAAAGAGATTGACTCGCCACCCCCGAACCTGACATCCTAACGAGGTCGTATCCCCAAACCCACACGAGTCATGGCCCGAAAAATTCTCTTGGTAGATGACGAGGCGGGGTTCACCGAACTCCTCAAGATGAACCTCGAGCGCAGCGGCGCTTTTGAAGTGAGGATCGAAAACGACTCGACCAAGGCCGTCGCCGCGGCGCGCAACTTCATGCCGGATGCCATCCTCCTCGATGTCGTCATGCCAGAAATGGATGGGGGCGATGTTCAGGCGCAACTCCAGGCGAGCCCTTTGCTCTCGGGGATTCCCATCGTGATGCTCACCGCCCTCGTCGATTCGACCGAGCTCTCCGAGGGCGCCGTCGCCCAATCTGGCAACCAGATGGTGCTTCCCAAACCGGTGAATCTCCCTCTCCTCCTCCGCGTCCTCGACGAAATCGCGCCGGTGGCGTGAGGAAAGCTCGCTCCTGCAATGGGGTTTCGACCTTGGTCGAATCCTCTTTCGAGCGATCCCGCCACTGAATTGGCAGCCCAATGGTTTTCCGATTCATGAGAAGGTGTCAAACCCTTAACATTTCCTAATTGGTTTCCGTCGTTTCCCGGTAGATACTGGCCATCGTGAAAGACTGGCAATCCGTCCTTTTCCTCTGCACCGGAAATTTTTACCGGAGTCGTTACGCGGAGGCTTGGTTCAATTTCCTCGCTCCCCGGCACGGGCTTTATTGGCGGGCCGAGTCGCGAGGATTCCGTCCCCACATCGAGGAGGCGCCGCTCTCGCCCCATGCCGCGAATCGACTCTCCGATGCCGCGGTCCCGAGGCTCCTCACCCGCCACGCGCCCGAGCGACTCCTTGAATCCGATCTCGCCGAGGCCACCCTCGTGGTCGCGCTCTACGAGTCCGAGCATCGGCCGATGATGCTCGAGCGTTTTCCCCATTGGGTCGAACGGGTCCGTTACTGGAATGTGCCTGACATCGACGAGACCGCCCCGCCGCTCGCTCTCGCCAAAGTCGAGGCCGAGGTCGAGGCGCTCGTCACCCAACTCCGCGCCGGTCATGCCCTCGGCGCGCGGGCGACGGCGGGTGCGGAATTTTAGTTCTCCAAATCTTTTGACATTCCAAAGCATTTTGGCCAAGATTCCGCTATCTCTCGCGTCAAAGTCCTCACGGACCCACTCTTCTGAAGTTATGACCGATACCCCCTCCGCGGCCGTCGCGAACGGCCCACTCCACGGTCCCCTCCAATCCGAGATGTTCGTCATCCACGGAGGCACCAAAAGGAAGTCAGACGAAAAGGGAAAGCGAAAGCCCCTTTACGGAAACGGGCTCAAGGCCCCCTCCCCCATCGGTAAGAATTTCGTCCTCGACACCAACGTCCTGCTCCACGATCCGGACTGTCTCGACCGATTCGGCGACAACCACATCTGCATCCCGCTCGAGGTGCTCTGCGAACTGGACAAGTTCAAGAACGAGCAATCCGAGCGCGGTGCCAGCGCCCGCAGCGTCCATCGCAAACTCGCCGCCCTTTTCGCCAAACATCCCGAGAATGCGACCACGGGGATCCCCAACCACGAGGGAGGATCGGTGCGACTCGTCCCCGCCCAACCGACGGCCTCGAATCGCAGCGCCGTGGTCGAGGAACTCCTCGCCGTCTTCGAAGGCCAGGTCTCGAACGACAACCGCATCCTCATCTGCACCCAATTGATCTCGGAGAAAAACACCGCTCCGACCATTCTCGTCACGAAGGATCTCAACCTCCAGCTGAAGGCCCACGCCATCGGGATTCCCTGTGAAGACTATCAGAACGACAAAGTCGACAGCGCCCAAGTCGGAGCCGCTTCGCCGATGGTGGTCGAGATCAAGCCGAACGACCTGCAGCGTTTCGCCTCGACCGGGGGGCTCGACCTGCCCCCGCATGTCCGCCGCATCAGCCCGAACGAATACGTCCTCCTCAAGGCCGGTGACAAACGCACCATGCCCGCCCGCATGGGCGTCGATGGGGCCTTTCACAAGCTGAACATCCCCGAGCAGATCCGCATCCAACGCGGCGCGCCGCTCCGTCCCCTCAATCTCGGGCAGCAGTGTTTTCTCGACGCCCTCCTCAATCCCGAGATCAGCCTCGTGACCTGCTACGGTCAGGCCGGCACCGGAAAAACCCTCCTGGCGGTGGCTTCGGCCCTCCACCTGACCTTCGACGGGGTCTACAACGGCGTCACCGTGAGCCGTCCCGTCATCCCCATGGGCGATACCCTCGGATTCCTCCCCGGATCGCTCGAGGAAAAGCTCGATCCCTGGCTGAAGCCGGTCTACGACGCCCTCGAGTTCCTCCTCACCCCCGAGCAGGGTACCGCCAAACGCAAGCAGGCCCAGCGTCCGCAGCGCAAGGGAGGCCCCGATTTCCCTTCGGCCGGCGGTGGCAAACGCAGCTACGATCCCTTCCTCGAGTCCGGTTTGATCGAGATCGAGGCGCTCTGCTACATCCGCGGTCGCTCCATCCCGAACCGCTTTTTTATTCTCGACGAGGCCCAGCAGTTGACGCCGCTGGAAGCGAAGACCATCGTCACCCGTATGGCGCGGGGTTCGAAGCTCGTCCTCGTGGGTGATCCCGCCCAAATCGACAACCCTTATGTGGATCGACTTAGCAACGGTCTTGTTTACACTCGCGACCGTCTCCGTGACGAGGCGTGCAGCACGCACGTCACTCTGGAGCGGGGCGAACGCAGTCAGCTGGCGGAAGCCGCTGCCCGGAAGATGTAAATCGGACGGCGATACGGCGTTTTATTTGCGCAAGAACGAGGTCCGGGGCATAAGGTCACCGGAAGATGGCCCGTGAATACACCGTCAGTCGCCAGCCGGCGAACGCCCGATCGAAGATCGACTACGCCGCTGAACTGAATGAAAAGCAGTTCGCCGCCGTGACCGCACCTCCGGGGCCCGCCCTCGTCATTGCCGGGGCCGGCAGCGGCAAGACGCGCACCCTCACCTACCGGGTCGCCTACCTCCTCGACAACGGAGTGCGACCGGCCAACATCCTCCTCCTCACCTTCACGAACAAGGCCGCCCGCGAGATGCTCGAGCGCGTCGGCGAACTCGTTCCCTACGATCTCCGCGATCTCTGGGGCGGCACCTTCCACTCCGTGGGCAACCGCATCCTCCGCAAGCACGCCCGCGAGCTCGGCTGGGAGCCGGGCTTCACGATCATGGATCGGGAGGACCAGAAGGAACTCCTCTCCGGCACGATCGAGGAAAGCGGCATCGACACCAAGGCGGTGCGTTTTCCAAAACCGGAGGTCCTCGGCGATCTCTTCAGCCTCTCGATCAACACGGGCGAGACCATCGCCGACCTCGTCGAGCGGCGTTATCCCTACTTCCGCCATCTCACCCCCCAGATCGAGACATTGCAGGAACGCTACGAAAAGAAGAAGCGCGAGACGAACTCGATGGACTTCGACGACCTCCTCGAAAAGCCCCTGCGGCTTTTCCGCGAGCGGAAAGACCTCCTCCGCCTCTATCAGAACCAGTTCGAGTGGATCCTCGTCGACGAGTATCAGGACACCAACCTCCTCCAGGCCGAATTCATCGACCTGCTCGGAGCCCCGCAGAACAACGTCATGGTCGTGGGCGACGACGCCCAGTCGATCTACTCGTGGCGCGGCGCCGACTTCCGCAACATCCTCGAATTCACCGACCGCTACGAGGGCGCGAAGAAATACGTCATCGAGACGAACTATCGCTCCGTCCCCGAGATCCTCACCCTCGCCAACGCCGCGATCGCTCCGAACACGAAGCAATTCAAAAAGGACCTCGCCCCGTCCCGTCCCGACCGCGAGTCGCTGCCCGCGCTCGTCCCGATGCAGGACCCCGGCACCCAGGCCGCCTTCGTCGCCCAGCGCATCCTCGAGCTGCGCGACGACGGAATCGAACTGAACGAGATCGCCGTGCTCTACCGCGCCCATTTCCACGCCATGGAAATCCAGCTCGAGCTGACGAAACGCGGCATCCCCTTCATCATCACGAGCGGGCTCCGCTTCTTCGAGCAGGCCCACATCAAGGACACCGCCGCCTTCATGAAGCTCGTCTTCAACCGGCGCGATGAGATCGCCTTCAAACGCCTCGTCCGCATGCTCCCCGGAGTCGGCAACAAAGGCGCCGACAGTCTCTGGCGCGAATGGAGCCACAGCGAGCTCGCCACCGCCGAGACCGTCCTGAATTTCTCCGAGACCCTCCTCAAGTTCAAAGTCGGGGCCAAGTCCAAGACCGGATGGGAGCAGCTCGCCTACACCCTCGATGAGCTCGTCGACGGCGGCGGCTACCCGAAGCCTCCCTCGAAGATGATGCCCTCCATCCTCGGTGGTGTTTACGAGGACTACATGAAGGCGAAGTTCACGAACTACGACCATCGCAAGCAGGACCTCCTCCAGCTCGAGCGCTACGCCGAGCGCTTTGATGATATGGGCGAATTCCTGAGCCAGCTCAGCCTCCTCGCCGGACAGGATGCGGTCGAGGCCACCGCGAACCAGCCCGACAAGGAATCGGTCTGCCTCAGCTCCGTCCACCAGGCCAAGGGACTCGAGTGGAAGGTGGTCTTCTGCGTTTGGCTCGCCGACGGCATGTTCCCCAACAACCGCGTCCTCGACGAGGACAACGACGACCAGAGCGGACTCGAGGAAGAGCGCCGCCTTTTCTACGTCGCCGTGACCCGCGCGAAGGACGAGCTTTACCTCACCTATCCGCTCCTCTGGCACGGCTCCTTCACCGGCGAAGTCCTGCAGCGCCCCTCTCGCTTCCTCGACGAGATTCCGCTTGAGATGATGGAAGAATGGAAGGTCGGGACGGGGTGGTGAGGGCGGCGGCTTTGGTGTCGTCGGGCTAGGAAAAGGAAGTGACTCGCTCACCCGCGCAATTCCGCCCACACCTCTCCGAACGCTCGCGCCGCGGTCGCAAGATCTTCCTCGCTGTGTGCGGCCGAGACCTGCGTCCGGATGCGGGCTTTGCCTTCGGCCACGACGGGAAAGAAAAAGCCGATCACGTAGACCCCCTTCTCGAGCAGGCGAGCGGCCATCTTCGCGGCCAAGGATGTCTCGCCGAGCATCACCGGCACGATGGGATGTTCGCCGGGCAGCAGGGTAAGTCCGGTCTTCGCCATCTCGCCACGGAAGAAAGCGGTGTTCGACCGAAGACGGTCCAGTCTCTCGCTTGATCCTGTCAGAAGGTCGAGCGCCTTGAGCGATCCGGCGACGATGGCGGGGGCAAGAGTGTTGGAAAAGAGATAGGGACGCGAGCGCTGCCGGAGCAGGTCGATGATCTCCTTGCGTCCGCTCGTGTAACCGCCGCTGGCGCCACCGAGGGCCTTGCCGAGGGTGCCGGTGAAGACATCGACGCGTCCCATCACCTCGCGATATTCATGAGTCCCCCGCCCCGTCGCGCCGATCACGCCGACGGCGTGCGAGTCGTCGACCATCACGGAAGCCCCATAGCGATCCGCGAGATCGCAGATCGCCTTGAGATCGGCGATCGAGCCGTCCATCGAAAAGACCCCGTCCGTGGCGATGAGGCGGAAACGCTGCGCCTGCGCCTCCTTCAGACAGGATTCGAGCTCGTCGAGATTCCCGTTCGCGTAGCGGTAGCGTTTCGCCTTGCAGAGCCGGATGCCGTCGATGATCGAGGCATGGTTGAGCGCATCGGAGATGATCGCGTCCTCCTCGCCGAGAATGGTTTCGAAAAGGCCGCCGTTCGCGTCGAAGCAGGAGGAATAGAGGATCGTGTCCTCCGTGCCAAGGAAGTCGCTGAGGCGCGCCTCGAGTTCCTTGTGAATCGTCTGAGTCCCGCAGATGAAGCGCACCGAGGAGAGTCCGTAGCCCCAGCGCTCGAGCGCCTCGTGCGCGGCCGCGATCACTTCGGGATGGTTGGCGAGACCGAGGTAGTTGTTGGCGCAGAGATTGATGACTTCGCCAGCGGCATCGGTTTCGACGTGAGGGGACTGCGGCGTCGTGAGGACGCGCTCAATCTTGTAGCCTCCGGCAGCGCGGATCGAGGCGAGCTGATCGGCGAGGTGGGTTTGGTAGGGTGAATGCATCGGTCGTTGAGCTAGATCCGCCCTCGCGCCCTCACGCCACGGGGCACTGATGGATCGCCTTGAAGAAGTCGTTGCCCTTGTTGTCGACGAGGATGAAGGCGGGGAATCTCTCGACCTCGATCTTCCAGACGGCTTCCATGCCGAGCTCGGGGAAATCGAGGACCTCGACCTTCTTGATGTGATTCTGCGCGAGGATCGCAGCGGGACCACCGATCGATCCGAGGTAGAATCCCCCGTGTTTCTTGCAGGCGTCGGTGACCTGCTGGCTGCGGTTGCCCTTCGCGATCATCACCATCGAGGCGCCCTGGGATTGGAAGAGATCGACGTAGGGATCCATCCGCCCCGCCGTGGTCGGACCGAAGGACCCGCTCGGCATCCCCTCGGGTGTTTTGGCAGGGCCAGCGTAGTAAACCGGGTATTCCTTGAAATAGGCAGGCAGCTCCTCGCCGCGCTCGACCATCTCGCGCAGCTTCGCGTGGGCGATGTCACGGGCGACGATGATCGTGCCGGTGAGCTCCAGCGCGGTGGTGACGGGATACTTCGATAGCGTCTGCAGCGTTTCGGCCATCCCCAGATTCAAATCGACGGGGACGCCGTGGAACTGGTGGTCGCGCCATTTCTCCGGGATGTATTGCCCGGGATTCGTCTCGAGTTGCTCGAGGAAGATCCCGTCCTTCGTGATCTTGGCCTTGGCCTGGCGATCGGCCGAGCAACTCACCCCGAGTCCGACAGGACAGCTCGCACCGTGGCGCGGCAGGCGGATGACACGCACGTCGAGAGCGAAGAACTTGCCTCCGAATTGCGCCCCGATCCCGATCTCGCGGGCCTTCTGGAGCAGGACCTTTTCCATCTCGAGATCGCGGAAGGCCTGGGCCTTTTCACTGCCTTCCGTGGGGAGGGCGTCGAGGTAGCGGGTCGAGGCGAGCTTCACCGTCTTCAGGGTCGCCTCGGCGCTGGTGCCGCCGACGACGAAGGCGAGGTGATACGGAGGACAGGCCGAGGTGCCGATCGAGCGCATCTTCTCGATCGCCCAAGGGACGAAACGGTCTTCGGAAAGGAGGGCTTTCGTCTCCTGATAGAGGAAGGTCTTGTTGGCCGATCCGCCGCCCTTGGTGATGAAGAGGAACTCGTATTCGGCGCCATCCGCCGCGAAGAGATCGATCTGCGCGGGCAGGTTGTTGCGGGTGTTCTTCTCGTCGAAGAGAGTCAGGGGCGCGAGCTGGGAGTATCGGAGATTCTCCTCCTGGAAGGTCTTCCAGATCCCTGCGGCGAGAGCTTCCTCATCGTGACCACCAGTCCAGACCTGCTGGCCCTTTTTCGCCACGACAATGGCGGTGCCGGTATCCTGACACATCGGCAAAATGCCCCGGGCCGCGATCTCCGCGTTGCGCAGCAGGGTGAGGGCGACGAGGCGGTCGTTGTCGGTCGCCTCGGGATCATCGAGGATCGCGGCAACCTGCTTCAGGTGCGAGGGTCGCAGCATGAAGGAGATGTCCTTGAGCGCCTCATTGGCGAGCCGGGTGAGGGCCTCCGGCGTGACTTTGAGGATCTCCTGTCCTTCGAACTCGGTGACGGAAACGCCCTCGGTCGTGACGAGACGGTAGGTCGTGGTGTCGGGGCCGAGGGGAAAGGGTTTGTGGTAGGTGAAATCGCTCATGGAATGGGAAAAACGAGGCGGAAAGAAAGCATTCCACCGTCCGTCGGGGATTGCAAATGCGGGACATGGCTCTTGCATTCCGGCCGATCCCGCGCTCCTTCCTTGAAAAGCCGCGTCCGCTTCCCCGATGTCCCGCCCCCTCGCCATCGCCATCTATGCGCTGACCACGGCTTTTTTTGCCTGCTTCTTCGCCTATCCGATCTGGCACACGGTCCGCGAAGCTTTCGTGACGCCAGAGGGCGGCTTCACCCTCGCCTACGTCGCCGAGATCTTCCGCAATCCGATCTACCTCGAGGGGCTCGCGAATTCCTTCTGGATGGGTCTCTTCACGACGATCCTCGCGATCCTCATCGCCCTGCCCCTCGCCCTCGTCAATCACGCCTGGAAGTTCCCCGGTCGTGAACTGCTCAATGCCCTCGTCCTCGTGCCGCTGATTCTGCCGCCGTTTGTGGGCGCCCTGGGAATCCGCCAGTTCCTCGGCCAGGCCGGAGTCTTCAACGCCTTTCTCATCGATCTGGGCCTCATGGACGCCTCCGCGCCTTACGATTGGCTCGGGGAAGGACGCCTCGTCGGGATCGTCCTGATGAACGCCCTCCACCTCTATCCGATCGCCTACCTGAATCTCTCGGCCGCCCTCGCCAATCTCGATCCGGCGCTGGAGGAGGCGGCGGAAAACCTCGGCTGCCACGGCTGGCGGCGGTTTGTCAGGGTGACCCTGCCGCTGATCCGTCCAGGACTCTTCGCCGGGGGCACAATCATCTTCATCTGGGCCTTCACCGAGCTGGGCGTGCCGCTCGTCTTCGATTTCGACCGGGTCACCTCGGTGCAGATCTTTGAAGGAATCAAGGATCTCAGCGGCAATCCTTTCCCCTACGCCCTCGTCGTCGTGATGCTCGCGGCGACGACCCTCTTTTACCTGCTCGGCAAACTCTCGTTCGGCCGCGACGACTTCGCCGGCTCGGGCCGGGCCTCGACCGGGCGCACCCTGCGACCCGCCTCGCGCGGCATGGCGGCACTCTCGATCGGGCTCTTCGCCGCGATCACCGCCCTCGGGATCCTGCCGCACCTCGGCGTCTTGCTCCTTTCGCTCTCGAACGACTGGTATGGCACGGTCCTGCCCACCGCCCTGACAGGACAACATTTTACCGACGCCCTCGGTCATCCCCTCACCCTCTCCTCGATCGGGAACTCGCTGAAATACGCTTCTCTCGCGACCCTTGTCGACCTCTTCCTCGGCATCGGAATCGCCTACGTCGTGGTGCGCACGAAACTCCCCGGTCGCGAACTCCTCGATGCGATGGCGATGCTACCGCTCGCGGTGCCGGGACTCGTCCTCGCCTTCGGCTACCTCGCGATGACGCGCGAGGGTCAAGCCTTCGGCTTCCTCATCCGGGCCGAGGATCCCCTCCTCATTCTCGTGATCGCCTACTCAGTGCGGCGCCTGCCCTACGTGGTGCGCTCGGCCGCGGCGGGATTCCAACAGACCAGCGTCAGCCTTGAGGAGGCGGCCCAGAACCTCGGCTGCCCGCCGCTCAAGGCGATGTGCCGCATCACCCTGCCCCTGATCTCGGCCAATCTCATCGCGGGGTGTCTCCTCGCCTTCTCCTTCGCCATGCTCGAGGTCTCGGACTCGCTCATCCTCGCGGAGCAACAGCAGCATTTCCCGATCACGAAAGCGATCTATGCCCTCGTCACCTCGCTCGGCACGGGACCCAATCTCGCCTCGGCCCTCGGGGTCTGGGCGATGATCTTTCTCGCGGTAACGATCGTCGGGGCCGGGCTCATCCTCGGGAAAAAGCTTGGGGCGCTCTTCCGGGTCTGATCCGCCTCACATCCCGAGCCCCACCTGCGGGGTGGTAAAGGCATTCTCGATCACCTGCAACTGCGGGACCTTTCCCTCGTGGAGGAGGACCTCGATGATGTCAAAGCGGAAGAGCACCTCGGGATAATTCAGCTCGCGCAGCCAGGCATTCGCTCCGCGGATGACGAGCTTTTCCTTGGCACGGGTGACGGACTTGGAGGGATCGCCGAACTCGCCCCGCGTCCGCGTTTTCACTTCGCCGAAGACGAGGGTGTTGCCCTCGCGGTAGACGATATCGACCTCCCCACCTTCCTTCGGACGGTAATTGCGATAGAGCACCTTGCGTCCCGTGCGCCAGAGATGCTTCGCGACGAGACGCTCTCCCGTCGTCCCGACAAGGGTGTTCCATTCTCCTTTTTCCATCTCATCCCGATCCGGAAGAGCGACGAGACGATCGAGTTCGCGATCCCCCCATCGATACCAGGCCTGGAAAAAAGCTCTCAACGCAGATCGAGTTTGAGTTCAAGTTGGGCGACCGGAGCAAAACTCTTCCGGTGGATCGGGCAAGGTCCGAGCCGATTCAAGGCCTCGAGATGCGCGGCGGTGCCATAGCCCTTGTGCCGCTCAAATCCGTAGCCCGGAAAGCATTCCGCAAAGGCGAGCATGATGCGGTCGCGCTCGACCTTGGCGATGATGCTCGCCGCCGCGATCGAAAGGGAGAGACTGTCGCCCTTCACAAGAGCCCGGTGTTCGCCGGGAAAGGACTTCACCGGCCGTCCGTCGATGAGGGCGAGTTCGGGCCGGGGGTCCAGTTTTTCGAAAGCCCGCGCCATCGCGAGATGGGTCGCCCTGAGAATGTTGATCCGGTCGATCTCCTCAGCCTCGACCCGGGCCGAGGCCCAGACGATGCGTGGATCGGTCGTGATCTCCTCGTAGAGCGCCTCGCGACGCTTCTCGGCGAGCTGCTTGGAGTCGTTCAGGATGGCGTGTTCGTAGTCCTCGGGCACGACCACCGCCGCCGCCGTGACCGGCCCTGCGAGCGGCCCCCGTCCGGCCTCGTCGATCCCCGCGATTCGCGCGAATCCCGCCGCTCGCCAATGTCGCTCGTGGGAAAGATCGGGCATGGCACTGGGTCGAGGATCAATGCTCGTTGAGGCAGTCGATGAGCTGGCGGAAACGGCCCGAGAGCCCCCGCTTCTTCGTGCAGATGAGCCGAGGCAGATCGTGCAGGTGCGGCTCATCCTCGTCTTCGACGGGCAAGGCGGCGCTCGTGTGGTAGGCCCCCTCCTCGATCAGGTCGATGAACTCGGCATTGAGATGCCCGAGCAGCTCGGGGGTCACGGGACGTTGCAAACGAATCACCACGCGTTTCCCCACATACCTATAACTGTGGTAGTTGCGATAGAATTTTACGATTTCCTCAGTCGCCACGTCGAGATCATCGGTGACCTTGAAAAGGTGAAAATCGTCTTCGGAAATGAGTCCGAGCCGGTGCAAGTGGTCCTTGATGAAACGGAACCAGGTCTTCCAATAGGTCCCGCCCTTGGCATCGATCAGGACGATGGGCACCACCTGCGCCTTGCCGGTCTGGATCAGGGTCAGCACCTCGAAAAGCTCGTCCATCGTCCCGAAGCCACCGGGAAACGCGGCGATCGCGTCGCTTTCCTTCACGAAGGCGAGTTTGCGGGTGAAGAAGTAATTGAAATTGATCAGCTTCTCGTCGCCGTGGATGTGGGCATTGGCACTCTGTTCGAAGGGCAGTTTGATGTTCAGTCCGAAGCTCCCGTCGCGCCCCGCCCCCTCCTGGGCCGCTTCCATGATGCCTGGCCCCGCGCCCGTGATCGTCATGAAACCCGCCTCGCGCATCTTTCTGGCAAAGGCCACCGCCGACTTGAATTCCGGCTCGCTTGGCTTGGTGCGGGCGCTCCCGAAGATCGAAAGCTTCCGTTCCGTCTCGTAGGGACCGAAAACGAGGCTGGCCCGCCGCATTTCCTTCAGTGACCGGCTGTAGAGCTTCATGTCACCCTCGGCGAGACAGTCGCGTCCCATCTTCAGGGCGGTGACGATCATCTCACGGACGAGACCGTTGGCCCGACCGCAAGACCAGTCGTCGACGAGTTCCTTGATCCGTTCATCAAAGACCAGATCGCCGGTCGTGCCGGGGGTTCCCGGAGTTCCGAAGATACCGCCCCCGGTGAAATCGCGAGGGTCACGGCGAAGATGGGCGGGTTTGCTCATGTGGGGCGAGGTTAGAGGAGGATACGGTTTTGCTCAATCCCGGAACGACGATTTCGGGAGCAATTTCGTGGACCGGGATGGGCCGAAAAGAGTCGATTTTCCCCTTTCCCCCCTCGCCAATCGGTTGTTCATTTCCCGCCCCATGTCCATCCCCCTCGACGATCTTCGCATTGCCAGCACCCGCCAGCTGATCCCCCCGGTCATCCTGATGGAGGAACTGCCCGTCTCCCCCGTCGCCGAAACGACCGTGGCCAAGGCGCGTGAAGAAGTCGCTGCGATCCTCTCGGGCAAGGACGATCGTGTCCTCGCCATCGTTGGCCCCTGCTCGATCCATGATCCCAAGGCGGCGCTCGAATACGCCGACCACCTCGCCGGGCTGAAGGATGCCGTCGCCGAAGACGTGCTCCTGATCATGCGCGTCTACTTCGAGAAACCCCGCACCACGGTCGGCTGGAAGGGGCTCATCAACG
>DGXY01000050.1:21488-39239 GCA_002396885.1 Akkermansiaceae bacterium UBA5020
TGGAAGGGGCTCATCAACGATCCCCGCCTCGACGAATCCTACGACATCAACGCGGGGCTTGCGATCGCCCGGAAGCTGTTGCTCCAGATCGCGGAGAAAGGCATCGCCGCCGGGACCGAGTTTCTCGATACGATCAGCCCGCAATTCTATGCCGACCTCATCGCCTGGGGCGCGATCGGTGCCCGCACCACCGAGTGCCAGCTCCACCGCGAGCTCGCCTCCGGTCTCAGCATGCCCGTGGGCTTCAAAAACGGCACCAGCGGCAACTACCAGATCGCGATCGATGCGATCCAGTCGGCCGAAAAACCGCACCGTTTTCTCTCGGTGACGAAGGCCGGTGACAGCGCCATCATTTCCACCCGCGGCAACGAGACCTGCCACATCATCCTCCGCGGAGGCAGCGCCGTCGGGACCAACTACGACCACGAAAGCATCCGCGAAGTGCGTCAGGCGCTCGAAGCCAAGGGGCTCGAGCCGGCCATCATGGTCGATTGCAGTCATGCAAACAGCGAGAAGGATTACCGCAACCAGCCCAAGGTGAACGCCTCGCTCTGCCAGCAGATCGGTGGCGGCGACTCCTCGATCCGCGCGATCATGATCGAAAGCCACCTCAAGGAAGGCTCGCAAAAGATCGACTCCGATCTCTCGAAGCTCCAATACGGCGTCAGCGTTACCGATTCCTGCGTCGGCTGGGAGACCACCGTGGAAATGGTGAAGGAACTCGCCACGGCGGTGCGCAAGCGCCGCGCCACCTTCCTCGCCTGATCAGAGGGTCACTTCGATCGCGGCACTGGCGGCGCGCGCCTTTTCCCGGGCTGCATCGACATCGACGTCCCGAGCCAAGGCCACGCCCATGCGGCGTTTACCCGCGACCTGCGGTTTGCCGAAGAGGCGGATCTGGGTGTCGGGCTGAGCCAGGGCCTTCTCGAGTCCACTGTAGGTGATCGCCTCGGACTGCCCTTCCACCAGTAGCACGGCCGAGGCCGAGGGGCCGAGCAGCCGGATCTCCGGGATCGGTAAGCCGAGAATAGCTCGCGCGTGCAGAGCGAATTGCGAAAGATCCTGCGAGATCATCGTCACCATGCCCGTGTCGTGGGGACGGGGCGAGACTTCGGAGAAGATGACCTCGTCACCTTTCACAAAGAGTTCCACCCCGAAGATGCCGCGCCCGCCGAGCGCTTCGGTGATGGCCCAGGCATACTCGCGCGACCTTTCCCGTGCGAGATCACTCATCGGCTGCGGCTGCCAGCTCTCGCGGTAGTCGCCGTCGATCTGGATATGACCGATCGGCTCGCAAAAGGAAGTCCCGCCAACATGACGCACCGTCAGCTGGGTGATCTCGTAGTCAAAATCGACAAAACCTTCGACGATCACCTTTCCCTTCCCGGCCCGACCGCCCTTCTGGGCATAGTTCCAGGCCGCCTGAACCTCCTCCGGACGCTTCACCGTGCTCTGGCCTTTGCCTGACGAGCTCATGATCGGCTTCACGACACAGGGCAGGCCGATCTCGGCGATGGCGGCGTGGAATTCCTCCTCCGTCGCGGCGAAACGATAGGGCGAGGTCTGCAGTCCGAGCTCCTCGGCGGCGAGGCGGCGGATCCCCTCGCGATTCATCGTCAGTTGCGTCGCCCGGGCCGTGGGGATGACCGTGGCGAGCCCTTCGGCCTCAATCGCCGCAAGCGTATCAGTGGCGATCGCCTCCACTTCCGGCACGATGAGATGCGGACGCTCCGCCTCGATCACCGCACGCAGGGCCGTCCCGTCGAGCATGGAGACGATATGAGAACGGTCCGCGACCTGCATCGCGGGCGCATTTTCGTAACTGTCGACCGCGATGACCTCGACGCCGTAGCGCTGTAGCTCGATGACGACCTCTTTCCCGAGTTCGCCTGATCCACAAAGCATCACGCGAGTCGCGCCATCCGTGAAAGGTGTCCCTATGCTTGCCATGCGGGCCACCTTAGAGATAAAATGCGATTTCCAAAGGGAAAAAACGGCTTCCCGCTCCTCCTCCTCGCTCCCGCATGTCCACCCTCTCCCAATGGCTCCTGCTCTTCCGCGTCCACTGGCGGATGCTGCGGGTGAAGGCGACCGACGCGGCGGTCCATTCGCGGCTCATGAGCGGGACGATCGCCACCTTTCTCATTGGCTACATGGTCGCCGCCTACTGGCTCTTCAGCGAGGGCCTCCGCTACGTCGCCTCGCTCCCGGCGGCAGGCGCTCTCCTTAGCGACCGGCTCATCTACGTGCTCTTTTTCTGCTTTTTCCTGATGCTGCTCTTCTCCGTTGCGGTGACTTCTTACATCTCGCTCTACCGCAGCCGCGATACCCGCTGGCTCCTCACCCTGCCCGTCTCGCACCGGGCCCTCTTTCTGTGGAAATGCTTCGAATCGGCCGCGTTTTCGAGCTGGGGCCTCGCCTTTATCCTCGCCCCGCTTCTCCTCGCCTTCGCCCGGATGCGAGGGGTCTCGCCCGACTTCTTTCCGAAGACCTTCGTCGTGCTCCTTCTCTTCCTCATCGTCGCGAGCGCGACCGGAGCGATCCTCCTCCTCACTGCCGTCCGCTGGCTCAATCGCAAACAGATCCTCGCCGGGGTCGTCGTCGTCGCCCTGCTCCTCGTCAGCTCGGCGGTGAATACGGGACTGAAGGATCAACGCATCGTCGAGGAATCCGGCCTCGGCTCGGCCCTCACCTTCCAGCGGGTCCTCCACCACACCGGCATCGCCGTGAATCGCGCCTTTCCAAGCACCTGGCTCGCCGGTTCGGTCGTCGAATGGACGCGCCCCTTCCGTCATTCCACCTCCGTGCTTTATCCGACCTTGCTCTTAAGCCACGCCCTCTTTGCCGTGCTCCTCCTCATCGGCGTGGGTGACCGCTGGTTCTATCGTTCGTGGAATCTCTCGCTCCAGCATTCCGCCGTCTCCGCGATGCGACGGGATCGCCAACGCCTCTCCGACCAAGAGCGCCTCGCCCGCCTCTATCCCCGCCCTTCCTCGCTCGCCCGGCTCATCGGACGTCCCCTCGCGGCAGTCTCGCGAAAGGATTTCCTCACCTTCTTTCGCGAACCAGCCCAGTGGGTGCAGTTCTCCGTCGTTTTCGGATTGCTCGCCCTTTACTCGACCGGACTGCGCAAAATGAACGGCGACCTCGGCCAAGCCCGCGACCTCTACCTCGTCGCCTTTCTCAACCTCTCCGTCTGCGCCCTCGCCCTCTCCACCCTCACGACCCGCTTCGTCTTTCCCCAGTTCAGCCTCGAGGGACGCCGCCTCTGGATCCTCGCGATGTCGCCCCTAAGGCTGCCCTCAATTGTTTTGCAAAAATTTGTGACGAGCACGCTCTGCAGCGGACTCGTCGTGATCGTCATTCTTTTCATCGGGGGCTACAATCTCCGCCTCGGATTCGCCGATTCGGCCTTCTTCGCCGGAGCCGTCGCCCTCCTCGCCATCGGATTGAACGGACTCGCCGTCGGGCTCGGAGTCCTCTTTCCGAATCTCCGCGAATCCAACGCCGCCAAGATCGTGAGCGGCTTCGGAGGCACTCTCTGCCTCGTCGGGAGCTTCCTCTATATCCTCGCCTTCATCCTTCTCCTCGCGTGGCTACGTTGGGATGTCTTCCGTGAGAATGCCGTCGATCCCGGTTGGTATCGAGACCCCGCAAAACAATGGGGCATCGCGGCAATCTTCGCCCTCACTTCTGCCGTGACCCTCGCTCCGCTATTTTTTTCACAGAAAAAGCTGAAAAGACTGGAAATTCTAACCAATTCGTAATATTAATAGAGGTTAATTTTAACAATTCATCTCCACACCATGTCCGCAGCAGCCGAACTCAAACCTTTTTTCTTCGACGAAGACGGTGACCGGGATCTCGATCTCCAGTTCGACGCCCCGCAATTCAAGCCGGTCACGCCCTACAGCGACGACCTTGACGAAGAGTATCAGGCCGCCCAAGACAAGCTCCGCGAACTCCGCCAGCAGGAAGAGCAGATCAAACGTCAGGCCGCTGAACTCGAGGAGCTGACCAAAAAGGAGCAGCTCTTCAAAACAGGCCGCGTCGAAGTCTGTGAGGAACTGAGCCGCTACCTTTCCGTTCTCGAACGGGAGACCGCCGAGGCCCAACGTGTCGCCGAAGATTGCCAGTCTGCCCAGGAGCGACTCGAAGGGCACCTCGCGAACATCAATGCCCTCCGTCCCGAACTCTGGAGCCGCGCCGACCGCAAAGCCGAACTCGCGCGTGCCCTCGGTTACATCGAGTCGGCCGAAGACGAGATCGACCGCGTCTTGCCGATGATCAATTCTCTTGCGAAAAAGGCCGGACTCTTCGGTGGCAAGATCACGCCGATGCCTCGGCCCGCCGGCGCGTCCAACTACGGAGGCGAGCGTGGTGATTTTCTCTATTGGCTGAAGAGTGGCTTCGCTTTCTCGCTCCCCTTCGTCGGCTTCGCCGTGATCGCCGTGATCTGCATCTTCTTCTTCTGAGGCGATCCCGTCCTTCAAGTCACGCTCCGTGGAGCCGTGCCCTCCGCGCCGGACCTCTGACTTTGCCCCCACGATTTTCTCCAGCATCATGAGCCTCTTTTCCCGGAAGCCGAAAAACCGTCGGCGTCGCTCTGCTTCCACGAAAAAAGAAGACATTCTCGACACCCCCGATTTGAAGTCGGCGAAGCCCCGGAAGCGTGCCAAAAGCGATGATCTCGTGGGCCAGGTCTATCAGTTGAATGCGCAAATCGGTGCGATCGAGAATTTCCTCGCGAAGAAGACCGCCGATCAACTTCAACGCGAGCGGATGAAGCATGAGGGCGTCATTCCCCCGCCCGATCGCGCCGGATCAAGGCGCGACTCCAAGAAGAAGAATCTTTCCCACGCCGAGCGCCGTCGTTACCACGCCGAGTGCAACAAGAGCGGGATCCATTTCTTCTTCCTGTTCTGCCTTGCCATCGTCATCGGCTGGTGGCTGCTCTTTTCGGGAGTTTGATCCATCGCGGGCGTGGTTCGATCGCTGTTGTTTCGGCGACATCTTCGCTGACTCGCCGGAACCGTGGCCGGTTCCGCTACAGTTCCTACGATGTCCCTTTCCCTGTAGCGGAAGGTGCGAACCTTCCGTCCGGGGCGTGGTTCGATCGCTGTTGGTTCGGCGGCACCTTCGCTGACTCTCGTCGGAACCGTCGCCGGTTCCGCTGCGGCAAGAACGGGCACCTCACGACAGGATCGCCTTCGCGACCTCCCCGCCCGTCTCGGTCAGCCGGAAATCCCTCCCTCCGTAGTTGTAGGTGAGCCTCCGGTGGTCGAGTCCTAACAAGTGCAGAACCGTGGCATGCCAGTCGCGGATGTGCATGGGATCCAGGACCGCCTCGTAGCCGATCTCATCGGTGGCGCCGTGGTTCATCCCGCCCTTCACGCCGCCACCGGCCATCCAGATCGAGAAACCCTTGTGATTGTGATCGCGTCCGTTGAGACCGGGCGCATAAGGCGTGCGGCCGAATTCCCCGCCCCATATCACAAGCGTGTCTTCGAGCAAGCCACGCCGCTTCAAGTCCGTCAACAATCCTCCCACCGCCCTGTCGACGGCGGCACAAGCTTTGGGAAGCTGCTGGGAAATGAGGGCATGGTGATCCCAGCCCTCGGGTGAAGCGATCTCGACAAAGCGCACCCCCGCCTCGACGAGACGACGCGCGAGGAGACACTGCCGACCGAAAAGGTCCTCGCCTTTACCGATCCCGTAGAGCGCCATCGTTTCGGCCGATTCCTCCTTGAGATCGAGCACCCCGGGCACCTCGCTCTGCATGCGAAAGGCGAGTTCGAAACTCTCGATCATGCCCTCGACTTCGGGCTGATGGGGCTCGCGGGCGAGTCGATGCTCATTGATCCCGCGCAAAAGGTCGAGCTGACGGCGCTGCTCCGCGGTGCTCCGGTCAGGGTGGACAATGTTTTTCATCGGGGGACCGGGAGCCTCCTGTTGCTTCAGGAAGGCCGCGTAGAGCCCCGGCAATTGACCGCCACCGAGACGCGTCCCCTGGCAAACGCTCGGGAGAAAAGCGCTGCCGTAATTCCGCGCTCCCCCGTCACCGGCTGGAGGATTGAGCGTGACGAAGCCCGGCAGGTTTTCGTTCTCGCTGCCAAGGCCGTAGACCATCCACGCGCCGAGCGAGGGACGGACGAACTGGAAACTCCCCGTGTGCATCTGCACGAAAGCCGGCGAGTGATTCGGCACATCGGTGTGAAGGGAATTGAGAACGCAGAGATCATCCGCGTGTTCGCCGATGCGCGGGAGCAGGCTTGTCATGCGGAGTCCCGACTTCCCGTAGCTCGCGAAGGGATGGACCGGACCGAGTAGCTTCGCGCCCGCCGAATCTCGTCCCGTCGTCGAGGTTTTGCCAGAGTGTTTGATCAGAGCCGACTTCTCGTCGAGCAAGTCGAGGTGCGAGGGACCACCCCGCATCGTCAGGAAAATGACGTGCTTCGCCTTTGCCGGGAAATGCGGGTCGCGCGGAGCAAGCCCGCTCGCGTTGACCGAGGCCTTCGTGCGCTGCGCGGCGAGTGCCGAAAACGCGAGCCAACCGGCGCCGAGAGCGGAATGCTCAAGGAAGGAGCGGCGGGAAAATGGAGCACGGGTCATGGGTCACGGGTCGGGTAAAGGTGGCATGGGCATCCTGGCCATGCATCGTGTGAAAACGTCGTCATCGGAATCTACGGGATTGCCCGCGAGGCTCCGCGATTCCGAGCGATGGAACCACGGCGCTTCCCCGCAGGTCAAAGGGAGATGCATGGGCTGGAAGCCCATGCCACATCCATGCATGGTTGCGATCCTCTTCATCAATCGATCATCCGGAAATCCGCGCTCGCGAGCAAGGCCTGAGACACGTCCCGCCAGCGCTTTTCCGATTCCTTGGCGGCATCAGCGCCTTCTGGCAGCGGCGCTTTCAAAAATTCGTCCACCAGTTTCCGCTCTTCCTCATCCGGCGCTCGATCGAGACAGCGTCGATAGACCTCGTCGATTCTCGCGTCCTCCCTTGCCTCCATCACCCGCTTCGCCACGGCCGTGGCCTGAGCCAGAACAAAGTCGCTGTTCATCAGGTAGAGCGCTTGGGGCGGGACGTTGGTGCTGTCGCGTTTCCCCGTGACGAGGCTGGGCTCAGCGAAGTCGAATTGCCTCAGCACATCGGGCAACTGATCGCGCATCACGGGCAGGTAGACGGATCGATGGGGCGATCCATCAAGGTCCCCGGGGATCTTCGGGTTGAAGGGAATCATCGCGGCGGACTGCACCTCCAATTCCGCGACGAGGGATCCGGCCCGGGGCGACCAATCGAGTTCACCTGAAGCCGCCAGCATCGCATCGCGGATGGATTCGGCATCGAGGCGGCGTTTCGAATGACGCCAGAGAAGGCGGTTGTCCGGATCCTTTAAAAAGGCCTCCTCCCGCCAGGTCGAGGCCTGTTGGTAGGTGCGCGAACTCACGATCGCGCGGATCAGCGCCTTCACCGACCAGCCCTCTTCGACAAATCGCGTCGCGAGATAATCGAGCAGCTCGGGATGGCTCGGAGCAGATCCGCTGCGACCGAAATCATCGACCGTCTCGACCAAGCCCGCGCCGAAAAGATGGGTCCAGACCCGGTTCACCATCACGCGAGCCGTCAGCGGGTGATCGGGATCGGCGATCCAACGGGCGAGATCGAGACGCCCACTCGTGTCCGGCGGCACCGCCCCTTCACTGGCGAGCCCGAAGAGTGCCGGCACCGCCCGCGGCACGATCTCGGCGGGATGGGCCAACTCGCCGCGCTCGTAACGGGGCGAATCGACTTTCGACGGGGCCTCGAGCACGCCCATGGCAAGCGGCAGGGCGATTCCGTTTTCATCGACGGTCGCAAGCTTGCCGACCACGGGGCCACGCGTCCAGAGGATGCGGAGGGCTTCGCGGAGCATCTCGTTGAAATCGAGCTGTAAATCGCGTCCCTCGGCCTTCGCCTTTTCGCCCTTTTCGCGTCCCGCCTTTTCATCGGCCTCAAGTTGGGCGAGCTTCGCGTGTAGATCGGCGACTTCCTTTTTCGTGATCGAGAGGTTCGGGATGAGCTGTCCCGGGAGGTCCGGCAAGCGGATCAGTTTCCCGCCACGGTTGTTCTCTGAATCGACCCAGGTGCCGTACCGGGTGTCGGTGCTCTTGAAAATCCCCGCCAGGGCGTAATAATCCGTCATCGTCACCGGGTCGGATTTGTGATCATGGCAGCGAGCGCAGGCAAGTGAGGTGGCGAGAAAGGCGCGGGAAAGCGCGTCGATCTGCTCATCGGCGACATCGGCGGCGAACTGGGCCGGATTCTGCTCGGCGAGACTCTTCGGCCCCATCGCGAGGAAACCCGTCGCGATAAGGAACCGGGCGCGTTCGGCGTCGTTTTCCGCAGGCAGCAAGTCTCCTGCAAGCTGCTCGGTCAGGAAGCGGTCGTAGGGCAGGTCGCGGTCGAAGGTATCGATGACGTAGTCGCGATAACGCCACGCGTGAGGATAGATCAGGTTCGCCTCCTTGCCGTTCGACTCGGCGAAGCGCACCACATCGAGCCAATGGCGCGCCCAGCGTTGACCGTAGGCGGGGCTGGCAAGGAGAGCGTCGATGGTTTCCGTAATCGGTAATCGGTGATCGGTCTTCCGTGTGGTGGACTGAGCGATGACTGATGGCTGATTACCGATGACCGAAGACGGCGGCAGCCCGGTAAGGTCGAAACTCAATCGGCGTAAAAACACCACGGGATCCGCATCAGGTGAGGGCTCGAGGCCATTTTCTTCGAGCTTGGCGAGGATGAAGCGATCGATTTCGTTGTAAGCCCAGTCGCGCCGCTTTGGTTCAGGGATTCTTGAGGCGACGACCGGGAGGAAACTCCAATGCTGCTTGCGGCTCTCGAAATCGTCGCCGGTGCGGCCGTCCTTTCCGTTCGCGCTTTCGCGGGGATCGGCGGCTCCGGTGGTGATCCATTGCTCGAAGTCCTTCAGGGTGGACTCGGAGAGGCGGTCCTTCCGCGGCGGCATCTCGAGATCGGGATCGCTGTGGCGGATCGCGGCGAGGAGGAGGCTCTCTTCCGGCTTGCCGGGCGCGAGCGCCGGACCCGAATCACCTCCTCGCAGGACGGCCTCGCGATCGTCGAGCCGCAACCCACCCTTGGCTTTGCCCGATTCGATCGAGTGACATTCGAGGCAATGCTCGACGAGCACGGGACGGATTTTGGATTCGAAGTGGGCAAGCGCCTTGGCGTCTTCCGCAAACCCGAAGCCGCTATTTGTGCCCAAGAAACCCGACAACGCCGCCATCACGCACGCGAAGCGTGGCGGGGCAGGCTCCCGCCTGCCCAAGCGCGGCCGATCTCCCGTCTTCGCCAAAGCGTTCACTGTCCGATCCTGTTCTTTTGCGACAAATCATTCAAGCTTTTCCGGCCAGCGAAACGTGGCATTTCTTAAAGAATCTGCTTCATTCCGCCATGCCGTTCCCGCGATTCGTCGTTCCGCTCCTGCTCCTTGCCATCCTCGCCCCTTCCTGGGCCGAGGCGCAGCGAAGCAACAGCAAGGGCAAGGAAGAACCGCCGCCCCCCTCGCCCGAGGAAATCGCCCGTCTCGAAGAACTCAAGAAGCTGCCCAACCTCATCCTCATCCTCGCCGATGATCTGGCGTGGGACGACCTCTCGCCCTTTGGTCACGAGTCCATCATGACCCCGAATCTCCAGCGCCTCGCCGACGGGGGGATGCGCTTCGAGCGGGCCTTTCTCACGACTTCTTCGTGCAGCCCGACCCGGGCCAGTCTCATCACCGGACGTTACCCCCATCAGACCGACGCCGAGCAGCTCCATTGGCCCGTCCCGAAAGGCCAGGTCACCTTCGTCGAGAAGCTCAAGGAAAAAGGCTATTGGACCGGTGCCGCCGGCAAATGGCACCTCGGCGACGCCATGCGCGATCGTTTTGACAAAATCCTCGAAGCCGATGAATCCGGCTTTCAACTGCCCGCCGGCGATGCCGCCAAAAGCGGCGAGTTCGCCGAGACCACCGATGGCGACGCCCAGAGCGGATGTGCCGATTGGCTCCCCCTTCTTCAGGCCCGTGCCGCCGACCGCCCTTTCTTCCTCTGGCTCGCCGCGCTCGATCCGCATCGCCCTTATCATGAAGCCATTCTCGAGGACGGCGCGCGCCCCGAGGAAGTGAAGCTGCCGCCCTACCACCCCGACACCCCGGCGGTCAGGGCCGACTACCAGAGCTACTACGACGAAATCACCCGCCTCGACCGCCACGTCGGCGCGGTCCTCGATGAACTCGATTCCCAGGGACTCTCCGAGAAGACCATCGTCCTCTTCTTCAGCGACAACGGCCGCCCCTTTCCCCGCGACAAAACCACCCTCTACGATAGCGGCATCCGCACACCGCTCATCGTGAAATGGCCCGGAATGATCGAGCCTGGTTCGGTCTGCGAGCGTCTCGTCAGCACCGTCGATCTCGCCAAGACCCTCCTCACCATCGCAAAAATCGAAAAGCCTGGCATTGCTTTCGAGGGAGTCGATCTCCATCCCCTCTTCGCCGATCCCGCCAAACCCCTCCGCGAATACATTTTCGCCGAGAAGAATTGGCACGATTACGAAGACCGCAGCCGCGCCGTGCGCAACGAACGCTACAAATACATCCGCAACGACTACCCCGATCTGCCGCTCACCCCGCCCGCCGACGTCGTGCGCAGCGCCACCTACGTCGAGCTCCTCCGCCTCCTCGAAAAGAACGAACTCACCGGGGCCCAGCAGATCCACTTCCTCACCCCGCGTCCCGCCGAGGAACTCTATGACCTGCGCCTCGATCCCCACGAGCTGACCAATCTCGCCGCCGACGACCGATACGCCCCCATCCTTCGCGCCATGCGCGCCGCGCTCACGGATTGGGAGATCAAGACCGAAGACCAAAAGCCGGACGAACGCACCCCTGACGAGTTCGACCGCCTCACCGGCCTGCCGACCCCCGCCCGGATCCGCCCGCGTCCCTCAAAAGAGGAAATGGCTGACGCCCGCGTCGCCAAGGCGAAGGAAAGGGACAAAGCCGCGCCCGAGACCAGCAAGCCTTCCACCACTCCGGCACCCTGACAGAACATGAAAACGCCCCTTTTGCTGCTCGCTCTTTTCCTTTTCGCCACCTCCGCCCGGGCCGACTTCACCTGGACCGACACCCCCGGTAAACACCTCGAGCTCACCTACGGCGACAAGCCCGTCGCCCGATACGTCTACGAAGCCATCGACGAAAGCTCGCCCGCACGTCGCGACGAGACCTACAAGCCCTTCTGCCACCTCTACATGTATCAGTGGGAGCACTACGGGAACCTCCTCACCAAAGGACCCGGCGGCAAATTCCCCCATCACCGCGGGGTTTACTACGGCTTCAACCAGATCTCCTACAGCGACGCCGCCGGGAAAAGGCATGAGAAAGTCGACGTCTGGCATTGCCGCAAAGCCCACCAGGTCCATCGCCGATTCACCCATCAGGAAGCCTCCGCCGCTGCCGCCTCCTTCACCTCCGAGATCGATTGGGTCGGCGACGATGGCGTGCCCTTCGCCACCGAGTCGCGCACGATGCGATTCTCACTGAACGGACCCGACGTCATCGTCGATTTCGAATCCACCCTCGCCCCCCAGGTCGCGGAATTGAAGCTCGACGGCGATCCACAGCACGCCGGCTTCCACTTCCGCGCCCACAACGAGGTGAACGACAAGACCTCCAACGCCACCTATTACCTGCGTCCCGTGAGCGGCATCGGTCAGCCAGGCGTCGCCATCAACTGGAGCGACAAGGCCGACAACGATCAGACCCGCGACCTCCCGTGGAAGGCCATGTGCATTACCCTGCGCGAGACCCAGGTGACCATTTCCTACCTCGATCATCCCAAGAATCCCAAACCCGCCCGCGCCAGCGAACGGCAGTATGGCCGTTTCGGAACCTACTTCGCCACCACCGTGAAAAAGGAAAAGCCCCTCACCGTCCGCTACCGCCTGGTGGTTCATCCAGGTGAGTATGAGGACGCCGCCGAGGTCGAGAAACTGAGCCAGGCTTTTTTGAAGGAGAAGCCGTGACTCGAGGATCAAAAACTCTTACTCCCCGACCAGCCTAGCGAATTGAGTAGGAGTAGGAGGTAAGAGTAGGAGTATGAGGTTGAACCTATGAAAAAGCCCCGCACCGCCAACGAGGAATCCCGCAGCGAGATCACCGAGATCCTCCGCAAAGTGCGCAAGATCGAACTGCGCACCCGTGGGCTCGTGCGCGAGAGCTTCGGCGGTGAATACCACAGCTGCTTCAAGGGCGAGGGCATCGACTTCGAGGACTTCCGCGAATACCAGCCCGGCGACGAGGTGCGTTCCATCGATTGGAATGTCACCGCCCGCATGGGACATCCCTACGTGAAGAAATTCACCGAGGAGCGCGAGATGACCGTCTTCGTTTGCATCGACATCAGCGCCTCCGGCGATTACGGCAGTCTCGGCCCCAGCAAACGCGAAATGATGGCCGAAGTCGCTGCCCTCCTCGCCTTCAGCGCCCTTCAGAACAAGGACAAGGTCGGCCTCATTCTCTTCACCGACGAGGTCGAACTCTACCTGCCTCCGAAAAAGGGCACGGCCCACGCCCTGAGGCTCATCCGCGAGGTCCTCCACTTCAAGCCCACCGGTCATCGCACTTCCCTAACCGCTCCCATTCACCTCCTCAAAAACGCCGTGCGGAAACGTTCCCTCGTTTTCCTCATCTCCGACTTTCTCTTCCAAGAAGACCTCGGCAACGACCTCCGCGTCGTCAATCGCAAGCACGACCTCGTCGCCATCCAGGTGAGCGATCCCGCCGAGCTCGCCCTGCCCGCCGTCGGCTACGTCCGCCTCGAGGATCCAGAGACCGGCCGCCAGGTCGAGGTGAATACCTCCAACCCCCGCGTCCGCGCCGCCTACCTCGCCGAATCGCGCCGCTGGCAAGAGGAGATCGACCGCCAGTTCAAACGTCTCGGTATCGACAAACTCGCCCTCCGCACCGACGAGGAATACCTCCCCGTTCTCCACGGCTTCTTCAAGCGCCGCGTTCACCGCGCCGTCGCCTGACCCTCTTTGGTGATGCACCCGATCCTCTTTCATCTCGCCCAAGCCGCGATCGGAACGCCGGTTGCGAACGGAGAAGTTCCCGAGGGGATCTACGACATCATTGTGCCCGAGGCCGAGCGTCCTCTCTGGCCGCTCTTCGTTTATCTCGCCATCGCCCTCCTTCTCATCGCCGGACTCGTCTGGCTCGTCCTCTTTCTTCTGCAAAACCGCGATCCCCGTCTCGCGCCCGGCAGTCCAGCGGTCCGGGCTCAGCGTGAATTGGAGGCGATCGAGCGGCAGAGCGACGAGCTCTCTTCGAACGCCTTTGCTCTCGCTGTCTCCGAGACCTTGAAAAACTACCTCGCCGAGCGCCACCGCGACCGTGTCCGCTACGAGACCGCCGAAGAATTCCTCGCCCGCCTCTCCCGCGAAGGCACCAGCCTGCCCCCCGCCGCCCAGGAGGAGTTACAAGAGTTCCTCACCTCCGCCGAGGAAGTGAAGTTCGGTCACCGCTCTGATGCCGCCGCCTTCTGCCAACCCCTCCTGAAAAGCGCCCGTCAGCTCGTCGGGCTCTGCGAGACCGTCAACGCGCCCGAAGGGAGCAAGAAGGGGTGAGGTAGGTAAGGCGGGGCGGCCTAGCATCGCCGAGATGTAATCGCACTAACATCGTGCGAGGAAGAGGCGGCCTGCGGAACACGCAGAAAACACGGAGTAACAGAGGACAGAGAAAAATGCCGCAGGAGCCGCCATGGGCAAAGTCACTTCTTTTTCCGTGGTTTCTGCGTGTTCCGTAGGCCGACCCATCCCTCAACCCTTCGCATTTCCTTGGCCACACTTTTCCGCCACTTGCAGATGCCACTGAAATCCGCTTCATTCGATCATCCACGCATGAAAACGCCGTCCCTGCTTCTCCTCACCCTTGCCGGATTCCTCCTCACCAGTTGTGGCAGCTTCGAGCGCGAATGGAAACAGTCCGTCGCCGACTACCAGAGCGGAAAAGTCGCCTCCCCCGCCGGACCTTGGTCCGGCACTTGGGCCACCTCCACCAACGGCCACACCGGCAATCTCCGCGCCATCGTCAGCCCCTCGGAGAAGAAGCCCGGCGAATATGACTTCCGCTACCACGCCACGTGGAAAAAGATCCTCTCCGGTGCCTACATCGTCACCTATCCCGTTCAAAAGAGCGGTGCCACCTACCGCGCGGATGGCGAGGAAAAGCTTGGTGTTTTCGGGACCTTTGGTCACAAGGCGACCATCACCGGCAAGCAGTTCAAGGCGACCTATTCGAACGACAAGGGCGATCTCGGGACCTTTGAGATGACGCGGCCTTGAAGACTAAGGGAACCTGCCCCCATCACTTCAACCGCACCACTCCCACTCCGGAACGGCCTTGGGCCTGCCAGATCCCGAGTCCGGCACCACCGTCGGCTTGGCCGAGGTCGCCGGGGCTCAGTTCACGGGTCTCGGCCTCTTCGAGGAGTCGGAGATTGGCCGGATCGCTCACATCGTAGAGGCAGGGCAGACCTTGGCCGAAAGCGACAAGCAGGCCGTTCAGGGTTTCGAAGCGGCTGAAGGGCGGCGTGCTGATCCGGCCAGTTCGCACGAACTTTCGCTCGTCATCGATTTGCCAGGCGAGGAGAGGTTGCGTTTCCCCGTCATCCGAGGATTCCGCACCGACGAAGAGCGTCCCGCCATCGAGGGCATAGGGATCCTGCGCGGTGGTGGTGCGGAGCTGATCGACGAGAGTCGCATTGGTGCCGTCGAATCGGCTGGTATGGAAAGCGCGGGCACTGGCGGGAAGTCCCCGCCGGTCGAAGGCGCAACCGAGGGTGAGGAGGGTAGTGCCTCCCTTGGCGACGGAGAGGAGACGCCCGGGGAGGTTCACCTCCTCGCTCACGAGGGGCCGATCGACATCGGCGAAGTCGACCCTCTTCATGAAATGACGGTAGCGGCGCGACAGCTTTCCATCACCAGGATCGGCGACGCCATCGTAGGCCATGGAACTGAGGTAAAGTTTTCCCTCGTGGGCGATCGGCGCGCTCCAATCACCGGTATGCCCAATACGGGCATCGACCGTGGCGGTGTAACGGGGCGCGGCGGCATCGCTGACGTCGAAGACGACCATCTCGTGTCCGACGCTGGTGCGATACCAAGGGGCGATGAGACGCGCGGCGTCGTTGGAGACGGCCAAGGACGAGGAAGCGAGGGGCCGACCATCGCCGGGCGCCACAGCGGGCTCGGTAAGGGCTGCAACGGGAGACGCAAGGTTGGGGTTGGCCTGCTCCATCGCGCCGGTCGGGGCGAGGGCGATCATTCGCGGGAGGGCGACGGCAATGGGTTCACCGATGAGAATGGGGCGATCATACCACCACCACGAGGTCCACTGCTCGCGCACCCAGACGAGGGTGTCGTCGTTCGGCCAGGCAGGCTCGAGTTGGCCCGCGCCGTAGCCATAACCTGGATCGACCTCGGCCTCGGTGCGTCCGATCCGGGTGATGGCGGGAAGGGCAGAAAGGTCGTAGACGGAGAGAATGAGGGGATTGGCCTGAACGGGAGAATTCCCGCCTCCCAGGAAGGCTCTGTAGCCGCCAGCGTTCTGCTGGGCGAGGTAAAGCTTTCCGTCCCGTAGCGTGGCTCCAGTGACAGGCACATCCTCGAGCTCGAGCAGGGTGACGGTTGCGTCCGGATCGGCGGGGGTGGCGATGGTGACGCTCGGCGGAGCGGAACGGCTCCAGTCGGCGGAGCCGCCGATCTCCACGAGGTAATCGCCGGAAAGGAAAACACGATCGACGCTCCAAGCGATCTCGACATCGGAGGTGACGTGGGGTTGATCGCGATCCGCGAAGTCGACGGTGATGAGGGCGCTGGGAGAGATGGCGAGAATGCGATCACCGACCACGGCGGTGCGCCGGGCCGCGAAGCCTTGATCGACGATGCCTCGTTTGGTGAGACCGTCGCGGGCGAGATCGATGAGCTGGATGCGACTGGCCCAGCCGCTCGCGCGATCGTAGCCGGAATAGGGCACGAGGATGAGACCGTGATCGGGGAAAACGCTGAAGGCTTTCTCATCCCAATTCGCCTCGCTGTAGCTGTAACCTTCACCGAGCGGGAGCTGGCTCAAGAGCGTGGGCGCGGCAGGATCGCTGACGTCGAAGAGCGAGACCGCGGTCCGCGCTTCGAGGCGACCAATCGCGACGAGGCGGTCGCCGAGCGGCTCGATGTAGGTGGAGAATCCGGGGATCTTCAACTCGCCGAGGAGAGTCGGATTCCCGGGGGCGGAAAGGTCCACGACCCAGAGCGGATCGATCGTCAGGAAGGTCACGACGTAGAGACGGTCACCGGAAAAGCGGGTCGCGTGAACGGTCTCCCCCACCCCGAGCTCGAGCGATCCGAGTTTCACCGGCGTGGCAGGTTGAGCGAGGGAGAAAGTCTCGACCATCGTGCGCGGCAGATTTTCCGGAGCGTTCCAGTCGCCCGACCAATTCCGGGGGACGGCCGAGACGACGGTGAGGATGTCGCCTTTCAGGTGGAGCTTGAATTTGTCGGGAACCTGCCCGGCCACCGGGATCTGCCCGCGTTTGACGAGGGATCCGTCGGGTGCGGAGATATCGACGACCTCGATGATGGAACGTCGCCAGTCCTCGGAGGCACGCACAACAAAAAGAAATCGATCGGTAGCGGCGATGACACTGCCGTAACTGCCGAGCTCGAGGGTGTCGGTCACGGTGGGATGGGCGGGATCGCTCAGGTCGTAGGAAGTGACGACGACGCTCGCCCGATACTGGTCGTCGTAGACCTGCGAGACGAGGTAGAGGGCGGTGCCGACGAGACGGCTTTCGAGCAGGTAACCGGGATAAGACAGCCGCGCGACCTCACCTGGTTTGCCGCCGGCCACATCGGCGATGACGATCGCACCGCTGGCTGCATCGTAGGCGGCGGAGCCGTTTTTCGCGAGAGAGAAGGGCCGGTTCGCGAGGGAGAAATAGTAGGAGGCCCGGGTGAGGAGGGCGACGTGATCCCCGCCGAGGAGATACATTTGCTCGCCGCGGTTCGGCTCGCGGAGTTGGCCAAGCAAGGTCGGGGCGTCGGGGTCGGCGATGTCGAAGATCTGCAGGCCTCGGAGTTGATTGAAGAAGTAAAGCCGATCGCCCGCGATCCGCCAGATGTCGGACTCAGCGACTTCGCGGTTCCCCGATGATGATCCGGTGGAGGTGGAGACGGAATCCGTGGAAGCCCGATTCATCGCCACAACGCCGGGATAGGCTCCGCCGGCGCCCGAGAAACCGTTGCTGGCCTGCAGCGCGGGATCGGCGAGAAAGGAGTAGAGCGGTGCAGCGGGCTGCTTTTCCACTCGTGTGCCGAAGACGAAGAGCCCCCTCCGGGTCACCGGACGCTTCAAGATGAGGCGATAAAGTCCTCCTTCTCTTTCCGTCGCTTGGGTCGCAAGAATCCTCCAGACCATCGCCTGGCGCCCTTCGCGCTGCTGGAGGGTCACCGAGGCATAACCCGCCGGCACTTTGACATAAACGACCTTTCGCTGGACGGAATGGATCGTCGGAACGGCGGCATCTCCCGCGGACAAGGCGATCCCGGAGACAAGGATTCCGAAGAGAAAAACAAAGAGAAAGAGACGCCGGGGTAGCATGACAAAGATGGCGAGTCTTTTTATGTCAGCAGGCACGTGGAAGTCA
>DGXY01000014.1:0-20835 GCA_002396885.1 Akkermansiaceae bacterium UBA5020
CAGAAAATTTTGGCAAAGGGTCTAGGATCGGACTCATGAATCTCGATCGCCGCCGTTTCCTCGCCCGTTCTGCCGCCACCTTCGCCGCCACCGCCACGGGTGGGCTTTTCACCGCTTGCTCCGAAAAGGCGGAGCCGGGAACGGCCTCGACCGAGAACGAAGGTGCCCGCTTTGAAATCTCCCTCGCGCAATGGTCGCTGCACCGCGCGCTCAAGGAGGGAAAACTCGACAATCTCGACTACCCCAAATACACGAAAGAGACTTTCGGTATCCAAGCGATCGAATGGGTGAACCAGTTCTTCTTCGTCGAACACGAGACCCTCGGCTATCAGCCAAAGGATCAGGCCTATCTCGCCGAGATGAAAAAGCGCGTCGAAGATCACGGCATGACGAGCGTTCTCATCATGTGCGACCGGGTCGGCAATCTCGGGAATCCCGATGCAGTGAAGCGCACCGCCGCTGTCGAGGGACACTACGCCTGGCTCGAGGCCGCGAAGCTCCTCGGCTGCCACAGTCTCCGCGTCAACGCTGCCTCGGATCCGATGCTCAATCCCGAGATGCAATCCGACCTTTGCACCGAAGGACTTCGCCGCCTCTCCGAAAAAGCCGCGACGATGGAATTGAACGTCATTGTCGAGAACCACGTTGGCCTTTCCTCAAACGGCGCCTGGCTCGCGCAGGCCATCAAAAACGTCGGTTTGCCGAACTGCGGCACGCTACCCGATTTCGGCAATTTCTACGTCGTGAAGAATCGCGGCAACGTCGAACAATACGAGAAGGAAAAGGCTCTTTACACCGGCGATCCGGCTTATCAGGAGAATGAAAAAGGACTCGCCTACGACCGCTACCTCGGCACGAAGGAATTGATGCCCTACGCGAAGGGAGTCTCGGCGAAGGCACACGATTTCGACGCCGAAGGCAACGAGATCCACACCGACTTCGTCAAGATGATGGAGATCGTCAAGGAAGCCGGCTACCGCGGCCACGTCGGCATCGAATACGAAGGCGCTCAGCTTGGGGAAGTCGAGGGCATCCAGAAAACGAAAGCCCTCCTTGAGCGGGTCTTCGCAATGGTCTGATCTCGGAGGATGGATCCCGCCATCACTCCGGTGGCGAGATCACCTTGATCTGCAGGTCACGCAAGACGCGGAGTTCGCCCCACTCGGCTCCGCGCAAACGGCGGGCCCCACTCTCGCGTTTCGGGCCCACTCGTCCCTTTTCGCGCAAGCGCTCGAAGGCGCCTTCGACAAAGGCGGACGAGCCGATCACCGCGCCATCACTGAAATAGCGGACACGGAGGCGCAGCACCTCGGGGAGACTCATTTTCGTTTCCGAGGCGAGGACCCGTTCTGACTCTTTCGCGGAAATGCCTCGACGCGACACCTCGCCGGAAGACTCGTCGGCTTTTTGCTCGACGCCATCGGTGTAGAGGAGGCAACGGTAGCGGCCCAGGGTCTCCTGCCAATCGCAGGGCGAGCCCGGGTTTTCCAGTCCCTCCCGCTGAACCAAGGCGAGCCCGCGCCGGGCCCGCTTGGCTTGGCGAGAGCCACCGACCGCTTCGCCATAGCCGCTCCAACGGTAGTCTTCTGGGCGCTGCACCAGCCCGGCCCGCACCGGGTTGAGATCGATATAGGCCGCCACGGTGAGAAGGGCATTCCCACCGCCATCGACGAGGACGCTCTTGAATCGCCCTTCCCACAAGGTGCCGACCCGGCCGAGGCGACGATTCATGAAAATCGAGACGCGTTGTTTGAGTTCTTTGAGAAAGATCGAGAGGTGCCCGCGACGGCGCTCATAGCGGTCGAGAATGGTTTTTTCTCCGTGCGTGTCTCCGGCTCGGCTCGCCCGCTCCAGTTCATCAGCCACCATCGCCACCGTGGCGCGATCATAGAGTAAAGGGAGCCTCTCGAGCCATTCCGCCGAAGTGAGCGGCTCGAGCGACTCCTCCTCCGGGATCTCGAGAAGAAGGTGAAAGTGATTGCCCATCAGGCAATAAGTCACGACCCGGACATCACAGAAATCCTCCAGCTTGCGGAGGATCGAGCGAAAGACCTCCTTTTCACCCGCACGGAAAACGATCCGCCGGTCCACCACTCGTGAAATGCAATGGTAGTAAGATTTTCCAACACCAACAACGCGAATTGACCTCATGCCCCAAGTTTATCGAAGACAATCTCCACCCACAAGCCAAAAGCTAATAAATAGCCGGGACGATTATTTTTGTTCGAGAACGTTCGGGAGAAGGTTGTGACTGGTGGGGCCTCAGGGGGTGTTGGGATCGATGTTTCGGTCGAGGAGCCAGCGGAGCGCACCGCCGTGTCCGCGCGCTGAAGCGAGGTTGATCCAGCGGTGGGCCTCGGGGAAAGAGGCGCTCACCCCCCAGCCGACACTTAGGCAACGCCCGTAGTCATACATGGCGCGCTCATCGCCCTGCTCGGCGGCAATGCGGAAGCGGGAGACAGCCTCCTCGCGATCGAGGGCACAACCGGTGCCGGTCGCGTGGCAGACGCCAATTTCGTAGATCGCGGGCAACCATCCCTGAGAGGCGGCACGCTCGAGCATACCGTAAGCACCGACGGGGTCGTTTCCGGCGCGGAGACCCCGCGCATAGAGCGCTTGAGAGGGCGCATGGCCCGCGGCGGCAGATCGCTTGAGAAAGTCCATCGCCTCGGGATCGGCGACCGTCTGGCCGGACTCGGACCATTTGAGTGCGGCGTACTGGAAACTCGCGTCCGCGTCCCCCTTGCGAGCTCCTTCGAGGAACCACCCGGCGGCAGTTTCATTCGCTTCGCCCATGGCAAGCGAGAGCATCCCCATGACCCGCGCCGCGCTCCCCTCTCCCTTGGCAACAAGGTGCCTCAGCCAAGGTTCGATCTCACGTCGTGAGGTCGCGGGTTCGAGGTGATCCAGAAGGGGCAAAAGCCGAAGCGATTGCGGACTGCCTTCGGCGATGAGGTATTCGCCCAATGCGGCGCGGGCATTTTCCAGCCGATGGGACGAATCGAACCGAAACTCCGGAAAGGTGAACACGAGCGGATCCCGCTCCGCAAACGAGCCCATCCGCTGGGCCCAGCCCGAGAGAGAAAATCCCACCACCGCGGCGATCACCGCTGACGCGACGGCAATCCATCCCCATGGCATTCCCCTGCGGTCTCCTCCATCCCGCTCCCGCGAATTTTCCTTGAAGCCAGGATCAAGGGCGCGAGCCTCCTCACCAGGTTCGCCGATTTCACTGACTTCGGGTCCACGGGGCAGATCGAGCTCGCCCTCGAAAAGCCGTTCGTCGAAAACAGCTGCGATGCCCGTTTCTCCGGACCCGAGTTCCGCATCCGCGGCCTGCCCTGTCTCCACCGCTAACACGATTGGCCTGGCGTCTGGCTTGAGCTTGGCAAAGACCTCGGAAAACTTCTCCGTCACCGCTTCGGGATCGTCACGTAGGAGATTTCGATAATGTTCGAATGCCGCGGCCACCGCGTCGGGCACGAGGGAATGCTCGGCGTGCAAAGCCCATCGAAAACGGGTCCCGGTGAGCAAATACCACAGCATCGGAATCGCCACGACCGAGCGCCGCGCCGCCTCGTATCGCCTACCCGGGAGCCGCGAGCAGTCGCGCAGCTTGGCTGGCAGGTCAACGCCCTCCAGCAGCGTCGTGATCGTCTGATGAAGCCGCAGCTTGATAGGCAATTCAGACCAGGCTGACGGCCCCTTGCGATCAATGAGTCCGGCGGAGGAGGCCGCGGAGCGCGTCCCGGTGAGAAGGAGAACGTTCTCCGGCGGGAGCCACCAGACCGAGCATGCACCGGTCTGTTTCTCGAGCGCGGCAAGGACCCCGTCGAGCCTTGATCCGATTTCTCCCACCAGATGAAAATCGAGAGGTCCGGTGCATTCAAGAAGGGACGCGAGATCGACACCGGCGACCTGCTCCTCTCCGATAAGCGTGACCGAGGCAAGATCCTCGAGATAATTCACCTGAAGTTGATGAATCCGTCCGCGACCAGGCCGCCGCGTGGCGTCGTGATGCTGATTCAACCATCCCTCACGGGGAAGGGTATCAGGCCCGGGGAGAACCTGAAGATTCGCATCGACACCCCGCACCCGCGAAACGATGGCGTAGGGTTCTTCGCCGGCCTCAAGCCCATCAGAAAGATTCCGTTCGGCATCGGCACCGGGTAACTCCCCGATTTCCCGCCGGAACCATTCACGCAGCGGCATCAAGGGCGGAGCGATAAGGACCGGATCACCCTCGCCCGACTTCTGTTCAGCGGCTGCCTGCCGCATCAACTCGCAGAATGAGGCGAGGTGGTCGCGCCCGTCGTCCGAGAGGATTTCGAGAATCACTTCACGGGTGCGCGAGGGGAGTTCGTCAAAATTCCGCGGCAGGGAATCGCGATGAAAATTACGGACCGGCACCCCGGCGATTAGGCTGCAAAAGACCTGTGCAAGACTCCATTCGAGACGGTGTTCGCGGACCCGGGCTCCCGGCTTGGTCCAGCCACTGAATTCGGAGAAGACGGGCCGCACGACGCCACTCCGGTCACGGACAACTTCGAGGTTCAGGGTGGTGAGACGCTCCATCGAGGGCGGAATCCGCTCCATCGAGGCAAACAAGTCGAGAAAACGCAGGATCCAGGAGGAGGCGGTCGTGAACGGGATTTTCCCGGCTCTTCCGAGATACGAGGGAAGCGGTTCACCGTCCCGCATCTCGTCGGCGTAGAAAAGCTCCTCTCCATCTCGCCCCCACGAGATCATCCTGCTGACGAGCGGGGTGCGCAAGGCGGAGACCATCCCCATCTCCTCCTCGAACGCCTCCAGCTTCTCCGCCCGGACTGCAGCGCCTTCGAAAATGTGGAGTCTGGCAAATCCCCATCGCTCGCAATCCAGGACGAGAAGGATTTTTTCGTCCGAGATCTGGGACGGCAACGAAACAACGTTGCCGGAAGCATCCCGGACGAAACGGTATTGGGCGAATTCGGCAATGGCGGGCTGGCTCATGAACAAACGGCGACACGACCCGCCTATCTCGCAACGGGCCGACGCGGTGTCTGGACCGCATTCCTTTAATAAGCGGTTGAGGACACCGCCGGGAAGGTAGATGTTTCCGCTCGCGAAGTCATTCCCAAACCGCGACCCTGCCATGGCGGAACCCAGAAAAAACTCCCTGCATCGGAAAACCGGCGAGACCGAGATCCGCCTCGGACTCGTCGTGGACGGGACCGGCACCTCGTCGATCTCCACCGGAGTCCCCTTTTTCGACCACATGCTGACCCTTTTCGCAAAACACGGGAGATTCGATCTCGTGGTGGATGCAAAGGGCGACATCGAGATCGATTACCACCACACCGTCGAGGACACCGGAATCGTCCTCGGCCAAGCCTTCCACGCGGCGCTTGGTGAAAAGCGCGGCATCTTCCGATACGGTTCGGGGCATTTCCCGATGGACGAGACGCTCGTGCGTGTCGCCCTAGATGTGAGCGGCCGCCCCTTCCTCGACTACCGCGCCCCCGAGGGCGTTCCCCACGTGGGTGAAAAGTTCAACTTCACGCTCGTCGAAGAGTTCCTCCGTGCCTTTGCGTTCAACGCGTTGATCAATCTCCACGTGGAGATCGTCTATGGTCGCGACCCGCACCACATGGCCGAGGCGGTTTTCAAAGGCCTCGCCCGTTGCCTCGACGAGGGCACCCGGGTCGATGAGCGCATCGCCGGCGTCGTCCCCAGCACCAAGGAAGTGCTCTGAGACACGGCGATGGACTCCCCCCACCCTGACATGACCACACGCGTCGGCGTCATCGACTACGGAGGCGGCAATCTCCGCAACGTCCTCAACGTGCTGAAGTATCTTGGCCACGAAGGCAGCCTCGTCTCCGGCCCGAACGACTTCGCCGGGATCGACCGCCTCGTCTTTCCGGGCGTGGGCGCTTTCGGCGACTGCGCCGGAGAACTCGATCGGCGCGGTCTCCGCGGGCCGCTCGTGGATTGGGTTCGCTCCGACCGTCCCTACTTCGGTATCTGCCTCGGCTATCAGGTGCTCTTCGAGAGTTCTTCGGAATGTCCGGAGGTCAAAGGACTCGGGGTCTTCGAAGGAGAAGTGGTGCGCTTTCCCTTGGATCTCGGCCTCAAGGTGCCCCACATGGGTTGGAATCGCGTGGACCCGGTGGATCGCGATTTTTACGTGTGGAAAGACGCTCCTGATCCGCTCTACCTCTATTTTGTGCACTCCTTTTACCCGCGTCCGGCCGATCACCGCATCATCGCTTCGACCACGGAATACGGGGACCACTTTGCTTCGAGCATCGCGAGCGGCAACACCTTCGCCGGTCAGTTCCACCCCGAACGCAGCCAAGAGGCAGGCCTGCGGCTGATGGCGAATTTCCTGAGCCGCTGATCCCGATCTTCGTTGGTTCCCGGGAGAAAGCGGCGGGACGCCGCTTCTACCTTTGTCTCACCCCGCCACGCGCATCGGCATGATGACGTAGAGGAAGGGCTCGTCGATCTTGATGACCCCCGGGCTGCTTTCGTCGATCAGGTCGATGAAGACTTCGTCCTGATCGAGGTTGCGCAACGGAGCCATGACAAACTCGGGATTGAAGGCGACGACGAGGCGAGGACCGGAGTAGCGGACGTCAATCACTTCCTCGGCCTCACCAATCTCGGGAGAGTTCGCGGAAATGGCGAGGCGGTTGTCTTCGAAGGCGAACTTGATCGAATTTGTCTTCTCGTTTGCGAGCAAGCTGACCCGGCGCACCGCGGCGAGGAGGACCTCGCGCTCCACCGTGACCCGATAGTTCGCCTGACTCGGAATGACCTGGCGGAAGTTGGGATAATTCCCTTCGATCAACTTCGTGATCAGGAAGCTGCCGTTCAATTCGAAGCTTGCCTGATTGTCCGAGATCGCGACCTTCAGCTCGCCAGAGACGTCGAGGAGTCGCTGCAGTTCGTTGACGGCCTTCGTCGGGATGATGACTCCCGTTTCGTTGCCCGCGGGAAATTCGAGGTCCTGCTCGACCATCGCGAGGCGGCGGCCATCTGTGGCGACAAGGGTGAGCATCCCCTCTCCAATGATGCAGTTGACCCCGTTCAACACGTAGCGGGTCTCGTCGGTGGAGATCGCGTAGGAGGTCTTGCGGAGAGCGTCGCGGAGGAGTTTCTGATCGATCGTGAATTCGCGGGCTTCGCCGAATTCACCGATCACGGGGAACTCGGAGGCCGGCAGGCCGAGAATCTTGAAGAAACTCGGTCCGCTCTTCACCGTCGCCGCGTTGTCCGCATTGACTTCGAAATCGATCTCGTTGGTCGGGAGCTCGCGGACGATGCTGGCGAGCCGACGGGCCGGGAGCGTCGTCGCCCCGGTCGAGGCCACTTTCGCGGCGACCCGCTTCGTGATCGTGACATCGAGGTCGGTCGTCGACAACTCGAGGCCGAGTTCGTCGGCCCGGATCAGTACGTTGGAGAGAATCGGCAGAGTCGTGCGGCTGCTGACGACATGCTGAACCTGGTTGAGGGCGTCCTGAAAGACGTCTTTTTCGATCTGAAATTTCATCGCTTCCGAAGTCCGCAGTTTGGACCGATCCCCCCATCCTGTCTACGCCAATCTTTCTCTGATTCGCTCAACAGGACCGGGGCAAAACCCTCACTCGGCCTCGAGCTCGAGCGATTTGGCACCGTAGCCGAGCCGGGGAGGGGAAGCCGGGGTGTTGCGCTTGGCGCGCGGAGACTCCATCGGCGATCCCCCACGGACGAGGCGGCGCTTGATGAGTTCCACGGAACTCTTGAACGCCGCCGAATCCTCACAGCGCTTTTTCATCTTCTTCACCGCGTAGATGACGGTGCCGTGATCCTTGCCGAAAGCCGAAGCCACCTCGACCAGCGAAAGATCAGTGAGGCTGCGCACGAGGAACATCGCGACCTGGCGCGCCTCGGCGATGCGGGCGGTGCGCTTCTTGCCGTTGATGATGTTGACATCGATGTCGTAATGCTCGGAGACGGCGCGCTTGATCTCCTCGGTCCCGACCTGGCGGGAGTCTTCAACTTCATGGTAGAGGTCCGCGATGACTTCGGCGACCTTCTCGGGCGAAATGGGCTCCTCGCTCAAGGTCGCGACCATGGCCACGCGGATGAGCGCCCCTTCGAGGGCCCGCACGTTGCCGCGCACGCGCTCGACGATGCGGTCGATGACTTCGTCGCTCACCGCCATGCGCCAGTCATCGCGCTTGCGGCGCAGAATCGCGGCCCGCGTCTCGAGACCGGGACGGTGAATCTCCACGCCCAGCCCCCATTGGAAGCGCGAGACGAGGCGCTCCTCGAGTTCATTGATCTCCGACGCGGGACAGTCGCTCGCGAGGACGATCTGCTTCCGTTGGTCGGCGAGTCGGTTGAAAGTATGGAAGAACTCGCGCTGCAATCCTTCCTTGCGACCGAGAAACTGGACGTCGTCGATGAGGAGGAGATCCGCCTCTCGGTAGCGCTTGCGGAAAGGCACGAGGGCGTTCTTCTGGATCGCGTCGATGTAGTCGTTCGCGAACTGCTCGGCGGTGACGAAGATGATCTTGGACTTCGGCCGTTGCCGGAGCGACTCCCAACCGATCCCGTGGAGGAGGTGCGTCTTTCCAAGCCCGCAGGAAGAATGAAAGAAGAGCGGCTGGTAAGTTTTGCCGGGTTGATCAGCGACGGCACGAGCAGCAGCCCAGGCGAGCTCGCTGTTTTCGCCGGGAACAAAATTCTCAAACCGGAAGATCTCCACCAGTCCGGCGGCCCGGCCCTTCTCGAGCAACTTCTGCTCGCTCACCTTCTCCACGAGGATGCGGGGGACGACGCGGGCGGGCTCCTCGCGCTCGAATTCTCCCGCTTCCGAATCCTGATCGTCGGAAAACGCCGCCGAAGCGGCTTCGTTCACCTCGAAGCGAATCGGTCCGCAAGAACCGAGATGTTTCGTAAATGCGGAAATTAGCGGAGTTTTAAAATTTTCCTCCACCCAGATGGCATACATGGTGCCCGGAGCGACCATCACGATCCCTTCGGAAGAAGCGGCAGCGAGCCGGAAGTCGGAGAACCAAAGATCAAAGGGCGAGTCGCCAAGCGAGACACGCAGGTCGTTCGAGATGTTGTCCCAGAGTAGGTTGAGTTGAGGGCTATTGGTCGGTTTGTTAGGGTCGGGCGGGACGTGTTTGTGCATTCTCGGGGAAACGGTGGCGGATTCGGGGTCTGTGGGTGTCTCGGAACGCTCGCCGGGAGACGGGAACCCCGGCGCCTATCGAATTTAACTTGTTATGTGCGAACATGTTATGTTTCTGATTAGGCCTGAGCGTGGCTGCACAATGGTTTGGGATCAGTGGCGCAACTCCAAGGGGCTCAGAGGGGTGGACGGACAGCCTGCTGAAGAAGTCGCGGGGACTCATTTCAACGTGGCGGCGGAACGACACACCCGGTTCTGAACCCGGGGGATCATGGTGACATTCCCGTCTCCGAGAGACAACCCGAAAGTGGCGAATCCGTCATCTTTTTAGCGTCTCCTTCACTGGATTCCCAAAAGTCCGACGCTTCCATTCCAATCGCTGGAATTTTGAGAAAATTACTTCAGAAAGCCAAATAGATTAAAATACCGAATCAAATCACGGACATTTTCTCCAGCCACCCAGCCAAGTCACGACCGCTGTGATCGGCCAAAGCCAAGGGGAGGATACGAACGACGAGATTGATGGGGTGCTTTCAACGGCGAGAAGAAAATCCGGAAGACGCTCGAGCCATTCCGTTCGGGAATTCCCGAAAAGCAGTTCCCAAAGATCGAGACGATTCAATAAAACGAGGGCCCACGAAAGGATCACGCCGACCAGGGCTCCGGCGGGACTGACTCCGCGGTGTCCCCGCGCCGCGAGCAGGGACAGGCCGACGAGCGGTCCCACCGTGAAGGCCGCGAGGCCGTAGCCTAGGGAGAGGAGGCCGATGCCACTGGTGCCGCTCTGGTAGCGCAAGAGCCCGATGACGAGAACAAGAGCGGCAAGCCCCCAGAGAGCGGCGCTCAACACCGAAGTGATCGAGGATCGAAGGGGCAGGCACGGCAAAGAGAGGAGCGATGCGTGCACCCCGCTCAAAGAGGCGGCGATGAACGCTCCGAAGATCAGGCCGCGCGTTCCCTCTGGCAGTTCCGTGAGGATCCAAAGAGGGAGCGCGAGGTCGTATCGGGCGGGTTCGCCACCGTTCCAGGCCAAGGCTCGTAGAATCATCGGATCTTCGGGCGGATGGCTACGGTAAAACAGGAAGAGCGCCAGCCCGGTCGCGAGAAGAAGCAGGATCACGAACAAGCCGAGCGAACTCGAGAACACGGCCCGACCCGCGGCCCGCGTGTCGGCGCAAAGACGCAGACGCAGCAAATTTCCCCGATCCAGGGTGAGCGCTTGCCATTGATAGAGAGGAAAGCAGAAAAGAGCCGTCCAGAAGGTGAAATTCAGCGCTGGATCCAGCCGGAAATCCACGATCGCAAGTTTGTCATGGATCAGGCCCTCGAAATCTTCACTTTGGCGCAGTTTCTCCCAAGAGGCAGACCAATCGTCTGTCAGGCCACCGGCGAGCGAGGAGAACACCGCCACCGATACGCCCACAAGAGACAAAAGATGGATCGATTCGACCCCTGTCACCGCGCGGATTCCGCCCGTAAACACCAGTGAGACCGAGACGACAACAAGGAGGAGAAGACACCACTCGAAGGACCAACCCGTGAGCAGCGCGAGCGGGAGAACCAATACGCAGAGGCGCAGCGCAAGTCCGAGGCAGGATCCAACGTGGGAAAAAAAAGCGAGGGGCGCGCACAAGGGGTGAACCTTTCCTCCGCATTCCTCGGGCGAAGAGTCTCGTCCCCCGAGCGAGCACCCGCGCCGCATGAGGAGGACGCCGATCACGATCCGCATCATCAGGGACACGACCATCCACTGCACATAGGCAAGGTTGCCGTGAAACGCCGCCATCACCCCGGGCAGAGCGAGGAAGATCCATCCGGTGAGTTCCGAGAGGATGAGCGAAGCGCCCACGATCGGCCAGGGAAGCGGCCTGGGGCCCTGACCATCCGACCTCCGGCCTCGTCGAAAAAGGAGCGTGATCAGAACCGTGACAGCGAGAAAACCAGCCACGATTCCCCAATCACGGGCGGAGAAAAATGATTCGAGACCGTTCATGGAGGTGACGCCTGATGTCAGGCTCCATGATGGCCGAGAAGGACCCGGCCGGAAACGAGAAACTTACCGGAATTCCTCCCCCCTGATCAAAGCGAGCGGTGGCGGCGCTTGATGTGGAGCTGGGCGAGCGACTTCTGCAAGGCGAGCTGGGCGGCGGCGGTTTCTTCCGGCAACAACTTCTCGCTCATCGCTTTTTTGGCGGCCTCGATCGCTTTTTCCACCGCCGACTCGTCGACTTCCTCCGCACCAAGGGCCATATCCGTGAGAACCGAAACCCGATCGTGCGAGACCTCGACGATGCCCGTGCCGATGGCTAGGGAAGTCTCTTTTCCCGCCTTGAGGTAGCGCAACTCGCCAGGCTGCAAGGTGCTGACGATTGGGGCGTGGGACGGCAAAATGCCGAGCTCCCCTTCCCCTCCGGGCACGACAACACTGTCGATCTCGTCGGAGAAGGCCAGCTTCTCGGGGGTCACGATGTCCAGTCGCATGGGAAGAATGGGGAGAGAAATGAGAATGGGAAGAGGATCACTTCTCGACGGAATCAATGCCGCCCTTCATGTAGAAGTTGTTCTCGGGGACGCTGTCGTGCTTGCCATCAAGGATCTCCTTGAAGCCCTTGACGGTTTCGGCGACGGGAACATAGACACCTTCGATACCGGTGAAGACTTGGGCCACGCTGAAGGGCTGGCTGAGGAACTTCTGGATCTTGCGGGCGCGGAAGACGATCAACTTCTGCTCGGGGTTGAGTTCGTCCATCCCAAGAATCGCGATGATGTCCTGAAGGTCCTTGTAACGCTGAAGCACGTTCTGGACGCCACGAGCGACTTCGTAGTGTTCCACGCCGACGACGTCGGGAGCGAGCGCGGTCGAAGTAGAGGAAAGGGGATCCACCGCGGGATAGATCCCGAGTTCCGCAAGCGAACGCTCAAGCACGACGGTCGAATCGAGGTGGGCGAAGGTGTTGGCCGGCGCAGGGTCGGTCAAGTCATCCGCAGGAACGTAAACCGCCTGGAAGGAGGTGATCGATCCCTTTTTCGTCGAGGTGATCCGCTCCTGGAGCTGGGCCATTTCCGAAGCAAGGGTTGGCTGGTAACCCACCGCCGAGGGAGTCCGTCCGAGAAGAGCCGAAACTTCCGAACCGGCCTGCGAGAAACGGAAGACGTTGTCGACGAAGAGGAGCACGTCCTGATTCTTCTCGTCGCGGAAATATTCCGCCATGGCGAGAGCGGAGAGGGCGACGCGGAGACGGGCACCGGGAGGCTCGCTCATCTGCCCGTAGACGAGGGCCACCTTGGATTTGGAAAGGTCTTCCTGGTTGATAACGCCGGCCTCGCTCATTTCCCAGTAAAGGTCGTTGCCTTCCCGGGTCCGCTCACCGACACCAGCGAAGATGGAGTATCCTCCGTGCTCCTTCGCGATGTTGTTGATGAGTTCCATGATGACGACGGTCTTGCCGACGCCGGCACCACCGAAGGCACCCACTTTGCCACCTTTTGTGAAGGGGCAGATGAGGTCGATGACCTTGATACCGGTCTCAAGGATCTCGGCCGAAGTCGCCTGATCGATAAGGCTCGGAGCGGGACGGTGGATGGGGTAGGTCTTCGTTGCGTTGACCGGACCGCGTTCATCGACGGGATCGCCGGTGACGTTGAAAATACGACCGAGGACACACTCACCGACGGGCACGGAGATGGGTTTGCCAGTGTCGATGACAGGGAGACCGCGCTTAAGACCCTCGGTCGTGGACATGGCCACGGCACGGACCCAGCCATCACCCAAGTGCTGCTGGACCTCGAGAACGAGCTTCGTGTTCTCACCGTTGAGTTCATAGTTCACTTCAATGGCGTTGTAGATCTCGGGCAACTTCCCGGCTTGGGAGAAGTCGGCATCGACAACCGGGCCGATGATCTGGACGATTTTTCCTGCGTTGCTCATCTGTTATGGGTCCTGCTCGTTGAGGGATTGCGATTACTGGTTTTAAAGGGAGAAAAAGGAAAGTCTGGAGGGGTCACTCGAGAGCGCGCATCGCGGTGGTGATCTCGAGCAGTTCGGAGGTGATCGCGGCCTGCCGTTGCTTGTTGTATTCGAGAGTGAGGTCTTTGATCATCTGCTTGGCGTTGTCGGTCGCGGCCTTCATCGCCACCATCCGCGCGCTGTGTTCGGAGGCGCGGGACTCGAGGATCATCTGGTAAAGCTGGTAGCCGACATACTGCGGCACCACCGTATCGAGCACGGCCCGTGTCGAAGGCTCGAAGAGGTAGCCACCATAGTCCGGACCGGACGGCGCGGCAGGAGCATCACCGCCCAGATTGTCGAAAGACTTCTTCGTTCCCAACTCGATCGGGCTGATCGGCAGGAGTGTTTCGATGTGCGGCTCCTGACGGATCGTGTTGATGAAATTCGAGAAAGCGACCCGGATGCGGGAGTAGTCGCCCGAAAGAAAGCGCTCCATCACGAAGTCAGAGACCGGCTTGGTCTCGGCGAAAGAGACGGGATCCTTCACCGTGAAGTCGGCGACGATGTTCCGCTTGAGCCGGGCCATTGCCTGACGTCCCTTGCTTCCGATGGTGATGAAGGAGGAACCTTCAGGAATCCGCTCGGTAACAAGACGAAGGAGGTTCGTGTTGAGAGGACCGCAGAGCCCCTTGTCGGAAGTGACGAGGATGACGAGTTCGTTCCCGCCCTCTACCTCCTCTTCTCGAAGGAGGGGATGATCCTCGGGAGTGGTCTGCTCCTTGAGATTGTTGATCACCTTATTCAGCAAATCCGCGTAGGAACGGCCGGAGGTGGCCTGATCCTGCGCCTTCTTCATCTTCGAGGCCGCGACCAACTGCATGGCCTTGGTGATCTGGGCCGTGTTTTTGACCGACTTGATGCGTCGGCGGATGTCGCGAAGATTTGCCATCGAGGAAAGGCGTCAGTGTTCGGTTTTCAGCGTTCGGTGACTGAAACGAATCAAGCCTTGTAGGAGGACTTGAAGTCGGCCACAGCCTGCTTGAGTTCGGTGAGAATCTCGTCGGTGAGAGCCTTCTCGTCGCGGATCTTGGCGAGGATGGCATCCTTCCGGTTGGTGAGGAATTCCTGCATCTTCGCCTGACAATCCTTGATGCTGGAGACCGCGACATCGTCGAAGTATCCGTTTTGCATCGCCCAGAGCAGGACCACTTCGACTTCCATCGGGAGCGGCTGATATTGCGTCTGCTTGAAGAGTTCCACGATGCGCTGGCCGCGCTCGATGAGGGCCTTCGTCTTCGCGTCGAGATCGGAACCGAACTGGGCGAATGCCTGCATTTCACGGAACTGGGCAAGGTCGAGCTTGGTCGTTCCGGACACCTTCTTGATCGCCTTGGTCTGCGCGGCGGAACCCACCCGGCTCACGGAGAGACCGACCGAGATGGCGGGACGGATCCCCTGATAGAAAAGGTCCGTTTCGAGGTAGATCTGACCGTCGGTGATCGAGATCACGTTCGTCGGAATGTAGGCCGACACGTCACCGGCTTGGGTCTCGATGATGGGAAGCGCGGTCAACGATCCGCCACCATTCGCCTCGCTAAGGCGGGCCGCGCGCTCAAGGAGGCGGCTGTGGAGGTAGAAGACGTCACCGGGATACGCTTCACGGCCCGAGGGGCGGCGAAGGACCAACGAGACCTGGCGATAGGCCACGGCGTGCTTGGAAAGATCATCATAGACGATGAGGGCGTCCATTCCGTTGTCCATAAACCATTCACCGATTGCGGCACCGGCATAGGGAGCCAGATACTGATTGGTGGCGGAATCGGACGCGGAGGCGACGACAACGCAGGTGTAATCCATGGCACCCTCGGCCTCAAGCGTCGCGATGGTGCGCGCCACGTTCGCGAGCTTCTGCCCGATCACGACATAGATACAATAGAGAGGCTTGTGGTTCTTGAGCGTGCCTTCCTCCGCGGCGCGGTTTTGACGGGCCTGGGAAATGATGGTGTCGATCGCAACGGTGGTCTTGCCGGTGGAACGGTCACCGATGATGAGCTCACGCTGACCACGGCCGATCGGGATCATCGCATCGATGGCGAGAATGCCGGTCTGAACCGGAACGCTGACCGACTGCCGAGGAATGATGCCGGGGGCGATCTTTTCGACCGGGTAGGTCACGGAAGTCTTGATTTCTCCCTTGCCATCGACGGGCTGACCCAGCGAGTCAACGACGCGACCGAGCATCTCGCGTCCCACGGGGACGGAGAGGAGTTTGCCGGTTGATTTCACTTCATCGCCTTCTTTCACGTTAAGGCCGTCTCCGAGAAGAATACATCCGACCTCCGTTTCCTCGAGGTTCAGCGCGAGGCCGTAAAGGCCGCCCGGAAACTCGATCATTTCGTTCAGCATGACATCGCTGAGTCCTTCGACCTTGGCGACACCGTCGCCGATCTCACGGACGATACCCACGTTCGATTTGGACACGGAGGTCTTGAGGGCGGCGATTTCGGATTCCAGTTCCTGGAGAATATTGCTCATGACGTGGCGTCAGGTGAATCGTTGGAGTCTTGTTAGGTCAGTTAAATTGTTCAGAGAGACGTTCAAGGCGGTTTTTCACGCTACCATCCCACACGTCGCTGCCGACGCGGATTTTCATTCCCCCGAGCAGCTCGGGGCGCACGGAGAACTCAGGCTTGATCCGAGACCCGTATTTCTTCATCAAATCGGCGACGAGGACCGTTTTGGTCGGCTCATCGAGGGCCACGGCGCTTTGCACGATGGCCCGGTTCTTTTCCACTTCGAGGCTAACGAGCCGCAGATAGGCGTCGGCGACCTGCTGGTATCCGCGGGGCTTCGTTTCGCCAAGCTTCACCACCACCTTGCGCACCACGGACTCATCGAGCTGCCCATCCTTGAGGGAAGCCGCGAAGATCTTCTTGGCGGTGCGGAGTGCTTCTTTCCGGGACTTCATGGCGACGGGACGAAAGGGAATCCGGAATCAATCAGAGAGCCACTTGGCCGAACGCCTCGTCGTTGATGCGTTTCTGATCCTTGTCATCGAGGACCTTGCCGGTCACCTTCGAGGTCGCGTCGATGACGAGACGTCCGAAGTCGCGCTTCAGTTCATTCATCGCGCTTTCGTGCTCCAAACGTGAGGCTTCGCGGGCTTTCTCGAGGATCTGTTGAGCTTCTTTGATGGCCTCCTGCGATTTCTGGACGCGAACCGCCTCGGCGCTGTCACGGGCTTCAGCAATGAGACGCTCGGCATCGGCATTCGCCTTCGCGAGCATTTCACGGACCCTTTCCTCTGCGCGATCCATCTCCGCCTTCACCGCCACAAGATTCGACTCCCCTTCAGCAATGCGACGGCGGCGGGCCTCCAGCATGGCGAGAACCGGTCCAAACGCATACTTGGAAAGGATCGCGTAGACCAGCAGAACGATGATGACCTGCGCGATGAATTTCGGCAAGTCGAGTCCAAACGTTTTGAGAATGTCTGACATCGTCGCGTGAGTGAAGGTGAAAGGGAGGGGCGGAAGAAAATCGGAAAATCAAAAAGTCTGGCCGCGCCCCGCCGGTTCGTTTCGGAACGGCGGGACGCACCTGCAAAAATCAGCCACGGAAGGCCATGATGAGCGCGTAAATCGCGATCGCCTCGGCGAGCGCCATACCGATAATGCCGATGGTAAGGATGTTACCGAAGGCACCGGGGTTGCGACCCACGGCTTGAGCGGAGGCCATACCGATGAGGCCGATGCCGATGCCGGCGCCGGCACCCGCGATGGCGAGGGCGAAGTTTCCGTTGAATGCTCCGGAGGCGGCGCCTTCAGCGGCGGCAGCGAGGGTGGTGACGATGTCGATCATGTTAATTCCTGATAATAGGTGTTATTGGGGTGTTGCATGCCACCGCCCACGCTCATGGCATGGTCCCGGCGGCAAAAGGGATGAAATCAGCGATGAGCTTCCTCGTCGTGGGTCGTGGCGAGCTTGATGTAAACGGCACAAAGGAGCGAAAAGACGGTCGCCTGCAGGACACCGACGAGTAGCTCCATGAAGTAGAAGGGGAGCGGAAAGACCACCGAGGTCAAGAACGCCGCCCAGCCATGCAGGCCGAGCTTTTCACCGAGCTCACCCATGGTGTGGAGCAAGGTTTCACCCGCGAAAATGTTCCCGAAAAGTCGCAGCGAGAGAGACATCGGACGGAAGGCGATCGAAAGCACCTCGATGAGCCCGACGAATATGAAAATGGGCATCAGCAGATACTTCAACATGCCTTGGAGCCCGCCCTTGGGACCGAAGATGTGGAGAATCGTCCCCCACACACCCAGCTCAGCAATCGAGAGGTAAACCCACACACCCATGAAGACCACCGCGAGAGCGAGAGTCATGTTGAGGTCGGCCGTCGCCGGGCGAAGCAGCGGAACGAAAGTGGCGTGGCCCGCAGCATCGACATGCGCCGAGTCAACATGCACAGACATGGGGGTGCTCTTTTCGCCGAACCCAATCGTTCCAACTCCGGGAATCAGACCGAACCAGTTTGAGGCGAGGATGAAGATGAAGATCGTAGCCAAAAGAGGGAAGGCCTTCGGCGCGACATGCTTGCCGACGATGCCTTCGACTTGGCCGTAGAGGAATTCGATGACGAGTTCGACGAAGTTCTGCTTTCCGTCCGGAATGAGCTCCATGCGCTTCGTCGCCATCCGCGTGAAGAGGAGGATGGCGGAGGTTACGACGATGGCCACGAAGATCGAGTTCGTGAACCAATCGGACTCCAACAGGCTCGGCGCGCCGATGCCCCCCGCAGCGAGCATCGGGAGTAGGGAATCTGTCATGAACATGGAGCCTGCGTTAGCCATCGTGCAAGGGTAGCAATGAGCGAGCGAATTGGGGGCACTCGGAGGGCCGCCGCGGCCGGATGGTCGCGTCGACGAGACACCCATCCTAAACAGGAGGGAATCGCGCGCAAGGTGAATTTGTGAAAAATTTCACAAGCTCCCGCCAGCCTTGTGTCACGGACCGCAAAGGTTCATGTCCAAAGCTTGATCATCCCCTCAGGGAGCCTTTAAAAACGGCGACAGCAGATCGATGACTTTTTTTCCCTGGTCGATCAGATCGCCCGACGCGGGTTTGCCACCCTCCCCCTTCAGCATTTCCTGAGCCGCATCGAGGACGGAGGTTGGCAATTCCGAGATGACCGCCTCTCCCGCCGCGGCGATGAGCCGAGCGCTGAGATCTTCTTTCGGTTCGGCGAGCGTGCCGGTAAGTTTCATCGGGGTCCAGAGGAATCCCTCGCGATCCTCAGTGAAAACAAGCCGCTCGGCCCCAGGGATCCAGCGCATCGTGCCGGGCGCGACCCCGATTCGGAAATCGCCCGCGAGCTGTTCCCCCACCAGATCGGCCCTCCCCTCGACGCGGACGAGCCCGTCGGATTGCAGGATCAGATTCCGCAATTCGAGTCGATCTCCCTCGCGTTTGAAGTCGGTTTTCGCCTGATTCAGAACGAGCCGCTCGAAACGCTCCGAGCGCGTGTATTGGGCGATGCGCTTCAAAACCGGCATTGCCTCGACGACGCCTTCGTGGAGCTGCATCGTGCCCTCGTAGACCAGTGCTCCCGGGGCTCCGGTGATGCGGACCGGGCCATGAATCGTCCCGGCGAGGCGGTCGCGCCATTCGCCCTGAACCAGCTCGTCAATGTCGATCGCGGAAAGTTCAAGTTCGAGATCAAAACGCCCCGGGCTCTCAAAGCCGATCTCACCCTTGCCGTCGACGTGCCCTTCTTTGAAAACACCGAGGGCGCAGCGATCCACGAACAGATCGTTCCCCTTCCAACGCAGGCCGAGGTCTTTCAGGGCGATCTCAGGCTGGTTCGGGAGGCTGATTTTTCCACCCTTCCCTTCGATCGCCCAGAAGCCGGTGCGAAAATCGGGCCGCACGACGGCCCTTGCCCCGTTCAAGAGAAAGACCTCGCCCTCCGCCTTTTCGACCGAGACCCGTGTGGTGGCGATTTCGATTTCCTCGACTTCGATTCGGTCGGGCAGATACTTCACGAGCCATTCGGGCAGTTCCGGTCCCGCCGCCACCGCCGCGGCCGGAGCAGGCCCCGACGGAGAGGTGTGGCGCTTCGGAGAAAATTTCAAGTCGAGCCGGTTCACCGTGACTCCGGACACTTGGAAGGCCTTTTCCGCGATGCCTCCGGCCCGCGCCCGCAACCCGTCGAGCGCCAGCTCCGCGAAGCCTGCCTCATCCCGCCCGAGCGCCTCGAAGCGTTTCGTGTAGACCTCCGATCCATCCCATTCCAGCTCGCCGAGCGCCACCTCCGATCGCAGCACCTGAGCCGTGCGAGCCGCGAGCCAATCGCGGAATCCCTCTCCCCGCAACCAGCCGTTCAGCATCGATTTGGCGATGAGGAGGCCGACCACGAGTATGACAAGGAGACTTGCCCCGCCGATGAGGACGATCTTGAGCGGATTGAGGGAGCGTTTTGGCTTCTTCCGGAGTTTCGCGGACATGGACCAAAGAAACGCCACGATGGCGGGGAAGGTAAAGAGAAAAGGCCCGCTTTCTTTCTCCGGGCTTGCCTCCCGTGAACGCGCGAGGCAGGATGGCGCATGAGTCCCGGAATTCGTTCGTCCCTCTCCGGGGTTCTCACTTTTCCCGGGACCTTTACGCTCACCGGATCATGAACTTGAAATCACCCAGCCTAGCTTCGCTCGCTTTGCTTCTCACGCTCGCCCTCTCCCTCCCCGCCAACGCCCAGCTCCGGCGACCCGGGATCGTCACGGTCGAGCGTGAGGACCGCACCAAGAGCGAACTGGTGAAAGAAGACGGCGCCATCTACCTCGAAGGCATGGTCGAGAAAGAACTCGTCGTGCGGGTGACGGTCGGCGCCGCCGTCTACGCCAATCTCCAGGGCGAGCGATGGATGGGCAATCTCCTGCCCGAGCAGAACGCCGTGCTCCTCGCGGTGAGCGAAAAGGCCTACCGCGTCCGCGCGAAGGCGAAGCAGGGCCAGGTCGCCGGCTGGGTCAGCAAGGCAGCGATCGCAGGCCTTCCCGAAGGCTTTGAAGACAATCTCCGCCTCTATCACGAGCGCTACCTCCTCGTCTCCGAACTGATCGAGAACAAACAAGTCGCCCTCGGCATGACCGTGGCCGAGGTCACCGACGCGATCGGCCCACCCGACAAACGCCAATCGACGGTGAACGAAGCCGGACGGACCGACTCGCTCGAATTCATCTCCTATCAGCGCGTGCCCCAGACCGTGATGTCGGTAGACGCCTTCGGCCAGGCCGTGCCCGTGACCCGTTACCTCGAGGTCGAATCCGGCCGGATCACGGTGGATTTCTCGAACGACGTCGTCACCTCGATTTCCGAATCGGAAGGACTCAATTACTCCAATGCCCGCCTTGATGTGACGGTGCCACCACTCGTCTTCCTTTTTTAGAGACGATCGAGGCTTCGTGCGATCGGTCGCGATTTTCCACCGCCGCCGTGAATTTCCACACCGAACCGGGAGAATTATCCCGATTCGCGACGTAACGGAGTTTTGACAAGGCGCCACGGCAACGCTCTCGTCTTGGGCGGCCCTTTTGCGCCGTCCTGACGAATCCAAACCACCAAACTTACCTGACCATGGCACACGAACTTCCCCCGCTCCCCTACGCCCTCGACGCCCTCGAACCCCACATCGACGCGCGCACGATGGAGATCCACCACGACA
>DGXY01000014.1:21135-21266 GCA_002396885.1 Akkermansiaceae bacterium UBA5020
ATCCGCGGTGCCGTGCGCAACAACGGCGGTGGTCACGCCAACCACTCCCTCTTCTGGTCCATCCTCGGGCCCAACGCCGGTGGAGCCCCTCGCGGCGAACTCGGCGCCGCTATCGATCAGACCTTCGGCTC
>DGXY01000099.1:0-11707 GCA_002396885.1 Akkermansiaceae bacterium UBA5020
CAATTTGAGCTTGCCGAAGGTCCGGGTCCCGTGATATTTTAAAAAGGTTAAAACACCCGAGCTTCTCGGGGTTTTATCCTTGGTTGCTTGCTCTTGTTTTTTCCCAAAACTTGGTTTTCGTCAAACAGACGCCCTTTCCGCTCCCTCGGGAAGGGCGTTCTGTTTTTCGGGAGTGGGCTTCGGGAGCGTCGGGAAATCCCCGCGATGGCAACGACAGGACGCGCTGAGGGTGCGCCTCAGGGGGCCACAAGACGTTTGGCCTTGGCCGCGCTTTCCTCATCCAGGGAGGTCAGGGGCACGACGTAACTCTTTCCATTCCGAAGCAGGAGCTTGGCCGAATCCTTCTCCAACCCGAGGAACTTTGCCTCGATGACCCTGCCCTCGCGATTCTTCCAGGAATGGAATCCTGGCTCGGCGGGCCTACCTTCGCCCGGGGCGGGAGCAGTCGTCTTCATCTCGGCCATCCGCTTGGTCTCGTCTTCGGTGGGCTTCTTTGCATCGACGATGGCCCCTGCCTGAATCCAGGCCTCGATCCTCTCAATCTCGCCTTTGGGGAGTGGCTTGCCTTTCCGTGGCATGAAGTCGTTGTGGGTTTCATCGAGCTTGAGGCGCTCGACAAAACCGCTTTCGGCCGAGTTGCCGGGACGGATGATGTTGTATTTTCCGATCTGGTCGAAGAGCACGTCGGGATCAAGGGCAACATTGCCCTTCACCTCGGTCTCGTTGCTGTGGCAGTCCCAGCAATGTTCCTTCATGATCGGAAGGACCTCGGTGAGATAGTCGACGGCATCCGCGCGGAGCGTCAAACCGGTGGCAAGAACGTAGCAAAGGACGAGGAGGCGTGTCATCGCGAAGAATAACCGATCACTCCCCTTCCGTTACGAGGGCCTCGATCTCTTCGTCGAGAAACAATTCATCGAGAGCCTCCCGTGCCCAATCCTGAGTCTTCGCAAGACGCTTCAGCAAGCGAATGGCCATGACTTGGACCATGGGATTCTCGCTCCAGGCTTGGCCGGCGAGGAATCGCCAATGCTCGCCGCTCTTGAGCCGACGCGGATCGGCGGCCTGATCGGCGCACTCCGCGCAAAGGAGCAGGGAGCGCCCGAAATCCGGATCGCGCGGCACCGGCGGCACTTCGAAAATCTGGAGTTTTTCCCCACCGCGTTCGCAGAGCTCACATTTCGACTTCGCGCGCCGGGCGAGATCTTTTCCGAGCATGTTCAAAGCGGCGACGCGCGCCTCGTGTTCTTCCCTGCCTTTGGCCATGCGACGATCATACCCCGCGCTGCGGACATCGCAAGGCGGCGTCCTCCCTGACCACGCTTGCCTCAGCGACGGACCCGGGGCACACTCTCCCATGCTCGAGTTCTCCGACGCCAGCTATCAATTCTTCCCGGCAAAGCCCTCGCCGTTTTTCATCCGCTTCGCGCGAACGATGAACCGGCATTTCATCCTTCCGGGAAAAAGCCATCGCATCAGCGAGCTGCGGCTCGAGGGAGAAACCGAAGCGGTCCGCGATGCGAAGGAACGCGGTGAAAGGATCGTCTTTGTCATCAATCACCCAAGCCACAGCGATCCTCAAGTGGTCACCGAGGTCCAGCGCCGGCTCGGTGTGCCCGCTTCCTTCATGGCCGCCTACGATGTCTTCTTGCGGAGCCGCTTCAACGCCTGGAGCATGCAGAAGCTCGGGAATTTCTCGATCGACCGAGAGGCCGCAGACCGCAAGGCCATGGCCGCCGCCATCAGCACCGTGACGACGGGCCAATACGCCCTGAGCCTCTTTCCCGAAGGCAACGTCTACCTCACCAACGACCGCGTCACGCCCTTCCTCGACGGCACCGCTTTCATCGCCCTGAAAGCCCAGCAGGCAATCGAAGGCACCCCTGTCAAAATCGTGCCCGTGAGCCTGAAATTCACCCACCTCACCACTCCGCGCGAAGCGGTGACGGCGCGACTCGTCGATCTCGGACGGCGAAGCGCTCACGCCTATGCACCCGGCTCGTCCGAAAACCCGCTTGCAGCGGTGATGGGTCTCGGCCGACATCTCGTCGGAGTCCACCTCCAGCGCCATGGATTCCTTCACGAACGCACCGATGACGAGGCGTCGCTCTATGAGCTACTGAAGGACTTCGCGGGGAATCTGATCACGGAAGTCGAGACCACCCTCGCACTCACGCCACCGAAAGAAGGAGGACTCGTCGAACGCATCCGCAAGGTGCGCTCGACCATCCATCAGATTCGCACCGACGCCTCGGGGGCCCCACGTCCCGAGATCGATGGTCTCGCCGAGAAAGCCATCCTCGCCTTCCGGGTTCATGGGTATCTCACCCCCTACCTCATCGAGCATCCCTCGATTGACCGCTACGACGAGACCGTGGAACGGCTCGCCGAGGATTTCTATTCAAAGGCCATGCCTCGGACCGGGCCACGCCGGGCCATCGCCCATGTCCATGCCCCTCTCGATGTCAGCGCCTTCCTCAGCGAGTCCGGCAGCCTGCGCAACGCCGTCGCGCCACTTACCCGGGCAATGGAGACGGCCGTGCAGAGCGGGATCGACACGATCAATGCCGGCAACGACGCCCCCGGCGCGGCTCTGGTGCCGGGAGTTTAGGATCGGCCTAACATCGAGCGGAGAAAAGGCGGCCTACAATCGAGCGGGGAGGAGGCGGCCTACGGAATAAACGGAAAACGCGGAATTAGGGATGGCCGAGATAGATGCCGCAGGCATCAAAACACGCAGAAAACGCGGAACTACAGAAGACCGAGATAGATGCCGCAGGCATCAGCAAACGGAGTAAATCAGGAATGGAGCCACACCGGGCCGCCTTGCCTGATCCTCCTTTTTCCGTGTCTTCTGCGTATTCCGCAGGCCGCCGTATCCGCTCCATCTCACGGCTTCATCAAATACGCAAAAAAGTCCTGCAACTCCCTGTCGCTCAATCCGGCAAGCAATCCCGGAGGCATCAGAGAAATCGGTGAGGCTTCGAGGGTGTCGATTCCGGTCCGGTCGAGCAGCGAGATCTGGCCGGTGAGGTCTTTCAGAGTCACGGTGCGGGGACTTTGTTCCACCATGAGACCGATCACCTTGCGGCCGTCCTTCATCGACGCCACGTAATTCAGGTAGCCTTCGCGCAGTTCGAGGCTGGGATTAAGGATCGACGGAAGCCAGAAATCGGGATTCTGGCGTTCGTAGCCCGTCAGATCAGGACCGATCGAGGCGCCTTCTCCGAAGAGCTGGTGACAGTTCGCGCAGCGCGCCGCAAAGGTGGCCTTTCCGGCGGTGGCGTCCCCTTTTCCGGCGGTCAGGACCGTTTTGAGGCGGGCAGTCTCTGCCGACAGATCGATCCCCCCGGCCCCGGCGGCGATGCCTGGCCAATGTTTGGTGATGCGGGCAGTGAGGGCCTCGTCGCGGTGTTCCATCATCAACTGGACGATGTCCGACCCGAGGTCGCGCGACTTGATCACCGCTTTATCGACTTCGTCCATCATCAGCATGGCCCAGGGAAGCCGTCCCGCGAGGACCCGCTCCGCGGTCGAGCGCACCCCGTGCTCGGCCGGCAGGGTCGAGCCGTAGCGCCCGATGATGCCCTTTGCGATGGTGTCATCGTCGAAGCGGGCGAGCGTCTGCAGGGCGACGCGCTTTAAGGCGAATTCCTGATCGAGCGCGAGAATCTTCAGTAAAGGATCGATCACCTTGGCATCGCCTTTTTCCCCGAGGAGGCGCACGAGTTCGGTCCGCACGCCCACGGGGAGCCCTGCATCGAGAACGGCTTTTTTTGCCTCGTCGAGCGCTCCCGCTTCGCCGCTGCGGAGGCGCAGGACGAGGCCACTGTCGCCAAGCGACCGGGCATACTCTTGGAGCTGCTTTGTCAGCGCCTCGGGCAGGGCGGGCATCGTCACGCCCTCAAATGCCGACTGGAGCGCCTCGAGCAATTTCGCTTTTGCCTCCTGATTCGGCGACCTCTCGAGAAGAAGCGCCGCACTGGCATAGTTCTCCGCTCCACCGGCGATGGCGTAGCGTTTCATGAGCCGCTCGAGGAGAATCTCGCGCACGAGCGGTCGCGCCCAGACTTCCGCCCGCGAGAGCCATTTTGCGATTCCGTCCCGGCCGCCCTCGGCGTGGGCCTCGAGCGCCCACCAGATCATGAGCGGCTGGTGCGGATCGTCGAGATCTTCGTCGTGTTGCACGAGTCCTTCGATGATGCCGAGCGCAGCTCCGGACGGGAGTCGTTTCGCGGACGCGGCGAGTTGCACCCGCACCTGGGCGTCCGTCTCACTGATCGCAAGATCGGCGAGCCCCGTGGCGAGTCCACCCTCTGCGCTCCGGCGATCCCCGACGAGCCGCACGACCCAGCGCCGCACGTCTGCCTGGGGATGGGTAAGCCATTTGATGGCGAGTTCCTCCGTGAGCCCTCCGAGAAGATTCAGCGCCCAAAGCGCCTCGAGCGAATCCTGCCCCGATCCTTGATCGACGAGATCCACGAGCTGCGGCGCCACGACCTTGTCTCCCCGCCACCCCAGCTCGAGCAGGGCCCGGCGGCGAACGAGTCGGTTTTCGTGGGCGAAAAAGGCGATCAGCTCCTCGGCCGGACGTTTGCTGAGGTCCCCTTCGTCATAGACCGGATTGCTCCCGCTGGGCTGGAGCCGATAGATGCGACCGCTCGTCTTGTGCCAATCATCGACAGGCCGGACGTGGCTGAGGCGGCTGTCATACCAGTCGGCGAGGTAGATCGCCCCATCGGGACCCATCCCCGCGTAGACGGGGCGGAACCATCGGTCGGGCGACTCGACCGGGTTGGCCTCATCGACGGATCGGTAGCTGCTGCCATCACGCTCGATCCGGCTCGACCAGACGAGGTTGTGCAGAGAATTCGCCGCGACGATGTGCCCCTCGAGTTCCGGGCCAAAGAGACCACCTTCACAGATCGCGAAAGCCTGGGGAAAGCGGCGCTCGTCGCCTTCGTGTTTCATGTGCTCGAAATAGCCAAACGCATAGGGATTCGTGAGCGGACCGTGCTTGCCCCAGGACTTCGACCCATAGCTGCCCTGCGGGTAAAACATGCCGCGTGTTTTACCCGCGTTCGTCCCGGAGAAGACCTGCCCTTTGGCGTCGATCTCGAGGCTGAAGGTATTTCCCCCACCCTCCGCGTAGATTTCAAATCGCTCCGTCGGCGGGTGGAAGCGCCAGACCATCTGTCCCTGCCACTCGACCGTTTTCCCCGAGGCGGGATCGACAACCTTGCCCGTCGTGGTGCTGCCATTGACACCATAGAGCCAGCCATCCGGGCCCCAGACGAGGCTGTTCATCACCGAATGGGTGTCCTCGATTCCGAACCCCGAGAGTTTCACGACTGGATCGGAGTCGGGCACGTCGTCGCTGTTGGCGTCGGGGTAAAAAAGCAGGTAAGGCGGATTCGCGACCCAGATTCCGCCCGCGCCGATCGCGACCGAGGTGGCGATGTTCAGTCCCGTGATGACATCCTTGTGCGACTCGAATTTCCCGTCGCCATCGACGTCCTCGAAGACGCGGATGATGTCTTCTCCCTTGTCGCCGTGTGGCGGTGGCAGCGGGACCTTGTCGAAACGGGCGCGGAGGTGGTTGTCGTATTCGACGATCTTCAGTCCCGCCGGGAATTGATATTGGCGATACAGCACCGCCCAGAGCCGGCCTTTCGCGTCCCAGGCAAGCGAGAGCGGCTGTTCCACGGCGGGTTCGGCCGCGATCAGTTCGAGCTCGAAACCCTCTCGCAGCTTGAAGGTTTTCATCACCTCCTCGGCCGGGGTCGGCTTCGACCCATCGGCGAGCGCTCCGCGGCCCGGGAAACTGCGGATCACCTCGAGCGCCTGATCGGAGCCTGCGACGGCGGTGGGGCCCTTCGACGGCTCCTCGCCGGTCAGCGGAGCGTGGATCGCGAGCAATAAGACCGCTGGCAAGACGATCAGGCGGAACGAAAAAGACGGGAGTGTCATCACCCGGCTAAATTGCCCAAAAGCCGCGCGCTTGAACACAAAAAAACCCGGCGCGAACAAGGACGCACCGGGCTTTGCAAAAGCGGCGGGACGCCGCTTCTACTTTATCTTAGAAGGGCACGCGGAAACCGGCGCGCATGAGGGTGAAGTCGGGCTGACCTTGGTCGACCCAGTTGTAGGAGGCGTCACCGAAGAGACCGACGCAGCCCCACGACTCGAAGCGGACATCGAGACCGACACCGACGTTCCAGAGCATCTCGGAACTGCCCGAGGAGATCATGCCGGGGCCGCCGAAGAAGTAGGGAGCGATCGTGCTGCAGCACTCGCCACCGAGAGGGAGACGGTAAACGGCGTTGAAAGTGGCGACTTGGTTGTCGCTGCCATCGGCCGTGCCCGATCCGGTGACGGTGTAGCTGCCCTCGACGCCGAAGTTGTGTCCGAAGAAGTAGGCCACGGCGATACCGCCACCGATCGTTTCCTCGAGACGGGAATCTTCCGGCCAGAGCCCGGTAACAAATCCACTGAATTCAAAACCGGCATCGTAGCAGTGGCTGGGCTCGGTGATGCGCTGTTCGACGCCCGACTTGGCGCTCTGATAGGCTTCTTTATTCCAGCCCCATCCGGCCTGCGATGCGGTGCAGAGGAGAAGGGAAAGTCCGAGGACGAGAGTGGTTTCTTTCATGAGATCAAAGGAGCGAAGTCGTTACAATGTGCGCATGCTACAAAGAAATTTCATTACGACAAACCATTTTTTCGCCGATTTCAGGGAGGAGGCGATGCGCCAGGGGCGGACTCGCGCGGATCAGGAGCACTGGTTTGTCGGGTGCTCATGCGAAAACGGATCGGGCCGGAGTCTTTCTCAGCACGGTGGGGCGTGGCTGGCGTAGGCTCCGCGACGTGAGGCGGTGCCGGATCAGCCTCCGGCGCGAGCCCTCCGGGGAACAAGTCCGAAGTCAGGGCGGCACTCTCCCGGGACGAGGGCAGATCCGCCGCCCTCACGAAACGAGTCGTGCCCCAGTCGATCGATTCATCCAGCGCCACCCCGGGCCGGCTCATCGCGGTGAAATTGATCTGGGAATCAAGCCAGGTGAGACTCGATTCGAGCCGCGCATACTGGGAAGCGACCGCCTCGCGGAACCCCTCCGGCTTCTTCTCGATGATCTCGTCGAGGACAGCCTTCGCCATGCCGAGGGTGCCGAAGGCCGCCTCATATTCGTTCGCATAACGCTGGGCCTCTCCGAGTTCGAGCGACTCGATGAAATCGAGGTATTTCATCATCACCTCGTGCTCGTCGGTGGTCAGCCTCGCCTCCGTCTCCGCGATCGTCTTGGCGAGGGCTCCGCGACGGTAGTTCACCATTTCCGGCTCGAAGTCCGGATGCGCCTCCGCCAAAGCGTTGACCTGACGGTCCGCCTCGAGGTAACTGCCGAGGGCGAGCGGCCACTGCTCCGCCGTCGCGAGTCGCTCGGCGGTCTGGATCCAGCCGTAGACCGTCAGCCAATTCGCGGCGGGATCGGTCTCCTCGGCCGGAGCCGGGAGCGAGCACGCCAGTAGAAGGGCGGTCGCGAAGGAGCGAAAAAGCCTCATTCCGGAGCAGTCTCGATGGGTTTCAATCCTCCCCTCCCCGGATCAGCACCTCGACCTTCCGCAGGATCACCGCCACGTCGCCATCCCCGACCCGATAGCCGGGACGGACCACTTTGACGACCTCGCCCGGCTGAAAGGGAGTCTCGGAATACTGTCGGGTGCCCCAGCCCTTGCGACTCAGCACCTGCACTTCGCGGCGATGTTTTGGGGAAAGGAAGGTGCCGAGAGCCAGCTCGAAGGGCCTCACCCCTCCCGACTCGAGGATGTTGACGAGCCGGTTCCGGAAGGCGGTCAGCTCCTGCGCGACCTCCTTCAGCTTCCGCACGCCCCGGTAGCCTTCGAGGAGCAGGTCGAGCACTTCGAGGCGCTCAATGAGGGCGCGGTAGATCTCCTGTTCGCGATCCTTCGCGATCACCATCGCCTCGAAACGCTCGGGGATCTCCACTTCGATCCCCTTCCGACTGAGTCCCTGGGCGCGGCGCACCTCCACGTCCATCGTCTCGCGGAATTGAGCAAGATCCGCCTCGATCGTCGCGAGATCGTCGCGCCGTCGTGCGATCTCCGCTTCGACCTCGGAGAGTTCCGACTGGCGCTCGCCGGTGCGCCTCGCCAACTCCGCTTGCACGCCGTCGCCATACTGAAGCCAGATCGGCTCGATGAGATCAAGTTGTCCGCGGATCGCGGCGGCAGTCGTGTCGATCCGGTGAAAAAGCTTCTCGGCACCCGCGGCTCCCAGATCAGGAAGACTGTCGCCCGGGATCCAGGCCTGCCAATCCGTAAGAAGGCGGCTTTCCAATTGACCCAATCTCCCGAGCAAATCGGCCGAGTGAATCTCCGCGTTCGTCCGACCCGCGCGCTCCGCCTCGCATTGGGCCGAGAGTTCCGCCCAACGGGTCTGCCACTCGACTTCGGCGGCGGCGTAGGCGTCACAGATCTGTTGGAGCCCGGCCCGTTGTTCGTCGAGCTGACGCAGTTGCCCGTCCCTCGTGCCGATTTCGTAGCGCAGCCCGGCGATGATGCCCTCGCGTTCGATCACCTCGCGGCGCGCTTCATTGAGACTGGTCTGGAGCCGCTGCTCCCGGGCGGTGGCTTCCTCGAGATCGCGTTGAAGACGACGGAGCTGCTCCTCCCGGGCCTTACCCTGCTCGTCCAACGCGCCGAGCTCGGACTCGCGGGTTTCCAGGAGGTTCCGGAGACCCGAGGCCTCAGTCGTGCGGCGTCCGTTCTCCTCCCTCAAGTGGGCGATCTCGCAATTAAGCGCTTCGCGCTCTTCCTCGAAGACTAGGCGCAGGGCCTCGAGTTCCCCATCGGCCTGGGCTCGGGACAGGTGCTCCTCGACCACGGCCGGGATCTCGGCAAGACAGGGCGGAGCCGCGTCGTTGCTTTCCTGCACGCTGAATTCAGCAGTGGCGAAACGCAGGAGATCGCCTGGCTCGAGCCGACTCCGCTCGACGCGGAATCCGTTCACAAAAGTTCCGTTGCTCGAACCGCAGTCGACCACTTCGATGCCCGAGTCGCCCAGCACCTCGATCTTGGCATGACGGGCCGAGACCGACGCGTGCTCCACGCGAAGCTCATTGCCGACGTCCCTGCCCACTCCAAAGACTTGATCCCCCGTCGGGATCGGAAACGCACCCGCAGGGTAGAGGTCGGGCTTGATAGGTCGGAGGGTAAGGGCCATCCGTCAGAGAATAATTATTACACTTCGCACCGATCCCCCCCTGTATCAACGGCATTTTTGCCCCTTGCTCCCCGCAACACCGCTCATACGCGCCGCAAAGGGACATTGACGAAAACGGGCCATCCTGTCAAATTCACCCCATGACGGAATCCGAAAACTCCCCTCTCACGACTCGACGCGCCGCCCTCAAAACGGTGGCCGGTGCCTCGGTCCTCGCTGGCATCACCCTGCCCTACGTCCACGCCCAAGAAAACTCAGAGGTGAAACTCGCCCTCGTCGGTTGCGGCGGGCGCGGCACCGGAGCGGTGAAAAACGCCCTCAGTGTCTCCGGCTCGCTCGGACCGCTGAAGCTCCACGCCATGGCCGACGTCTTTCAGGAAAACCTCAAGCGCAGCCACGAGACTCTCTCCAAGGATCCCCAGATCGGCGACAAGGTCGACGTTTCCCCCGAGCGCCAGTTCATCGGCTTCGACGGCTACAAGAACGCGATGGACTCGATGAAGGCGGGCGACATCGTCATCCTCACCACTCCCGTCGCCTTCCGTTGGCCGATGTTCCAATACGCCGTCGAGAAGGGGCTCCACGTTTTCATGGAAAAGCCCGTCACCACCGACGGCTTTACCGCCCGGAAGCTTCTCGAGATCAACAAGAAGGCCGTCGAGAAGAATCTCAAGGTCGGCGTCGGCCTGATGTGCCGCCACTGCAAGTCCCGCAACGAACTGAAAAAGCGCATCGACGACGGTGCCATCGGCGACATCACCTTCCTCCGCAGCTACCGGATGCAAGGCCCCGTTGCGACCTGCTTCACACCGAAGAACGACACGGACATGAGCGAACTCATGTATCAGATCAAGAACTTCCACAGCTTCCTCTGGCTCAGCGGTGGCTCCTTCAGCGACTTCTTCATCCACGGCATCGACGAGATGTGCATGATCAAGGGCGACTTCCCCATCGAGGCGAAGGCCGTCGGCGGACGCCACTACAAGACCATGGAGCGCAACGGCAAGGTCCTCGTCGCGGTCGATCAGAATTTCGACAGCTACGGGGTTGAATACACCTTCAAGGACGGCACCAAGGCCCTCTACGAAGGCCGCAACATGACCGGCTGCCACCAGGAATTCGCCGCTTATGCCCACGGCACGAAGGGCTCCGCCGTGATCTCATCGGCCAGCCACACCCCGGCAAAATCCCGTCTCTACAAGGATCACAACATCAGCATGAGCGCCCGGGGCAATCCGGAGAATCTTCTCTGGGCTTTCCCCACCGGCGACCGTGGTGCCAATCTCGAAGGCAATCCCTACGACATCGAGTGGGAAGAACTCATCACCGCGATCCGCGAAGACAAGCCCTACAACGAAGTCGAGCGGGGTGTCGCGGCGAGCAACGTCACCTCCATGGGCCGCATGGCCGCCCACACCGGACAGGTCATCACCTACGATCAGATGCTCAACAGCGATTTCGTCATGGCCGCCAACGTGGCCGAGCTGACGATGGATTCCGATTCCCCGCTCATGCCCGACGCCGAAGGCAAATACGCCGTCCCCGAGCCGGGCATCAAGAAGGATCGGGAATACTGATCTCCGCCCCCCGATTAAACCAAGCGCGATCGCCGTTCTCCAAGCCTATCCGGGGAACGGCGATTTTCGTTTTGGTCAATTCGTCCACCCACCGCGTATCCTTCCTGACATCCCGACCCGCTTCACCCGATGAAAATCCTCTGCCTCGCCCTCTCTCTTCTCACTGCGACCTTCCTGAACGGCCAAGAATCGCCGACGGGCGGAGATCTCAAGGACGCCCAATCCAAGCGTCTCAAGCTCGCCGATCAGTTGCAGGAGCAGGGCGACGAGGCCGGGGCGCTCGAAGTGCTCGAGGGACTCCTCAAGAAGGATGGCGAAAACACCGATCTCATCCGCCGGGTCGTCGGGCTCCAGCTCCGCAACGACCGGGTCGAGGCGGCTATCCCGCTGCTCAAGAAGCTCCTCGAAATCGAAAAGGGAAAAGAGCCCGAATACGCCGCCGTGGCGCGACTCATGATCGAAAGCGAGCAGGTCGAGGCGGCCAATTCCTTCCTCGAGGACACGGCGAAGAAGTTCCCCGAATCGGCCGAATTTCCCTACCTCCTCACCTTTTCCCTCGCCCGTGCCGAGCGCTGGTCCGACGCCATCGGCCAGTTTGAAAAGACCATCGCACTTGCCAAAGACGACGCCGAACTGCTCAACGAAGCCTTCTATTTCCGCTTTGCCGCCGCCCATGAACGCGCCGGACAGTTTGACAAGGCCGAGCCGCTTTTCCGCAAGACGCTTGACCTGATCGAGCAGAGCGATTCCGAAGCCGAGAACCCCGGATTCAAGGCCACGGTCCTCAATTACATCGCCTACATGTGGATCGAGCGTGGCGAGAAGCTTGAAGAGGCTGGTAAATTCGCCCTCGAAGCAGCCGCCCTCGATCCCGAGAGCGGGGCCATCGCCG
>DGXY01000099.1:11876-12149 GCA_002396885.1 Akkermansiaceae bacterium UBA5020
CCCGAGAGCGGGGCCATCGCCGACACCCTCGGCTGGTTCCATTTCCAAAAGGGCAACTACCCCCGAGCCCTCGTCGAACTTAAAAAGGCCGAACGGCTCATCGAAGAACCCGATCCTGTCATCCTCGACCACCTTGGCCAGACCCTCGCCAAGTTGAACGAAAAGGAATTCGCTGCGGATTACTTCGCAAAAGCGCTCGAGTTGGATCCAGAGAATGCGGAAATCAAGGAGCGGCTTGAGGCGGTGAAGAAGTGAGGAACCGGGGTTCGGTAC
>DGXY01000129.1:0-24586 GCA_002396885.1 Akkermansiaceae bacterium UBA5020
AATGAGCGGGAGCTTGCCCCTCCAGGCTTCGTCTATTCAAGATGTCCTACCCCACGATCGCGCTCACATCGAGCAGCCAGACCTGCCTTCCGTTCCCCCCATGCGGCGAATCGATCGTGACGAGTCTGCCGTCGTTACTCGAGCGGGGATGCGTGTCGCACCGCCACTCGCCGGTGTATTCCTTCGGGGAATGGAAATGCCCGAGATCGTGCCGCTTCTTCGTCGGTTCGTGGTAAAGATAGGGTGTCTGCTGACGACGCACGCCGGTCGGATAAGTGTCGTTGAGGATCCACTCTCTCCCGTTGCCGACGGTGAGGTAGGTGTTGTGACCATTCACCGGCATGTCCCCTTCCCCGACGATGGTGAACTTCGCGGTCTTGTCCTCGAGCAGGTAGAAGGCGTCTTTTTGTCCCTCGGGCCGGGTCCAGGCGGTGATGTGGGACGCGTCGCGCCAGACGAAATGCGAGGTGTAGCCCGAGGGGTCGATGATGTAGGGATCGCTGCCGTCGAGATTCATCGTGAACATGCGCGTGACGAAGCCGTTGTTGACCGCGAACTCCGGATCATCGGGACCCTTTGCGCGCCATCGGTGCAGGAAGGTGAAGCGCTTCGAGTCGGGAGCGACGAGGAGGTGATTGAACCAATTCCACTGCTCCGCGAGCGAACCGTCCTTGAAAGGAATCGCGGCAGCTTCGGCGTAACTGAAGATGAGTTTCTCCTCACCCGTCGTGAGATCGACCCGCCAGATTCCGGTTTTCTCCGGGGCCTTCATCGTGCGGTAAGCGTCGACCACGCCCTGATAGCCATAACCGGGACGGAGGGCCTGGAGCCGCGCAAAATCGGTCGTGACGCCCCATTTGCCATCGGGACTCAGGGCGTAGACGGCGCGAGGCAAGGTTCTCACCTCACCCGTTTCGACGTTCTTGATGCGAGCGACGTAGTGGTCGCCCTCACGATCGTTCCAGAGCACTTCGTTTTTTGAACCCGGCACCCACTGGAGCATGCAGCCCTGTTGCCAGCCCCACGCATCACTCTTGCCCAGTTCGGTCCAGCGGTCACCGTCCTCGAGATCGATCATCCCGACCCGGATCCGGTCCGCCGACGTCGGCGTGCGATGCTCGAAGGAGACCTGATTGCTGAGGACAAAGCGGTTCGTAGGATCGAACTGGAGCTTGTCGTAATAGCCGAACCAATGGAAAGCCGGCCCTTTCGTGATCGCCCGCGCCGGGACAAGGGCCTCGCTGTATTTCGAGAGATCTTCCGCGGCCGGATCCTGCGCGCGGAGACCGGTGGCGAGGGCGGCGGATCCACCGAGGGAAAGAGTGGAAAGGAAGTGACGTCGTTTCAGGTTCATGGGGCAATGCATTGTCGAAATTCACCCCGGGAGTTCAATTGAAAATCTTGCGTGATCAAGGTGAAACTGCGGCTCCAGCCTCCTCAGGCTAACGTCAGCCAAGCCAAGGATTGACGAGCCCGCCCACTTGCATCGAGATTCGGCCACCCATGCCGAATCCCATTCGCCCCTGGTATTGGCCCGAAAAGGGCCAACCTGAACGCACCGAACCTTTCACCTGGATCGTCGAAAACACGATCGCCGCCTCGTGGTGGCCTGATCCCTATGTCTTCGACCTCTATCGCGAGAAGAAAATCCGTGCCGTCTTCAATTGCTGTGAGTTCGACAACCGCCACGATGTGCCGAAGCTTTTCGCCTACTACCACATCCACGAGCCCGACTATGGGGTCCCGACCGAAGCCCAGATCGAGCAGTTCCTCGAGATCATGGACCACCATCATGAGGCTCGCGAGGCGGTCGTGATCCACTGTGTCGCGGGCTGCGGCCGCACCGGCCAATTCATCGCCGCGTGGTGCGCGAGGGCGGGCTTCATCCCGAAGGGCACCGACCCCGTTGACTGGATCCGGGCGCGGCGGAAGTGCTGCCTCGAAACGAAGGAGCAAGTCCAGTGCGTCCGCCGGCTCGCTCAGAAATTCCAAACGTGAGCGGTCGCCGTCAACGCTCCACCGTCCGGTACAAAAAAGCGTCGGAGGTCACGAGCGAAGTGATCAGCGCCTTCATGCTGCCGCCGCTGTCGCGATAGGCGCGGTGGGCGGCCTGGAGGACGGGCCCGTCATGGAGGCCTTCGTTGTGGCCCATCCAAAAGCGGAAGGCGTGACGGACGAAGACCTGCTCGACGCGCTCGCTCTCGGCGAGCTTTTCGATCATCTCGATGGCATCCTTGACCGGCCCATCGAGCTCGGGGTCACCCGACCCGATGATCTCGCCGCTGCCATCGACGGGCTGGTCCAGTTCGGTCGTGCGATAGAGCCCGGCGTGATTGTAGATCTCGAAGGGCAGACCGAGCGGATCCATCTTCTCGTGGCAGGTCCAGCAATACTTCTCGCGCGTCACCCGCATCCGTTCTCGCAGCGTGTTCTGCGGTTCGGCGGGAAGTTGGGCATCGACTGTGATGGGCACGTCGGGAATGCCGCCGCCGAGGAGCCGCTCGCGGATCCAGATGCCGCGGTGGATGGCGTGGTTGTCCATCGCGTCGGAATGCGAGACGAGCCAACTCGGGTGGGTGAGCAGGCCGAAGCGCTCTCCCGCAGGGACGGTCGCGAGGACGCGCTCCGGCTTCATCGATCCGGCACCGAAGGAAGGACGGCTGACGCGGGCGAACTCGGGCGATCCTGACAAGTCCGCCAAAGCCACCTCGACGCCGACGTCATCCCGCCGCCGCCGGCGCTCCTGCTCGATCTTCTTCTTTTCGGCCTCGAAGGCCTTCTTTTTCCAGTCCAGCGCTTTCCCGGTGGCGCGATCGGCGGGATTCTCCTTCACCTTGGCCTCGAGCGCGGCGACCTCTTCCTGCATCGCCGCCAGCGCGGCGTCTTCTTTTTCTTTCGCCGCCGCATCGGCCAGGGCTTTCGTGGCGAGGGCGGCCTTCTTTTCCTCCGCGGTGTGTTTGCGGCCGAAATAGACCTTGTCGGTCTCGGTCGCGACGACCTGCCGGGTGGTGAGGAGTTCCCTGAGCACGTCGCGGTCCTTTTCGAGAATGATTTCGATGAGTCGGTCGGTGCTCGCGGCCGCATCGAACATCGCGAGGTAGTGCGCGTCGCCCCGGATCGGCACGCCCGTCTCGGCGAGGGCGCGGTTGTCCTTGCAGATGTAGCCCCCGAGATCGTGATCGAAGTAGTCCCGGAAAAACTGGAGGACGCGCGGCTTGCGGATGGCGTCGTCGGCGAGGAGGCGGCGCACTTCGCGCTCGACGTCTTCGCGTGTGCGCATGCGCCCCTCGACGATGGCGGCACGCAGCCCGGGATCGGGCTTCAGGTAACGCAGGGCGTGGTTGACGGCGAGTCCGAGCTCCCAATCCTGCAGCATCACGCGCCCATGCGCGTCAGGCTCCCCCGTTTCGGCCAGTTCGGGACGGAAGAGGGCATCGCGATCGAGAAAGATGGCCGAGAGCCCCATGAAGACGCCGTCTTTCCGGCCGACCTTCGTGATGGAGTCTTTGACGAGGGTCAGGTAGTCGTCCGACTCCGCCGCCGTCGGGGGACGGAAGGCGAGAGCCTCGAAGAGGTAGGCCACCGACGTGCGCAATGCCTCGTCAGTGAGGACGGCATCCTCCCGCATCAAATCGAGCAGCGGAGTCGCGGGTCTGAGGAATTTCGGGCTGTAAACGATGGCCGTGGGCAGGCCGCGCAGATCGCCCTTGGGTTTGACCTTGTCGTAGGTTTTCGGATCATCGGTGATCTGCTCGGGCACGCCGACGAGACTGAGCGGCCCGTAGGCCATGTATTGGAGAATGTCTTCGGCTTTGCCCAGGATCTGGGTCGCCTCGGCGCTGTTCACGGAATAGAAATCAGGGTAGTTCTCGAATCCATGCTTCCGGGCCGAGGAAAGGACCACGGGCACGCTTTTCACCGCGGTGGCATAAGCGACGGTGCCTCCCTCCCAGCGGAGGATGTTGTCGGTGCCGAAGTAGAGTTTCAACTCGCCGCCGTGGTTGGTGGGAACGGTATCGCCGTGGGCCCGTAGTCCCGGCCGGGCGGGATCGTAGGGCGGCTCGGTGTTGATCAGTTCGTTCAGCCGCGTGATGTGCTCCTGCGGCGTGAGGCGCCAGAGGCGCGCCGGCGACGAGGTCGGCTTCAGCACGATGCCCTCGGGCAGCTCGCCGAAGAGGAGATCGTGATCGACGAAGTTCGCCTTTTTGGGATCAAGATGGGCGTGGAAGCCGCCCTTGTCGGCGAGGGCGCGCTGCAACTCGCCGACGATCCAATCGGCGAAGCGAAGCCGCGCGACCACCCCGGGCTGCGGCTTTTTCTCGGGAGGCATCTCCCGCAGGGCGACCTGGGCCCAGACCGACTTCCAGACGGCCGCGTTGGTCTCATCGACCGGCCCGAGATCGAGCAGATTGAGGTCGCCCTCGGTGGTGAGGTCGTCGTGACATTCGAGGCAATGCTTTTCGAGAAATCCCTTTGCGAGTCCGTCGAAATCTCCCTCGACCCTTTGTCCCGGAGTGAAGGTTTCCTCCGCGCGCAACGGGCTTCCCGCCGGGAACAGAGCCGCCATGATGGCGACGAAAGGGACGAGCCTCATGCGAGGATTTCGTTGAGTGGACCCGTCGAAGAGTCGAACTTCGCCGCCAGCTTCTCGCTCATGTTGAAACGATCGACCGTCACCCCGGCGCTACGCAGCAGCGTCGCGTAAAGCGCGTTGATGGGGCGCTTGCCGTCGAACTGGGTGAAGCGCCCGGTCTTGAAGACACCGCCGCAGTTGCCCAGCAGCATGACGGGCCAGGTCGCCCCGCTGGTGTGCTGCTGGTCGGCGTTGTTGCTGGTGTAAACGATCAGGGTGTGATCCATCATCGTGCCGCTGCCCTCGGGCACGCTCTCGAGTTGCTCCATCAGCTTCACGAGCATGCGGCTGTTGTACTGGCGGATCTTGATCCAGATCGGATTGTCCGGCTGCGGCATGTGGCCGAGATTGTGTCCCTGCTCCTGAATGCCGAGCCCTTTCCAAGCACCGAAAATCTCGCCGCGTCCCGAGCCGATCGTGAGCACGCTGGTGATGCCCGACTTCAGCGCAGAAATGCCGAGATCGAGAAGGGCGTCATGCCAATCCGTCTCGAACTCCGGCGCGGTGTAACGAGCATCCACAACGGGAGCGAATTGCCGCAAGTGATCCGAAACGCCCGCGAGGCGCTCCCGCAGGCCGTTGATTTGGTGAAAGCCCGCCACGTATTGCCCGTAGCGCTGCCTGTCGGTGGTGGGGAGCGAGGTGCCCTTCGCCGCCGCGAGCGCCTCCATCCGGTCGAACAAGCCCGAGCGCGCCTCATGCTGCCGGCGGATCTCCCCTTCGGAAATGCCGCCGTAGAGCATCTCGTAGAGGTGGTTCGGATTGGAATGCATGAAGATGGGCTGGCCCGCCCCGCTCGCCGAGAGATTCGCGACGGTCGGCTTGGCGTTCATGTTTTCCATCGAGTCCATCCCGATGCAGAGATGGGGCAGCAGCGTCTCGGGCAGCACGCGGCTCAGTTCGTAATCGATCGTCGCGCCACCGGGCGGCACGCCATCGCCGCCCCGATAGCCGCCGAGGGCTCCGAAGAAGGCGCTGTGCGAGGGACTCGTGTGGAGACCGTGCAGGCCGTTGAGGATGTGCAGCCTCTCCTTGTAGGGCTCCAGCGCCGCGATCGGCTCGGGCAGTTTCACACCGGCGAGCGACCCGCTGTTTTTCATCCCCGCGGGAATGCAGGTCGACGGATCGAAGCCTTGGTTTTGCAGGAAGAAAATGATACGCTTCGGTCCCCCGGCCGAGGCGCGCGAGGAGGCGGCGGCGTGGGCGAATCCGGAAAAGGCGGCGGGACCGAGGGCGGCTCCGGCCCCCGCGGCCAGGCGCCGGAGGGCGCTTCTGCGATCGATCGTGTTCATCAGGTGGGACCGGGCATGCAACCCCGCAAGATGCCGCTTCGTTCCGGAAAACGCGCTACCGCGATCGAGCCATTCCCCTCGGAAATCCGGCTTTTTTCTTGGCCCGCCGCCAGCGCCCCCCTAGTCTCGCGGAGATGAAACCCCGCGCCTTCACCACGGCCTTCGCTCTTCTCGGATCGGCCCTCCTCTCCGCCTCCGCCCAGCGGGTCGATGCCGCCACGCCCCCGAACATCGTCTTCATCCTCGTCGACGACATGGGCTACGGCGACCTCGGCTGCACCGGGTCCACCGACATCCGCACGCCGCACATCGACCGCATCGCCGCCGAGGGCGTGCAACTCACGGACTTCTACGCGAACGCCCCTGTCTGCACTCCGACGCGGGCGGGCTTCATGTCAGGCCGCTGGCAGCAGCGGCTCGGCATCGAGTTCGCCTTCGGCTATCAGGTCGAGCAGAAAGTCCTCGTCGATGGCCAATGGATGCCCGAGCCGGGCTTCCACGCCCTCGGCCTGCCGCTCAAGGCCAAGACGGTCGCGAACTACCTGAAGGATCTCGGTTACACCAATGGCGCCTTCGGCAAATGGCACCTCGGCTACAAGGATGTCTACAATCCCCTGAACCGCGGTTTTGACGAATACTTCGGAGAACTCCTCGGGCACGCCGACTACTACCGGCACACCTATTTCGACGGCACCTACGCGCTGCGCGACGGCCTCGAGCCGGTTAAGAGGGAGGGCCGCTACTTCACCGACCTCGTCAATGAGCGAGCCGCGCAATTCGTTGCGAAGTCGGCGGGCAAGCCCTTTTTCCTCTATGTGCCTCATCTCGCGGTCCACGCGCCCTTCCAGGCTCCAGACGCGCCAGAGACGCCCGTGGTAACGAAGGAGTCCATGCTCACGGGCAGCCGAGAAATCTACCGAGCCATGCTCGAACGGATCGACGACGGCGTCGGCATGATCTACGCCGAGTTGGAAAAAGCTGGGCTTGTCGAAAACACCCTCGTCGTCCTTTCCAGCGACAACGGCGGGGAACGCTGGGCCGACAACCGGCCGTTTTTCCATCACAAAGCGACCCTCTGGGAAGGCGGCATCCGCGTGCCCTGTCTCATGAGCTGGCCCTCCGTCCTGCCCAAGCGCAAAAAGTCCGCCCAGGCCGGCATCACGATGGATCTCACCGCCACCTTTCTGAAAGCGGCTGGTGGCAACCTGCCGGAAGATCGTCCCTTCGATGGCATCGACCTCATCCCCCACCTCAACGGCGAAAAACCGATCGTCCAACGCACCTTCTACTGGCGGCTCGATCGCACCAACCGGAAGATGAAGGCGATCCGCCACGGGAAATACAAATACCTCGACGACGGCGGCACGATGGACCTGCTCATCGATCTCGAGGCCGATCCCGGCGAACGAGTCAACCTCCACTACCTTCATCCAGACATCAGCGCCGACCTCAAGGCGAAACTCAAAGCCTGGGAAGCCGAGATGGATGCGAGCGACTACGACATGCAGGTGCGGTGACGAACCCATCACCTCGTCCAAGGGAGGCGGCATCAGGGGGCCGACCGTCCGGGCGCCTCCGTCGTAAACTCCGGGAGCCCATGACCGATCCCTCCGACTTCTCCTCCCGCGCCCGAGGTGCCCTCTTCGGACTCGCCATCGGCGACGCCCTCGCGATGCCCGTGCACTGGTACTACGACCGGGCCGCGCTTCGTGCCGACTATGGGCTCGTCGATCGCTACCTCGCCCCGAAGAATCCGCATCCCGGCAGCATCCTCTGGCGCTCGTCCTATCAGGCACCGAACGCCCGGGGCGAAATCCTCCATGACCAGGCCGTCTTCTGGGGGCAGCGCGGGATCCACTACCACCAGTTCCTCGAGGCTGGGGAAAACACCCTGACATTACAGCTAGCCTCCCTGCTGCAGGACTCCCTCCTCGAAAAGGGCGGCTACGATTTCGATGACTACACCCGCCGTTATCTCGATTTTTTCACCACGCCCGGACGTCACCGCGACACCTACATCGAGGAATGTCACCGCGGATTTTTCCTCAACTACGCCCAGGGCAAAAAACCCAACCGTTGCGCGGTCGAGGGGAAGCACATCGGCGGACTTCCGGGGATCGTTCCTCTCGCGGTCTTTTACCGCAACGATCCACCGTCCGCGCTCCGCTTTGCGCAGCAGCACCTCTCCCTGACGCATGCGGGATCCGCCACTGCCGAAGCGGCTCGACTGGTCGTCGATCTGATTCTCGAAGTGCTCGGTGGCGCGGACCTCCTCTCCGTGATCCGCGACCGGCACGCCCGCCAGACGAGCCCCTACCTCGGCTTTCCTCTCGAACGATGGCTCAAGGAGCCCGCCGAGCACATCATCGGTCCCCATCTGAGCCCCGCCTGCTACCTCGCCGACAGCGTTCCAGCAACGATCTACCTCGCCGCCAAATATCACGACTCGCCACACGAGGGACTCATCGCCAACACCATGCTCGGCGGAGACAATGTCCACCGGGGCGCCGTGCTCGGAGCCCTGCTCGGTGCGGCGAACGGGGAAGAAGCCTGGCCACTAAAATGGCGCGAGGGATTGCTCCGCCAGCCTTCGCTGCTTCCGCAAATGAGTCAGGACCTCCGAGACGCGACCTCCTGACACCGGATCATCACCTCTCAAGCGAGTAGATCCTTCACGACATGGCCGTGGATGTCGGTGAGCCGGTAATCGCGGCCCTGGAAGCGGTAGGTCAGCTTCTCGTGGTCGAACCCCAACAAATGCATGATCGTGGCTTGGAGATCGTGGACGTGCACGGGATTCTCGGCGATGGCAAAACCGAGGTCATCGGTCTTGCCATAGTCGAAGCCCGCTTTGACTCCTCCCCCGGCCATCCACAGGCTGAAGCAATCGGGATAGTGGTCGCGGCCAAGGATCTGGCTCTTCGCGGTGCGGCCTTCGCGGAAAGGCGTGCGCCCGAATTCCCCGCCCCAGACGACGAGGGTGTCCTCGAGCATGCCGCGTTGTTTGAGATCGCGGATCAGGGCCGCGACGGGTTTGTCGGTGCGCGCCATCTTGTTGGTGAGCCCGTCGCGGATGTCCTCGTTCGGACCGGTGCCATGGAAGTCCCAGCCCCAGTCGAAGAGCTGCACGAAACGCACCCCCTGCTCGACGAGACGGCGCGCGAGGAGGCAGTTGTTCGCGAAACTCGCCTCGCCGGGGGTGGCCCCGTAATCCTCGAGAACGTGCTTCGGCTCCTTCGCGATGTCCATCACGCCGGGCACGGCCGTCTGCATGCGGTAAGCGAGCTCGTATTGGGCAATGCGGGTGACAGTCTCGGGATGGGCGAGCTCGGCGTTCTGCTTTTCGTTCAGCTCGCGCAGGGCGTCGAGGGTCTTGCGGCGCAGGTCGCGGCTCATGCCCGCAGGATCGGAAACGAAGAGCACGGGATCACCTTTGGAGCGGCATTGCACGCCTTGGAAGACCGAGGGAGCGAAGCCACTGCCCCAGCAAGCCTGGCCTCCGCTCGGCTGGGTGCCGCTCGAGATCATGACCACGAAGCCGGGCAGGTTTTCATTCTCGGTGCCAAGTCCATAAGTCGCCCACGACCCCATCGAGGGACGGCCCTGGCGCTCGAAGCCGGTGAAGAGCAACAGCTCGGCCGGCGCATGGTTGAACTGGCTCGTGTGCATCGAGCGCACCACGCAAAGATCATCGGCTACGGTGTGAAAGTTGGGTATCGCGTCGCTCATCCACATGCCGGCCTTGCCGTATTGGGCGAACTTCCGAGGGGTGCCCATCAGCTTCGGGACACCGGTGGTGAAGGCGAAACGGCGCCCTTCGAGGATGGACTGCGGGCAATCCTGCCCGTCGTGTTTCACCAGTTCGGGTTTGTAGTCGAAGAGGTCGAGGTGCGGCGGCGCGCCAGACATGTGCAGGTAGATGACGCGTTTCGCTTTCGCGTCGAAATGCGGGCGGCGTGAGGCGAGCGGATTGTCGCCGGAGGCGGCGGCACCGACCGAACCTCCGAGCGCGCCCATGGCGATCGCACCAAGGCTGAACTGCCCGGCATTGCCGAGAAACTGGCGACGGGTGGTGAGGCGGAGTTGTTCTTCGCGGAGAGTAGTCATGGATCACGAGTCACAGGGTCAAAAGTAGAAGCGGCGTCCCGCCGCTTTGAGTCACGGGTTAGCGTCGCATCAAAAATTCATCGAGGTTCATGATCACGTTCGCCGTCGCGGTCCAGGCGGCGAGGTCGGTAAGATCCGCCCCTTCGGGAGCGGGACCGATCGGCTCGGTGGCCATTTTCTTTGCGGCTTCGGCGTCAGCCTTGAACACGGTGAGGGCCTCCTCGTGGAGCCGTGTCAGGGTGGCGACCTCGCTTTCGTCGGCTTCGCGGGAAAGGGCAAGTCGGTAGGCCTGGCGCACCTTCGCAGCGGGACCGCCCGACTTCACCTCCGCGGCGAGACGGCGTGCGAGGGCCTGGTTCGCCTCGACGAAAACGGGATCGTTCATCGTCACGAAGGCCTGCAGAGGGGTGTTGGTCCGGCCGCGGCGGATCGTACAGACCTCGCGGTTCGGCGCGTCGAAGGTCGCGAAACTCGCGTAGGGACCGTTTCGCCGCACCTCGGTGTAGACGCTGCGGCGGCGGCGGTCCTCGCCCTCGCTCACGGTCCAGTCGTTGCTGCGTCCGAAGGCCGTGGAAAGTCCGAGATTCGGAGCCATCGGCCGCACCCCGGGCCCGCCCATCCTCGCACTGAGAACCCCGCCGACCGCGAGAGCCTGGTCGCGGAGCTGTTCGCCGCTCGGGCGGAAGCGTGGTCCGCGAGCGACGAGCCGGTTGTCGGGATCGAGCTCCTGCAATTCAGGCGTGACCCGCGACTCCTGGCGATAGGCGCGGCTCGTCACCAACTGCGTGAGAAGGCGTTTCACGTCCCAGCCGTGCTCCATGAAATCGACTGCGAGCCAATCGAGCAACTCGGGATGGAAAGGCAGTTCACCCTGCGACCCGAATTCCTCGCTCGTGCGCACGATACCGGTGCCGAAGATCGCCTCCCAATACCGGTTCACGGCGACGCGGGCGGTGAGCGGATTGTCGCGGCTGACGAGCCACCGTCCGAGACCGAGACGGTTTTTGGGTGCTTTGTCAGGGAAGGGATGGAAGGCGGCGGGGACTCCGGGCGTCACGACATCACCGAGATTCTGCCAGTTACCCCGGAGCTGCAGCTTGGTCTCGCGGCGTTCCTTTTCGGCGAGTTCCTGCATGATGGGCACGGTGGCGGGTTTGATCGCTTCCAGCTCCTTCCTCGCGGCGACGAGGCGGGCACGCTCCTTCGCGTTCTCGGGGGCGATGTTGCGGAGGTAATGTTCGGTCAGGGCCTTCCGCTCGGCCTCGCCGCGTTCCGCGGCGGGCTTTGAAAGCAAGGCGATTACCGGTGCCGGTGTGGCGAGACGCTGCGCGATTCTGGCGTCTCCCGTGACACCGATGCGGAAGCTCCCCAGAAGATGCTTCGTGTGGGTCGATTGCTGCTCGAGGGTGACGCGCAATTTCGAGCCACCGCCAATGGTCACCGGCTTCGCGAGAGTCAGGAGAAGTTCGTGCGGACGATCGGTCGCTCCGCCCACGGCCCATCCGGGATTGTCAGGCGCGGCCGGCTTCAGGATCGAGGCGGCGGGGAATCCACTCTGCTCGTAGTCGGCCGACGCGGACGCAAACGTGAGCGCCTGTGGCCCACCGAGAGCGAACCCGGCCTTGTCCTTCGGCGCGGGAATGGCCTGCTCTTTCCAGACCGGATTCCTCTTTTCATCGAGGGCGAGAATGCTGAAACGCTCGAGGCGGATGGAGGTGCCCCCGTCGGTGCGATTCCATACGACGATTCGCTCGATGGACTGCTCGGAACCGAGATCCACCTCCCACCAGGGATTGTCCTCCCCGTTCGTGTGCGAAACGGATTTCTTGTCGTAATCGCCGTCGGTGCGGCCATCGATCGCCCGCGCCGCAGCGGCATCCTGATACTGGCTGCTATGGCTCGCTTTACCCTTCGCCGCGAGATTCGCTCCACCGCCGATGACTTCGACCTCGGCGAGTTGGAGAAAGCGCGCCTTGCCCGGCAGCTCGATCCGCACGTAGCGAGCCTTCGGTCCCGACACCAGGTCCGGCGGGATGACCTCGGCCTTCAGGCCGGTGAGGACGAAATTCCCAAAGCCGGGAGCGGGACGGGTCTCGAGCCGCACCGCGCCGAGGGGCCCCTCGGGCAGGGTGAGTTCCACGGTCTGGGTGGCCTTGTCGACATTCGCAGAGAGAGTCACAACCCCGTCACCGGCGATGCTCGCAACCACTTCGGCGGGAGCGTTGGTGGCTTTGTCAGGCTTCGGCGTCTGCCAGGCGAGATCACGGGGAAACTCGGCGTCCCATTTCCCGAGTCCGCTCAACCACGACGGATCGGGCGAGGCGAAGCGTTTCTCGAGATCGCCGATTTCCTTCTCGAGGAGGGCGCGCGCCGCCTTCTGCTCGGCGGTGTGGAAGGAATGCACCGGCGTTTCGTCCTTGCGGTCGGCATCGGCGCTCTGGTTGAGCATCGCATAGACCGAAAAATACTCGTGGTGGGTGATGGGATCAAACTTGTGCGTGTGACATTGGGCGCAGGCCATCGTCGTGCCCATCCACACTGCCATCGTCGTGTTGACCCGGTCAACGACCGCGGCGGTGCGGAATTCCTCGTCGCTCGTGCCACCTTCGTTTTGCGTCATCGTGTTGCGGTGGAAGGCGGTGGCGATGAGCTGGCCCTCCGTCGGTTTCGGGAGGAGGTCTCCCGCGATCTGCTCGACCGTGAATTGATCAAAAGGCAGGTTCCGGTTCAGCGCGCCGATCACCCAATCGCGGTAGCCCCAGATCTCGCGCGACTGGTCGCTCGGATAACCGGAGCTGTCGGCATAACGCGCCAGGTCGAGCCACTGCTGCGCCCAGTGCTCGCCGAAGGACGGCTTCGCAAGAAGTGAAGCCACGTATCTTTCATAGGCGTCGGGAGAGGTATCTTTCACAAAACTTTCGACCTCGCTCCAAGCCGGTGACAATCCTGTGAGATCCAGCGAGAGGCGGCGCGCGAGAGTGTGTCGGTCGGCCTCGGGCGAGGGTTTGAGCCCCTCCTTCTCAAGCCGGGCGAGAAGAAAACGGTCGACTTCGTTTGTCGGCCACTTCGCGTCAGAGACTGGAGGCACTTCATGTTTCACCGGTGGACTGTAGGACCAGTGTTTCTCATACTTGCCTCCTTGCGCGATCCAGCGGCGGATGAGGTCGGCCTGCTCGGGGGTGAAACGCTTGCCTTTCTTCGGCGGCGGCATCACTTCCTCCTCGTCTTCGCTGAGGATGCGCAGGAGCAGCTCGCTTTCGTCCGGCTTGCCGGGTACCACCGCGGCATAGCCACCGAGGTCCATCGTCGCGCCGTCGAGCGTATCGAGCCGCAGGTCGGCCTTGCGTTCCTTGTCGTCGGGACCGTGACAGGCGATGCAATGGTTCGAGATCAGGGGCCGGATCTGGCGATTGAAATCGATCTTCTCCTCCGCCGAGGCATCGAGGGACGAGACAAATCCCGCGAACAGAAAAAACATCCGGGTCCGATTCATAGGGCTTTTTCCTATTCTAAGTCGCCGCTCGACAAAAGGGAGTCTCGAAATATGGCGCGACTGCGGCAGTAAGACCGCGTCGCCGCCGCAAGGATCCGCCCCAAACCTCTCCCTACCCGCGGAATTCCGCCCGGTATTTGCCTGGCGCCATACCCGTGAGCTTGCGGAAGTGCCGGGTGAAATGGCTCTGGTCGTGGTAACCTGTCTCCACGGCGATCTCCCCGACACTGCGCCTTGTTTCCACGAGGAGTTGTCGCGCCTTCTCGACCCGCAGGGCGTGAAGGAAACGCGAGGGCGCCATCCCGAAGATCTGGCGGAAACGGCGGTTGAAATGCGTCGGCGAAAGGCCCGCGAGCTTCGCCATCGCCGCCATCGAGACAGGGTCGGCAAAATGCTCCTCGAGATGACGCACCACCGGAGCGAGATCTCGAAAGTGCCGCTCGCGGTCCTCAGGCGTCTCGACCGGATAGCGCACCCCGGCCACACCGATGATCGCGCCCGATGCGTCACGCAGGGGCACCTTGCTCGAATTGAACCAACCCGGACGCCCGGAACGATCGATCACGAACCACGGCCGGTTCAGGACCGGCTGCCCCTCCCGCATCACCTCGCGGTCCTCTGCGATGTAGGCGTCGGCGAGCGCGGCAGGGTGGAAGTCGCGATCCGATTTGCCGATCAAGTCCTCCGGCGCCCGCAATTCCTTGGCCAGGAGCATCGCCCGATTCGCTGCGAGGTAGCGGCTCTCGCGGTCCTTCGCATAAAAGATCACCCCGGGAAGACAGTCGAAGAGAGCGATCAAAGCCGTCGCCGGCAGGGAGGGATCGAGACCGACGAGATTCCGCGGAGAGGAAGGACGCATGGTCAAAACATACCAAAAGAACTGAAATGCGCTACAAGACCCTGCGGCGGATTGATGGGACGCTTCGGTATGCGGTTCTCTTTTCGAACAAGTTCCCTCTTTTTCACCGGAAGCCTTTTTCTCATCTCGTCGGGAGGGTCTTCGGCCGCGCCCGTCAATTTCAGCCGCGAGGTCCTGCCCATCCTCTCCGATCGGTGTTTCCACTGCCACGGACCCGACCCGAGCCATCGCAAGGCCGAGCTGCGCCTCGACGACGAGTCCCATGCCACGACCGCGAAGGACGGCCTCGCCGCGATCGTTCCCGGCGACCTCGACAAGAGTGAAATCTGGCAGCGCATCATCTCCCCCGACGAGGACGAATTGATGCCTCCGCCCGACTCCCACCGCAAACCGCTCAACGAAACCGAACGAGACACTCTCAAGCGCTGGATCGAAGAGGGTGCGGTCTGGGGCAAACACTGGTCTTTCGAAAAACCCGTGCGTCCCGCCGTTCCCGCCGGAGCGGATCATCCCATTGATGCCTTTGTCAGGGCGAAGCTGGAGAAGGAAGGCCTCTCCCCCGCCCCACCCGCGCCGGCCCACACGCAGTTGCGAAGACTTTCCTTCGCCCTGACCGGCCTGCCGCCATCGCAATCTGCAATCAGCAATCCACAATCCGCAATTCCCGAGGAAGCGGACCGCCTCCTCGGGAGCCCCCACCACGGCGAACGCCTCGCGATGTGGTGGCTCGATGCGGCGCGTTATTCGGACACCGATGGTTACCAGGGCGACGCCGAGCGGACGAATTGGGCCTGGCGCGACTGGGTCGTCGACGCCTTCAACCGCAACCTGCCCTTCGACCAGTTCACGATCGAGCAGTTCGCCGGCGACCTCCTCCCGAATGCCACGCCCGAGCAGATCCTCGCCACCTGCTTTCACCGCAATCACATGACCAACGGCGAAGGCGGCCGCGACCCCGAAGAATCGAGGATCGACTACGTCATCGACCGCGTCAACACCACGGGCACCGTCTGGCTAGGACTCACCCTCGGGTGCACCCAGTGCCACACCCACAAGTTCGATCCCGTGAGCCACGAGGACTACTACCGGATGTTCGCCTTCTTCAACAGCATCGCCGAGGATGGGAAAGCCGGCACCAACGCGGTCCCCTATCTCGACTATCAATCTCCCAAGGCCGAACGCGCCGTCGAGGAAATGGAGGCCCACGTCGCAGCGGTGACACCGCTCGAAGCCGCGGCCAAAACGGCCGCGAAAGAGCGATTTGCGAAGTGGCGCGACGAACAGCTCACCTCGCTGCCCAAAGACTACCGCGCCTGGACCACCGCACGTCCAACTGGCGTCACCTCGGTCGAGGGCACCAACTTTTCCGTCGAATCCGACGGCACCATCCAAACGACCGGTCCAAACCCACGGCAGGACGACTACCGCGTCACCGTGCCCGCGAAAGCACTTCCGTCGCGCCTCACCGGCTGGCGGCTCGAGGTGATGCCGCACGCCTCACATACCGACGGCAAACTCTCGCGCGGCAAGAAGGGGGAATTCATCCTCACCAACGTGAAACTTCTCGCGAAGCGCCCCGGCGTCATGCAGGTGCGTGACCTCGAGATGCGCGGGGCCGTCGCCGACTTCGAGCGCGAGGCGAAGGCCCGCAACTACGGCCTCGTCAAGGACACCCTCGACGACGATCCGCGCAACGGCTGGACCACGGAATCGGGCGATCCGAAGATGCCGCACACCGCTGTTTATGAATTGAAGGAGCCGCTCGTCCTCGCGCCCGACGAAGAGCTCGTTTTTGTCCTCCTCCATCGATCCACCGACGGCGACGCGAACATCGGCCGCTTCCGCCTTTCCATCACCACCGAATCGGGCGAGACGGTGCGTTCGGTGATGGCGTCGCCGCTCGAAGAGATCGCCGCAGCACGCCGCGAAGGCAAGCCCGTCGATCCCAAGCTCGAGGAACGCCTCCTCCAGCAATACCTTGTCGACGATCGCGACTACCAATCCGCTCTCGCAAAACTCAACGAAGCGAACCGCCAACTCGGCGAAGTGAAGAAGGCCGCCGGCAAGCTGAGGGTCATGGTGCTGAACGAACGCCCCGAGGCCCGCAAAACCCACATCCTCGAGCGCGGTGTCTGGGACGCGAAGGGTGCCGAAATCACCCCCGGCGTGATCCCCGCGATCCTCGACTGGCCCGCGGAAAAAACACGCAACCGCCTCGACCTCGCGAAGTGGCTGGTGTCGCCTGAAAATCCCCTCACCGCCCGCGTCGTCGCCAATCACCTCTGGGGATTGATGTTCGGTCAGGGTCTCGTCCGCTCGACCGAGGACTTCGGACTGCAGGGCGAAGCCCCGACTCATCCCGAACTGCTCGATTGGCTCGCCGTCGAACTCGTCGAAAGCGGCTGGGACCTGCGACAGCTCCTCCGGCTCATCGCCACCAGCGAGACCTTCCTGCAGGACAGCACCGTCTCGCCGGACCTGCTCGAACGGGATCCTGACAACCGCCTCCTCGCGCGCTTCCCACGTCATCGTCTCCCCGCGTGGATGATCCGCGACCACGCCCTTGTCGCCGCCGGACTCCTCAATCCCGCCCTCGGTGGACCGCCTGTGAAACCTTGGCAGCCCGAGGGCGTGTGGGAAGAGATTTTCATGGGTCGATACACCTACCAGCCCAGCGTCGGCCAGGCCCAATACCGCCGCACCCTCTACGCCTATTGGCGCCGCTCGAGCGCCCCGACCTTCCTCTTCGACAGCGCCCAACGCCGCGTCTGCGAAGTGCGCGCCAACCGGACAAACACCCCGCTTCAAGCGCTGACCTTGTTGAACGACGTGGGGATGCTCGAGGCTTCGCGCGTCCTGGCGGAGAACGTGGCGAAGGAGGATCCTGACAAAGCCATCATGCGGCTCGCCGGCGCGATCCTGAATCGGAAGCCATCGGACGGGGAAACCGCCGTCCTGCGACGCGAGCATCACCAGTCGCTCGATTACTACGAGTCCAACCCCGCAGACGCCGTCGCCTTCACGCGCGTCGGACAGCAGGCGGAGCTCAACAAGCAAAACGCCCCAGCCGTCGCCGCGTGGATGACCGTCGCGAGTTTGATGCTGAATCTGGATGAAGCGATGACGATGGAATGAGGAGCGAGATTTCAACGCAGATGACCGCGTATCTCCGCAGATGAACACAGATGGGGTCGTGAACTGAACGCACCCGGACTCCGATACCTTTCACTTTTTAGCTTTTACCTTTTACTCCCTCTCTTCCCCCGATGAAACGCCGCCACTTCCTGCAACAAACCGGTCTGAACCTCGGCGCCATCTCGCTCGGCTCGCTCCTCGCGCGCGATTCGCTCGGAGCGATCTCGTCGAGTTTCTCCCGCATCGCCCCAAAGGCCAAACGCGTTATCTTCCTCACCCAGTCGGGCGGGCCTTCGCAGCTAGAGCTCTATGACCACAAGCCCGGCCTCGCCAAATGGGCCGGCGTCGAGCTGCCCGAGAGCGTGCGCCAAGGGCAGCGGCTCACGACAATGACGTCAAATCAAAAGCAGCTCATCCTGCCGGGCATCACGAAATTCTCCCGGCACGGCCAGAGCGGTGCAACGGTCAGCGAATGGCTGCCCCACATCGGCTCGGTCGCGGACGAGCTCTGCTTCGTGAAATCGATGGTGACCGACCAGATCAACCATGCCCCGGCGATGACGAAGTTTCTCACCGGTCACCAACTCCCCGGCCGCCCCAGCTTCGGGGCCTGGGCGAGCTACGGGCTCGGCAGCGAAAACGAAAACCTGCCCGACTACCTCGTCCTCATTTCGCGGATGAAACGGCCGAGCGACCAGCCGCTCTACGACCACTACTGGGGCAGCGGCTTCCTCCCCTCGCGCTACCAGGGTGTGAAGCTGCGCAACGCGAAAGACCCCGTCCTCTACCTCCGCGATCCTGACGGATTGCCAAGGGAACGGCGCCGGGGGATGCTGGACGGCCTGTCTGAACTCAACACGATGCGCCACGAGGCGACCGGCGATCCCGAAATCGCGACGCGGATCCGGCAATACGAGATGGCCTTCCGCATGCAGACGAGCATCCCCGAACTCGCCGACTTCGGCGACGAGCCCGACTCCGTCTTCGAACTCTACGGACCCGACTCGCGGCGTCCCGGCAGCTACGCGGCGAACTGCATCCTCGCCCGTCGCCTCGCCGAGCGCGGGGTGCGTTTCATCCAGCTTTTCCATCCCGACTGGGACCACCACAGCCGCCTCCCGAGCTGGTGCTCGGCCCGCTGCCGCGACACCGACCAGCCCAGCGCCGCGCTCGTGAAGGATTTGAAACAACGCGGTCTCCTCGAGGACACTCTCGTGATCTGGGGCGGCGAATTCGGGCGTGGGGTCGCCGGACAGGGCCAGTGGGACAGCCCCGAGGCGGGCCGCGACCACCATCCCCGCTGCTTCACCCTCTGGATGGCAGGCGGCGGCGTGAAGCCCGGCCTCACCTACGGCGCGACCGATGAATTCAGCTACAACGTCGCCGAGAATCCCGTGCACGTCCGCGACCTCCACGCGACTGCCCTGCATCTCCTCGGGATCGATCACGAGCGCTTCACGCATCGTTTCCAGGGGCTCGATTACAAGCTGACGGGAGTGGACCCTTCGCGGGTGGTGCGGGAGATTTTGGTTTGAGTCGCCCACGCGTTCGCGTGTCCTCCGCCGCGACTGCGTCAGTTGGCCTGCGGATTGCTTTCCCGCACAATGGGGATTCGTGGAACCATCTTCCATATCGTTCATGTCTCGTTCCAACGTTCTCGCGTTGGCTGGCTTCCTTTTGCTCGGTCCCGCCGCGGCCGACGAGTCCAAGCCGCTCCCCTGGTCCTTCCAACCGCTCCGCGAGCAGCCCCTGCCTGAAGTCAAAAACATCGCTTGGCCGCAAAATCGGATCGATCACTTCATTCTCGCCGAGCTCGAAAAGAACGGCCTCTCCCCCGCTCCCGAAGCCGACGCCCGCACCCTGCATCGACGCCTTTCCTTCGATCTCACCGGCTTGCCGCCCGGGGCGGTCATCGGTGATCAGTCATCAGTCATCAGTAATCCAACCCCACCGACCACCGATTACCGCTCACTGATTACCGAAGCCCTGGCTTCCCCCTACTACGGCGAACGCTGGGCGCGTCATTGGCTCGACCTCGCCCGCTACGCCGATGTCACCGAATCGTGGAGCGACGCGAAGAGTCCGGCCTGGCTCTATCGCGACTGGGTCATCGCCGCCTTCAACAGCGACCTGCCCTACGACCAGTTCGTCGTCCAGCAACTCGCCAACGACCTCCTTCCCGGCTCGAATCCCGCGGACAATGCCGCCCTCGGTTTCCTCGGCCTAAGCCCGAGTTATTGGAAAGAGCTGCAGCTCCCACCCGAGATCATCAGCGTGACCGTGGCCGAGGAGTGGGAGGAAAAGATGGACGCCTTCGGCCGCACCTTCCTAGGGCTCACGCTCGGTTGTGCGCGTTGCCACGATCACAAATCGGACCCCGTCACGGCCGAGGATTATTATGCGATCGCCGGGGTCTTCGCGAGCGTGCAACTCGTCGACCGTCCCGTCCTCGATGAGATGGCCTGGGCGCCGATCCGGGAAGCCCGCGCCAAAGTCAAAACCGTCGAAGGCAAACGCGATGCCCTGAAAAAGGCGAAACCCGCACCGGCCGATCTCAAGGAACGACTCGCCGCCCTCGAGAAAGAGATCGCCGCGATCCGCGAGACAACGCCGAAATACCACACCGCCACCGCACCTGCGGTGATGGAAGCCGCGCTCTTTGTGAAGCCGAAGGACAAGGGCGAGCATGGCACCAAGCTCGACTACATCCCCGGGATGGCGCGGGACCTGCCCCTGCACGAACGCGGCGACCCGAACCAGCCCGGAAAAGTCGTGCCGCGGCGTTTTCTCTCCGCCTTCCCCGGTCCTGACGGCAGCCCGCGATCCCTCGACCACGGCAGCGGCCGCCTCGAGCTCGCGCGTGCCCTCGTCGAAGAAGCAGCGCCGCTCTCCGCCCGGGTCATCGTCAACCGCGTCTGGAAGCATCATTTCGGACATGGCCTCGTGCCGACCCCGAGCGAATTCGGTCCCGCCGGTGAAGCGCCGACCCATCCGGCCTTGCTCGACGATCTCGCGGCGCGGTTCGTCGCGAAGGGCTGGTCGTTGAAATGGCTCCATCGCGAGATCCTCGCGTCGGCGACCTGGCAGCAAAGCTCGCTCGCCTCGGACGGGGCGATGGCCCGCGATCCGCAGAACCACCTCTATTCCCACACGAGCCAGCGACGTCTCGATGTCGAAGCCTGGCGCGACGCGCTGCTCGCGGCCACGGGAGAGCTCGACCTCAAGATCGGCGGGGAGCCTTTTGCGCTCGAGGATCCGAAGGCAACGCGACGCACCGTCTACGGTCTCGTGAAACGCCGTGAACTCGACGAGATGCTGCGCATCCATGATTTCCCGGATCCCATCGCCCACAGTTCCACCCGCACCGAGACCGCGACGCCCTTGCAGCAGCTTTTCTCGCTGAACAGCCCCTTCATTTTCGCCCGTTCCGAGGCGCTCGCGGCCAGCCTCAAGGGTCAGGATGACACGGCCAAAATCCACGAAGCCTACCAACGCCTCTTCCAACGCGAGCCCTCTGCCCGCGAGCACGAACTCGGTCTCGCTTACCTGCAAGGTGGAGGCACCTGGCCCGCCTACGCGCAGGTCCTCCTGACCTCGAACGAACTGCTCTACCTCGACTGATCGCGATGAACCGCTCCGACCTCTCTTCCTTGATCGACCGGCGCACCGCCCTGAAACGCTTCGGCGGCGGACTCGGCTCGCTCGGCCTCGCCTCGGCCCTGCAGGCAGCGGGCGACTTCGGTCCGCGCACCCACTTCGCGCCGAGGGCGAAACGGGTGATCCATCTTTTCATGAACGGCGGCCCCTTCGGTCCCGACTTCTTCGAACCAAAACCCGCCCTCACCAAATACCACGGCCAACGCCCCGAAGGCGCCGATCTCCGCACCGAGCGTCCCACCGGCGGGCTCATGGCCGCGCCCTACGCCTACGCAAATCACGGCAAGAGCGGCCTGCCCATCAGCGAACTGCTCCCGCTCACGGCGCGCCACGCCGACGAACTCTGCGTCCTCAATTCCTGCCACACCGATAATCCGAACCATGGTCCCGCCCTGTTCCTCATGAACAACGGCACGATGACCCCGAAGGTCCCGAGCATGGGCGCATGGATGTCCTACGGGCTTGGCTCGGAAAACCGCAACCTGCCTTCCTACCTCGTCCTCTGTCCCGGTCGTCCGGTGCGTTTCGCTGAACTCTGGCACAGCGCCTTTCTTCCGCCACAGCACCAGGGCGTCTACATCAATCATTCGAAGCTCGAGCCCGACCGCATGATCCCCTGGCTCAGCGCGGCGAAACCCGATCCGGCGGCGCAACGCCGACAGCTCGATCTTGCCGCGGCCCTCAACCACGAGCACCTCGCCACCCGCCCTTCCGGACACGAGGCGCTCGAAGGCCGCATCGAGGCGATGGAGACGGCCTACCGCATGCAGTTCGAGGCGAGCGACGCCTTCGATCTTGCCAAGGAGCCGGAGAAGATCCGGGAATCCTACGGCACCGGTCACTTCGCGAATGGCTGTCTTCTCGCGCGTCGTCTCTCCGAGCGTGGTGTGCGTTTCATCCAGGTCTACTACGGCAACGGCCAGCCCTGGGACACGCACAGCAAACACGACGAGCAGACCCGTAAACTCGCCGCCGACATCGATCGTCCGGTCTACGCGCTGCTCGAGGATTTGAAACAGCGCGGACTCCTTGAGGACACCCTCGTGATTTGGGGCGGCGAATTCGGCCGCACCCCCGTCACTGAAAACGGCAACGGTCGCGACCACAATCCCCACGGCTTCACGATGTGGATGGCCGGCGGCGGCGTGAAGGGCGGCATGGCCTACGGGAGCACCGACGACTTCGGCTTCAAGGCGCAGGAAAACCGCCTCCACGTGCACGACCTACACGCCACGATTCTGCATCTGTTAGGCCTAGACCACGAACAACTCACCTTCCGCCACGCCGGACGCGACTTCCGCCTCACCGACGTCTATGGGAAGGTGGCGAAGGCGGTGGTGGCGTGAGTCGGCCTGGACCTGAAAGAGACGGGAAGACGGATTGACGGGAAACCATATTCCCGTATCGTTGTCCGAGTGAAGACCACCATCGACATCCCCGAGGCCCTCTACAAGAGGGCGAAGATCCGTGCGGTCGAAACCGGGCAGACGCTCAAACAGATCGTTCTGACCTCCCTCGAAAAGGAGCTGTCTCCCCAGACAGCGGTCGGCGAAGAGACGGTATCCTATTGGGCCAAACGGAAGTTGCTTCCCGGCTTCAAGGAATACTGGGAGTCGGACGGACTCGACGGCGGGCCGGATTCAACCCGGATCATTTCGGAGGGGCGTGACGATTCATGAAGCGGGCCTATTTCGACGTCTCCTACCTCGCGAAACTGCATTGGAAAGAAGCGGGTTCCGCAGAGGTCGTCAAACTCGCCTCACGGATCGGTGTCGTTGGCTGCTCGATCCACGGACGCCCGGAGTTCGCGGCCGTCGGTCACCGGAAAATGCGGGAGAACCTCGCGGATCTGGCGAGAGCGAGAGCGGTTTTCGATCAAATGGAAAACGCAACCGGGTCCAGAGCCCTGCAATGGCTGGAACCCGGGCCTGGGTCATTCCAGCGGGTGGAGCGAATCTTCCTCTCCGATCCGGGAACCTGTTTCCTACGCGCTGCCGACGCCCTGCACCTCGCGTGCGCGGTCGAGCATGGTTTTACCGAAATCTACTCGAACGACCGTCACTTGCTCGCTGCGGCTCCTCTCTTCGGCTTGCTCGGGATCGACGTGATTGAGTCGACCTGACTCGCGCGTGTTCACCCACCCACCTGCGCGATCCAGTCCTGCAGATTGTAGTAGTTCGTCACGCGCGCGATGCGACCTTCGGTGAGGTCGAAGAACGCCCCGACGCGGAGGTGGTATTTTTGTCCCACCGCTTCCGGCAATCCTTCGTCGGTGACGAGATACTCGCCACGGATGTAGAACTCCGCCGCCGCGCGCGTGCCGCTTTCATCGGCCATCACGACGAGGTCCTCGACCTGCTCGGCATAACAGCGATCCATGTGGGCGAGGAATTTCTCAAAGGCCTCGATGCCGGGGACACTGGCGCCCTGGTTGATGTCATGGACGACGCCCGGAGCGAGCAATCGCAGCATCCCGGGACGGTCGCCCGCGTTGAAGGCTTCGTAGTAGAGGCGGATCAGTTCTTTGGTGTCGCTGGCAGTGCAATTCATCGCGCCGAGAGTCGCGCAGGGCGGTGCTTTTGACAAGGCACGAGGTGCCGGGAAACGGTGGTTCGAAAAGCCGTCAGATAATTTTTTGAACAAAAGACTGCAATGACTCTCAAATCCCTGAAATCCCAACATCCGCATCGTGTCTGCCAAGGAAGGCGTGGCGTTGCTGGGTGAAAATAGATTACTCTAGTTCCAAAGAGGAACCTCCATGAATCCGAACCAGTTCACCAACAAGCTCCAAGAGGCTTTCCAAGCCGCCCAGTCGCTCGCCGCGTCGAGGAACCACTCCGAACTCGGGAGCGTGCATCTGTTCGCCGCGCTGCTGCGCGAATCCGATGGCGTGACCGGTCCGGTGCTGGAAAAAATCGGGGTCAACACGACCCGTCTCGAGGCGGGGGTGAATCAGCTCCTCGACAAGAAACCTTCGGTGCAGGGCAATGCCGGCCAGCAGGTCTACTTGAGCCAGGATCTCCGCGCGGTCATGAATACGGCCGAACAGGTGAAGGAGAAAATGAAGGACGAATTCACCAGCGTGGAACACGTCCTCCTCGCCCTGATCCAAGAGGGTGCGGTCGACCTCAAGACCCTCTTCAAGGAGAACGGCATTACCGAAGCCGCTCTTTCTCAGGCGATCACCGCGATCCGCGGCAGCCACCGGGTCACTGACCAAGATCCCGAAGGGAAATACCAGACGCTCGAGAAATACGGCACCGACCTCACCGCGATCGCCCGCAAGGGGAAGATCGATCCCATCATCGGCCGGAATGACGAGATCCGCCGGGTCATGCAGATCCTCTCTCGCCGGACGAAAAACAATCCCGTCCTCATCGGCGAACCCGGCGTCGGCAAGACCGCCATCG
>DGXY01000129.1:24760-26044 GCA_002396885.1 Akkermansiaceae bacterium UBA5020
ACCGCCATCGCCGAAGGGCTCGCCCGCCGCATCGTCAGCGGAGACGTGCCGGAGTCACTCAAGAACAAACGCCTCATCGCCATGGACATCGGCTCGATGATCGCGGGCGCGAAATACCGTGGCGAATTCGAGGACCGGCTCAAGGCCTTCCTCAAGGAGGTGACTGACAGCAATGGCGAGATCATTCTCTTCATCGACGAGCTCCACACCATCGTCGGAGCCGGCGCGAGCGAAGGAGCGGTCGACGCCTCGAACATGCTGAAACCCCAGCTCGCCCGCGGCGAACTCCGCACGATCGGTGCGACGACGCTCGACGAGTATCGCAAATACATCGAGAAAGACGCCGCCCTCGAGCGCCGCTTCCAACCGGTGATGGTGAACGAACCTTCGCCGGAGGATACCATCGCGATCCTGCGTGGGATCAAGGAGCGATATGAGGTCCATCACGGGGTCCGCATCCAGGATGCCGCGATCGTCGCCGCCGCGACCTTGAGCGACCGCTACATCTCCGACCGCTTCCTTCCTGACAAAGCCGTCGATCTTATCGACGAGGCGGCCTCGCGCCTGAAGATCGAGCTCGATTCCCTGCCGACCGAGATCGACCAGCTCGATCGCCAGGCCATGCAACTCGAGATGGAGCGCCAGGCCCTCACCAAGGAGAAGGACGATGCGAGCAAGGATCGCCTCGCCAAGGTCGAGAAGGAGATTGCCGACTTGAAAGAGCAATCCGACGCCCTCCGCGCCCAGTGGCAGAAGGAAAAATCGGTGATCGACCGGGCCAACGCCGCCCAGGAGGAGATCGAACAACTCAAGACCGAGCTCGAGCGCCGCCAGCGCGAGGGCAATCTCGGCCGCGCCAGCGAGATCCAGTATGGCATTCTCCCCGGCAAGGAAGCCGCCCTACAGGAGGCCCAGGCCCAGCTCCACACGATGCAACACACCTCGCGCCTGCTGAAGGAAGAGGTCACCGAGGAAGACATCGCCGAGGTGGTCAGCTCGTGGACAGGCATCCCGGTCTCACGCTTGCAAGAGGGTGAACGTTCCAAGCTGGTGAGCATGGAAGATCGTCTCGGCGCACGTGTCATCGGACAGCGCAAGGCAATCACGGCGGTGGCCAACGCGGTGCGCCGTGCCCGCGCCGGATTGCAGGATGAAAACCGGCCGATCGGCTCCTTTCTCTTCCTCGGTCCCACCGGCGTCGGCAAAACGGAACTCTCGCGCGCCCTCGCCGAATTCCTCTTCGACGATGAAAACGCGATGGTCCGCATCGACATGAGCGAATAC
>DGXY01000129.1:26297-67026 GCA_002396885.1 Akkermansiaceae bacterium UBA5020
CGGATACGAGGAGGGCGGCCAGCTCTCCGAGTCGGTGCGCCGTAAGCCCTACTCGGTGATTCTGCTGGACGAGGTCGAGAAAGCGCACCCCGATGTCTTCAACGTGCTCCTCCAAGTGCTCGACGACGGCCGCATCACCGATGGACAGGGCCGCACCGTGGATTTCCGGAACACCGTCATCATCATGACGAGCAACATCGGCTCGGAATACATCCTCACCGAGAACAATCCCGAACAGCGCGAGGCCCTCGTCCTCACGGCTCTGCGGGGTCATTTCCGTCCCGAGTTTCTCAACCGCATCGATGAGACGATCATCTTCGACCGCCTCGCCGAGGTGGATCTCTCGGCGATCGTCAAGATCCAGCTCGAACGTGTCCTCAAGCGCCTCCGTGCCCAAGGGCTCGAGCTCGAGTTGACGCCGGCCGCGCTGGAGAAGCTCGCCACGGAGGGCTACGACCCGGCTTACGGGGCACGCCCGCTGAAGCGGGTGATCCAGCACCGCCTCCTCGATCCGCTCAGCCTCGACCTCCTCGACGGGAAGTTCAAGGAAGGGCAGACGATCCGGGCGGATGTCCGCGACGGGGAAATTGTCTTCAGCGCGTGATCGATCTCCTCGGTGCCACCTCTCAGTTGCCAGACACCGGCTATTTTCTATGCCCGCCTCAACTCATCCAAATAATCAAGGGTGGACCAAAAATCGGTGGCCTCTCAGGTCTATCCGCACGCCCAAGACGTTCACCACTCGCTCACCCCGTATTCCTCAATCCGCTCGCGATCGCGCTGATCGAGAAGACGAGGTCGCGGGGCAGATCGCCGCCGCTTTCCCGCCATTCATGTAGCAGATCGACCTGCTGGCGATGGAGGACGCGGAGCGGCGCTTCGCGCAAGGTCAGGGTCTTCGCGAAGCGCGGGCGGCGCACCGCGACGGGACGAGTGAAGAGCCGCCCGAGGAGCGTGCGGGCACGATCGTATTCCCCATGGATGCGTCCGAGGAAACGGTCGCGCACCGCTTCGTCCTTCACGAGCGAGGCATAGAGGCCCATCAGTTCGCGGTCGGCGCTGACGAGATTGGTCTCCACCCCAGTGAAGACGTAGCGGCTCAGCGTCGAGGTGAGGATGGTGGCACCGAGGCGCTCGAAATCCTCGGGCGCCTCGCGCTCGAGCCGATCGAGGGCGGAGCCGACGCCATACCATCCGGGCAGGTAAAAGCGCGCCTGGGTCCAACTGAAGACCCACGGGATCGCGCGGAGATCGGCTAGACTTGCGGTGCCGGTGCGGCGCGAGGGACGCGAGCCCATCTGATTCTGCTCGAGCGCGTCGATCGGCGTGGCCTGCCGGTAGAACTCGATGAAACCCTCGGTCTCAAGCAACTCGCGGTAGGCCTCGCGGCTCCATTCGGCGAGACGTGGCATCAGGTCGAGCCCGGGATCGTCGGCGGGCTTTCCAAACAAGTGTGCCGAGGTCGTGTGGGTGACGCAGGCCTGGAGACTTTCGAGGTGGTAGGCGGCGTTTTCGGGATGGGCGTATTTCTGGGCGATGGTTTCGCCCTGCTCGGTCATGCGGAAGTCGCCTTTGAGCGAGCCATGCGGCAGCGCCCTGACAAACCAATCGGTCGGGCCGGCCCCGCGGCTGACGGTGCCGCCGCGCCCGTGGAAGAAACGCAGCTTCACCCCGTGTTTCACCCCGACCGCGGTGAGCGATTGCTGCGCGTCGTGGAGCGCCCACTGGCTCGCGAGGATGCCACCGTCCTTATTGCTGTCGCTATAGCCGAGCATGATCTGCTGGGTGGGGCGATCGGGCGTGTGACGATCATGACCTGACACGGCGAGGCTGGCCCGCGCGACGGGATGGGAAAGGTAGCGATCGACGATCGTGGCGGATCCGGCGAGGTCGTCGAGCGTCTCGAAGAGCGGCACGATCTGGAGCGGACAGAGGCCCGGACCGCCCTCCGTCGAGGTGACGGTGAGCTTGGCCTCGCGAGCGAAAAGGTGGACGAGGAGCAGGTCGGAGAGCTGGCGCGTCATGCTCACGATGAGAGCGCCGAGACCAGCGCCATGCTGCTGGAAATGCTCGCGCAGCACGCCGTAACAATCGCGCACCGCGTCTGCCTCGGGACCGGCGGAGACTTCGGGGTGGAGGAAGGGACGGGCCGAGAGGAGTTCCGCATCGAGAAAGACGAGCCGCTTTTCCTCGGGCCAATCGGCGAAGGATGCACCGTCGACCACTCCCGCCGCGGCGAGGAGTTGGGCGGCGGCCTTGTCATGAAAGGCGCTGTTCTGCCGCACGTCGAGTTCGGCGAGGTGGAAGCCGAAGACCTCGAGCTTGCGCAGAAGCGGATCGACGACTTCGGCGGCGACGCGGCGCGCTCCGATGGCGAGGAGACTGTCGCGCAGTGCCCCTAACTGATCACCAAAGAGGATCGGGTCGGCGACCGCACCCTCCCGCATCAACGAGGCGCGGAGCAGGTAGGCGAAGGCGCGCCAGGGTTCCTCGGGATTCCGGGCGACGATGGCACGGCCCTCGGCGCCGAGGGTGGAGGCGAGCGACTCGATGCGCGAGGCGAGGTCGGCGGGAACGGCATGCTCCGGCGTCGCGATGCTGAGGTGAAAGGCGCAGTCGGCGAGTTCGCGGCGGTAGAGCTTCAGTGCCTGCGAGCGGAGCTCGGCGAGGGTGGCGCGGGTGACCCCGGCGGTGACGAAGGGATGTCCGTCGCGATCGCCGCCGATCCAGAGGGCAAAACGCAAGCGCGGCCCTCCCCCGGCCGCGGCGAGAGTCGCGGGATCAAAGCCCGCGTTTTCCCAGGCCCAGCGCAGGTGTCGGTCAGTCTCCTCGAGGGTGCGCGGAAAGACCTCACGCAAATAATAAAGGGCGTTGCGCAGTTCGCGCTCCACGGTCGGCTTTTCGACGTGGATCTCGCCGGTGTTCCAGAGGGATTCAAGCGCGGCCAGGAGCCGCTCGCCGGCACGCTCGCGTTCGCGGGTGGTGAGGGTTGGATTCTCCATCTCGACGAGGGCGGTGTGGAGTTCGCGATGGCGCTCGCGCACGCTGGGGCGCTTTGCCTCGGTGGGGTGTGCGGTGAAGACCGGCTCGACACGCGTCTCGCGGAAGGCCAGGGCGATTTCCGCCTCGCTCCGTCCCTCGGCCTTCATCGCGGCGAGGGCGTGCGGCCAGAGACCGCGCTCCGCTTCGGGACCAAGGACGCGTTCGCGCTCGCGCCTCGTGTCGTGGGCGACCTGTTCCTCAATCATGTCGAGAAGCTGGAAAGCGATCGAATAGACCTGAGCGGTTTCGCCCGGATCATCGGGGACAGTCGTGGCACCAGTGCCCGACTGGAGCCAGGGCAGGGCCTCGGCGAATTGCGGCTTCGCCGCCGAGCGGAGGACGGTGCGGAGACACTCCATGATCTCGGTCACCTCGCGATCGAGGGATTCGAGTCCGGCGTGGACGAGTTCGGGGTTGCCCGGAGCGGGCGTGAGGTTTTCAGGCATGCAGGGAAATGGGCGCAAAAGCTTAGAGCCGGGAAGGGAAGCAAGATCTTTGCCGTACGCAACCTTTCCCCGGCGCCGCCATGGCCGTAGCTTCCCTTGCTGAGCTTCGCGATGACGCCAAATTCAACCGCCGTAGGATCTCTCGACGCGCTCGGCGACGTCGCGGTAGCCGTAGTCCACCGCGTAGATCTGCTTGAGCGACTCGAGATACTTGGCGTGGTTACCGAGCTTCTCGTAGAGCAGTCCGAGGTTGTAGAGGAGATCCTTCTTCGTGTCGTCCATGCCGGTGAGCTCCGTGATGGCTTCCTCGAACTGGCTCGCGGCGAGGTCGGTCATACCCATGCGCTCGTAGCACTGCCCCAGCTGGTTCATGACGCGGATGCGCAGGTTCGGGCTGCGTTTCGCCATTTGGAGGTGCTGGATCGCATCGCGGTATTGCCCGGCTTTGAACAGCCGTGAACCCAGCTCGAAGCGGAGCTCGTTGTCGGTCGGGTTGCGGTCGACGCGCTCCTTCGACTCGGCGATGAGGGTATCCATCTGGGATTTTTCGACTTCCTCAAGCTGCTGGCGGTAATGCTCAATGTCGGGATGGCCGGGATTCTCCTCGACGAACTGGCGGAGGGAATCGAGGTAAGCCTTGTTCACCGTCTCGCGGATCGCAGCGACCTTCTTTTCCAGCGAGGGATCATTGTTGCTGAGGTGGAAGGCCCACTCGTAGAATTGGAGCGAGGTCTGGAAATCCTCGAGCTGCTCGTAGGTCGAAGCGAGTCGTTTGGTGATGTCGAGATTGTTCTGGTCGGCGGAATACTGCGCAAAAAGTGCCTCCGCTTGGGCGGCGAGCATCTCCGGAGTCATCGCGGCACGGCCCTGACTCTCAAGATCCTTGGAGGCACCCTTGTCCTTGAGGAGGTCGCGCCAGTCGCCGTTGCTGTCCCACTTCTGCGAGGCGATGGAGCCGCGGGCGGTGGCGTCCTTGTATTTCTTGGTCGCCTCGAGGTCACTGCGGTTCTTTTCGACGATCTTGCCGAAGATTTCGGCAGCCTTGTCGTAGATGTTCCGCGAGGCGTAGAAGTCGCCGAGTTTGTGGTAGAATTTGATGTTCTCCGGATCGCCGCTGATGACAGTCTCGAGGGCGAAACCCGCGGTGGAGAGAAGACCCGCCCCCGAAGCCGCTTCGTAGAGCAATTCGTTGCCTTGGGCATTGTAGGGATCGGTCGCGAGCACTTCCTTTTCCAGGGCCTCGATCACCTTCACGGGATCCTTCTTCACTTGGGTCTGGAGCTTCATGACCTTGAGCGATTCGCCCCCCATCTTCAGGCCACGCTTGCCTTCGTTTTCCTTGACCGAGGCGAGGCGGAGGCGTTTCCGGCCCTCGAGAAATCCGGGCTCCTTCGCGAGGACGGCTTGGAGGAGGCTGATGGCGTAGCTCCAGTTGCGCACCTCCATGGCGCTCTCCGCCTTCAGATAGAGCTTGTTGAGGTTCGGGGCCAGTTGGGTCTGGCGGATATCGTCTTGGTATACCGGTGTGTTCGCTTCTTCGGACATGATCTCTTGGCTTCCGATGGGGTCAAAAAAGGAGGGTTGGGGGTCTCTCGGGGGAAAACCGGGGAGGGAAATCCTAACACGAAAGACGGGCCTTGATCTAGCGAATGTTGACGGGTCGGACAAGGAAAAAACCGGATTCTGTTAGTGCCGGGGCGAAAGAAGGATCGGATGACTTGCCAGAAGGGGGCTTTTTCCCTTATCATGGAGCCATGCGACATGCTCTCGTCCTCCTCGCCACCCTTCTCACCACAGCCCTGTGGTGCGAGGGAGGGGGCAATCAATACAAGATGTATCTCGTCACCTTCCATATCGAGGGCGATGACAAGGACAATCCCAAGATGATCACGCCGGTGAAGCTGGGACAGGAGCACCGGCAGTATTTTTTCAGCAAGATCCCGACCTTCACGGACAAGGACATCGCTTGGTTCTACCCCTTCACCGCCGCGGACGGCGTCACTTACGGAGCCGCTTTCCGGATGAAGGAGCACGCCGCGGTGGAGTTGAAGGCCGTCACCCTGACGAATCAAGGCAAACTCCTCGGCCTGCGCTGCTCCGACGCACCGCTGCAGGCGGTGATGATCGACCGCCCCATCGACGACGGCGTCGTCGTGATTTGGAGTGGCTTGCAGCAAAAGCACCTGCAGGAATTCCGCAAGCGTTTCCCCCACGTCGACGACTACAAGCCGAAAGCCGGGCCTCAGTTCGCCAAACCGGATTGAGCGCTCGCGATTTGGTTCGGATGTGCTAAGGATTTCGGGAATTTCCCGCAATTTCCTGCCATGCCCCGGATTCTTTTCTGCCTCATCGTTTTTGTCGCGATTTCGGCGCCACCTCTCGCCGCCGGTCCTCTCGGCCTTGTTCTGCCGACCGACAACGACACGATTTTTTCGGAAGATCCCTCGCAGTTTTACATGTACACCGACCGTAATTTCGAGGGAGTCCTCTCGAAACCTTGGAGCGGCGGGGCCTACGGCTTCACTCGCGATCAAAAACGCTCGGCCGCGGGGATCATCCTGACACGCCTCCACGAGGGCATCGACATCCGTCCGGTGCGTCGCGACGCAGCCGGTGAACCGCTCGATGAGGTGCGCGCCATCGCCACCGGTACGGTCGTGTATGTGACTACCTCGGCGAGCCAGAGCAACTATGGCCGCTACATCGTTGTCCACCACGACTGGGGCGACGGCCCCTTTTTCTCCCTCTACGCACACCTCAGTGCGGCCACCGCCAAGGCCGGACAATCGGTCACCGCCGGCGAGACGATCGGGAAAATGGGATACACCGGTGACGGCATCAACCGCGAGCGGGCGCACGTCCACGTCGAGCTCAATTTCATCCTCAGCGACCATTTCCAACGCTGGTACGAACAGCATTTCACGAACCGGAATCACCACGGGATCTACAACGGGATCAATCTCACCGGACTCGACATCGCCGCGCTCCTCAAAGCCCACCGGGCCAATCCCGCGATCACGATCCCTGAGTTTCTCGCGACCCAAGCCGAGGTCCACTACCGGGTGCTCGTGCCGAAAACGGGCGGCCTGCCCTTCCTTCAGCGTTATCCCTGGCTCGGCCGGGAGCTCGACCGCGTTCAGAATCCAGTGAGCTGGGAATTCTCTTTTGCCGCCACGGGAGTGCCTCTCGCGATCAAACCGAGCGACCAAGCAGTGCAGGCACCTATCGTCACCTACGTGAAGCCCACCCCGGGGAACCATGGCGACTTCACGGTCGGCCGTCTCACCGGCACCGGCGACCGCGCCACCCTGACGCCGAGCGGATCGCGCTACCTGCAGCTGATCACCGATTCGTTCTGAAAAGCTGGGCTTGTCGCGGGGCGGGCCGTCCTGATGCCTACCTCGCGATTCCGACTCTCAAGGCATTGATCTTCGTCGAGCCTGACCTGCCCCATGCGGACGTCTATCGCCGTGCCCCCTCAGGCGGCTCTCTTTGTGACGAATACTCCGGACTCGACGCGATCATTCCTCTTCCGGAAATCGAAGCCTCCCTACCCCCTCGCCGAAGTCTACGAAAGGATCGAATTCTAATCGACCACTCGGTCACTCGAGAATCTCCTCGAAAACGCCGCCGCCGAGGAGGGTCTCGCCTTCGTAAAACGCACAGATCTGCCCCGGCGTGAGCGCGCGCTGTGGTTTGGCGAAGGTGAGCCAGGCGGTCTCCGCATCGAGAAATTCCGCCGACACCGCCGCCGCCTCGGATCGATAGCGGGGCTGGGCAAGGAGCGAGACGGCTGAGGAGAGAGGACGGTTCGTCACGCTGATGCTCCCGACCCGGCATCGCGTCGCATAGAGACCGGGCGTGTCAGTGCCATCGAAGGCGACGACGAGCTCCTTCGTCTCCGGCCGCTTCGCGACGACGACGTAGGCCTTGCCGAAGGTGTTCGAGGGCACTCCCAGCCCCTTGCGCTGGCCGAGGGTGTGGAGGTGGAGGCCGCGATGACTGCCAACCTTCTCGCCCTTCAGATTCACAATTTCACCCGGATCATCGGGGATGTAGTGGGCGAGGAAATCGCTCATGCGAATCTGGCCGATGAAGCAGATTCCCTGGCTGTCCTTTTTTGCCGCGACGGGGATGCCGAAGCGCTCCGCCTCCCGCCGCACTTCGGGCTTGGAGAGGTGGCCGATCGGGAAGAGCGCCGGTTGGATCTGCGGCTGCTGGAGCAGGGCGAGGAAGTAGGTCTGATCCTTCCCCAAAGCACCACGCAAGAGATCGGCCGATCCATCCTGACATTCCGCCCGTTTCGCGTAGTGACCCGTCGCGAGATACTCGAATCCCTGGGCCATCGCGAACTCGCGGAAGATCCCGAACTTCATCTCGCGGTTGCACATCACGTCCGGATTCGGGGTGATGCCCTCGCGGTAGCCCGAGAGCAGGTAATCGACGACCCGGTCGCGATACTCCTCGGTGAGGCTGAGAATGCGGAACTCCATTCCGAGGAAGTCACAGACGGCGCGCGCGTCGCGGATGTCCTCCTCCCACGGACAGTCGCCAGGCAGTCCTTCCTCGTTCGTCCAGTTTTTCATGTAGGCGCCAACGACCTCGTGCCCCTGCTCAAGCAGGAGCGCCGCCGCCACACTGGAGTCCACGCCACCGGACATCGCCGCCAGGATTTTTGCCATCCGGGATTCTAGATCAGAATGCAGAAGACTCCAACGGTTGGATCAAACCGTCGGGCCGGAGATTTCTTCTTCGTTGCCGAAACGATGCCGATTTCGGGACGATCGATGCGCCCCTGGCATCAATGGTCCTGCGTCTGAAGGATCCGGGAAATTTGCTCGACAGGAAGATCCGTCAGATCAGAGATTTCGGCGGGCGACCTGCCTTTGGAGGACATCCGACGGACCAGGCTCTCGATTCCTTTCTCGATTCCTTCTTCGAGCAATTCCAGCCCGGCCCGCGTTTCGTGCAGTGGTGTCAGTTCGGCGATCATCTTTCGAATTTCCTCCCGGCTTTTGGTTTTGAAGCGCTGTAACAGCAGGTTGAGGAAGATTTCGTGAAAGAGGCTATAGGTGTTCCCGTGAACATATTAGCCAAGAAATGATGATGAGCACAACTCGAATTTTCGGGGGCGTTGCCGCTTTGCTCACGCGGCCGCGGTCGTTCTCCCCGTCGCCAGACGCATGATGGACTCCTCGCCCAGTTCCTCGCGTTTCAACGCTCCGGCGAGGCGGCCTTCGTGCATGACGAGGGCGCGGTCCGACATTCCGATGACCTCCTCGAGTTCGCTTGAGACGAAGAGGATCGCCACGCCCTGCTTCGCGAGATCCTCCATCAGGGCATAGATCTCCCGTTTGGCCCCGATATCGATGCCGCGGGTCGGCTCGTCGAGGAAGAGAATCCGCGGCTTCATCGCGAGCCATTTGCCAAGGACGACCTTTTGCTGGTTCCCGCCCGAGAGAAATCGGACGATCTGGCGGGACGACGGCGTCTTGATGCGCATCCGTTCCGTCATCTCCTCGGTGATGCGGCGCTCGGCCGCGAAATTGAGGAATCCGGCCCGCTGGTCGCGCGAGATCGAGGCGAGGCTGATGTTGTCGGCGACGGCCATCTCGAGAATGAGGCCCTGTTGCTTGCGATCCTCCGGGACCAGCGCCATCCCCGCCGCGATCGCCGCACGCGGATTCACGAGGGTGCGCGGCACGCCTTCGACAATCACGGTGCCGCCGACCGCGGGCGTGATCCCGAAGAGTGTCTCGAGTAGTTCGGTACGACCGGCGCCGACCAATCCTGCCATTCCCACTATCTCTCCTGCCCTCAGTTCGAAATCGATGCCATGCGACGGATGCGCCGGGGTGCGCAATCCCGAGACGGAGAGCACCACCTCTCCCGGAGGATGCGGCTGATGCGCGTAAAACTGCGCGAGATCGCGTCCCACCATCAGGCTCACCATGCGATCGTGGTTGATCTCCGCACGGGCGAGCTCTCCGGCATTCTCGCCATCGCGAAGGACGACGACCCGGTCCGCGAGCTCGACGACTTCGCCGAGTCGGTGCGAGATGTAGAGAATACTCACGCCGTTTTGGCGGAGATCCTTCACCACTTCAAAAAGCCGCTCCGTCTCACCCTGGGAAAGACTCGAGGTCGGCTCGTCCATGATGAGGATGCGGGCATTCGTCGAAAGCGCCTTCGCGATCTCGACGAGCTGTTGCCGCCCGATCGAGAGATCCCCCACCAGCGTCGCGGGGTCGAGATCGAGACCGACCCGCCCGAGCAGTTTCCTCGAGCGGAGCTCGATCTCGCGCTCGTCGATGAGACCGCGTTTCACCGGCTCGCGACCGAGGAAGAGGTTCGCCCCGATGCTGAGATTGGTGGCGAGATTGAGCTCCTGGTGAATCAGGGCGATACCGAGGGAGAGACCTTCCTCGACCGAGTGGATCTGCACCGGAGCTCCTTCGAGCCGGATCGAGCCGGTATCCGGCATCTGCACACCGGCGAGAATTTTCATCAAGGTGCTTTTGCCCGCGCCGTTTTCCCCAAGTACGGCAACAACCTCGGCCGCGCCGACCGCAAAACTCACGTCGTGCAGCGCCCGCACACCGGGGAATGACTTCCCGACTCCCGATATTTCCAAAAGTTCCGGCATGGTTGGGACACTAACAAATCCCGCCGCCACGGCGAGCTTTTTTCAGAAATCCGCCTCGTTCGGCGAAACCGGGAACTCTCTTTGTCGCAGCGCCTCGTAAAGGCAGACCGCGGTGGCGTTGGAGACATTCAAGCACGGAACCTGTCCCAGCATGGGAATGCGGATGAGGACATCGCAGTTTTCCTTGGTGAGGCGGCGCATGCCTTCGCCTTCCGCTCCGAGGATCATCGCGAGCGGTCCGGTGAGCTCGCACTCATAGAGGCCGCAGTTCGCCTCGTCGGCCGTGCCGACGACCCGCACGCCGTGATCCTCACGAAGTTTCTCGAGAAAGCGCGCCATGTTTCCGACCGACACGACCGGGACAAATGCGGCACCACCACAGGAGATGCGCACGACGGTCTCAGTCACGGGCGCGGCATGGTGGCGTGGCACGACGACGGCGAGGACGCCGGCCCCTTCCGCGGTGCGGAGACAAGCCCCGAGATTGTGGGGATCCTGCACGCCGTCGAGAATGAGGAGGAAAGGATCCTCCCCCGCCTCCTCGGCCTCTTCGAGTCGCTCGAAAAGCCCCTCTTCAGTGAGCCGGGCGATGCCGGTGGACGAACTCGAGTGGGCGTTGGCACGCGCCTCGCGGGGGCGGTTGCCGGGAGTCTTGATACGTCGGGGTTTGGCCATGGAGCGATCGGATCGGAGAATCAGGCGAAGATCTCGGGTTGTCCGAGACCACGGTGGACTTCGTTGGCTTCTTCACTGCCGAGACCAAGGCCTTTGGCGAGACGGGCGAAATACTCCGCCTCATCGCGCGAATCGAGTTTCACGGCCATGAGCGAGAACGCATAGACCTGGGCGCTCATCTCCGCGGGCACCCGCGAGACAAATTCGTCGAGGTCGGCTTTGCCCGAGAGTTTTTTCCGGAGGAAATCCGCCTCATCCTTGTCGAGGTCACCGAGCTTGCCGACGATGGACTCACGCTCGGCTTCATCGACGCGGCCGTCACTCTTGGCGGCGAGGCACATCGCTTCGATGAGGAGGCGCGCCACCTCTTCGGCCTCGTTGGCATCGACCGGAGGAGGCATTTCGCCGGCGGCGAGGCCAAGTCCGCCACCTGCGGCACCGGCTCCAAGGAGCGAGCCTAACATTCCACCCAAGGGCGAGCCCGAGACTCCGCCCTGCCCACCGCCGAAGAGACCGCCGACGAGATCGCCGATTCCGCCGCCTTGCGCTGAGGAACCGCCCAGTTGACTCACAAGCGAGCCAAGAAGATCGGATCCGCGAGAGCCTTTGGTCGCGCCCTTGCCTTTCTGCGAGGCGAGCGTGGCCGCGGCGATGGCGGCCAGCGCGGCCCATCCACCCTTGCTCGATCCCTTCTTGCCGCCGAGCAAGGTTCCGAGGATATCACCGGCGTTTCCGGCTCCGCCTGAGGACCCGTTCGATCCACCGAGAAGCGAACCAAGGATGTCGCCGCCGGCTTTGGAACCGAGGGCATTTTCATCAAGGAGACTTCCGAGCATTTTGATGGCGTCCATGAAAAATTGGGGTTGGTGAGATCTCGCGCGGAGAATAGTTCCTCGCCGAAGCGAGGGCGAGTTCTTTTTCCGGCACCTCACGGTCCTCTTTGGCAGGCAAAGCAGCGCGAGACCACCTGTCCTTCCCGTCACCGCTCCTCACGCACCTGCTTCCAGCGCTTGTGCATCCAGATCCACTGTTCGGGGTGGCGCAGTATGATGCGCTCGAGGGCCTCGTTGAAGCGTTTTGTGTTTTTCGAGAGAATGTCCTTGGTGCGCCCCTCGGTGAGGACTTCGACGGGAGGTTCAAATAGGAGCACGTGGGTCCCGTCCGGCTCGCGCCAACTCGACGAGGGAATCACCGGTGCGCCGGTGAACTGGGCAAGCACGGCGAGGCTCTTGAAGGTGTGGGCGGGATGTCCGAAGAACTCCGACTGGATCCCATACTTCCGCACGGTGAACTGGTCGAAGATCGAGACGATAATGCGGTTCTCCTCAAGCAGAGCGAGGATCTCGTCGAGCGAGCCGGTTTTCTCGAGGGTGCCAAAACCGGCTTTCTGAAAGCGCCTCATCACGAGATCGTTGAACCACTGTGGCTTGAGAGGGCGGCGGATGAAGTGGAGATGCCCGTGATACTGTTTGAATTGCGACATGCCCGCGACGGTCGAGACCTCCCAGTTCCCGAAGTGTCCGGCAAGAAGGAGGACGCCCTTACCCTGCTCGCGGGCGGCCGCAAGGTGCTCGATCCCTTCGATGCGGACGAACTTCTCCTTCTTCGCGTCGCTCATGAAGGCGAGCCTGACAAACTCACCCAAAAACTTCACGAGGTGCCCGTAGAAGGCCTGGGCGATCTCGGTGATGCGACGATCGCTGAGGGTGTCACCGTAGACGCGGCGCAGGTTCTCCATCACGACGCGGCGTCGCAGCGGGAGGACACGGTAGATGAGCTTGCCATACCAAGGCACTGCCATCGTCGATGGTTCGATCGAGGCCACGGCGGTGGCGCTTGTCTCGGTGTGGGTCGTGGAGACGGAGATTGCGGCGACGCGGTGGCGGTTCATGACGGCGCGGGCGCGCTCGCTCGGCACGACGTGAGGCTGGCCGTAGCCGTCACGCGAGAGGGCGAAATCGTGTGGCTCGATCGTGCCGAGACAGATTTCTTTCGGAAAGAGTTTGCAACAGGCCTCCTTCGCCGCGAAACGAGCCGCGAGTTTCTGGGCGCGACCTGCGCCGCCACCGGCATCGGAGAGTTCCTCCTCGGAAAAAAACCGACGCAAGCCTTCGGTATCGAGATCCGCGAGGAGCTTCTCGATGCGGGAGATTTCGACCGTGTCAATGCCGTTGCGCATGGGGAGCAGTCTCAATCCCGCCCCCGCACTACCACAACCACATTCATCCCGCCGAAACCACGGCAGATCACGAGGGCGACCTTGCCGGAGACGGTGCGGTTTTCACGGGAAATAGGGAAGGCACCGATCACCGGATCGACCGAGTCGAGCGTCGCGATGCCGGGAAGAACGCCTTGTTTCAATACCTCGAGCGCCATGACGATGTCCGCAATGCCCGAGGCGGCGATGAGATGGCCGTAACACCACTTGAAGGCCGTCACCGGCGGAGCCGCTTCTCCGAAGACACGCAGGATCCCCATCGCCTCGGTTCGATCGGAGGCCTGATTGCCGTTGCCGTGGGCACAGATCAGGGCGACCTCCTCCTTCGAGATCCCGGCGTTGCCGATGGCCTCTTCGATGGCACGGCTCACGCCATTACCATCGTCGGCGAGATCGACGATGCCGGTGGCCTCATTGCAGCAGCCGAAGCCAAGGAACTCGCCGATGATCTTCGCTCCGCGCGCCTTGGCCTCGCTCTCGCGTTCGAGGACGAGGGCGGCGGAACCTTCACCGAAAACCGTGCCGTCGCGCGAGGCGTCGAAAGGTCGCGGGGCCGCGCCGGACATGAGGCCAAGCTTGTGGTAGTAATAGACCATTTCCGGCTCGAAAGGCGAGTCGTGCCCGGCCGCGGCGATGCGGTCGGCTTCGTCGTTCGTGATCGCGCAGGCGGCTTCGGCCACGGCGAGGATGCCGCTGGAGCACTGGTTCGTGATGCAGGCGTTCGTGCCTTTGTATTGGCCGCGGATACCGACGTGACAGAGGACGTTGTTAGGAAGATTCTTGAGCAGCCACATCGGCGTGACCTGGTTGCTCAATTCCTTTCCGAAATGGGGCAAGGCTCCGTCCGGGGAAACCTCGGCCTCGGTCATGAGAGGGAGGTAGTCGTAGTTGCTTTTGTAATTGCCACCGCCCGTGCCAACGATGAGACCGGTGCGGTCATTCCACGCCGCCTGATCGGTTTCGGGCAAAGCGTCACGATGGGCGGGCAGACCGGAGTCGGCGAGAGCCTGCTCGGCTGCGTAGATGCCAAACATGTCGGTGCGCGAGATCGTCTTGTGGAGCTTGCGGTCGCTCACGAGGTCACGGTCGGAGAGCAGGACCTCCGACGCGACCTGCACCGGCCATTTCGCGGGGTCGAACTGGGTGAAGGGACGGACCGCGGTCTCGCCGGTGGTCAGTTTTCCCCAGACTTCGGCGACGGAGCCGCCCGCGCCGCAGACGATGCCGCTTCCGGTAAAGACGATGGGGTCGTTGGAAACACTCATGCCTGCACCTCCTCCGGATTTCTAAAGACCAACGAACTGTTCGATCCACCGAAGCCAAGCGAATTGGACAGGGCCGCGCGGATTTTCATTCTCACGGGCTGACCGACGACGAGATTCACATCGCAATCCGGATCAGGCGTGCCGTAATTCGCATTGACCGGAGCGACGCCGTCGCGGATCGCGAGACAGCAGACCGCCGCCTCGACCGCTCCGGCAGCGGCGATGAGGTGCCCCATCGAACTTTTCGTCGAGCTCACCCGCACCTCGTCGATGCGGTCGGCGAAGACGGCCTTCAACGCGGCACATTCGCTGCGGTCGTTCATCTGCGTCGAGGTGCCGTGGGCGTTGACGTAATCGACGTCGCCGGGCGTGATCCCGGCGTCGCCGAGGGCCTGGTGGATCGCCTGGATCGGACCATTCCCGTCCGGAGGCGAGTCGGTGATGCGGTAGGCGCTGAGCGAGTTGCCGTCGCCGGCGAGTTCCGCGTAGATCTTCGCGCCACGCGCGACGGCCCGCCCCCAATCCTCGAGCACGAGAAAACCGGCTCCTTCTCCTAAGACAAATCCATTTCGGGTCAGGTCGAAAGGGCGACTCGCTCCAGTGGGATTATCGTTATCCGTCGAAAGGGCTCCGAGGAGGCAGAATCCGGAGATACCAAGAGGGTTCAACATCGAATCGAACCCCCCTGCGAGCATGACGTCGCATTGCCCCCGCCGCATCACCTTCAGGGCCGTGCCGATCGCCTGGCCACCCGAGGCGCAGGCGGTGTGGACCGAGGTCGCGTAGCCGCGGATGCCGAATTGCTTCGTCAGGAGTGCCTGCCCCGCGTTCGCCTGCCAGCGGCAGAAGGCGAGCGGATTGCCGGGAAATCCGGGATCCATGAGTCCGTCGGCATTGAAGGTGCCGTCGGCCGCCGCGTGGCGGTGCACCACCTTGAGATCCTCGTAATCGACTGAGAGCATTCCCGCGCCGACGGAGAGACCCCAGCGATGTGAATCGGCGTCGGTCGGCGCCATGCCCGCGTCGGCGAGGGCTTGGGTCGCGGCGGCGAGGGCAAAACGGTGCGACTTCGAGGCGTATTTGAGCAGCTTTCGGTTCGGGATCGCCGCCTCGGGATCGAAGCCCTTCACCTCGGCCCCGAAGGTCGTGGAGAAACCGCTCGCGTCGAAGCTGGCGATGGGCGCGGAGCCACTCTTTCCTGAGAGCAGGGCCGACCAGGTCGTGTCCACGTCGTTGCCCACGGGAGTGACCAGCCCGAGTCCGGTGACGGCGATGCGGCGTTTGTTAGGTCGGGCCATGGCAAATCAGGTTCTCCGCACGAGCTCGAACTTCGCACTGCTGTTGAGGCGCTTGCCCTTGCGGGTCGTCACGATAACACGGAGGAGGGATTCGTCACGCGATTCCACCTCGGCTTTCAGGTCGAGAACCTCGCCCGGCGGCATGAAGCTGCGCAGTTTCACATCGCAGGCGGCGGCAGGTTTCCAAGTCGTGTCCGGCTCGACCTCTTTCGCGAAATCGAGGGCGAACCCGAGCTTCAGATTCATCAGGAGAGTCCCGGGAAAAACCGGGTTCCTCGGAAAATGGTCGCCGAAAAAAGCTGCGCTCTCCGGCACGCGGAGGACGCCCTCGGCGCTTTCCCCGGGGATTCCCCCGGTTTTCTCCGTGTTCATCAAAGGCACGCCCCCAAAGGCGAAAGGATCGGCGCCAGTGGTGGTGAGGAGTTCGTAGCGCCCCCGCATTGCCTCGGGGTCGTCAAAATCGACCATCGGCACCATCGGCCCGAGGGTGTCGAGGAGCCGCACCACCGTTTCGCCGTTGACCTTGGCAAGCCCGTCGTAGCCCACCGCCTCAAGGTCGGCCTTCACGAGGGTGGCCTCGAGTTCAAGAACGTCGCCCGGCTTCACCGTCCCGGGAAACTCGACCCGTCCCGCGATTCCCGCGACCGGTCGGACTTCAAACCCTGTCGCCGCCATCGAGGACCAGGCCGCGAGTTGTCCGATCGCCTCCGAGACCAACGAGAGGGGGAAATCCGCGATCCCCGCGGGAATGGCGTAGCGCCCGGAAATGGATTTTCCGGTCTCGTCCGCGAGGATGCGGTCGACAAAGGAGAAGGCTCGAAAATGCTGAGACATCGCAAGGAAGCCGGCACTTTGGCACAGGGAGACCGGGGAGCAAGGGGCAATCGGACGAGGGCGTTTCGCATTGACCGCCATCCACCACCTCACGCAACCTTGGGGCGGCGCCGCGCAAAAAAATCTCACGGTGATTCGAAAGGAATCTCCGCAAAGATGAATCGAGCGGCGGGACGCCGCTTCTACTTTACCTCAAGACCCCTTCTGCTCCCGGATGACCATCTTGCAGAAGGTCTCGCTCGTGAAGAGCTTGGGGATCTCGGCGGCCTTGAGCGGGGTCTTGATACGATCGGCGGACACCTCGGTGAGGTAGGCGCGGATCTTCGCGACGCCGGCGTCGGTGACGATGCCACCCTGCTCGAATTCTTCCTCGCTCAGCTCGCCGCGGGCTTCCTCCATGGCTTTGCCACGGGGAATCTTCACCTTGAACTCGCGCTCGAGACGGAACACGATGTCGAGAAAGTCGATCGACTCAGCGTCGAGGTCGTTGATGAGAGAGGAGTCTGGCTTCACGTCTTCCTCGTCGCAGCCGAGGGCGTCCGCGATGATTTCCGCCACCTTGGGGTAGATGGCCATGATTTCCTCTTTGGTGATGTCTGCGTTGCTCATGGGTCTTACATTTTAAAGCCGCCGTCCACGCTCAGGACCTGCCCGGTGATGTAACCGGAAAGGTCGGAACTGAGGAACCACACCGCCTCGGCGATTTCGGCGGGCTGACCATAGCGCTTCAGGACGATATTGGAAAGAATTTCATCACCACCGAGGCTGCGGACCTCGGCGGACATGTCGGTCTCGATCACGCCTGGGGCGACCGCGTTGACCCGGATGTGACGGCGTCCCACCTCGACGGCGAGGGCCTGGGTGAAAGAATTGATGGCGCCTTTGCTCGCCGCATAGTTCGTCTGGCCGCGCCCCCCCTTGGTCGCGGAGACGGAGCTGAGATTGACGATGCGGCCGTAGCGCTTCGACATCATGTGCGGCACGACGGCCCGGCAGAAATGGAAAACGCCCTCGATGTTCGTCTCGAAGACGGCCTTGAGGTCGTCATCCTCGAGCATCGGGAGGAGGTTGTCGCGGATTACGCCCGCGTTGTTGACGAGCACGTCGATCCTGCCGGTGCGCTCGACGAGGGCCTCGATGGCGGCATTGACCGCAGCACTGTCGCGCCCATCGACCTTTGCCGCGGCGATCTTCAGATCCGGATTCTCCGAGATGACAGCGTTCGCCGCCGACTCGTTGCCGAGGTAGGTGAAAGTCACGTCCATGCCCGCCTTGGCGAGCCGCTCGACGATGGAACGGCCGATGCCTCGGCTGCCGCCGGTGACAAGGGCGAAGCGACCGCCGAGGCCGTCCTCGATCTGGAAAGGGGTCGCGCTCATCCGGAAATGGCGTAACCGCCGTCGACGAAAAGGGTGTGCCCGGTGATCATGCCGGCCTCAGGGAGGCAGAGCAGGTAAATCGCGTCAGCGACCTGCTCGGGCGTCAGCGTCGGCCCGAGCGGGGTGCGCACCTTATACTCATCGAGAAGGTGCTCGCGATTGGGGAAATGTTTGAGGGCATCGGTATCGACGACGCCAGCGCTAACGCAATTGACCCGGATCCCCTGAGGTCCGAGTTCCTGAGCAAGGCCGCGGGCGAGGGCCTCGAGGGCGGCCTTCGAGGCGCCGATGAACGTGTAGTTCGGGATGGCCCGCTCCGAGCCGAGGCTGGTCAGGCCGATGATCGATCCGCCCGCGCTCATCATCGGCACGGCGTTTTGCGCCAGGGTGTTGAGGGCGAGCGCATTGGTCTCCATGCAGCGGCGGAAATGCTTCAGGGTCATCTCCAGGGCCGGTTTCAGGACGCCGAGAGCGGCATTGCTGACCACCAGATCGACCCGGTCGAAGTGCTTTTTGAATTCCGCGAAGGCCTCTCCCACGCTGTCTGGCTGGCTCACGTCCGCCTGCACCGCGAGAGCTTTGCGCCCCATCCCGCGAATCTGTTCGCAGACTTTTTCGGCCTCCTCGTGGCTATTGTAATAAAGAATCGCCACGTCAGCGCCCGCCGAGGCCAGTTTCAGGGCCGTGGCACGACCGATCCCCCGGGATCCCCCGGAAACAAAGGCGACTTTTCCAGCGAGCGGTTCAGGCATTGGGAAATACAGTAAAAACAAGAAACGCGATTCTTAGGAACGAGGTCAGGAAACCGCGAGGGCTGCCAACTTATAGCGACGGCAGGCGCTCCGTCAAGGACGGGGGGCTAACGGAAATGGCAGGGTTCGTGCCCTCGGCGGCAGGCCCCACTCCCTTCGGGTCCAGGCGGAAAGTGCTGCGAAAACTCCCCTCTCCGGTCCGGAGTCTGACCGTGGTCCCCTCTTCAAAGACCCAAATCCCCTGTCCTTCCCCGCGATGCGTGTCCATGTCCCCTGAAACGGCGCGCCCCAAAAACAAAAACCCCGGGGTCTTGCGACCACCAGGGTGTTTGAGGGGTTTCCCACCTGTGCCGTCTCCCGATCGTGAGGCTCACGTTCCCGTAACTCTACAGGGAGGGAGCCGCCTGTCGACTTTTGCCTTCCAGCGAAGGCCTGACAGCCGACGACCGGCTAAGCCCCCATTAACGTATCAACGGTCCGGGCCTGTAATAGATGGGTAAAGGTCGAACACTGCAGGAAAAATCAAAAATTGGGTTGGGTAGGATTGTGGTTATCTGAATTCTACGTTGAAGGCCTTCTTGAGGGAATCCAAAAGTTTTCCGTGGGCCGCTTCCACCTCTGCCGCCTCGAGAGTTTTTTCCGGAGCGCGGTAGAGCAAGGAATACGCGAGAGATTTCTTGTCAGTCGCAAGTTTCGCGCCAGTCGGATCGGTGAACACGTCGAAAAGTTCCGCCGAGATCAAGAGCGGCTCGTCGTAAACCTCGAAGAAGGCCGCCACCTCGCCCGCAGGCAGATCGCCGGGCACGAGCATCGCGACATCGCGTGAGCTGCCGGGGAATTTCGGAAGATCGGCGTGACGGATCTCCGTCTTCGCCGTCACCATCAGCTTCTTCAGATTCAGCTCGGCCACGAGCACCGGAGCCTCGAGGTCGAGTTCGCGCGCCCGCGCCGGCGGCACGATGCCCGCCACCCCAATCTTGACCGCCTTCTTACCCGTTCCGATCTCGATGGAACAGGCGCAGAGCAGCTCGCCATCAGCGATGGGAACGAAATTCAAACCATCAGGACAAATCGCCTCAAGAGCCCCGCGGAGGTCATGGAGGTCGAGATCCTTCGGCTTGCTGTCCGTCCAGCTCCGCAACACCCGGGCCCCGGTCAAGAGTAGGGCGAGATGTTCGTGCTCGATTTCCTCACCCTTCGGCGAAGCGACAAAAACTCGCCCCGCTTCGAAGAGGCGCAGATCCGAGCGCCCGAAATGTTCGTTCCGCGAAGCCGAGGCAAGGAGGCCGGGCACGATTCCGGGACGCAGGTAATCTTGCTCGTCGTTGAGCGGGTTTTTCAAACGCACCGGGCTCATCCCTCGATGCGAGGTCGCGAAATTATCGGCGAGCTGGGCGCCAGAGATCAGCTTCAGATTGCGAGCCTCATGGAAGCCAAGGCTGGCGAGGCGGTCCTGGATCGCGCGAAGAAAATCGTAGGCCTCGTCCGCCTTGGAAGCCGACGAGAAGGTCGCCATCGTCGTCGAGGGAATGCCCTCGAGCCCGTGAACGCGCGCCACTTCCTCGACGAGATCGATGGGACGCGCCAGGTCGAGGCGGAAGCTCGGGATCTTCCAAGCACCACCGACTTTCTCCAATCCTAACGAAGCGAGAATGCCGTCAATCGTCCCGTCGGGGATCTCCGCTCCGATGATACGGCGGCAGTAGTCGTGGTCGAGCGCGACGGGCTTGGGTCCTTCCCCCACGCCACCGGCGACGACCAACTCCGCCTCGGCCTTACCGCCGGCAAGGTCGAGGATCAGCTTCGTCGCGAATTCGGAAACACCTGCGACCTGCAGCGGATCGACGCCGCGTTCGAAGCGGTAGCTCGAGTCGGAATGCAGACCGAGGCGGCGTCCCGTGCGGCGCACCGCCTGAGGATTGAAATAGGCGGCCTCGAGGAGCACGTCGGTGGTCGTCTCCGTGACCCCGCTGTCGTGACCACCCATGACTCCACCGATCGCGACGGCTTTCTTCGCATCCGCGATCACGAGATCCTCGGCAGTGAGGGCGTATTCCTTACCGTCGAGCGCCAGAAAGGTTTCACCATCCGCCGCCTCGCGCACGACGATGCCTCCCTCGAGTTTGGCGAGGTCGAAAACATGGAGCGGCTGCCCCGTCTCCATCAGCACGTAGTTCGTGATGTCGACGAGGTTATTGATGGGACGCAGGCCGATCGACTCGAGCTTCTGCTTCAGCCAGGCCGGAGAATCGGTCACCTTCACGCCGCGGATGAGCCGGGCGGTGTAGTAGGGGCAAGCTTCCGACTCGAGCGATACCTCGCCGTCCTTCGCTGCACGGGACGGCGTGCTGGTTTCGCCGAAATGGGCGCGTCCCTTGAGCGATTTTTTCGCGAGGGCGGCGAGTTCGCGCGCCACGCCGAGATGGCTCAGACAATCGGGACGGTTCGGCGTGATCTCGAGCTCGAAGACCGCCGGGTAAACCTCCGCCATCGGCGTGCCGGGCTTCAGGTCGGGGGAAAGGATCAACAATCCATCGGCATCCGCGGCGAGTCCGAGTTCCTTCGCGGAGCACATCATCCCGAGCGAGTCGACCCCGCGCAGCTTGCCTTCCTTGATCTCGAAGCTCTTGCCGCCGCCCGCATCGAGGACGCAACCCGGCAAGGCCAGAGGCACCTTGTCGCCGACCTCGTAATTCTTTGCCCCGCAGACGATCTGGCGCGACGTGCCCGAACCGTCATCGACCTGACAAACCGACAATTTCTCCGCGTCGGGATGTTTGTCTGAGGAAAGGATCTGCGCCACGACGAGGTGGTTTGGCAACGATTCGATCCCCTCGACCTCGATCCCCGCGAAGGTGAGCAACTCATCGAGCTGCTGGATCGAGTATTCCGAGAAATCGACGTGGTCGCCGAGCCATTGGAGGGAAACGTTCATATCGGGGCGGGCCGACGGCCCGGTAAAAGGTGGGAAGGTAAAAGGTAAAAAGTCCGGAGTAAGGGAGTGGTGGAGTCTTGGAGTGGTGGGCGGAAGATTTGCGTTAAATCGCGGGTATTTGCGGTCATTCGCGTTGAATGCCGTTCAACGAAACTGCTGCAAGAACCGCACGTCGTTCTCGATCAGCAATCTCAAATCGGGAATGCCATACATGATCATCGCCAAACGATCGAGGCCCATGCCGAAGGCGAAGCCGGTCACTTTCTCCGGATCGTAGGCCGCGTCGCCGCGCTTCCGTCCAACCTCCGCGAAGACCGCCGGATCGACCATGCCGCAGCCGGCGATCTCGATCCATTTTGCGGCGCGACCGGCGGCATGGAGCTTGATGTCGACCTCGAAACTCGGCTCGGTGAAGGGGAAGAAGTGCGGGCGGAAACGGAACTCGGTCTTTGCCCCGAAGATCTCGCGGAAGAAATACTCGAGCGTGCCTTTCAGGTCGGCGAGGGTGACGCGCTGATCGACGTAGAGCCCCTCGAGCTGATGGAAGGCGCTGAGGTGGGTCGCGTCGATCTCGTCGCGGCGGAAGGCGCTGCCCGGTGCGATGATGCGCACCGGAGGCACTTCCTTCTCCATCGTGCGAATCTGCACCGACGAGGTGTGAGTGCGGAGGAGCTTGCCGTTTTCGAAATAGAAGGTGTCACTCTCGTTCCGCGCCGGGTGATCGGCGGGCGTGTTGAGGGCGTCGAAACAATGCCACTCCGTCTCGATCTCGGGTCCCTCGGCGAGGGCGAAACCCATGCGGCGCAGCACTTTCACGGCTTCGTCCAAAACGAGCGTGAGCGGGTGCAGTCCGCCCTTCGGCAAGGGGCGCGACGGCAGGGTCGCGTCGATCGAGGCGAAGGCGGCGGCGTCTTTCTTGGCGATGAGGTCGGCGCCGGTCGCCTCGAGGGCCGAGGTGATGGCCTCGCGCACTTCGTTCAGCTTCTGTCCGACATCCTTTTTCTGATCGGCGGGCACGTCGCGCATCCCCGCGGCGGCAGCGGTGAGGCCGCCCTTTTTGCCGAGAAAGGCGATGCGCACCTCCTCGAGCGAGGCCTCATCGGTGATCCCGGCGATGGCGGCGAGGGCTTCGGTTTGGATGGTATCGAGCTGGGCGAGCATTTAGGCTGAAGAGGGTTGGGCCGGAGACTTAACCGGGGCGGATCGGAAAAGCAACCGTCTGGATCAAACGGACAGGTCGCCGAGTGAAACAAAAAAAACCGGCCGCCTGCGAAGCAAGCGACCGGTCTCTGAAATCTTGGATTCCTGTAGGGTGCGTGGATCAGGCGGTCGCTTTGGCCTTTTCCTCGAGGGCGGCCGAGGCCTTCCCGACGAGGGCGGCAAAGGCAGCCTCATCATGAATCGCGATATCGGAGAGGACCTTGCGGTCGAGCTCGATCCCGGCGGCCTTGAGGCCCTCCATGAAACGAGAATAGGTCATTCCGTTTTGCTTGGCTCCGGCGTTGATCCGTTGGATCCAAAGGCCCCGGAAGCTGCGCTTGCGGTTTTTGCGGTCACGATAGGCCCACTGCTGGGCCTTGGTGACGGCGTCTTTGGCGGTACGGATCAGTTTTGAACGCGCGGAGCGGAAGCCCCTCGCTTTCAGCAGGATGCGCTTGCGGCGCTTGCGGCTTGCAGCCGAATTGGTGGCACGTGGCATTTTTCTTTTTCTCCGAGGGGACTGTTGTTTTTACTTCGATCGGCTGACTCATCCTCTCATCAGGCGCCGGTGGGCGTTTCCGCCGCGGCGCCAGTCGGCTCGATCGTGGACCGGATCATCCGGTCCGAGTGGCGAAGAATTCCCTTCTCCGGCCAACGGGAGGCCCGTCAACCGAAAGGCAGGTTCATCTTGATCGCCTTCTCGTCTGCGGGCGAGACCAATGCAGCCTGCGCGAGATTACGAAGACGCTTCGAACTTTTACGACGGTTCAAGTGGCGTTTGCCCTGTTTCCGACGCAGAATTCTGCCACTGCCGGTCACCTTGAATCTCTTGGCGACCCCTTTTCGTGTTTTACATTTTCCGGCAACTCGTGACATAGGGCGGCCACAGTAATCGCCCCGTCAAGTTTTGCAACGGGTTTTCGGGACCTGTTTTCGAGGCCGGTCGGGATCGGCCAGGATTCAGGCGTCTGCGTTGGCGAGACAAGGGCCTCCCAGCCCGCACGGGGCGTGGCATTCCTACTTTTCAGCCATCGCCGCCCGGTTCGCAGCCGGGAAACTCGGGAAACTGGCAAAACGCGGGCCGCGGATCGCCGGCGCATGGCGGGTTGCGTCCTAGGCATCGCCTTCAAAACAGGCAGCGTTCCCGCCACCCCGCGCCATCCGGCCAGTTTTTTCCTTTCCCCTGCGGCGCGGTTCCCGTTAAGGTCTGCCCATTCCGAATCCCTCCCCTTTTTATGAGCGACGATGACCCGATTCCCGTGACTCCTGACGAAACCATCAACGAAACGGACGCCACGGTGGCCTCGCCCGCGGATCTGGAGGAAGAAATGGCCGGCAAACTCGCCGAAGCCCGGACCACCATCGGCAAGGAGCTGCGCAAGGTCATCATCGGTCAGGACGAGGTCGTCGAACAGATGCTGATCGCGCTGCTCTCGGGTGGCCATTGCCTCGTCACCGGCGCGCCTGGACTAGCCAAGACCCTCCTCGTCAGCACCCTCGCGAAGGTCTTCGAGCTTTCCTTCAGCCGCATCCAGTTCACCCCCGATCTGATGCCCTCTGACATTACCGGCACCGAGATCCTCGAGGACACCGCGGAGGGCAAGCGCGAGCTCGTCTTCAATCCCGGCCCCATCTTCGCGAACCTCATCCTCGCCGACGAAATCAACCGAACCCCGCCGAAAACCCAGGCCGCCCTCCTCGAGGCAATGCAGGAGAAACAGGTCACGGTGGCGGGCCACAGCCTGCAACTCGACAAACCCTTCTTCGTCCTCGCGACCCAGAACCCCATCGAGATGGAGGGAACCTATCCCCTGCCCGAGGCCCAGCTCGACCGTTTCATGTTCAACATCGTGATCGATTACCTCAGCGAGGATGAAGAGGTCGCGGTCGTCTCCCAGACCACCGGAGCCGGAGCCGAGGAGGTGAAGCCCGTCTTCTCCGGAGCCGATCTTCTGAAATGCCATCAAGTCGTCCGCCGCGTCCCCATCGCTGAGGAGGTGGTGCGCTACGCCGTGCGGATCGCCGCGAATTCACGCCCGGGCCAGAAGCACACCCCCGCTTACGTCAACGAATGGGTCAACTGGGGTGCCGGGACCCGCGCCGGACAAAGCCTCGTCCTCGGTGCGAAAACGCGAGCCCTCCTCGACGGTCGTTCGCACGTCACCTACGAGGACATCCGCACCCTCGCCGCACCGGTTCTGAGACACCGCATCCTCACCAACTACCGCGCCGAGGCGGAAGGAATCACGGTGGAGGACGTCATCAAGAAAGTGATCGAACTGACGCCAGAGAAGTAAGGCATCAGAAAAATCATCTGCGGCCATCTGCGGCCATCCGCGTGGAAATCTGAAAGCCAAGCCGATCGAAACCTCTCCAAATCCTCAACGCAGATGAGCGCGGATTCCCGCAGATAAGCGCAGATCCAAATCCAACCTCCCAAGTCTCCAAGTCTCCCCCTCTCCAAGTCTCCCCCTCCCTCCGGCGCTCCGCGCCGTCCCCGCTCCGCGCCTCCCCCCCATGCCCGCACTCTCCTACCTCGACCCAGCCGCCTTGATGCGCGTCAAGTCGCTCGAGCTGCGGGCGCGCATGGTCATGGAGGGATTCTGGAAGGGGCTGCACCGCTCTCCCTATCACGGCTTTTCGGTCGAGTTTAGCGAATACCGTCCCTATGCAAGGGGGGACGACACCCGTTTCCTCGACTGGAAGGTAATGGCCCGCAGCGACCGCGCCTACATCAAGAAATTCGAGGACGAGACGAACCTGCGCGCCCACCTCCTCCTCGACCGCAGCAAGTCGATGACCTATGGCTCAGGCCCCTACTCGAAGGCCGACTACTCCGCGACCCTCGCCGCGACCTTCGCCTACTTTCTGATGGGCCAACAGGACGCGGTCGGTCTCACCACCTTCGACCGCGGCATCGACAGCCACCTCCCCGCTCGCAATCGGCCTGGGCAATTGCGGCAGATCCTCCTCCAACTCGAAAAGGCCCCCGCCGGCGAAAGCACCGATCTCGGCGCCGCGATGAAGGGACTCCACGACCTGATCCGCAAACGCAGCCTCGTCATCCTCCTCTCCGACCTCCTCGCCCCGATCGAGGAACTCGAAAAACAGATCGGCTACTTCGCGGCGGGACGTCACGAGATCGCCGTCTTCCAATTCCTCGACCCCCGCGAGCTCGATTTCGACTTCGCCAAAGCGACCCATTTCCGCGACAAGGAAAGCCAGAAGGATCTCTTCATCGATCCCGCAGCGGCCAAGGCGGGCTACCTGCAGCGCCTCAACGCACATCTCGAGGCGATTCGAAAAATCTGCTCGAGACACGGCACCACCTATCGTCTCGTCCGCACGGACGAGCCGCTCGAGCAGGTCTTGTTCGAGTTTGTGAATTTGCGGCGGGGGTAAAGGTGGACGCGCTCGAACTTCCCCCGTGGTCAGCGACCTCGGCTACAGACGAGGTTACCCGTTCGCACGAGATCCGTAGGGCGGAACTGCATTCCGCCCACGCAACAAGCAACGCTGGCTTCGCACGACGGCAGATTGCAAATCGGCCTTACGCCCACCCCTTTCACACCGGCACCACGAGCCCCTCGCTCTCCGCGAGTTTTTTCTGATTCCCGTCGAAGGTGAGGAATTCCCGGACTCCCAGCTCGATCGCTGTCGCCACATGCAGGATGTCCATGCAGCGATGGCCGTTGGCATCCGTGTAAAGCTCGCTCAGGCGTTCCCCCGCTGCGTGAACCTGCGGCCAAGGCGCCGGGATCACGACGACCGCACCGCTGATCAAGTCCGACTTCAAATCCGCCAGCATCTTCATCCCTTCCGGTTTGGGATAACCCTTCTTCGGATCGTGACGGTGGAGCCGGATTTGAAATCTGACGGATTGCTTGAACTCATAGAGCAAAAGGGTGCTCACCTCCAGTGGCCCAGGCATTGCCTGAAAGTAGGCGGCCGCATGAGGTGAATTGGCCTGATGGCGATACAGGGCGCACAGAAACGACGTGTCCGGATAAGCCGACATCAGCCCAAGTCTCCCTTGAGTTCATCCTCCCTCATGGCAGAGACCTCTTCCAGACTGAAAACGCGCTCTCCCCAAGTCTCGCGGAGTCTGGCCATGATATCGGGCTTCGGAACAACGCTGCTCTCCTCGGAATTCGCGGAGGCGGGTACGAGCGTGGCTATCACTTTGCCCCGCTTGCTGATGTTGACAGACTCACCTTCATTGACCCACGCTTCAATGCGGGGGAAATCGTTGCGAAGCTCACGAACGGTCGCTGTCTTCATGGGATCCATTTTATGTCTCACGGACTCCATGTCAAGAGGCAGGGCATGCGATCCCAACGTACCGGTCTGACCCGGGTTGCGGATGCGTCCCCTCGCCCCCCACCTGAATCAGCGAAAATCAGCGGTCCTAATCCCCTCACCCCCGGTAACTCGCCACGACCAGGTTGCTGAGGTATTTGTCAGGATCATCGATTGCCTCGGCGGTAACGGGGAAGGTCGTTTGTCCGGTGTTCTTCCGGACGAGTTGTAGGCCGAAATGGAAGTCGCGGAATTTTTCGGCGCAGAGGTCGGCCACACTTTTACCCGCCTCTTCCGCCAAACCCGTCAAACGCGCGACGGCCCCCGCTTCAAACGCCAACCTCACGCCGTGCTCGGCCTCGAATTTCCTTCGGAACGCGGCGACCTCGGCGACGATACGCGGGTCGCCCACCGGAGCCGCTCCGGCGAGAATCGCGGCAAGCGTCGCAGCGGGATCGGCGACGAGTGCGGCGGTGATCTGCAGCTCGGACACACTCGTGCCGGGCAACTCGAATTTGAAATGACGCAGGAGCCGCTCGCACACGGTCATGAGTCCGCGTGCGCCGGTCTTCTCCCTGGCCGCGGCCTCGGCGATGGCGTGAAGGGCCTCGTCGGTGAACTCGGCGCGGATGCCATAGGATTCGAACTCGCGCTCGTATTGGCGGATGAGACTGCCCTCGGAGTGCTTCATGATCTCGAAGAGATCGCCGGCAGCGAGCATCTCGCAGACGACCCGCACGGGGAGACGACCGATGAACTCGGCCTCGAAGCCGAAGTCGATGAAATCCTGGGTGATGGGCTCGCGCGGGCCCTGGGCGGCTTCTTCAGCAGCATTTTCTCCCGCCGCGACGAAGCCGATCGGCCCCTGACGGAGTCGCCGGTCCATGATCTTCTCGAGTCCGGAGAAAGCACCGCTGACGATGAAAAGAATGTGGCGCGTATTGATCGACTCGCGGGTGGGCTTGCCTCCGTTGCGGCTCATCTCGAACATGGCCTGCATCTGCGACTGCATGTCCTGCGGATTGCGCACCGGCACCTCGGTTTCCTCCATCAGCTTCAACAGGGTCGTCTGCACCCCGCGTCCGCTGACGTCGCGTCCGCCGACATTCGAGGCGCCCGCGATCTTGTCGATCTCGTCGAGGTAGACGATGCCGTATTGGGCGAGCTCGACGTTGCCATCGGCCTTGCGCACGAGCTCGCGCACGAGATCATCAACATCGCCGCCGACATAACCGGTCTCTGAGAATTTCGTCGCATCGGCCTTCACGAAAGGCACGCCGATGAGTTCGGCGATGTGTTTGACGAGGTAGGTTTTCCCAACACCGGTGGGACCGACGATGATGACATTCTGCTTCGCGAACTCGACCCGCTTTGCCTCGGCCGGATCGGTCTCAGCGAGCCGCTTGAGGTAGGCGGCGTGGTGGTAGTGATCACACACGGCGATCGCGAGGGCCTTTTTCGCTTCGTCCTGCCGGATCACGTAGCGGTCGAGGTGATCCTTGATCTGGCGCGGGATGAGGTCGAAATCAAGTTCGGGGGAAAAGGCCGCGTCGCTCCGCAGATGTTGATCCTCGCCTCCCGCGGCGACTGCCTGACCGAAGGGCGAACCCGGCTCGGTCATGGTGCTGAAGGAAACGTGGTCGCCGAAACTGGAGCGCAGGAAGTCGCTGAGCTTGCGTGTGATTTCCTCGGGATCGGGAAAGGGAGTCTTGTCGTCGTCTTTGCCTGGCATATCGTGGAGGTTACGATCCGACGGAAACAAGGCGATTACAAGATCGCGATGATTTTCGACCGGAGCGGTCAACGCAAGCGCTGCACGAGCGCCCATCGCTTCGCGAATTCAGGGTCGGCGGCGGCGAGTTCATCGGCTTTGGCGGCGACAAGCGGAGCCTGCCCCGTGAAGAAACCAAAATAGACGAGCGATTCCCAGTCGCTCGCGGTGCTCGCGGTCACGGGCGGCAGGGCCTGCAAGCCCGCCTCGACGAGCCAATCGGGAGCAAAATCCCCCATAGCGACCTCGTTCGGTCCGAAGCCGAGATCGATCACGAGCGTCTCGGCCGTCGCTTTGGTCACGGCGGCCTCGAGCGGCTTGCCGATGCGTCGACGGATGACGCCCTCGTAGGGTTTAAGGGAAAAGCCCTCGGCGAGGCGTGACGGATACTTCGCCGCCTGCTCGCAACCGCGGACCAATTCATCGCGGATCGAGGCGACTTCGGTCGTTGCGAAGGTCTCTTTCTGCAGCTGCAGCGCGGCCCCTGGAAACAGGAGGGTGTCGGCATAGGATTTGAGCGAGGCGAGGACGGCTTTGAGCCGCTCGATCTCCGCCCGCTCCGCGGAACTTGGTGCGCCCTTGCGGGAGGCCGCAGAAGTGGTGGTGGTCATCGCAGGATTCGCATTCGGATCGGACAGGACCGCGACGGCGGGCGCGTCCTCCGGTTCGGGAGCCGCGGCCTTTTTGGCGAGTTCCCCGATCTCATCGATGCGCTGAAGGCGATGATTCACGAGTCGAGGCGCCGCCCCCCGGGTGCGGATCGTTTCCGCCGCCTTTTTCAAAGCGGTGGACTGCGCCGACAGATCGGTCGCGGCGGCGGTGGGATTGGGGAGCGACTGAAGCAGTGCCCAGTCCTCGAGAAAGGGTTTGGGAGTCCCTTGCAGCAGGGCAAGCCACGGCAGGTCGGACGGAACCTTTGCGCTGGAAAAACGTTGCAGAAAGTCGGCACCGGAAGGGAATTGTCCCGCCTGCCAGTTCTTCAGGCCCGCGGCGAGGAGACCGAGTGCCTCGATCGATTCGGGCGAGAATTTGGCTTCGTCCGCCAGCACCGGCAAGGGATCGGCGAGGAGCAATGCGGCGCGCTGGAGGAAGTTGATCGCCTCGACATTCCCCGCTTCCGGCTCGGGATTGAGGTGGATGACGTAATCGAACGATTCGCGGGCGAGGGCCTCTTCCCCCTTGAACAATTGGATCGTGCCCCGGAAAAAGTGACTCCAAATCCGGGTCGAGGCAGGCACGGACTGATCTCCCACGAGCCGAACGAGATTCTCCTCGGCCTCGCGGAACCGGCCCGCGGCGAATTGTTCCCTCGCGGTCTGGAATATACCGGAAATGGTCTGGTCTCCGACGCTGATGACGCGCTCCCCGCCACCGAGGGTGAGGTCGCCCTCGACTTCGGTCTCCTGTCCCCGAATCGCCATGACGATCGCGGCCACCGCCGCGATGAGGAGAACGCCGCCACCGACGAGGACGGCCCCGAAACGTTTTTTTCTGGAGCGCCCCCGTCCCGCCTCCTCGATCCCGAACTGGCGGCGGCGCACTTCCTCGATCTGGGAGATGAGTTCGTCGTAGGTGGCGACGCGATCCGCGGGCAGGTAGGCCATCATCTTCTCGACGAGGCGGATCGTCGGACGGGAAAGGCCGGGGGCCGCGGACTTCAGATCGACGGTGTTTTTCTTGATCGCCTTCAACTCGTCCATCGACGAGGTGTTGGCATCAAAGGGCGGCTTGCCCGCGAGGGCATGATAAAGCGTGGCCCCTAGGCTGTAGATGTCGCCGAGGAAGGTGTCGGGCAGTCCGTCGAGCTTTTCCGGCGGCACGTAGAAAGGCGTCGCCCAGAGATCCTCCGAGACATCCTCGCCACCCTGCTGCAGGGCGAGGCCGAAATCGACGAGCATCGTCGTCCCTTCGCCGGTCACGAGCATGTTGCCGGGCTTGATGTCGCGATGGATGAGCTGCTCCCCGTAGGCCGCGTTGAGCCCGCGGGCCACGTCGAGGGCGACCCCGAGCACCTCGGCCTCAGAGAGGGCACCCTTGCTCGCGATGAGCTGCTCGAGGCTGATGGCCTGAAGCAATTCCATCGCGATGAAGAAGTAGCCATGGTCGCGACCGACCGTGTAGACCTTCACCACGTTCGGATGCACGATCGAGGCGGTGAGCTTCGCCTCGCGCTCGAACATGGCGATGAGCGATTCGTCGCGACTGAGCGATTGGTGGAGAATCTTCAGCGCGACCTCGCGTCCGAGATTGCGATCGAGGGCGCGGAAGACCTGGCTCATGCCGCCCTCCCCGAGGGGGCCGACGATCTCGTATTGGCCCATCGTCGTGCGGACACGGATGACGGCAGCACAGTGAGGACACTCGATCTTCGTGTAGGGTGCGAGACCGGACACGTCGAGCGCCTTCCCGCACTCGGGACAGTGCATCAGCAAAGGGGCATTCTCGGCATTCTCTTCCATCCAACCATCGCTCCGGAAAGCATTCCTCCGAAGAGCTGTCAGTGTATCCGGAGGCTCTCCGAGGTCCAGACAAATCCACGGATTCCACCGCTTTCCTTCGAGCCTCCTGATAATCATCATAAACATCCCTTGAGCTTGCCTCGAACAGCTCCCGGCGTTAGGGTTTCTTTTTTGCATCCCATGTCTTCAGCACCGGACACCGTCGCGATCGGACCCCACCGCCTGGGTGGCGAAGCCCCCCTCTTCATCCTCGGTCCTTGCGTGATCGAGTCGCCCGATTTCCTTCACGCCGTCGGTCCGCGCGTGCGGGCCATTGCCGATGCCGCCGGGGTCAATTTTGTCTTCAAGGCAAGCTACGACAAGGCGAACCGCAGTTCCGTGAACTCCTATCGAGGAATCGGCTGCGAGGAAGGGTGCCGTCTTCTCGCCGAGGTCGGTGCGGCGATCGGCGCACCTGTCACCACCGACGTCCACACCGCCGAGGAGGCCTTGATCGCCGCAGAGTTCATCGACGTGCTTCAGATTCCCGCCTTTCTCTGTCGCCAGACCGACCTCCTTGAAGCCGCCGCGCGCACCGGGCGGGTCGTGAACGTGAAAAAAGGCCAATTTCTCGCGCCTTGGGACGTTAAGAACATAGCCGACAAGCTCGAGGCCTTCGGCTGCAGGAACTATTTCATCACCGAGCGGGGGACCACCTTCGGCTACAACAATCTCGTCGCGGACATGAGAGCCATCCCCTGGATGCAAGAAGCGGGCGTGCGGGTCGTCTTTGACGCGACCCACTCCGTCCAGCGTCCCGGCGGCGAAGGGACTTCCAGCGGCGGAGACGGCCGCCTCGCCCCCGTCCTCGCGCGGTCCGCCGTCGCGGCCGGCTGTGACGGCGTCTTCATGGAGACCCATCCCGATCCGGCGAACGCACCGAGCGACGGACCGAACCAGATCCCGCTCGACCGCCTCGAACCCGTCCTCGTGCAACTGCGCGAACTCTACGCCCTCGTTCGCCGCCCCGCCCTCTGATGCGATTTTTCTCCCAGCGCACCTTCGCGAATCTCCTCGGGATTTTGCTCCTCAGTGCCTTAGTCGCGGTGACGGGTCAGGAAGTGGAGCGTCCCCGCAAGGGAGGCAAAAACAAGGGCAAACGCGCCCAGCGCGAAGCCGAAGCGGCGGTGCAATCAGCCCTGCCCACCGAGCTGACGCAGCATTTCCCGATCGGACGCGAGTTCAAAGGTGTCGCCATTCCCTCCTACGAAGGCGATCGCCTCAAGTCGGTGATGAATGCCGACTCCGTCATTCGCGTCGACGAGCAGTATCTCAATCTGATGAATCTCGTCGTCCAGATCTACAACTCGGAAGGCAAGCCTGACACGACCATATCGATGGAGGAAGCGGCTTTCGATCTCGTCGCAGGTGAACTCGCGAGCAAGACGCCCTCGAAGATCGAGCAACCCCGTTTCACCATGACAGGAGACAAGATGATCTACCAGACCGAATCGCAGGTCGCCCGAATGGTCGGCAACGTCGTCGTGATCGTGCCCGACGCCAAGAACATGGCCCCCGACTTCGGATTTCCCGGAGTAGCTCCTGCTGCCAAGAAGACCCCTTGACCCTCCCCTCTTTCGCCATGAAACGAACCCTCTTTATTCTCCTCGCGGGATTCCTCCTCGGCTCCATCGCTCCGCTCGCCGCGCAGGAAGACACGGCCACCCAGATCAAGGAAGCCGGAGCCAACATCATGTCCGATCCACGACTGCGCAACGTCCTCCGCAACGTGAAACAAGATCCCGGTGCCGCCCTTGAGAATGTGAAGAAGGATCCCGAGGAAGCCGTCCGCGAGGCGACACGCCTGTTCCAAGCCAACACCGACGGCGTCGATGCGGATCAACTCAAGGCCGCCGCCGCCAAAATGCAGTCGGATGGAACACTCGATCAAGTGAAGGAGAAGGCCACCGCCCTCATCGAAAAGGAGACCGGCAAACCGATCGAAAGCACCGTGGACGAAGCAAGCAAGGCCGTCGCGGAGGCTACCGCCACACGCGGCACCGCCGCAGCGCCGGTCCCCGCCAGTCCGGAAATCGAAGTCCCGGCGACACGCCCCGCGCGCGGCATCTCCGGAGGCACTCCCACCCCCGTGGCGATGCCGCTCGAAAATGGTGCCCCCGTCATCCCCGATCACGCCCCCGAGTCCCCCGCCCTCGCCCGGCCAACCCCCGGAGGTTTGCCCTCAGCCGTGGCCGCCGCGAATGGGGCAGTCGTGCAGGAGACGCGGGTCGAGCCCATCGTCGGCGCCTCCCCGACCACACCGATGATCCCCGATCTGCCGGACCTGGGAACGAACGACGTCCCTGCGCCGATGCCGCTCGAGAAAAAATACGACAAGACTTCCGTGGGAGCCTTTCCCGCAGGCAAGCGCGAACACATGGAGATCCGGGCGAGGGAATCCTTGATGGACAACCCCAATGGAGAACTCACTTTCGTTGGAGACGTCGAACTGAATTCGCCCGATTACATGATGAAATGCGACAAGCTTGTCATCTATCTCGAACAGGGAGCCGTCGCCGAAGGGGCCACGGAGGTCGGCGGCATGAAGCGCGCCGTCGCCTCGGGCGGCATGGTCGAGATCAAGCGCACCGTGATCGAGGACGGCAAAAAGAAAACCCAGATCGCCTTGGGCCGGCTCGTCGACTACGATGCCGTCGCTGGTGACGTCGTGCTCTCCGGCGGACCTCCCTACATCCAGGATGGCGATCGGTTCGTCAAGACAAACTCGGAGGACTCCAAGATCATCATGCGCCGAAACGGTCTCTATGAGATCACCGGATCGACGAACCGCGTGCAGATCAGCATCCCCATCGAAAACAAGGGAGAAGGCGGCGGAGAAAAAGGGAAGAAAAAAGGAAACAACAAGAACGATTCCCCCTTCGGACCCGGCCTCGGTGATGCCTTCAACGGACTCCGCTGATCCAACCTCCCCAGCCCAAACCCATTTCAATGAGTTACACCAACGAACGGGATGAAATAGCCGATTCGTTCGGCGTGCTACCCTCCCCCCGAGACAAGGGTTATTCGGAAGAGTTCGACCACCCCGACTTGGCGACCCACGCGCCACAAGCGTTGTCAGCTCCAAGTGCCGCGGAGGCCCCTGCTCCGCTTCCCCTGCCCGAAATCAAAAAACCGGTGAAGCTCCGGCCGCCCGCCCATGTCGAGCCGCACCCCCACGACACCCCGCCTCCGCGCCGCCTCGAGACCATCCGGACCGTGCCGCAGGCGCCGCCCGATCCACTGCCCGGGACTCAGATTGATGATGAAGAATTCCTCGTTTACGAGGAGGGCGATTTGCCAGATTTTTCCGACTTCGATTTTCTACCGGCCGAAAAAGAAACGGCTCCCGCGCCGCGGGTGAAACAGGCCCCGGTGGGCGGATCGGACGCTTCCCGTCCACCAGCCCTCACACCCTTCCCCGCCTCGACACCGGTTTCACCCGCCGCCTTTCCGGCGACGGGGAGCGACGAGGAGAAATCGCCGAGCACCCGCCAAGCAACGCCAGCTCAAACGGCTCCATCCTCGGCTCCGATCCCGGCTTCCGTCGCGAGCGAACCCCGCCGCCGCGGACGACCCGAACGCCGCGAGGATCTTCATTTCGAGAGCGATCAATCCCTCGCCCACGCCGATACCAGTGCCCCGCTCCTCGAAACCCGGGGGCTCGTGAAAATCTACGACGGCCGCACCGTCGTGAACGGCGTCGACATCCGTGTCCGCCCCGGCGAGATCGTTGGACTCCTCGGCCCGAACGGAGCGGGCAAGACGACCAGTTTCTACATGATCGTCGGTCTCGTCCCGCCCAACGGCGGCCAGGTCCTCTTCAACGGCAATGATGTCACTCACATGCCGATGTACAAACGCGCCCGCCTCGGTATGGGCTACCTGCCGCAGGAGGAGTCCATCTTCCGCAAGCTCACCGTCGAAGAGAACCTCATGGCCGTGCTCGAGACCCTCGACCTCTCGCGCAAGGATCGGCTCGCCCGTTGTCAGGATCTGCTCGAGCGTTTTTCCATCACCCACATCCGCAAGAACGTGGCCCTGACTTGCTCGGGAGGTGAAAAGCGGCGCCTCACCATCGCCCGGTCCCTCGTCACCACCCCGAGCCTCCTCATGCTTGATGAGCCGTTTTCCGGCGTCGATCCCATCGCCGTGAACGAGATCCAGAACATCGTCGAAGATCTACGGAAGTCGGGACTGGCCATTCTCATCACCGATCACAACGCCCGCCAGACCCTCGAACTCGTCGACCGCGCCTACCTCATCTACGAGGGACGCGTCCTCCGCGAGGGCACGCGCGATTTCCTCATCAACGATCCCGTCAGCCGCGAACTCTATCTCGGGGATCGCTTTACGATGTGATGCCCCGATGGGACGCGGTAGAGTCAAGCCTTTTCGTCGTCGAACGCAGGCATTGCGGGCTTGTCAAAACCCGGTGCCGTCTGGTACTCTTTTAGCGGAGTCAGGGATTTCCTGACGCACAACCAAAACCATACAAAACATGCAAGTCACCAACGTCAACCTGCCTATCATTGTCACCGGTCGCCATGTCTCCGTTACCGAGGCCATGCGCGAGTATGCCGAGAAGAAAGTGGCAGGCTTGCACCTCGATTACCCCAAGATCATCGAGGCCAAGGTCCTTCTCAACGTGGAACAGGATCGGCACATCGCGGAGATCATTCTCTTCTGCGCGAACCACATCGTCATCGAGGCCGACACCACTACCCAGGACATGTATGCCTCCATCGACGAGACCATTTCGAAGATCGCGCGCCGCATGCGCAAGTTCAAAACGCGCATGCTGAAATCGCACCGCCCCGAGAAGAAGCGCAAGACCACCCGCCTCGTCCACGAGATGGTCTTCAACGCGGAGATCCCCGACGAGCCCGAGCACGAACACGAGCCGCACATCATCCACAAGGAGAAATACAAGATCAAACACCTCTTCCCCGACGAGGCGATCATGGACATGGAGATGAACGCAAAATCCTTCATCCTTTTCCACGACGCCAAGAGCGACCAGCTCGCCATCCTTTTCCGACGTGAAGACGGCGACTACGGGATGATCCCCGCAGTCGAGTGATCGGGCTTTCTTGACTCTCAGGGCGGGAACGTTTCTTTTTCAGAGCGCTTCCCGCCCTTCTTTTTTTCCAGAATGAGTTTCCCGCTGCCCCGTCCCGTCCATGCCGGTTCGCGTCTCGCAGTCGTCGCGCCCGCCGGCCCCTTCAACGTGGAGGCTTTTTGTGCCGGACTCGGCTGGCTGAGGGAGCGATACGAGGTCAGCCATCGTCCCGACATCTTTGCCAAAACCGGTTACCTCGCCGGCGACGACGACCGCCGCCTTTCCGAATTGCTCGAAGCCCTCGCCGATCCGTCCGTCGATGCCATCGTTTGCGCACGCGGCGGATTTGGGACAACCCGCATTCTCCCCGGCATCGACGTGAGCCTCGTCCAGGCCGCGAACAAACTGGTCATCGGCTTCAGCGACATCACCGCCCTCCACGCGATCTGGGCCACGGCCGGACTACGGTCGGTCCACGCCCCCATGGTCGCCGCCCTCGGAAAGGCCTCGGAGGAAATCCGCAGGCAGTGGATCGACACCGTCGAAAACCACGGAAAGGCACGCGCCTGGATGCTTTCCTCTCTCCATTCCTGCGATCATGACACCAGCGGCGTCCTCACCGGAGGCAACCTCGCCGTCCTTGGCGCGCTCCTCGGTAGCGGACACCAGCCAAGTCTTTCGGGACGCGTCCTCTTCATCGAAGACGTCGGCGAGCGCCCCTACCGCGTCGATCGCGTCCTCACCTCGATGAAACAGGCGGGACTCTTCGAAGGCCTCGCCGGCCTCGTCGTCGGAGCCTTCACCGAAGGGGAACCTGGCACCGACGGCGTCACCACCGAAGAGGTCATCGCCGGACATTTCGCCGCTGCGCCATTCCCGGTGCTGACGGGGTTTCCCGCCGGTCACATCGACGAGAACGAGGCGATCCCCTTCGGGGCTACCGCACGGATCGAGGGGAATCGACTCGAGATCCTACCGCACTCCGCCGCCGATCTCACCTGACCTCGCCCGGAGCCGCGGGAGCGAGCGGAGCGTTCGCGATCTTCACCCGGGCGCCGTTGCCAACGATCTCGAAAAGGTCAATGATGTCGAGCGAACGCATCCTCACACAACCATAACTCGCCGGCGTGCCGATGGTTCGTTCCTCGGGCGTGCCGTGGATGTAGATGTAGCGTTTGTAGGCGTTTGCGTTGTGGCTTTCCTGCCCTTTCAGCCAGAGAATCCGCGTGACAATGGGATCGCGTCCCGGCGCATCGGGCGGCAGCACTTCGCCGGTCGGCTTGCGGGATTTGAAGACCGCTCCGGCGGGCGCATCCTTGCCGATCTTCTTGGCGATGCGGAAGGCCCCGAGCGGGGTCTGATTGCTCCCCTTCCCATCACCCAGCCCGAACTTCGAAGTCGAAATCGGATACTCGCGGATGCGGATTCCTTCGCGGTAGACGGCCATGCGTTGCTCCGGCACGGAGATCTCGACGAGATGCTTTTCGTCGGTGATACAGGAGGTGAGGAGAAGGGCGAAAGCGCAGAAGGGAAGAAGGCGTTTCATAAAAAGACGGGTGGAGAATTTACCCGCATTTTCCTCCGGACGCAACGTCCGCCCCAACTCTCCCGCTTGCGCGGAACGACGCAAAAGACGATTCTCCCCTCATGCCACTCATCACCGGACAAACCCTCATTGAGGCCGGCTGGATTCCGGGTCCAAAGTTTCCGGCCCTCCTCGCAGCGGCGGCGGACTACGAGAGCCGCGGCATCCACGATGTCTCCTACCTCTTGAAGCTGCTCAAGCGCGACTTCGACAAGGACGTGCCTCGCCTCCGTCTTCGCGACGAGCCCGTTGCCTTTACCGAGGCGATCGCGGCCACCTGCGATCTCGACGAAGCGAACCTCGCGGGGGTGCGGCGGTTCATGGACCAGCTCCTCCGCGTCCCGGTGATCGAATCGGGCGCGGTGATGCCCGACGCCTGTCCCGCCGGAGCCGCCACCGCAACGATTCCCGTGGGAGGAGCCATCGCCGTGAAGAACGCGATTCTTCCCGCGGCCCACAGCGCCGACATCTGCTGCTCGATGCACGCGAGTCTTTTCCGCTGCGGCGAAACGACCGCACGGATGCTCGATGATCTCGTCGCCTCGACCCGCTTCGGCTTCGGGGGACGCAAGGAAGAGGATCGCGTCGCTCACCGAGTCCTTGATGAAACGGTCTGGTCGAACCCGTTTCTCCGTGGCCTCGAAGAACACGCCGCCAAACACATGGCCGACCAGGGCGACGGGAATCACTTTGCCTACCTCGGTAAAATCCGGGTGACACGTGGTTTTGTCAGGGCGCTCGACGAGGCGGGATACGAGGAGATCGCGCGGGCGATCCGCGACGCCTCCGGCGACCGTCTCGATGATCCTGACGGAGACACCTTTTATTCCCTCGTCACCCACCACGGTTCGCGCGGACTCGGGGCCCAGGTCTTCGCCCGTGGCCACAAGGCGGCGATGCGAGAGACCGGCAAGATCGCAGACGGCATCCCCGACGCCGCGGCCTGGCTCGATGCAACCACGCCCGAGGGACAGGATTACTGGGAGGCGCTTCAGTATGTCTCCCGCTGGACCAAGGCGAACCACGAATCCATCCACGCCCGTTTCCTCGAGCGCTCCGGCGCGATCCCCGTGACCGCCTTCGGCAACGAACACAACTTCGTCTGGAAACGGGGCGGGACCTACCTCCACGGCAAGGGCGCGACGCCCGCGTGGAAGGATGAAGCTGGGCGTCCCCTCCTCGGGCTCGTCCCCCTGAACATGGCCGCGCCGATTCTGGTCACGTTAGGACGGGACAATCGGGAGTTTCTCAGCTTCGCCCCCCACGGAGCGGGACGGAACCAGTCGCGCACCGCGACGATGCGCGAATTCCGCAAGGCCAACGGCGACACCGACGAGAAGGCGGTCGAGCGCGCCGTCGCCGCGGCAACGAAGGGACTCGACATCCGTTGGTATTACGGCAAGCCCGACTTGAGCGAGAGTCCCGTCGGCTACAAACCCGCCGCCCAGGTGCGGGCGCAGATCGAGCAATTCGGGCTCGCCGACATCGCCGCCGAGATCACCCCGCTAGGATGCATCATGGCCGGGGATTCCGGTCCAGCGCCGTGGATGCGGAAGAAGGAAGAACTGACGCCGAAACAATTACGCCAGATCGAGCACCGCGCCGATCGACGGAAAGACCGGCAGAAGATCCGGAAGTGGGAGGACGGAGAGGAGTTGTGAGGGAGGTTTCGAATCAAAACAGATATTCGCGGCTATTCGCGTTCCATTGGTGATCATTCGCGTTCCAATCCTTTAACGCGAATGGGCGCGAATACCCGCGAATTTTCGCAAATCAAATGCGAAGAAATGGTTCCTAACAAAACACCGCCCACACCGCGGACTTGAAGACCTCGCTCCGTGGAATCTTGATCCGCTCCCGCATCACCCGCTCCGAGCCCGCCTCCGCGAGCAGATCCACCGTTTTCCCCGCCAACAAACGCGGCAACCTTGTGCAGAACCGAACGCGTGGATCGCGGACTTCTTTGAGGTAAGCGTCAGCCTCTTCCAAAAAGCCTCGGCAGACGCCGATCCATTTCTCAAAGACCGGCTTGATCACCTCCGCCGCGGGGATCCCCTGCCCGTTCCATCCCGCCGCCTTCAACTCATCGGCAGGCAGGTAACAACGGCCGCGCGGCAGATCCTCGTGCAGGTCGCGAAGGAGGTTCGTCAGTTGCAGGGCCTGACCGAGTTTGCGACCGCTCGTCAGCATCGCGGTGGCTTGCCCGGGTTTAGCGAAACGCTCCCCAAGAACAGTGAAGGCCGTCTTCGTCCAGAATTCCCCCACCGAACCCGCGACCCAGTAGGTGTATCGCAGCAGGTCGTCACCCGTCCGGCACGCGAAAGTTCCTTCGCCGAAGGCACTCAGATCCCAGGTCTGCCCGTGCAGAATCGTCAGCAGCACCTCGAAAAGATGCTCGCGCGGCGCGGGGTCGAGGGACCGGTAGGCTTTGATGAGTTCATCCGCCCGCGTCACGAGAACACGCTCGCCTTCATGCGACAAACGCCCGGCGATCGCAGTGGGATCCTTCGCAAAGCCTTCCCGGTTCCCTTGCACGATCAATCGCAATTCCTCGAGCCATGCGAGCCGCTCCGCTTCTTCCAAACCCGGCGCATCCGCCAAGGTATCGCTGAAGCGTGCGAGAAGATACCCCAGCGAAACCGGTTCCCGCATCTCCGCCGGAAGAAAGCGCAGGCTCAGATAGAACGAACGCGAGACGGATTTGAGAAGTTCATTGAGCGGCATTTGGCGCTGCTGGAAAGGCCCACGGAACACACGGAAACTCACGGAATCTTGGGTCATTCTGGTTTCGTTTTCCGTGTTATTCCGTGATGGCATGAAGTCGGTC
>DGXY01000144.1:0-379 GCA_002396885.1 Akkermansiaceae bacterium UBA5020
ATTTTTACAAACTTCTCAACCCACAACTCGCGCGGTTGAAATTTTGTTTAAATTTAAGAAAATATTCCACGGCATCGGAATCGCTTTATAATTTTAATAAATTAATAGTGCTTTTCAAGGAATGAAGTCTGGTCGCCCGGTCTTGGCTCAATCCCTCACTCGGAGGTAAAGGCCTTCAGAGCACTGGCGGCATCGTGAACCCCGGCCGCGGCCAGACCGTGCCGGAGGAGTTGGGCGGCCCGCTCGGAGGCGGCGCTCGGCGAGTTCGAGGTCTTGGTCAGGAGCCCCTTGATTTCGGCGGGGTTCTTCGCGCTGGCCTTCTTTTCGAGATGCCGCAGGATCGTCCCGTTCTCGATGAAGACGCGGTGCTCGGCGACGG
>DGXY01000144.1:550-1158 GCA_002396885.1 Akkermansiaceae bacterium UBA5020
GAAGACGCGGTGCTCGGCGACGGTATCGATCGTCTCGCTTTCGCCGCTTGGAAGGGTCTCCCCGGTGAATTTCCAGGATCCATAGGCCGCGTAGGCGAAGAAAAGGACTCCCTTGGTGAAGTAAAAATACTCGTCGCTCGCGCCGTGATCCCCCGCCCCATAGGCGAGGTGAACTTTCACAATCTCGTCGCCCCGATGGTGCAGGGTGCAAGCCCCCGAAAACGGTTCCTCCTGCGCCTCGAACTCGATTGTCTTGGTGCGGAGCTTGGCCCCCTCGATCTCGTTGTAGCGGGCGCGGATCCCGGAGACTTTTTCCTCGACGGTCTGCGCAGACGTCTCATGGATCACAACAAGGCTGAGCAGCGCCGGAAGGAGCCGGAGTCGTGAGGTTAAGATCGTGTTCATTCAACGCGATTCAAACGCAAGCGCTCGGACACCGCAAGGAACAATGCGCCTCGAGAGATCGGGAGACGCAAAAAAGCCCGTCTCCCTCGTGGAAGACGGGCTCTTGAAAAGGCTCGGAGCCCCAGGAAGCGAGGTTATTCGGCCTGCTTCAACTCGGCGGCGGCCTCGATTCCCCGCTCGGCCATGGCGGCCTTGCGGCTGAG
>DGXY01000144.1:1496-1662 GCA_002396885.1 Akkermansiaceae bacterium UBA5020
GTTCGTCGTGCTGACGACCTTGCCGTAGTAGGTGGTCCCGACCTCGATCTCCGCGGTGGTGCGGCGGACGAGCTGGATGGCGCGGTCGAGCGCCTCCTGATGGGCAGCGTAGATGTTGACGGTGCCGTCATCGCTGATGTTGATGTCGGCGCCGGTCTCGGCCTGG
>DGXY01000144.1:1895-2078 GCA_002396885.1 Akkermansiaceae bacterium UBA5020
GATCGATCTTGATCGACTCGATCCGGGGAGCGAGTTGGCTGAGGGCTCCGTGGGTGGCAATGATGCCGTTCATCACCTCGAGCACCTTGAAACGGCCATTGGTGGCCTTGTCGACGCCCTCAAGGAGAATGTCGAGCGGGATGCCGGGGAGCTTGAGATCGAGCTGGAAGCCGGTGACGCCTT
>DGXY01000144.1:2293-2512 GCA_002396885.1 Akkermansiaceae bacterium UBA5020
CCGCAGAGTTTGAAGTCCATGTCTCCCATGAAATCTTCGTTGCCGATGATGTCGAGCATGGTGACGTAGCGCTTCATGTCGTCTCCTTCGAACTCGGTCACGAGTCCGCAGGAAATCCCGGCGGCGGGGCGCTTCAGGGGCACGCCGGCGCTCATGAGAGCCATCGAACCCGAGCAGACCGCTGCCATCGAGGTGGAGCCGTTCGACTCCATGATCTCG
>DGXY01000144.1:2837-3835 GCA_002396885.1 Akkermansiaceae bacterium UBA5020
GGAAGTTGTAGTGCAGGATGAAGCGCTTCGAGTCTTCGCCACCGGCGTAGTTGTCGAGGTATTGCTTCTCGTCGGCTGGGGCGAGGGTCGCGATCGAGAGCGCCTGGGTTTCGCCGCGGGCGAAAAGAGCCGAACCATGGGTGCGGGGAAGAACGCCGACTTCACCCGAGAGCGGGCGGATCGTGTTGATATCGCGACCATCGCAACGCACGCCCTTGTCGAGGATGCTGATGCGGAAGGCTTTCTTCTGGAGGTATTCGAAAGCCTGGGAGATCGCAAAATCACCGGCCTCGGGATACTTTTCCTTGATCTTGGCCTCGACTTCCTTGCGCAGGGCGCCGACGGCGGCGCCACGCTCGATCTTCGAGGGCTTGTAAAGGGCCGCCTCGATGCGGTCACCGGCGACTTCGTAGGCGACTTCGAGGAGCTCGTCCTGCACTTCGAGGAGAGGCGCGTTGCGCTTGACCTTGCCGACTCGGCGGGCCAGTTCTTCCTGGGCATCGAGAAGGGGCTGGATCGACTGCTGGGCGAAAACGAGGGCATCCTTGAATTTGGCGTCCGGCACTTCTTTGCCACCGCCTTCGATCATGATGACCTTGTCACGAAGACCAACATAGACGAGATCGAGATCACTCTCGGCACGCTCCTCGTGGGTGGGATTAACGACGAATTCGCCACCCACAAGACCGATGCGCACGGCCGCGATCGGGCCGGCGAAAGGAATGTCGGAGACGCAAAGAGCGGCGGAAGCGCCATTGATGCTGAGAATGTCGGAGTCATTCACCCCGTCGGCGCTAAGAAGCAGCGCGACGACCTGGGTGTCGTAAAGGTATCCCTTGGGGAAGAGAGGGCGGAGGGGACGGTCCGTCATCCGGCAGGTGAGGATCTCCTTCTCGGTGGGACGCCCTTCGCGCTTGAAGTAGCCACCCGGGAAACGACCGGCAGCGGCAGCTTTCTCCTTGTATTCCACGGAGAGCGGGAAGAAGTCCTGCCCTTCC
>DGXY01000144.1:4028-4917 GCA_002396885.1 Akkermansiaceae bacterium UBA5020
GTCCTGCCCTTCCTTGATTTTGGTGGAGGAAACGGCCGTCACGAGGATGACGGTTTCTCCGACTTGGACGGTGACGGCGCCGTCGGCCAGCTTGGCCATCTTGCCCGTCTCGATGATCATTTCTTGCGTGCCGACCTGGCACGTGATGCGTTCGATACTCATGGTTTTTCTTCTATTGGATTAAAAATCTTGGACCAAGCCCCTAGGAAACCCAGCACCCCTGAAGGCGGGTTCGACACAAGGGAGCGGATTCGCCAAGCCGAGGCGTGCTTCGGAATCCGGGAAACGGGCTGGTCCCGAAAAGCAAAAAGCGCCGGAGAATCCGACGCTTTTGGAGAAAGCCTCTTAGCGGCGCAGACCGAGCGTGGTCAGGACCTTCTGATAACGCTCGTGGTCGGTGCGGGAAAGGTAATCGAGGAGTTTGCGGCGACGCGCCACCATGCGGAGGAGACCGCGGCGCGAGGAAACATCCTTCTTGTTGGCCGTGAGGTGGCCGGTCAGATGATTGATACGACCGGTGAGGAGCGCGATTTGCACATCGGCGCTGCCCGTATCACGGTCATGAAGCTGGAGACCAGCGGTGGGGTTGTTGGATTCGCTCATTGACGCTTGCTAGTTTGGCATCGCCCTGATGCCGACAGATCAGTCTTCTTTTCAGGGGGGCGGAATGAAATCACATTTCAGTCGCGATGCAAAGGAAAAGATGCCATAAAAGTCAGTTTTGCAGTAGAAACCCCGACTCAGGGAGGTAAATCTCTCGTATACTCTTACGATGTTGTCTGATGCCGAAACCTTGCCGGGATCTGTGCCGGTGATGGTGCTGGGAGGAGCCACGCTCTTCCCCCGTGGCTACATGCCGATTTTCATCTTCGAGCCGCGTTATCGGGCG
>DGXY01000144.1:5043-6988 GCA_002396885.1 Akkermansiaceae bacterium UBA5020
ATCCTGTTTCCCGGGCTGCAATTGCCGTTGCACATCTTCGAGCCGCGTTATCGGGCGATGCTGGAGTTCGCCTTGGAGCGGGATCGAATGTTCTGTATCGGCCACGCCCGGCCGGGGCTTGAGGTGGAGCAGTCGCTCGACCCGGTCTACCCGATCACCACGGTGGGATTGGTCAGGGCCTGCGTGACCCATCCGGACGGGACCTCCCACCTCATGCTTTCCGGCGTGGAACGGGTCGAGATCATCGGCTGGGATCAGCATTCCCCATTCCGCGTCGCCTCGGTCGTCCCCCGCCCTTGTCAGATCAGCGATCTCACGGCGGCGACGACGGCTGCCCTCGATCTCGTCGATCTCAGCACCCGCCTCTGCGGCAAGGGCCAACCGATCTCCGATCAACTCCGCAGCCATCTCCATTGCGTGAAGGATCCCTGCGCCATCGCAGACGTCGTCGCCCAAAGTTTTGTCACCGAGCCTGCCGAACGGCAGCGGCTTCTGGAGATGGACGATGTCGTCGACCGCCTTGGCACGCTCGTCGACCACCTCAGCACCCTCCTCGCGAGCGGTGGAAAGTGATTCCGGGCCGGCCTCATCGGGGGCAGCGCCGATCCGATCAGATTCCCGCCAGCCTCCGGGCGAGCGCCTGAGCCGACTTCCAGGCCCCTTTCCCGGCGATCTTCACTCCGATGTAGAAGAAATGGGCCCGATACCTTGCCCGCGGCGGGTGTTTCGATTTCGGACACTCCGCCAGCATTTCTTCGAGGAACTTCCGATCGCAAGCACTCCGGTCGGAACCGATCGTGTCGTAGCAGGCATCGTGTCTTCGACAGGCATCGCGAAAATCGGCTCCGGCACATCCTTGGAACAAGAGATAGCGAAGCGGACCGCGGATCGCGTCTGGACCACAGGGACGCTCCTCGAGGATGCGGGGACGACTCGGTGCCTCCTTGGCCCCTCCCGGACCCACCATCACCAACGCCATGGTGATGACCGCCAAGCAGGGAAGGATCGGATGCGAAGCCCGTAACATCCGGAAGACTCCCTGCACACCCCGATCGCGTCAAGGCGTATCGCGTGAAAGAAGCGCCCTTCCTTCTTGCCGGAAAAGCGGCTTCATGTATCCTATCGGTCCATTTCCAAAACCAACCCCACATCCTTACGCCCATGTCCTCTCTCAAATTGCACAATGCCATGTGGCCCGGTCTCGTCGGTAAAGGCGACGGCGACGGGCAGGAGCCGCCGATTTCCCTCGAACGCATGCTCGATCTCACCGCCGCGGCCGAGGTCAATGGACAAAAATTCGACGGAATCGATTACTTTCTTTTCCTCCCCCACACCGATCCCGCCGCCACGGATGACGAACTCCGCGGCATCGCCGAGATGATCGCTTCGAAGGGCTTCGAGGTCGGCTCGCTTGTTGCCCCGGTCTGGCCGGGCACGGTGGGTGATTCCGCCATGGGCGACGACGCGGCGCAAGCCAAGTTCCTCGAGGCGGTCAAGGTGGGCTGCCGGATCGCCGGTATCTTCAACCAGCACGGCGTGCGGAAACGCGGGGTCATCCGCATCGACTCGGCCGAATTCGGCGTCAACCAGTGGCGCGAAAATCCCGGCACCAACACGGCCCGCATCGCCGCCACCTTCCGCGAAGCCGCCAAGATCGCCGCCGACCATGGCGAACGCCTCGCCGCCGAAGGTGAAATCTGCTGGGCGGGGATGCACAGCTGGAAGGACATGCTCGATCTCCTCGAGGCAGTCGGAATGCCCGAAACCCTCGGTTTCCAAGCCGACCTCGCCCACACCTACCTCTACCTCCTCGGATACAATGCCCCCGAGTATGCCCTCCTCAAGGACGGCTACACCACCGAGGAATTCTACGCCGCCTACGAGGAAATGACCGACAAGCTCCGTCCTTGGACGATCGATTTCCACGTCGCCCAGAACGACGGCA
>DGXY01000144.1:7168-7333 GCA_002396885.1 Akkermansiaceae bacterium UBA5020
CCCAGAACGACGGCACCGTGCACGGTGCCGGAAGCCACGACAAGACCGGCAAACACTGCCAGGCCGATGACCCGAACGGGAAACTCGACATCGTGCGCTGCTCGCAATACTGGCTCAAAGACCACGCCGCCCGCGGCATCTCGCACATCTGCTGGGACGGCTGCA
>DGXY01000144.1:7516-8148 GCA_002396885.1 Akkermansiaceae bacterium UBA5020
GGACGGCTGCATGTTCCCCAACGCCGTCCTCGAGACCCCGTCGACCTGGAATAAGATCCTCAAGACCATGATCGACGTGCGCGACGCGGTCTGAGAAGCAGATAGGACCATCTCAGTTTCGGAACGGCCGTCGGGAAGGATCCTGGCGGCCCTTTTTTTGTTCCGTATCCCCGCCCGCAGTTTCCCGCAGGGGTCACTCGACTACTTCGGGAACGAGCGCTTCCTTGAGGGTGCCCGAGTTAGAAAAATCCCAGATGCCGCCGTAGCTGACATCGTCGATGAGCCACTTCCCTCCCTTTTTGACAAGCAACAGGGTATCCCTCCACTTCACGGTCTCGCCGCCTTCGGTATGCGAGCATTCCACCGGAACCTCGGCGGACTCGCCTTTGGTGACGGCTTCCCCCACTTGAAATTGCTTCGGCCCTTCGAAGAGACTGCTAAAAAGATCCCCGTCGATCCAAGGCGGCTTTTCGTCGGGATTTTTTCGGATGAACTCCGCCTGTTCCGCCACCGCACGGTCGAGAGCCGCTCCGAGAGTTTCCGAGCAAAAGGATTTCAGCACGGCCCAATCCGCCTCTCTGGGAAGCCCGAAGACGCCAAGACGGCGCAATTCCGCATAAAAGACCCGAGCC
>DGXY01000144.1:8356-13256 GCA_002396885.1 Akkermansiaceae bacterium UBA5020
ACGGATCCACGGCCGGTTCGGCGGAAAGCAAGGGGCTCCAAACCAAGCAGGAGAGAAAGGCCGCAACGAAGAGTGATTTCACGTGAAAGAATGAAACGGGTTTGACCCTTCTTCAAGCGAATCCTGCAGGGCAGAAGAGCACAATCCCAGCTTATACCTTGGGAGAGCGCTTCCGGAACCCTTGAACGCGCAACGGCTTGCCCTCAAAATCCGGGTAAGTGCTCTCGACGTCCCTGAGGTGCAAAATCGTCCATGGCGCATACATGCTGCGGCCGTTCTTCGTGTAGACGATGTCAGCGGCGACGTAGATGCAGGAGTGATGGGCATTCATCTCCTCTGTCACAAAAACAAGCACGTCCCCGAACCGATACGGCCGCTCGATCTGGTCAAAGCCGCTCATCAACTTGGACGCCGCAAAAAACTCATCCAGGTAGAGCGTCTCCGGGTTGTAGTTGAAGAAATTCAAAGCCGTCCAGTGACAATCCGGAAGCTGTCCGTCCACCGCCATACTCAGATCGGGATAGGTGTAGAGGACCTTGCGGGGAAGAGGCGGAAGAAGGTGGACGAGATCGAGACCGGTGACCCCCGGGGTGTCCATCGCCGCCTGGATGAGGGGTTCGACTTCTTTCCGACGCAGTCCCAGCCCGGTGGTCCAATAGGGCATGATCTCGTCTACCGGAGGGCTGCTTTTCACATCGAGCCGGATCACCATCGAACGGACCCGGGAAGAATGTTTCTGCAGGATGCGGGCCTCCTCATCGGATTTCGAGAGGGAGATCAGGTGGGGGAAATCGCCGAAGAGCATGAGCCCGCCCTTCATATAGGTCATCGCCGACATCAGTTCGACCAACTCGGGGCGAATCTCGGTCCCGTGGGCCCATTCCTCCACTGAACCGGATCGAATCCGCACGGGATTGGCGATATCGGGATTGACATCGAAACGGCTGAGGTAGTTGTAGATCTCTCCCCGGGCCTCGTGCGAAATCGTCTCGAGAACCTCACGCGGAGGGAAAATCGCGTAAAGTCCGTCTCCGACTCCGAGATTGTCGGGATTGAAGAGGAGGCTGCGCTGGCTCGCTGACAAGGGGGCGCCCTCAAGGATGGCCCTGAATTCGGCCTCAAACTCCAGAGGCACCGCCCAGCGCGTCCGCGGATTCCTCAAAGGAAAAACCTCGATGAGGTGCATGGGCGCCTCGAGGTAGAAATAGAAATAATTCAAAGCCCCCCATGGGCCATCCGCCGCCTTGTAGAGAACCCCCGTCTTTTCGCCGACCCCATCGGACTCCACCGACATCAGATCCTTCTCCTTTTCGGAGTCTTGGGAACGGGAAGACACGGGGATCGCTGCCGCCGAGCCCGCGAGGGCGCCGGTCATGGCGAGCAGATCACGACGCGAGAGGGCGGATCGCTTGGACATTTGTCAGTTCGGAAAGGAGGGGGGGGTAATGTGACTGCTCCCGCCGAACTTTCAACGGGAATCAGGAAACACTTTGCACGCATCCCGGCAGCCTCTTCGCGCAGCTGAAAAACTCTCCGCCGCCCCGCCGACGGTCTGAAAAGACGGCGAAGGATTCGAGGCCCGGGTCGGGCCGTCACCCTCCCGGACCTCTCGGGGAGGCGGCTCTTGGTCCGTGCACCTGGACTCAGATCGCCGGGAATTTCAGCCACTTCTGCGAGGAGGCCGAACTCTCCACCGTCGACTTGATGAAGGCCACCCCGGCGACGCCATCGTCCACCGTGGGGAAATCGTAGCCCTCGGCGGGAGCCGGATTGCCGTCGATCTGGTCGGCGATGGCCCGCGCCGCGGCGAGGTAGATGTTGGCGAAAGCCTCGATGAACCCCTCCGGGTGGGCGAAAGGAGTGCGGGTGTAACCGTGTCCCGAGGCCGCCTCGCTGATGTAGTCATTGCCACGGCGGTAGATCTTCCGCGGAGCGTTCGCGTATTTCACGATCAGCTCGTTGGGATCTTCCTGATGCCATTCGAGAGACGCCTTGGTGCCATAAACCCGGATATTGAGCGCGTTTTCGTCCCCGTTGGAGATCTGCGAGGCGTGAATGATGCCTTTGGCCCCGCCGGTGAACCGAACGAGGTTGTTCCCGTCATCGTCGAGGACACGGCCGGGGATGAAGGCGGTCAACTCCGAGCAGATCTCGTCAATCTCCAGCCCGGTGATGTAGCGGATGAGGTTGTGGGCGTGCGTGCCGATGTCGCCCATGCAGTTCGAGATGCCGGCGATCTTGGGGTCGGAGCGCCAGTTGTTGATCTTGCCCTGGCCATCGCCCTCGACGTCGCCCACCGCATATCCCTGAGGATACTCCGCCACGATCTTGAGAATGCGACCGAGTTCGCCGTCGCGCACGAGGCGGCGGGCTTCCTTCACCATCGGATACCCGGTGTAGTTGTGGGTGAGGGCGAAGACCCGCCCGCTTTTCCTGACGATCTCGCGCAACTCGAGAGCCTGCTCGTAGTCATGGGTGAGCGGCTTGTCGCAGATGACGTTGAATCCCGCCTCGAGAAAGGCCTTGGCCACCGGAAAGTGGAGGTGGTTCTGCACGACGATGGAGACGAAGTCGATCTTGTCCTCGCGCTGTGCCTCTTTCTCCGCCATCTCCTCATAGCTCGCGTAGACGCGATCGGGAGAAAGGAAGAGATCCTCGCCGGAGAGCTTCGACTTCTCTGGATCCGAGGAGAAGCACCCCGCGACCAGTTCGATCTTGCCGTCGAGGTTTGCGGCCATGCGGTGGACGTTTCCGATGAAGGCTCCACGGCCGCCACCGACCATGCCCATGCGCAGTTTTCGATTCATGAAGAAAGGGAATTTGAGATTGCTGGAAAAACAGAGCCGGAGCCTAGCAAAGCGGTGCTGGATTTGCAACCGCTCCGATTCCCACCCTCCTTTTTGCGGAACCCCCCACCGCAATCAGCGACGTGCCTCCATCAGGCGGAAGACGTAGTAGAGCAGCTGACCGATCGAGGCGATCGCCGCCACCGTGTAGGTCATCGCCGCCCAGAAAAGGGCGTTTTTCGCCTTCTCATGCTCGACGTTGGCAAGGGTGCGCGACGAATCGAGCCAGGCCAGGGCCCGTCGGCTCGCGTCGAACTCTACCGGCAGGGTAATGACGGAGAAAAGTGTCGTCATGGCAAAAAGGGCGACGCCGATAAACAGCACGGTGACATTACCCGATCCCGAAGAGGCGAGAATGAGGCCAAAGATCAGCACATACTGGACCCAGTGGCTCGCAAAGTTCACCACGGGAACCAAGGTCGAACGCATCTTCAGCGGCGCATAAGCGCGGGCGTGCTGGATGGCGTGTCCGCATTCGTGAGCAGCCACGGCGGCGGCGGCGACACTGTTGGCGTGATAGACGGGTTCGCTGAGGTTCACCGTCTTGTCCAAAGGGTTATAGTGGTCGGTGAGTTGGCCGGGCGTCGAGATGATCCGGACATCGTGGATGCCGCTGTCTTGCAGCATCTTCTGCGCGACCTGGGCACCGGTCATGCGGACGGGCATCTGCGAATATTCGCGGAAACGGCGCTGCAGCATCGCGCCAACAAGCCAACTGACAAGCATCGCACCGCCAGTGAGAAGGAGGTAGACAGGATCGAAGGTGGGGACGGAGGGAGCGAGTTGCTGGGCCAATACAATCATGGATTTGAAGATAAAAGGAAGGTGTGACGCACGGATACGACACCCGATCCCTGTGGATATTCAATCTTCTTTTGGCGAATTTTGCGTCGCCCCCCTACTCTGCTTCACCGCGTTCGCGGGGCACCTTTCATCGGATCACGACGGGACGCTCGGTCCAGCCCCGTCGCGCCCCTTCGAAGTCAATCCAGTCCTGTGCCTCCTCAGCAGAGCGGAATCCCCCATCGGTGACGACCACATTCAACCCCGAAGCGGGCGTGGCGAAAATCGAAGTCGGAATCCCCGCTCCATCGAGCATCGCGGAAAGCTCATCGGCACTTCCAACCTGGCGGAATGCGCCGAACTGCACTCGGTAGGGCGCGCTTGGCGAGGCCGGAGGCAGAATGACACTTGGAGCCGGCGGCGCCATCATGGGTGAGGGGTTGGCTTGCCGAGGCACGACCGGTCGTGCATTCATCGCCAGCAGTTCACCACCGTCCGATTTCGGAGCGACCCCATGGGGCAGTGGAATCGGATCCGGGTAACCCGCTGCCGGAACCGCCGCCTTCTTGGCAAACCGCCCGCCACCGCCGGGCACCTTCGGCGGAGCGAATCGTTCCCCCGGGATACCATACTGGAGCGATTGCCCGGAAGCGGTGTTGGTCGCGCCGGCCTGGGCCGGGTCCTTGTCAAAAAGCCCCGCAAGAGGACGAAATCTACGGGGCTCCGCAGCCGATTGCGTTTCAGTCGTGAGGGTATCCGAAGGCGGTGCGCTCAGGGTCGTCGGAACGGTAGCGGCACCTTGGATCACCAGCAGCGAGCCTGGCGCGGTCCGGTTCGGATCGAGTCCGATCGCGTCGGCGGCGGCGCGGGAGATGGTAATGAGCCGTCCATCCTCACGCTTCCGGTCGTTGATCCTCAGATCCACCATCCGGCCCGACTCGAAGTTCGCCACCCGTACGACGGTGCCGAACGGCAAGGTCGCATGAGCCGCCGTGGGCGCGGCGCGTTCGTAGGGCGCTCCGCTCGCGGTGAGGCGGCCCTGATAGAGATCGCTGTAAACGCTGAGCAGCCCTGTCGCCGAAGCGGCTCCGTTGGCGGAGACCTCCATCGTCAGGAAAAATCCTCCCAAGACAAAAACGAGGATCAAAGAAGTCGCACGCATCGCAATTCACGGGTGGTTAAACGCGCATGAACTTAAGGCACCCAAAATATCGGGCAAGCAGAATAAAAATTTAATAAAATTTTAACCCTGCGGTTCAAACCCCTTCGTT
>DGXY01000057.1:0-490 GCA_002396885.1 Akkermansiaceae bacterium UBA5020
TCAGCTTCGGCATGGGTTACTTTGGAGTCTCCGGCCTTGTCTGCTGCGGCAAACTTGGCCTTCATTTCAGCGGTTTCGGCGGCGCTGAGTTCCTTTGCGGAAACGAAGGAGAAAGAAGAGACAAGGGAGAGCGCGATGAGGGCGATCAAACGAAGCATTTTTGATTTCATAAGTGTATTTTCTTTCTCGCTAGTGTTCGTAGTGCGGCAAAGCAAGAGACATGATCAGGGAGAAACGCGGTTTCCGGCAGCGAAATGGCCTTTCCTTTCTTAGACACCTTCGCTAACGCGTTGAATCACTGAATCTGTGGACCGCCTCTTCCACGCAATTTTACGTCGGTCTTGCGGGCAGGTGGTGTCACCCGCCCGATCTCAGTTAGATGGCATGAGAGAAGGTGGCGCGCCGCGACGTCGACTACGACGGTACCGGGCATCGTGAACAGTAATTGCCAGGGATTTCCTTTTTCATCCCTTCGGCTCCCTTCCCGCCG
>DGXY01000057.1:679-1319 GCA_002396885.1 Akkermansiaceae bacterium UBA5020
AAGGCCCGGGGTCGGAGGGGGTTCGATGGGAGGTAGGGGAAGTTCAGGGCCATCACGGGCAAGAATCGCCCGATTTGGCCGGATGAGTCAGCGATATATCGACGGAAAGGTGAGGAGACCGCCCGCCCCGGCCATACGTAAAACGCCCGAAGGTAGTCGCCGTACCAGGAACGAAGGAAAGGCATCTAAAGCCGTTCGCCTGCCATTTCCGGGCAATCATTCACGATTCCATGGCATTCCTGCCCTATCTTGGGGCATTCCCGGTGTGTCGCGTCTCACGACATAACGGGTCAGTTTCCGCCTTTGTAGGACGCCTCAAATTTGAGGGCTGAAATTCCCTGCCCTATCTCGAGGCATTCCCGAGGGACTTTTGAGAGCGTCGGCGATTCCGTCGGATGCCGCTTTTCAACAAATTCAACGAATTCACCCGAGGCCCCCTCACCCGAGCAACGTCCGTTCAAAGCGGTCACCGATGGCGTCGGAATCGTTCCTACCCGCTTTCCTACCAAAACGGGCGTATTTTGGGCGTTTTTATAGCGTTTCCCTGTTCATTCTCCCACAATCCGACGGGACACAAAAAACCCTGTAACCTTTTGAGTTACAGGGTTTTAAAGAGTTGCGGGAGTAGGATTTGAACCTA
>DGXY01000057.1:1520-3376 GCA_002396885.1 Akkermansiaceae bacterium UBA5020
GACCTTCAGGTTATGAGCCTGACGAGCTACCAGACTGCTCCATCCCGCGATTAAAATTGTGTGGCTGGAACCAGTGAATCAGTGTCGCCGCGAACGGGAGGGCTGCAACCGATTTGTTTCGCGATTTGGTATTGCCAAGAGGGATCTCGAATCAGGGATCCGGTTCTCCCCGTCCCTCTTTCCCCGAATCCTTTCGCGTCGTGCGCAAGCCCCTCCCGAAGAGACGGCGCAAGGCGTCGATCCGCTCACCTCGCCACTGGCGCAGAGTCATGCCGGGTGTGATCCCCGCTCCGGGAAGCTTCGGCACCCCGATCCGTTGCGAAAGATAGATCCCCGAATGACCGCTGCAAAGGTAGGCAAAGAAACAGGCCACCGCGAGGTAGGGCGCGTGCTCTGCTCCGAACAACTCGATGCCCATGATCGTCGACGCGAGCGGGGTGTGCGTCGCCCCCGCGAAGATCGCGACAAAACCCAGCGCCGCGAACAGATCGACCGGCGCACCCAGCGACACCGCAAGCGTGTTCCCAAGCGCGGCCCCGATGAAAAAGAGCGGCGTCACTTCCCCACCCTTGAAACCGGCGCTGAGAGTCACCACGGCAAACAACATTTTCCACGCCCAGGCCCAGCGCTCGTCCGAAGGGCCCGCAAAAAAGCCCGGGATCGTGAGATCCGTCGCATTCGGCGACCACACTCCGAGCCCGAGATACTCGCGCGTGCCCACCCACCCGACGAGACCGATCACCAGCAGTCCGCCGAGGAAGGGCCGCATCGGGGCCGAGGGAACCCATCGTTTCCAAGACCCTTGCAGAAAATGGATCGTCTCGGAAAACAACACGCTCGCGAGACCAGCCGCGATTCCGATGAGGACGACCTTGCCTATCAACGCAGGCTCGAAGGCTCTTCCACCCTCTGGGGAAGCCACGAAATAGGACACATGATGCGCCCCCCAGGCCTGGCAGGTCCAGTCGGCGAGAAGACTAGCAAACAGACAAGGAATCAGCGCCTCGTATCGCAGCCGCCCGATCAGCAGCACTTCCATCGCGAAGACCGCACCCGCGAACGGTGTTCCGAAGACCGCTCCAAAGCCCGCCGCCACGCCGGCCATCAAGAGCAGTCGGGTCCGATCCGGAGGGAAGTGAAAGAGTTTCGCAAATCCGCTCGCGAGACTACCACCCATCTGCACCGCGGTGCCCTCGCGACCAGCCGATCCCCCGCAAAGATGCGTCAAGACGGTGGTGACCAGCACCAGCGGCGCCATGCGACGAGGCACTCCAGCATCGGTCTCGTGGATCTGATCGAAGATGAGATTGTTCCCCGCCTCCGCGTTTTTTCCCCAGAGATGATAGAGCCATCCCATCAAGAGACCTGCAAGAGGGAGGCCATAAAGCAACCAGGGATGCTCGAAACGCGAGGCCGTTGCGAGATCGAGCGCCCACAGGAAGAAAGCGCAAGCCGATCCCACCGCCACTGCCACGGGAAGGATCCAAACGAACCAGAGGAGAGTCGTTCGGATCGATTGGCAGAGATCGCTCAACCAGGTCGGCTTCATTCGTTGAGTCCGGTCGCGTCAGGATCACGCGGTCGCCGGGAACCTCATCTTGCCGCAGGAGTTAGTCCCTCGCAAGAGGGCGAGCTACAGAAGGGACGATCGGTCCAGCCTTCGCGCCGTGTCCTCTTTAAAAAAGGAGCGGACGGGATGATCTGGCTGCGCCAGATGCGCGGTTTCGATTCGCTGAGTTGCGTGCGCTTCGCGCCGGGGCGCGCAAACCCGCTTCGCGGGTTCGAGTCGATGGTGACTCATTAAAAATACGGAGCGGACGGGACTCGAACCCGCGACCTCCGCCGTGACAGGGCGG
>DGXY01000057.1:3569-12216 GCA_002396885.1 Akkermansiaceae bacterium UBA5020
TTCTAACCAACTGAACTACCGCTCCTACGGTATGTCGACTAGCGTTTGGGAGCGATCCCTCGGCTGGTCGGCTGGCGAGCGGGACATTAGACACGAAAGGGAAATCGCGCAACCAAAAAAGTTCGGGAAATCCGTTGCTTTCAGCCACTTTCTGAGTAAACGTCTCATCCCCCCGCGAACCGTCCCTTTCCGGGTGGTATCCTTGACCCTTTTCCCGAGACAGCCATGAATGTGATCAACAAAATCGAACGCGAGCAAATGAAGACCGATGTCCCGGATTTCGGTCCTGGTGACACCGTCAACGTTCACTCCCGCGTCGTCGAGGGTGGCAAAGAGCGGATCCAGATCTACAAAGGCATCGTCATCGGCCGCCACGGCTCAGGCATCAACGACGCCTTCACGGTCCGCAAGATCTCGAGCGGTGAAGGGGTCGAGCGCACTTTCCAGATCCACTCTCCCAAGACCGCGAAGGTCGAGATCCTCAAGCGCGGCAAAGTTCGTCGCGCCAAGCTGAACTACCTTCGCGATCGCGTCGGCAAGGCGGCCTCCAACATCAAGACCCGCGAAGAGAAGTCGAAGGCTTGATCGGATCCTCCGGAGTCCCCTAACAGATTTACCAAAACGGCGGAGGAGACTCCGCCGTTTTTTTGTGCCCCGGACTCGCTTCGAGCGCGGGCACCTCACCCTTCGCTTCCGTGGCGCAGGGATCTCACATTGCCGAGCCAGGTGCAGGCGATCGCAGCAAGGAGAGCGCTGCCTCCCAGCCCGACGGTGATCGGATGGAGTCCGTTCGCCGGAAAGCGCAGGGCTTCGACGACGAAGGTCCCGAGCGTTCCAAGATAAACGAGGGCGGTGAGGCCACCGAAGACGATCCGCCCGGTCCGGGAGTCGTTGGCAAAGGCGAGCGAGGCGGGCACGGTCGAGGCGACGAGCCCGACTCCCGCGAGGAGGACGGGAGCGTAGCCGGTGAAAAATCCGGCGACGGCGCACGCGATCCCCAGAGCGAGCCCGCCCCCCACGGCGATGCCCTGATGGCGTTCCCCGGATTTCAGGGCGAGGCGGGCGGAGCGGTCGAGCAGGATGAGAAAATTCCCCACTCCCGGCGCCAGCCAGACCCAGAGCACGATCCCGAGCCAGAGGATCGCGAGGATCCCGGCATAGAGCGGATTGATTCTCTCGAGATACTTCCGGGAAAGCTGATAAGAGAGGTAGACCCCGAGGATGATGAGCCACTGCTTTCCCCCGGTGAAGCGCTGCATGAAAAAGCAGTAGGAAAGGTAAGCCCGGTAGAAGGCGGAACGCGCCCGGAAGGATTCGATGAGCCCTTCGCGTGCCGCATCGGATTCGGGATCGAGCCGGAGCGCCTCGCGGAAATGGGTCTCGGCCTGGCGTCGATCGCCCCGGTGCAGGGCCGACCAGCCGGCGTTGACGTGGGCGAAACTGTCCTCGGGATCGGCCTCGAGAAGCCGGGCAACGGCGGCGGCGTTCAGCTCGCTCTTTCCTTGCAGGCGCAAGGTGTGGGCGAGGAGGTTGGCGGCCATGCCGTTGTCCGGATCGACCGCAAGGGCTCGTCGGCTCCATTCCTCGCCCTCTGACCACCGGTCCATCGCGCAGTGGGCCGCCGCTTTGGCGGAGAGGGTGAAGGAATCGTCGGGATCGAGGGCGAGGGCACGGTCGACCGACTCGAGCGCCTCGCGTCCACGCCGGAGATCGGAGAGAATGAGGGATCGCAAGGCGTGATAGAAAGGCTCGTCGGCACGCAGGTGGATCGCCCCGTCGATCGAGGCGAGCGCGGTTTTCTTTTTCCCGGACTGGTGCATCTGGCAGAGCGCGAGACGGCCGAGGACGAAATCGTTTTCCGGCTCGCGTGCGAGGACGCCGTAAAAGCAGGCCTCGGCTTCCTCAAGCCGCCCCTGATCCTGCAAAAGAAGTCCGTGCGCCAGTTCACTCATGCCGAATTCCCGGATCGTCCGCGGCGGAGGGCCGGGGATCCGACGGGTTCACTTCTGGATTCCGAGGTAGTGAAGGATGTCGTCGTAGAAGCCGCTCTGATTGGCATAGAGCGCGTAGTTGCGGGCGCTCTCGAACCATTTTCTCGTACTCGGCTTCACGTTTTTGGCGGCATGGAGGAGATCCTTCTGTGTCACCGGGACGATCTTGCCGGTTTTCATGGCCTCGGAAAGGGCCCGCTCGATGGCTTGATCGAAGACGGCCTTGAGATCGGCACCGGAGAAGTCCTTCACCTTCCTGGCAAGAGCGGCCGGGTCGAGTCCAGCGACCGGCTTGCCTTCGGCCATGATGCGGATGATCTGATCGCGGGCCGGTTCGTCGGGTGGCGGCACGAAGATGAGCCGGTCGAAGCGTCCCGGACGGAGGAAGGCGGAGTCGAGATGCCAGGGCGCGTTCGTCGCCCCGAGGACGAGGACGCCATCGTTCTTCGACGAATCACTGTCGAGTTCGGCGAGGAATTGGTTGATCAGGGTGCGCCCGGCCGAGCTGCGCATGTCCTTCCGATCGGCGGCGAGGGCATCGACCTCGTCGAAGAAGAGCACGGCGGGAGCGTTCCTCCTCGCCATCTCGAAAATTTCGTGAAGTTTTTCTTCGGATTTGCCGATCCACATATCGAGGATCTGGTGGAGTCCCACACTGAGGAATTTCGCCTTGATCTCACCGGCGGTGGCGCGGCTGATGAGGGTCTTGCCACATCCGGGAGGCCCGTAGAGGAGGACCCCTCCCCCGGCTTTTTTACCGTAGGCCTCGAAAAGTTCGCGATTCTCCATCGGGTAGAGAATCTTCATGCGGATGTCCTCCTTCACCGACTCCATCCCGCCGACGCGCTCGAAGTCGACATTGGGACGCTGCTCGAATTCGATTTCGAGATCGTTGTCGTCGAAGGGATCGTCGTCGAAGTCGTCGTCGTCGAATTCGGGATCATAAAAGGCGGAGGCTTGGCGCTCGCCGTTCCGCTGCGGGGCCGGTTCGCGAGGTTCTTCGGCACTGCGTTGACCGCCGGCTTGGCGGATGCGCTTGAGAAGCTCCTCGTTTCTGACGGTCGGATCGAGGGAAATGGCCCGCTCGTAGAACTCGCGCGCCTCGCGGGCCCGTTTCTCGTTCAGGGAAAAGCTGGCGCGGAGGACCCAGGCCTGGGCGTAGTTCGGATATTCGGCACAGACCTGCTCGAGGCGCAAGATCGCCTCGGACCCCCGCCCATCGAGATCGAGGAGCCGGGCCATCTGGACCCGGGCGTGGGGATTGGACGGGTCGACCCGCAGCGCCATTTCATAGGTTTCCCTCGCCTCCTCGAGGCTGAACTGCTCGAGGTAGGCCTCACCGAGCATGAGGAGCAGGGGCACGTTTTCGGGGGAAAACGCGAGCGCCTGCTTGAGGGATGGGATATCGGCCATGGGGTCGCGGGGATGGGGAAGAGAAGAAACGCGAATCGCAACGGGGAAGCAAGTAACTTGGCAAAAGCTTTTTCACCCCGGCAAAGCCCGCTCTTCCCGGGATCCATCGATCTTCCGTCCGATCCGCCATGCCTTCGATTGACTTGCCCCGGGTCGTAATGGTCTAATGGACCACGCTCTTTTTCAAGGCCCATGCCCTCTCGCCTGCAGCACCGGTTTTTGATTCCCGCCGCGATTTTCCCCCGCGGCCTCGGAATCCTGTGGCTGCTTTGCGGCACCCCCCTGCCTGCGGCCGAGGCTCCCCTGCTCCGTGTCGCTTTTGAAACCGGCAGGGTGATGATCTCGGGGCGGGTCGATACCGAAGCGACCGCCGAAACCATCGTCAAAGCGCTGAACCAGGCTCGCCCCGAATTAGCAGCGGACCGGAGCAGCCTCGTCGTCGACCCAACGGCGTCCCTCCCTGACCTCACGGAATTCCCCAGCCTCCTCGCGGAGCTCGGCCTCTCCACTCATGAAGGTCGTCTCGAACTTTGGCCCGATCGGCTCGTCATCGGCGGCCTCACTGACAGCCTCGTGACCCAGAGCGCCCTCCGCATCCGCGCGAAACCTTTCTTGAAAGGACGAGTCCTCCACAACCGCCTCTGCATCGTCGCTTCCGAGGATCTCCCCAGACTGGAGGTCTCCCTCGCCGGTGCCAAGGCCGCGATGCCGCAGCTGCCCCCGGCCGCGGTGCCCGTCGCCGCTCCCGTGGGCAGCTTCGAGATGTCCGGCCTTTCCTTCACAAAGTTGCTCGCCGTGATGCGTCTGCCCGGACAGATCGATCGTCTTTCCGGAAAAGCCGCGTCTTCGGCGCCCCCCCTGCCGGTCGGCGGCGCGCTCCGCGCCGAACCGCTCACCACGGGTAGCCCGTCTCATATGGCGAACGCTCCCGCAATCGACGCGATGCCCCTCACTGCGACTCCGGTGCAACACTTTGAGACCTTGCCCTCGGTCCTTTTCTCCCGCAATTCCTTCCTTCTCCAAGCCAATCAAGAGGCCACGATCGAGGGAATCACGAAACATCTCCTCTCTCCCGCACGTCGTGGAGCGCCCGTGCGGATCGAGGCGGTGCAACCCAGTGGAGGCTCGACCGCCTTCAACGAATACCTCTGCGAGAGGCGAGGCGCCGAAGTGGCGAGGTTTCTCACCGAGGGTGGCGTGGCCCCTTCCAGCCTGCGGGTGAAGACGATCGAGTCGCCTTCGCCCGTCGATGGCGGCGAGGTGCGGCTTTTCGTGGAAATCCTGCCTCCGGTCGAGCCCCTCGCTCCGACGGCGACCGCAGCGGACGGATCGCCTGCAACTCCAAGGGCAAGGGATTCCGCCTCCCCTGCCCCGTCAACTCCCCCCTCGCCCGCTCCGACCACCGCTCCCTGAAACGGTAAAAACCCGGCCCCACTCGGGACCGGGTTTTTTTGACCACTCAACTTTGTCTCTCAACAACCTCGGGAATTGCGACGGAGACAAATTCGTTCACCCTCGGCGGAATCGCCTCAGCGATTCGCCACTTCGCCATCCTGGTGGTAGGCGTTGTACTTTGAGGTCGGGACAATGATGTCCGCACCGGGCTTGATCACCGTGCTGCTGCCCATGTTGTTGATGCGCTGCAGCTCGGCCATCGTCGTGAAAAAGTCGCGGGCAATGGCGTAGAGATTGTCGTTCTTCACCACCGTGTAGTAGCCGTAGGCTTCATCCTGCTTCAGGAGCGGATTGTCATACTGAAAGGAGCTGCTCTGCTGGGGAGCGGGAGTCGTCTTGGTATTGTCGGCCGTGTTCGTGGACTTCGCGGTCGGGATCTTCAGGCTCTGACCGAGGCTGATCGCATCGCTCCGGAGACCATTGGCCGTCTTGAGGCTTTCGACGCTGGTGCCGTATTTCTTGGAGAGCGAGGTCAGGGTGTCGCCCTTGGCCACGGTATGAAGGGTCGTCGAGGCGGGCGCGGTCTTCTTCGTTTCGCCCACGACGATGGATTCCTGCTTCGCGGGAGCGGGCTGGTTGGATTCGGCCGCTTTGCCGGTGGGCACCGGGGGAGCCGGGATCTGGGGAGTGGTTTTCGCGACGTTATTCGCAGGGGCCGTGGGAGCAGGCGCCGGGGCGGTTGCGCCAGCGGGAACCATCAGCGTTTCACCGATGTAGATGGGTTGGCCTTCGCTGAGGCGGTTGGCCTCGAGGAGGGCCTTGCGCTCGACGCCGAATTTCGTCGCGATCTTGCCGAGAGTATCCCCGTCTTGGATGACGTAAGTCTGGCTGGCAGCTGCTGCGGCAGGAGTCGCCGTGGCCGGGGCCGTCGCCGAGGGCGGCGTGGTGGCCGAGGTCATCGTGCCTTTGGTCGCCTCGAGGGTGGCTGCGTTGTTGTAGGAATAGGAGGAGGAGGAGGAGCCACGGTCTTCGGTCAGAGCCTTCTCGATCGAAATGAGGCGGGCCTCCAGGGAGCCGAGGCGCGAGTCGAGCGATTGCAGGGACGGTTCGGCCGCTCCAAGAGTTTGGCCAAGAAGAACAGACGCCGTGAGAGTGGTCAGAGTGGTCGCAATTCGGTTCATGTGGGAGAAGTTATGACATCTTGATCTTTCGATCAAGATAAAATTTAATATTTCATTACTATTTTTTAAAAGGAGGCTGAATTTTCCTGTGATTTTTACGGTTTCATCGTCAATTTCTTCGATTATTCACAATTTCTTCCTCACGGTGCTGAGATTTTGGTGCTTCGCTCCGAGGCGGAGATTGACCCAACTCCCCTCACCCGCTACGAATGCGGCATGAAGATCACCTTTTGCGGCGCCGCCGAGACCACGACCGGTTCCCAGCATCTCATCGAGATCAACGGCTCACGCATTCTTCTGGATTGTGGTCTCTACCAGGGCCGCCGCGACGAAGCAAACGACCGCAACCGTCACTTCCCCTTCGATCCGGCGAGCGTCGATGCCGTGATCCTCTCTCACGCCCACATCGACCACAGCGGCAACCTTCCCTCGCTCACGAGCAACGGCTTCAAGGGAAACATCTACTCGACCTTCGCGACGCGTGATCTCTGCCAGATCATGCTCGCCGACGCCGCGCGCATCCAGGCGGGAGATTTGAAGTGGCTCAACAAACATCGCGCCAAGGAGGGCAAGCCCGATCTCGAACCCCTCTACACCGAGATCGAAGCGGAAGAATGCGTGCGGCAGTTCGTCACAATCGGCTACGAACGCTCCATCCCCGTGGCCGACGGCGTGACCCTCACCTTCATCGATGCCGGACACATCCTCGGTTCGGCCCAGGTCGTGCTCGACCTCGTCGAGAACGGGCACCGCAAACGGCTCCTCTTTTCCGGCGATGTCGGTCGCGGCAACAACGAACTGCTGCGGGATCCGGCCGTGCCCGAGGATGTCGATTATCTCATCATGGAGAGCACCTACGGGAACCGCGAGCACGAACTGCCGACCCAGGCGAACCATCTCCTCAGCGAGATCCTCGTCCGCGCCCTCGACAAGCGGGGCAAGGTCATCATCCCCTCCTTCGCCGTTGAGCGGACCCAGCAGCTCATCTTCGTGCTGCACCAACTCTTCGAGCAGGGCGAGATCCCCGATGTGCCAATCTACGTCGACAGTCCCCTCGCCGTCGGTGCGACGGAGATCTTCCGCCTGCACCCCGAGTGTTTCAACGAGGAGGTCTACCGCTTCCTCTTTGAAAAACGCGATCCCTTCGGTTTCGAGAATCTCACCCTCATCCGCAAGGTGAACGATTCCAAAGCCCTCAACGACCTTCACGAACCCGCCATCATCATTTCAGCGTCGGGCATGTGCGAGGCCGGCCGTGTTCTTCACCATCTCCGCAACCACATCGAGGATCCGAAAAACACGGTGCTCTTTGTCGGCTACTGTGCCGAACATACCCTCGGCGCGAAGATCCGCGGCGGCCAGAAGGAAGTGCCCATCCTCGGCGATCGCTTCACGGTGCGGGCCGACATCCAGATCCTCGATTCTTTCAGCGGTCACGCCGACAGGAGCGAGCTGCTCCACTATTTCGATACGATGGGAGGGAAGAAGGAACGCGTCTTCCTCGTCCACGGCGAGAAAGAGCAGTCCCACGCCCTCTGCGAGACCCTGCGCGAACGGCACGGTGGACAGATCTCGGTGCCGGCATGGAAGTCGACCGTTGAGATTTAGAATCCCACCGCTTCGTCCCCTCTTCGCGGCGTCGGATAAATCGAGGGACCTCCGATGCCCGGATGGGTCTCACTGGTCCGCACCGTTTCGAGATGACTCGGCGTATCGAGGCTGTCGAGGAAGGCTTGAACGCTTTCCGGATCCGGCCATCGTCCGGTGCGAAGCATCACCTCGTGCGCAATAGCATCGAAGAGGATGGGGTCCCGGCGCTTCACGAGAGCCAACCAGGCCCCGGGGAGTGCGGAGGCGGCGCGAGAGACACGATTGGGATCGAGGTCTGCGGGATCGGGAAGCATGCCGCCTTTCTAAGCAGAAACAATGCCGACCGAAACCTCTTCACTCGATCGCGATACCCTCTTCGTTCTTGAAATCGCCCGTAAACCCGCTCTCTTGACCTGACTGATGAAGTCCCTTCTTCTCTCGAACGAGTATCCTCCCCATGTTTACGGGGGCGCGGGGATCCACGTGCAGTATCTCGCCCGCGAGCTGGCGAAACTCTGCGAGGTGGAGATACGCTGTTTCGGCGACCAGCTCGAGACCGGCTCGAATCCTTCGGTGGCCGGATTCGGCGTCGATACCACGGCCTACAGCGCGCCGAAACCGCTCCATTCCGTCTTTGGTGCCCTTCAGCGCTGCCTCGATTTCAACACACAAGCGATCGATGCGGACGTCGTCCACCTCCACACTTGGTATTCCCATTTCGGCGGCATCCTCGCGAAGCTGAATTACGGCCTTCCCCTCGTCCTGACTGTCCATTCCCTCGAGCCGCTCCGTCCGTGGAAGCGGGAACAGCTCGGCGGCGGTTACGATTTCACCGTTTGGCTCGAAAAAACCGCGATCGAAATGGCCGATGCCGTCGTCGCCGTCTCCCACGAAACGCGCCACGACATCCTCCGCCTCTTCGACGTGGCTCCGGAGAAGGTTCATGTGATCTACAACGGCATCGACCCTGACGAATACACCCCGACCTTCGACGAGGGCGTCTTGAGAAAGCACGGGATCGATCCGGCGGTGCCCTTTGTTCTCTTTGTCGGACGCATCACCCGGCAGAAGGGCATC
>DGXY01000057.1:12387-36037 GCA_002396885.1 Akkermansiaceae bacterium UBA5020
CCGGCAGAAGGGCATCGTCCACCTCGTCAACGCGATCCGCCATCTCGACCATGGGACGCAGGTCGTCCTTTGCGCGGGCGCACCCGACACACCCGAGATCAAGGCCGAGATGGAAACTGCCGTCGCCGCGGCCCGCAACGGACACACCGGCCCCATCGTCTGGATTCAGGAAATGATCCCGGCCGACGAGAAGATCGTCCTCTACAGCCACGCCCGCGTCTTTTGCACCCCTTCAATCTACGAACCCTTCGGGATCATCAATCTCGAGGCGATGGCCTGCGAGACGCCCGTGGTCGGATCGGCCGTCGGCGGGATGAAAGAGATCATCCTTCCCGGCGAAACCGGATTACTCATCCCGCTCGCGCAACAGCCCGAGTCCCCCTTCGAGGCGATCCATCCGGAGGTCTACGCGCACGACCTCGCCACCGGCATCAACACCCTCATGCGCGATCCCGATCTCTGCGCCGAGATGGGCAAGGCGGGCCGGGCGAGGGTCCTCGAGAAATTCAGTTGGGCCGAGATCGCGCGCGAGACCCTCGACCTTTACAAAAAAATCGTGGAGTGACCGCTTTGCGGGACTTGCCGTCGACCCGGGCAAAACGCTACCGTCGCACTCAATGAAGTCTCTCCTTCTCCCCCTCTCCCTGTCCCTCCTTCTCCCCCTCTCCCCTCTGCTCCGTGCCGAACCCTGGACCGCCCCCCTCGATCAACTGCGCAAGGTCGGCCCCGAAGGAGCCGGCAACGCCGAAGCGGCCGCCGCGTGGACTGCCCTGACGGCGCTCGGGCCCGAGATGCTGGTCCCGGTGCTCACGGCCATGGAGGGTGCGAGCCCCCTCGCCCGCAACTGGATGCGCACCGCCGTCGAGACAGTCTTTGATCGGGCCATCGCGGCGAAGACGGACGTGCCCGGGGGGCCGATCAAAGCCTTTCTCGTCGACCGGAAGCACGAACCGAACGCGCGCCGCCTCGCCTTCGAGCTCTACTCCAAACTCTCCCCGGAAGAGGCCGCCGCCCTCGTCCCCGGATTCGCGGATGACCCGAGCCCCGCCCTCCGCCGCGATGCGGTCGCGAAATTGCTCGCGGAAGGCAAGGCACAGCTCGAGGCGGGCGATCAGGCGAAAAGCCTCGCCACTCTCAATGCCGCGCTCGACGCCGCCCGCGAAGTTGATCAGATCGACGCCGTCACCAAACTGCTGCGTGAAAAGCTCGCGCAGAAGGTCGATTTGCCGAAGCACTTCGGTTTTCTTTCGCACTGGCACCTCATCGCTCCCTTCGACAACACCGGCCGGGCCGGTTTCGATCGCGTCTTTTCGCCCGAGACCGAGGTCAAGCTCGACGCCGAATACCCGGGCAAGGAAGACAAGCCGGTGAAGTGGCAGGCCTATGCGACGCCCGACGATTACGGCAAGGTCGATTTCAACCAGCCCTTCGGACCGATCAAGGAAGTGACGGGCTACGCCTACACCGAATTCAACGCCGCCGAGGCCCGCGACGCGCAGATCCGGCTGGGCTGCAAGAATGCGTGGAAGGTGTGGTTCAATGGCGAACTCCTCTTCGGACGCGACGAATACCACCGCGGCCAGCGCATCGACCAATATTCCCTGCCCGTGAAGCTGAAGCAGGGCAAAAACACGATCCTCGTCAAAGCCTGCCAGAACGAACAGACGCAGGACTGGACCGCGCAGTGGGAATTCCAACTCCGTGTCTGCGACGCCACCGGCACCGCCATCCTCGCGACCGACCGCCAGCCCACCCCGGAGAAAGCCGCGCCGGTGCGACGTAGGCCAAACCGGGAAGGTGGCGCAAAGGAGTGACGAAGTCAGTGGTTGAGCAAACAGCACCAGCCAAACACTCCAACTCTTCAGACAACGAAAAGCGGCGGGACGCCGCTTCGACTTCACTCCCATCGAACCCTTTCACGAGCCCGCCATGCGTTCCTCCTTCCTCCACTCCATTACTCCACTACTCCTTCTCTTCGCCTTCCCCGCGAAAGCGGACTGGCTCAATTTCCGAGGCCCCAATGGCTCGGGTCACGCCCCTGACATCACCACCACGGTCGGTGAATTGAGCGATCAGACCCTCGCCTGGAAAGTCGCCTTACCCGGTCGCGGACTGGGTAGCCCCATCGTCGTGGGAGAGAAGGTCTTTGTCACCGCCGCGAGCGGGCCCGAGCAACAACAGCTCCACATCCTTTGTTTCTCGGCCAAAGACGGGGCCCCGCTCTGGGAACGCCGGTTTTGGGCGACGGGCCGCACCATGTCGCATAACAAGACCAACGTCGCCGCTCCCACTCCCGCGAGCGACGGGGAGCGGATCTACGCCCTCTATTCGTCGAACGATCTCATCTGCGTCGATCTGAACGGAAATCTCGTCTGGATGCGGGGACTCACCCTCGACTATCCGAATGCTTCGAACAGCCTTGGCATGGCCTCTTCGCCCCTCGTCGTCGGCGACACCCTCGTCGCGCAGATTGAGAACGATTCGGAATCCTTCGCCGCCGGTTTCGATCTCCTTACCGGAGTGAACAAGTGGAAGCTCGATCGCCCCAAGTCCGCGAACTGGACCTCGCCCACGGTGCTGCAAAAAGACGGCGAAGCCATCGTCGCACTCCAGTCGAGCGATGGGATTCTCGGACTCCTGCCCTCGACAGGATCGTCCGTCTTCACCGTCCCGGGCGCGGCCTCGACGATCCCCTCCTCGGCCGCCTCGGGTGACGAACTGTTCATTCCCTCGAACGGACTCACCGTCGTGAAGCTCGGGGCCACGGGTGAAGAGCCAAAGAAAGTCTGGAACCAATCCAATCAGCGCCCGGGCACCGCGAGCGTCCTTGTCACCGGAGAAAAACTCTACCTCATCAACAACGCCGGAGTCCTCACCTGCGCCAAGCGCGCCTCGGGCGAAGTCCTCTGGGAGGTGCGGTTGAAAGGTCCCTTCAGCGGCAGCCCGGTCGCGGGCGGTGACGGCAAGCTCTATATCTTCAGCGAGCAGGGCGTCGGCCAGGTCGTCGATCCTTCCGGAGAGAAGGGCGTCATCAGCAGCGAGATCGAACTTGGCGAAACGATCCTCAGCACCGCTTCGCTCGACGGCGAAACGCTCTACATCCGCAGCGACGGGCACCTCTGGAAGTTTGCGAAGAAGTGATCGGGAGGTGGACAGAGCGGCTCGCAGGCGCTTATATCGCTTGCATGACCTTCTGGAATCGCCCCCTGCCCCTTCTCACCCTGGCTCTCGTCCTCTTCACCTCTTCTCCTGCCGGTGCCTTTGAAACTCCGGCGATGTTCCGCGCCTCGGAGATCCTGCCGCAGCCGCTCCTCGCCGGACCCTACCATCGCGTCCGCGAATATGCCGAGGCGGATGGTTACCTGATCCACTTCACCGTTGATTCCGACTTCGGCACCTACGCCTGTGTCGGCGTTTCCGAATTGCGTCGGCACGTCGACGAAATCGAAGCGATCGCGGAATTGGTCAAGGTGAGCAAGAGCGACCTCTTCGCTGAGGGACTGCGGAAATCGGTGGAGTCGCCGATCGCGGCGGTGAAAAACATCGCCTCTGATCCAAGGGGCGCGATCAAACAGGTCCCCCACTCGGTCGGTCATTTCTTCGGCAAGGTCGGCTCGGGCATCGGCAATGCAGCCCGCAAGGCCGGTGAAAAAAAATCCGGCGAATCTCCCGATCCCGAAAAGGTGGGCCGCGGTCTCGGCAATGCGATCAAGAGCGTGGCCGGATTCGAAAAAGCCAAGCTCGAGTGCGCCAAGCAACTCGGCATCGATCCGTATAGCGACAATGCCCGTCTCCAGGAGGAAGTGGAGAAAGTGGCGTGGGCGTTCTTCGCGGGAGGCCTCCCTCTCAAGATCGGCGTCTCCGTCGCCGGCGGAGCGACCTCGAAGATCCTGAATGCGACGGAATTCGTGGGATTGCCCGACGATCTTTATGAGCTCAACTCTTCCGAGCTCGACTTCCGCGACCGTTCCACCCTCAAGAGCATGGGCGCGTCGCCCGAAAAGACCGACGCCCTCTTTGCCAATCCCGCCATGATCCGGTCGGTGCGCCATCAGCTCGTCGACGCCCTCGCGGCCCTGCCCGCACCGGGACGCCTCGAGGTCCTCGAGCAGATCATCGCCTGCGACACGGTCTGGAGGGCACGTTTCTTCAACGACACTCTGCAACTGCTCCATTCGCGCCACCGTGCGGCGCCCTACAAGAGCCTCGGAGTGCAGGGCCGCCTCGCCGTGGGCGTCGCCGCCGACGGCGCCATCGAAATCCCCGCACCGGTCGACTACGTCGTCTGGACCGAGGAGGTCGCCGCTTTTGCGACGCGCGAAGACATCGCCGGCTACCATCGCCGCCTCATCCTCCAGGGGAATCTCAGCGCGGAGACCCAAGCACAGCTCGCCACCGCGGGTTGGGAGATTGTCAGGGTGACACGCTGAGGGTTCTTCCACTCAGGAGTGCGGCGGATCGGTCTTCGCTGGTTTGGCCGCCGAAACCGCGGGCATCGCGGAATTCCCGGCGTCGGCTTTCTCCCCTGCTGGATCTTTCTTCGCGGGAGCCTCGGGTTTCTCGGCACAGGCGGTCGCCCCGAAGAGCGGACCGGCCAGGACCGTGATCCCCGCGGCGGCGGCGGCGCGTTGGAGGAGCGACTGCTTTTTCGTCTTCTCCGTCTCGCCGAAGCGGGCACGGCGGATTGTGAGCGAATTCTGCTCGTGGATGCGGTAGACCACGTTGCGGACTTCGTCGTCGCGGAAGAATTTGCCGCCGGCGAGATGGACGCGATACCAGAGGTGGTAATCGTCCGCCCCAAGGCCGATGGCACGCTCCTGGTAGTTCCCCGCCTTGCGCGCGATCTCGGCACGGATCAGCACCGAGGAATGCGGCAGCATGTTATCGTCGGAGTTGCCGGTGAACATCGTCTCGACGCCCTTGTTCGGCCAATGCAGGCGCGGCGTGATCTGGCCGTTCTCGTGGGTCATGAGACGACAGCCGTAAACATCGACCTTCTTCGTCTCGATCATGTGGACGGCCCGCTCGAGGTAGGTCGGCAAAAGCTGGTCGTCGTAGTCGAGCGGCTTGTAATACTCCGTGTCGCACTCCGCGACTGCCTGACGGTGGAGCCAACTGCAATGCTCGATGTCCGGAGACATCCCGGTGCAGATCAGCGGCAGCCCGTAGCGCGCCGCGAGTGGTTCGGCGAAGGACCAAGGCCCATCCACGAGCAGCTTCACCTTGAACTTTCTGTAGGTCTGGTTCGCGAGACTGGCGACGGCATCGTCGAGCTTCGAAACATCGGTGCCCTGGTGGATGCGCAAACCGATGGTGACGCGGGCCTCGGGATGATGCAGCGAGGTGCCGGTCATTTCCGCGAGGATACGGCTGTGGGCGCTCGCATAGTTTGCTCCGAGCGAGAGCTCGGCGGCGGTGGCGAGACAATCGACCGAGGAAAGCACCGCCGCCTTGAGGAGGGCGCGATGCGCTTCCTTCGCGAGCTTCTTGGGATTCGCATTCCAGTCGATGAGATAACCGTTGCGGCCGCTCTTGATGAAGTCGGCAATGCCGCAGGTCTTCGTCACCACCACCGGAATGCCGCAGCTCAGCGCCTCGGCCGCAGTCAGGAGAAAACCCTCTTTTTCGCTATTGCCGAGGAGGACATGGCAACCCTCAAGGCGGTGGCGGTAGGAGAAAGGATTGAAATCGAGCGGGCGCAGATCGAGTCGGTCGGCCACCCCGAGCTTCGAGGCGAGTTCCTTGACCTGCGCGAGGGTTTCGGCCTGCACCTTCTGCGTGTAGGCGAGACCGGCGGTTTCCGAACCCGTCCAGGCACGGATGACGATGCGGGGATCTTCCGCGAGAAGGTAAGGCAGGGCAAGAATCCCCTTCGACTCGAGGGGACGCCCCATCCAAGCGACGACGAGACGGCCCTTGGCATCGTATTGCCCTTTCACCGAGGCGAACTCGGAAACCGGAGGGGTCATCACCCCGACGATGCGGTGATTCTTTTCCTTCGCCCAACCGGCATAGCGATCGAGGACCTTTCCCGAGACCCCGGCCACGGTCATGCCTTCGAGCGAATCGTAGGCGCGGTTGATGAAACGCCAGCCCGCGTCATCCCAGGAATGGAGCACGAGGGAGGTGGGACGCTGCGGCAGGCCGGAAAGGTCGCCGTAGCTGAGGAACCAGGAAGAAGGATCCACCGGAGCCTCCCGCGTCACTTTGCCGCAGGAAAAGCCGCTCTTTTCCGCCGCGTCGAGCAGGGGCATGTCGTCGGACTGCGAGTAGAGCGTGGTCCGCTCGCGCACCCACTCCGGCAGGGCCATGATGTAGCGCAAGACCGCCGTTTGAGCCCCTCCCAGAGCGAGATTATGGGTCACAAAGCACGGATTGACGCCGGGGAGGTGATAAGTCGAGGCCATGGGTGTAGAATGGTCAACCATCCGGTGCTTTAGCCCCTTTTCAAGTGACTCCATCAGGCCATACGCGATCAATCGAACCAACTCCCTCGCGATGCATGGGCAGGATGCCCATGCCACTTTTCGCGTTCTTGCTCCTCTCGGTTCCCCTCGCCGCGGATGAACCTTGGTCCTTGAAACCCCTCGTCCGGCCCACCCCACCCGCCGAAGGACATCCCGTCGATGCCTTCATCGAGGCGAAGCTCGCCGAGGTCGGCCTCCGGCAAAACGACGTGGCCGATCCGCACACGCTGCTGCGACGGATGACCCTCGACCTCACCGGCCTCCCACCGACGCGGGAAGAGATCGGACGACAGAAGTCGGAAGTCGGAGTTCAGATTGATCGGCTGCTGGCCTCTCCGCACTATGGTGAGCGCTGGGGACGCCATTGGCTCGATGTGGCGCGCTACGTGCAGGGGACGATCAAGGTCCCGGGCGTCGCCGCGATCGATCTGGCCGAGCCTTATCGCGACTATGTCGTGCGCAGCTTCAACGAGGACAAAACCTATGATCGTTTCCTCACCGAACAACTCGCGGGGGACTTGCTGCCGGCCTCTCAGCAAGTCGGGCAGGACCCACTCGTCGCTCCCGCCTTTCTCTCGATCGGCCAGTGGTTCGAGGAATGCACCGACCCGAACAAGCTCCGGCTCGATCTCGTCGACGAGCAGATCTCGACGGCGACGCGTGCCTTCCTCGCGATGGATTTTTCCTGTGCGCGCTGTCACGACCATAAATTCGATCCCATCTCGACCCGCGACTACCACGCCCTCGCCGGCATCTTCCGCAGCACCGAGATCACCTCGTATTTTGCAGACGAATGGAAGGACGGTCGCCCCCGGGCGCTGCGCCCTCTCGCGGCCGAGGCCGAGGTGAAGAAAGCCGAGGAAATCGATCGCGAAATTGCCGCACTCCGGACCAGGCGCCTCACCTTCCTGACGAAAGCACAAGAATCGTTGGCGGCGAAGGCTGCGACGGAGGTTCAGGGTACGGTGCTCGCCTTCGAGGCGGAGCATTTCGATGGCCACAAGGACCTCAAGACGATCCCGCTGGCGCAGGGCGAAGCGATCGCCCTCCGACGCGCCATCGAACCTTGGGTGCGCTACCGCCTCGTCCTGCCTGATCCCGGGGCCTACAGCCTGCTCGTCCGTTACGCTGCGACCGACCCCGCGCCAGTGCAGCTCGAGATCGAGGGGAAATTTGTCGATGCCCGCGTTCTCGGCGATGCGACCCACGGGGAAACTCCCGCTCATTTCCGATGGGGCGTCGTTCCGCTCGGCGAACGTCCCGCGGGACGTTGCTTCGTGCGCTTCAAAGCCGGCCGCAACGAACCCTTTCCGACGCTGGACCGCCTCCTCCTCGTGAAAGGCACGCCGGCTTCCGATGACCACACTTGGCGCGAGGCCCTCGGCCCCCCGACACCCGAGGAGACGCGCTTTTTTCTCTCCGAGACAGACCGAAAAACCCTGACAGAGATCGAAACCCGCCTCGCCGATCTCCGGAAATCACGTCCCGTCCTGCCACTGACCCTGGCGGTTCGCGATGCCGCCGCACCGATCGATCTGGCGGTCCATCCCGGTGGTAACCCCTACGCCACCGAGGGCGATCCCGTTCCCCGCGGCAATCCCGGTCTCGCCGGCAGCGAACTCGCCGCCGCCTTTCCCATCCCGGCGGAGACGAGCGGACGGCTCCAGTTCGCCCAATGGCTCGCCGATCCACGGAATCCCCTCACCGCCCGGGTCATGGCCAACCGGATCTGGCACTGGCACTTCGGCAGCGGCCTCGTCCGCACCGTCGACGACTTTGGGAAACGGGGCGCCACACCAACCCATCCCGAGCTGCTCGACTGGCTCGCCTGCGAATTGATCGAGGGCGGTTGGTCGATCAAACATCTCCACCGGATCATCCTTAGCTCGGCGACCTACCAGGCCTCGTCCGCGCCCAATCCTGACAATCTCGCCAAAGACCCTGACGGAACCCTCTATTCGCGCTTCCCGGCCCGGCGTCTCGAGGTCGAGGTCATCTATGACGGCATGCTCACCAGCATCGGCAAGGTGGCGCGCCAAAACGCGGGCACGCCGCTCGACACCTCCAAATCAAAGGATCGCGCCCTCTACATCCTCACGTCCTCACGCTCGCCGCTCGGCATGGGCGTGGAAATCCGGAAGATGTTCCCCCTCTTTGGCTTCGATGATTCCGGGCGCCCCATGCACGACCGAGACGAGAGCGTCACCGCCGCCCAGGCGCTCTGGTGGTTGAACAATCCCCTGCCCCGCTTCTATGCGGGAAAGCTCGCCGAGAAACTCCTCAAGGAACACCCTGACAAACCTACCGAACGCGCGCGCGTTCTCCACGAAACCCTCCTCGGCCGCCCCCCCGGCAGCGGAGCGGAGGCGGCGATGCTGGGGTATGCGACCGATCTCGTGAAGAACGAAGGCCTTTCCGAGACCGAGGCGTGGACCCGCGTCGCTCTCGGGCTCTTTTCCTCTCAATCTTTCCGCAACCTTGAATAAAACCTCGTCCATCTTCTGCCCGGGCCAGTCCCGCCCGCTCTCGCGCCGTGACTGGCTGCGGAAGAGCTTCCTCGGTCTCGGCGCCATCGCCGCGGCGGATGTGATGGCGCGCGGAGGAGCCGGCACGGCCCTGACCAAACTCCATCACCGTCCCGCCGCGAAACGCATCCTCTACATTTTCCTCGAGGGTGGGCTCTCGCAGCTCGACAGCTACGACCACAAACCGGCCCTCGCGAAATTCGCGGGCCAAGCGCTGCCCGACTCGATCAGGCCACCACAGTTCACTTTCGCGAAGCAGGGCACGGTGATCCCCTCGCCCTTCGCGTGGAAACACTGGGGCGAATCCGGCACCTACGCGAGCGACCTCTTCCCCGAGGTGAATTCGCGTTTCATCGACGAACTCTGCTTCCTCCATTCGCTCCACCATTCGAGCAATGACCACGTCACCGCGAAGCGCGTCCTTCACACCGGCGTGCCAATCGAGATCCGGCCGACGCTCGGGAGTTGGCTCGTCTACGGGCTCGGAGCGATGAACGAGAACCTGCCCGCCTACATCGACATTACCCCGACCGATCCGAACCGTCCCACCGGTTTCCTTCCAGGGAAATTCGGCGGCGCGGCGATCGCTCGTCCTGACAAGAAGTCGCCGAAGCTCGCCTGGGAGAATCTGGCCCCGGCCTTCACAAAGCAGGAGCGCCATCTCCAGTTCCTCCGCGACTTCGAATCGGCTGATCGAGGCGATCCGCAGCTCGATGAGATGGAGCTGGCCTTTCGCATGCAGACCGAGGCGCCGGAGTTGCTCGATCTTGAAAGCGAAACGCCCGCGACGAAGAAACTCTACGGCATCGGCGAAGACCACACCGACGAATTCGGCCGAGCCCTCCTTTTGGCGCGTCGTTTCGCCGAAGCCGGGGTGCGCTACATCACGATCAACCACGCCACGCCGCGATACGGGAATCTCTGGGACCAGCATTCTGAGCTCGAGGCCGGTCACCGCGGCAACGCCAACGCCGTCGACCGCCCCATCGCGGGCTTGCTCCACGATCTGAAGATGCGCGGCCTGCTCGACGACACCCTCGTGATCTGCGGCAGTGAGTTCGGGAGAACGCCGACCTTCGAATTTTTCGACGGTGTCACCGGCCGCCACCGGAACGGACGCGACCACAATCCACACGGATTCACAACCTGGTTCGCCGGTGCGGGGGTAAAACCCGGCCATCACCACGGCGCCACCGATGACTTCGGCTACTACGCGGTGAAGGACAAGGTCGACATCCACGACTTCCACGCGACGCTGCTGCACCTCATGGGCATCCATCACGAGGCCCTCACCTACTTCCACGGAGGCCGCGATTTCCGGCTGACGGATGTGTATGGCCAGGTGGTGCGGGGAATTCTCTCGTGAGTCCTTGGCGGTTGTCAGGTTGCGGAGGTCACCGTATCGTTGATTTCCATGTCCGACGCCCCCGTCCTCAAACGCCTCCTGATTCTCCGCGACGAGCGGCTGCCTTTCATTGATCTCGACCTCACCGATCCGGAGACGGGCTCGCCCCTCGACGAAATCTGCCTGATCGGGCCGAATGCTTGTGGGAAAAGCACCTTGCTGGCCCGCCTCCATGAGGCCATGACCGGGCGTTCCCGCTGGATGGAGTTGGGTGAAGCCTACTTTCTCGCGAAATGGCAAATCGAGGGCGATGACCTCTATTTTGCCAAACCCTTCGATGGCGGAGAGGGGCTCTGCTTTCGTCCGGCCATCGAATCCTCCTCGGAATGGGCGCAACTCGGCCAGGCCCCTCCAGCCTTCGAGGATCTCCGCACGCTGTTCGCAGCGGACTTGGTTTTGGAGGCCTCTCCCGGCTTCGGATCAATCCAGTCGCTCTGGTGCGACCCGGAGCATTGCCTCGTTGATGGCGAATCGCCGGGGGATCTCACCGCCTTCCTTGAACTGAGCTTGCATGAACGCCAGGAGGCCTTTCACCGTTTTCTTCGCGCACCCGGGAACCGCGAAAAGACCGTCGCGGAGGTCGAGGAGACCTTTGAAGCGACCTCTCCACTGGCCCTTCCCCACTTGCGCGAGGCGTGGAACCGGCTCCTCGCCCCCTCGGGATTCCACCTCGAACTCGTCGGCGACGAGGCCCGGTTTGTGGATCGGTCAGGATCCTCCGTGGCGATGGACCGGCTCGCCCCCTCGTTGCGCCGTGCCCTGCTCCAGGTGGGACTGGCGGCTTCCCATCCTGCCGCGAATCTCTTTCTCGACGAGGCGGGGGAAGGAATGCATCCCAGCCTTGCCCTTGATCTGCTGCCTCTCTTCCGCTCGCTCGCCGCGGCTCAGGGGGAAAGGCGTTTCATTGCGACGAACTGTCCGCTCGTGGCCTCGCGCTTCGCCCCGGCGGCCCGGATCCGTTTCGTGGATGATGACGAGGGCTCCGTGACACTGGCCCGCAGCACCGCAACGGCGGATGCTCCGATCGCCACGATCCTCGAGATCGATTTCGGCTTGGTCGAGGCTGCACCCGCGACCCACGCGAATGCACCGATCGCTCCCGCCCCATCCAACTCCTCGCGCCTGAAACGGGCCATCCGCGAAGCGGACGACGAGGGGGAACTCGCCAACTTGATCGATGAGGTGATCTCGATCCGGAAGCCGTAGCCGAAGGCCCACGATGAAGATCCTCGTCGCCAGCGACAAATTCAAGGGCTCGCTCACCGCCGTCGAGGCCTGCGCGGCGATCACGAAGGGTCTGCGGGAGGCCTTGCCGAATCCACGTCATGAGATCCGCAGCATCCCCATCGCCGACGGAGGTGACGGCATCGCCGAGACCCTTCTCGCCGCCGCCGGTGGAAAATGGATCGAAACGGAGGTGCTCGATCCCCTCGGCTCCCCCCTCCGCGCCGGATATGCCCTGCTCGATGGGGGAAAAACCGCGGTGATCGAGATGGCGAAGGCCTCGGGCCTCGTCCTCCTTGGCGACCGGAAGAAGGAACCCCTTCGCGCCACCACCTACGGCACGGGACAACTCATCCAGCACGCCATCGCCGCGGGAGCGGACGAGATCATCCTTGGGATCGGTGGCAGTGCCACGAACGACGGCGGCACCGGCCTCGCCGAGGCCCTTGGCTATCGTTTCGAGGACGCCGAGGGAACGCCGATCACCCGCCTGCCACTCGGTCTCGAGCGCATCGCCCGCATCTTTCCGCCTGACAAAACCACCTTTCCCCGCGTCACCGTCGCCTGCGATGTGACCAATCCCCTCCTCGGTCCCGATGGCTGCACCCACATCTACGGCCCCCAAAAAGGAATCACCCCCGAAGACATCCCCAAGCACGAAGAGCGTCTCGCCCGTCTCGTCAAAGTCACCGGGGCAGGCCCCTCCGCCGCCCAGCCCGGGGCCGGAGCGGCAGGAGGCCTCGGCTTCGGTGCCCTCGTCTTTCTTAAGGCGGATTTGGTCCGCGGCTTCGACCTCGTCGCGGAGCGCCTCGGTCTCCCTGCCGCCGTGGCCGAGGCTGATCTCGTCATCACCGGTGAGGGCAGTCTGGATGCCCAGTCGCTCGAGGGCAAAGGTCCCCACGGCGTCGTCCGCCTCGCCAGTGCGCGCGGCAAAACCACCGTCGCCTTCTGCGGCCGGCTTGAGGACCGCTCCCTCGAATATGACTTCGGTCCCATCGTGGAGATCCGGGATCCCCGCCTGAGCCTCGAGGAAAACATGGCCCGCGGAGGCGAACTCCTCCGTCAGGCGGCCCGCCGTTTCATGACGGAAAGACTCGCGGCCGAATCCTGACAAAACCCCATTCCCATGGCCGATCCCGCGTTTCTCCCCGGAATGGAACCCGCCGCTCCGCAATACTCCACCCGCTTCGATCTCCGCCTCGGCGACTGTGTCGCGGGAATGAAATCCCTGCCGGACGAGTCGATCGACCTCGTCGTGACCTCGCCGCCCTACAATCTCGGAATCGGCTACGAGAAATACGAAGACCGCCTCTCACCCGAGGATTACCTCGCCTGGTCACTCGAATGGACCGGAGAAGTGCGCCGCCTCCTCAAGCCCGGCGGATCCTTTTTCCTCAACGTTGGCGCCGCCCCCGCGAATCCTTGGATGCCGCACGAGCTCGCCCTCGCCCTGCGTCCCCTCTTTGTGCTGCAGAACACGATCCACTGGATCAAGTCCATCACCGTCGAACCACGGAATGGCGATCCCGTTTCCGTCGGGCACTTCAAGCCGATCAATTCGAAGCGCTACCTCACGGATTGCCACGAATACCTCTTCCATTTCACGAAGTCGGGCAAGGTCCTCCTCGATCGCCTCGCCGTGGGAGTCCCCTACGCCGACAAAAGCAACATCGCACGATGGGGACATACCGGAGGACGCGACAAACGGTGCCGGGGCAACAACTGGTTCATTCCCTATGAGACGATCATGAGCCGCAACCAGGAGCGCCCCCACCCCGCAACCTTCCCGGTCGACCTGGCCAGCAAATGCATCGCCCTCCACGGTGGCGACCCCGCCTCACTCACCCTTCTCGAGCCCTTCCTCGGGATCGGCAACGCCGCCGTCGCCGCCGGTGAAGCGGGCATCGGTCGATGCCTTGGATTTGAGATCGACGAGACCTATTTCAAGGAGACCTGCGGTCGTGTGCGGTTCACCCCTTGAGGCAAGCGCCTTCCCGGTTGCCGATTTGTCGATCCACCCGAAGATCCCGTTGATTTTCCGACCTCCCCAAACGAATAAGGGGCTCCCCACTCTGTCCATGGAAACCCTCCCGACCTGGATCGCTGTCGTCATTCTCGGACTGATCGAAGGCATCACCGAATTCCTCCCGATCTCTTCGACCGGCCACCTCCTCATTCCCCAGAATCTCGGCTGGCTGCCGCGCCAGTCGGATCTCTTTTCCATCGTCATCCAGAGCGGGGCGGTGCTCGCCGTGGTCGCCGTCTTCGCCGATCGGGTCAAGAGTCTCGCGACTAGCCTGAGCAACCCAGACACGCGCAGCTACCTCGCCAAACTCACGACCGCCTTCGTCATCACCGCGGTCGGCGGGGTCCTCATCAAGAAGCTCGAGATCGGCCTGCCCGAGACCGTCGCTCCTGTCGCCTGGGCGACCTTCATTGGTGCGTTCGTCATTTTCGGCATCGAGGCCTGGCGGAAAAATCACGAGGGTGAGGAAACGATCGGTTGGCGCGTCGCCATCGCCGTCGGGCTCGCCCAGATCCTCGCCGCGGTGTTCCCGGGCACCTCGCGCTCGGGAGCGAGCATTCTCATCGCCATGGCCCTGGGCGCGGCGAGGCCGGGAGCGACGGAGTTCTCCTTTCTCGTCGGCGTGCCCACCCTCATGGCGGCGGGTGCCTACCAAACCTTCAACGTGATCCAGGAGGGCGGCGGAGCAAAGGAGGATTGGGCGATGCTCGCCCTCGGCACGATGGTCTCCGCGATCTCGGCCTTCCTCGTGGTACGCTGGCTTGTTCATTTCGTGCAGAGCCACACCTTCAATGGCTTCGCCTGGTATCGCCTCGTCATGGGCACTGCCCTCCTCGTTTGGGTGGCAGTGGAGGGAGAGGCCGTGAATCAGCTCGCCGACTAAAGCCGCTTTACCATGAACCAAGCCTACCTCCTCCAGAACGGGCGCCTTCTCGAGACCGCTGATCTCGCGGCGGCGGTGTGGGTCGATCTGCTCTCGCCGACGCGGGAGGAGGAGATATCGCTGGAAAAGATCCTCGGCATCGAACTCCCCACCCGTGAGGACATGGAAGAGATCGAAATCTCAAGCCGACTTTACGAAGAGGATGGCGGGATCTTCATGACCGCCCAGCTCCCTGCCTACACCGAGGAGGAAAACACGACGATGGGCCCGGTGACCTTTGTCCTCATCGGCGGCAAACTCGTCACGATCCGCTACCATGATCCGAAGTCTTTCGATCTTTTTGCTTCGAGGGCAGCCCGGTCACCCATCGCGGGAGAAAATGGCGAGACCATTTTTATCGGTCTCCTCGAGACCATCGTCGACCGTCTCGCTGACATCATCGAACGCGCCGGACGCGCCGTCACGCCCGTCTCGAAAGGAATTTTCCAATCCGATGCCTCGCGACCGAAGCGGGCGCAACAGCATCGCTCCTACCTCGAGACGATCGGCCGGGCCGGCGACCTCATTTCCGATATCCGCGACAGTCTCATGACCCTCGACCGCGCCGTCGGTTTCTACGCCCAGCACATCGTGCGGATCGAGGGCACCGAAGACCGCCGCACCCGAATCAAGACGATCACGCGCGACCTTCACTCCATCGGCGATCACGCCGGATTTCTCTCGGGCAAGATCACCCTCCTCCTTGATGCGACCCTCGGCATGATCGGGATCGAGCAGAACGGCATCATCAAGATCTTCTCCGTCGCCGCCGTCGTCTTCCTGCCGCCGACCCTCGTGGCCTCGATCTACGGAATGAATTTCAAACACATGCCCGAGTTGGAATGGCCCATCGGTTATCCCTTCGCGATCGGCCTGATGATCCTCTCGGCGCTGCTGCCCTATTGGTTTTTCAAGCGCAAGGGGTGGCTATGAGTCATCCGGCGCTCATTCGGCGTCCCCGCGTTTCCCCTTCCCGCCCTTCATCTCCGCGGCCCGCGCCGGATCATGATCCGGGTTCGGCACCGGCAGGCGAGCCCCGATTCTGGTTCGCCATGCGCCCAAGGCCTCGCGCAGTTCGGCAGTTTTGTCAGGATGCTTCGCGGCACGGTTTTTCGACTCGACGACATCCGACGACAAATCGTAGAGCTCGACCTCCCCGTCTTCGAAAAACTCGATCAACTTCCAGTCTCCCTTCCGGATCGCCGAAGCGGGCGAGCTGTGATGGTAATGTGGCAGGTGCCAGAAAAGCGTGTCCCGTGCGAAGGCCGCCCTCGGATCCCGCAGCAAGGGCAAAAGACTGACCCCGTCGAGCGGTTCGTGTCCCGTGAGGGAAGCTCCCGCGAGATCGAGGAAGGTCGCGGGCAAGTCCATCGTCACCGCAGGCACCTCGCAGACCGCGCCCGCCGGCACGAGCCCGGGCATCCGCGCGATCGCGGGCACCCGGATGCCGCCTTCATACAGCGTGCCCTTCTCGCTCCGCAGCGGCGCATTCGACGTGTAGACCTTTCCGGCCTGATCGTGCACGAGACCGCCGTTGTCCGAGATGAAGAAGATCATCGTTTTCTCCGCGAGACCGAGCCGGTCGACCGCCGTGACGATGTCTCCCACGCTCGCATCGAGTTCCTCGATGAGTCCTGCGTATTCGGGCAGGCAGGGAAAACCGGGCACCTTCTCCTTCTTCCGGTACTTTTCGAGAAGTTCGGGAGTGGTCGAGAGCGGGATATGCACGGCGTAGTGGGAAACCTGCAAAAGGAAGGGCTCGTCGCGATGCTCTTCGAGAAAGGCGACCGCCTTTTCCGTGAGAAATGCCGCGGTGCGTCGAGGACCATCCGAACCCGAAACCTGCGGTGGCACCAAGTGTTTTTGCACCTCGAGCGCCGTTTTCCAGCCTTGCTCGGCCGGCCCAAACCCCTCCCCGCCGAGATGCCATTTGCCAAAATAGCCGGTCGCATAGCCCGCCGCTCCAAGTCGCTCGGCGAGCGTTTCAACCTCGAGCGGCAATTGCAGGGGCACGGCCGGATCGATCAGTTTCGCAAAGGGCCGCCGATGCCCGGGGATGTGCTGGGTGATGCCGTAGCGTGCCTCATGACGACCGCTCTGGAGATTCGACCGGGTCGGCGAACAGACCGCTCCGGAGTAGAATTGCGTGAAGCGCATCCCTTCGGCCGCGAGCCGGTCGAGCGCGGGCGTTTCGTGAAAGCGGTTCCCATAGCTCGGCAAGTCCGCCCATCCGAGGTCGTCGGCGAGGATGACGATGACATTGGGACGCTCCGCCGCCCCAAGCGATGCCGCCGACCACGCCAAAAGGACGGTGACAAATCCCCGCACCCACACGATTCGTTTCATGGCATATTCCATCACTCCATAACTCCACCGTTCCAGCAACGTTTCCCTCTTCGGCCTTCTTTTCTCCTCTCGCCATGCTTCCCTCGACCGACGACCACGAGATCACTCCCGCCGCCTACGCGATCCTGCGCCACGATCCGGATTCGCCGGAGGTCCGACTCATCGACTGCCGCGAGGAGGACGAATTCGCCCTCTGCCGCATCGAGGGAGCGGAATTGATCCCCCTCTCGCGTTTCGGCGAGGAGGCCAACCGCAAGATCCTCCAGTCGGACGATCCTCGGCCGGTGGTCGTCTATTGCCATCACGGGATGCGTTCGATGCACGCGACGCTTTTTCTGCGGCAACATGGCAAGCAAGAATCCTGGAGCCTCGCCGGCGGGATCGATCTCTGGTCGCGGCAGATCGACCCGCAGGTGCCGCGTTACTGATGCGAAGGTGAAGCGAGTTCCCCGCCCACCTCGATGATCGCGGCAGCGAGATCGGCCCATTCCTCCGCCGTGGTTTCCCCTCCCCCGCTGACGCGGAGGACGCGGCCCATTTCCTCGTAGTCGAGTCCCATAGCCATCATCACCGCCGAGGGATTCCCTTGACCGGCGCTGCAGGCGGATCCGGTCGAGACGGCGAAGCCACGCTGGCCCAGGCGCGTCAGCCATTTCAGGTTCTTCGAATGAGGCAGCACGAACATCGAGGTGTTCCAGAGCCGCGCACCCGCAGTCGCGAGAAGACGGACGCCGAGTTCCTTCGCGATCCGCGACTCAAAGGCATCGCGCCATTTTCCCTGACATTCCCACCAATCCTCCAAGGTTTCGTCATCACGCCCCAGCAACGCCGTGACCATTGCCGCGACGCCCGGCAGATTCTCCGTGCCGGCACGGCGACCGTGCTCCTGCGGCCCGCCGACGAAACCGTGGAAAGGCAGCGCCCCCTCTTCTTCCGGCAGAATGAGAAAACCCACGCCCTTGCCGCCGCCGAACTTGTGTCCGCTCCCCGTCACGTAGCCAGCTTCGCCCAACCCCGCGACCGGGAGCTTGCCGATCCATTGGGCGGCGTCGGTGTGAAAGGAAATCTCGGCGTCGCGACAAAGCGCGGAGGCCTCACGCCACGCTTGCAGGACTCCCGTCTCGTTGTTCGCCGCCATCAGGGAGACCGCGCCGACCTCCCCCGCGGCGATCCACTCTTTGAGTTGCGTGAGATCGGCCGCACCGGTCGCGGGATCGGTCGGGAGACGACGCACCCGCGATGGGTCGCCGATACGATGCGCCGCCGCCTCGACACAGGGATGCTCGATCTCCGAGATCACCAGACATCCTGACAAACACCCAGCGAGATGGGCGATCACCGCATTGTTCGCCTCGGTCGCCCCCGAGGTGAAGACGACGCGCTCCGGCTCATCGACTCCGAAATGATCGGCAAGGGCCTCGCGCCAGTCTTCGAGGACCCGCTTCGCAGCGCCAGCCTCGCGGTAGAGACCCGAGGGATTCTGCCAAGACCGATCCGCCGCCTCGAGCCAGGCCTGGCGCGCCGCCTCGCTCATCGGTGTCGTCGCGTTGTGATCGAAGTATCCGTTCATGGCTCCATCATTTTCTTCCGTTCAAAGGATCGGGCTGAAAAGTCGCGCCACCCTCACTCCGAGGCGGAACCACCAGGGACGGCTTGAATAATCCGATGCCCCGACCTCGCGGCAATGAGCGAAGTCCACCTCGAGCATGGCCTCGACCTGCTTCGCGAAATCCTCACACAACACCACTGCGATCACCTCGAAATTCAGGCGCATCGAGCGGTTGTCCAGGTTCGCGGTGCCGACACCGGAGAAATAATCATCCACGACGAGGACCTTCTGGTGCAGGAAACCCTTTTCGTATCGGAAGACGCGCACCCCCGCGGCCTCCATCTCCGCGAGAAAGGAAAAGGTCGCAAGCCACGGCACCCATTTGTCGGGTTTTCCGGGGATCATCACCCTGACATCCACCCCGCGCAGCGCCGCCATCTGGAGGGCCGAGCGGATCGATTCATCGGTGACGAAATAGGGCGTCGCGATCCAGAAACGATGCCTTGCCCGGGTGATCGCGTTGAGGAAAAAGATCGTCCCACCCTCGATTGGCCCCACCGGTCCCGTCGGCAGGGGCAGCACCACCGAGGGCCCGCCGCCGCAACCCTCGCCCTCGGCGGGCGCCACCGGGATTCCCTCGAGATCGGGCACCCGGCGAGTCGCCCAGTAGTAGTCGCTCAGGAAGATCATCTGCAGACTCTGCACGCAAGGCCCGGCCAGCCGCACGTGGGTGTCGCGCCAGAAGCCGAAGCGTTTCGACTTGCCGAGATACTCGTCGCCGACGTTGTGTCCTCCCACAAAACCGACGCGGCCATCCACGACGACGATCTTGCGATGATTGCGGAAGTTGATCTGGAAACGGTTGCTCGGCCCTTGGGTCGAATGAAAGGGATGAATCTCCACGCCGGCCTCACGGAGGGAACGGAGGTAGCGCTTCGAGATCTTGTGGCTGCCGATCTCGTCGTAGACGAAGTAGACGCCGACTCCCCCGCGGGCTTTCCGCTCGAGGAGTTCACGGAAGCGGTTGCCGAGATCGTCGTCGTGAACGATGAAAAACTGCACGAGGACGTAGCTCTGCGCCGCCTCGATCGCCGCGAAAATGGACCCGAAGGTCTGGTCGCCATCGATGAGCAGGCAGACCTCATTGCCCCGCGTGAAACGCCGCTCGGTGATCTTCTCGAGCACGCCGCCATAACGCGCTTCGTCGCCCTCGAGCAAGGCGTAGTGAGGCGTCATCATCGCGACGTGATCTCGATAGGCTTCCTCGTGCTTGTCGCGAGCCTCGCGGAGACGCTCGAGATATCCTTTGAACTGGTAACGACCGAAAATCCAGTAGAGCGGCACGGTGATGAACGGCAGGGCCAGCACCGCCATCGACCATCCCCACGCCGAGGCGGCGGAGCGCGACTTCATGACGATGTTCACGATCGTGCCGACCGCGAGGATTTCCCAACCGAGAAGGATCAGCGTCCCGACGATCGCCTTTTCTGACACTTCCTCAAACATCGCGCTGAGTGAACTGGGCGATCTTGTTAAGGAGATTCTCGAAAGGATAGATCGGCTTTTCCTGGAAAGCGTCGCAGCCCGCGGCGGCGATGCGCTCCTGATGAAGGGCCATGGTGTGCGCGGTCAGGGCGATCACGGGGATGCCCGCCGTCTCTGGATCGGCCTTGAGCCGGCGGGTCGCCTCCAGCCCCGCATTCGGATCGGGAGACTCCTCGGGAGTCGGTGGCAGTTCGAGGTCCATCAGGATCAATTCCGGCCTATCCTCCCGCGCCCGCACCACCGCGGTGGCCCCGTCGGTGGCGACAGTGATCGCATGACCGTGATGTTCGAGCAGCCGAGTGAGCAGTCCGATATTGTCCTCATCGTCCTCGACCAAAAGGATCTTCGCCATAACATTCTGATTTTGAGGAATTTTTGAAAGCTTGAGCCCGACCCGGGAAAGAAAATCGCATTTTTTCTCAAAAACTTCGAACGAATTCCCACCGGGGGAAACAAACCTAACTGTAACCGTTGTGGAGCCGAGGCTCTCCTCCTTGCGAGCAACGCGGCAGTTACAGTCAAAAACAAGCGGTTCCTTGCAGGGTCCACCCGGTCGGTGGGCCCTGCATTGTTTTTGGGGGGACGCTCCGGGACGCATTCGAGCCTTGGCAGAGCGCGGTCGATGCCTCTATCGTCGACTCATGTTTTCAATCCGACCCTTTTTGGTCCTGGGCCTGACCCTCTTGGGTCTGCCTGCGTCTTCCCGCTCCCAAGGCTTCACCGACCCGGCTCCGCCGGAGGTGATTCCGGCTCCGGCGGTCGCGCCCCCGACAGAAGCAACGACCTTTCCCGGACTTACCTTCCATGCCGCGCCAAAGCCGCTTCCGGAAGGCGCCGTGACCGCGGATTGGCCGCGTTTCCTCGGTCCCACTGACGATGCAAAAACGCCCGAGACGCACCTGCTCGAACGGTTCCCCGAAGGCGGTCTGAAGAAGGTCTGGGAGATGAAAACAGGCAACAGCTACACCTCGCCCACGATCGTCGCCGGGAGAATGGTCGTCTTTCATCGCCTCGGCGACGAGGAGGTGATCCAATGCCTCGACCCGGAAAGCGGAAAGCGTTTCTGGTCGCACGCCTATCCCTCGACCTACCGCGACCGCTACGGCTTCAACGATGGTCCGCGTGCCAGTGCCGTCATCGCCGATGGACGCGTCTTCACCCTCGGTGCCGAGAGCGTCCTCAGCTGCCTCGATCTCGCGAGCGGGACGAAGCTCTGGCAGCGCAAGCTCGCTGAGGAATTCGACCGCCTCCCCTACTTTTTCGGACACGGCTGCGCACCGATCGTCCACACGGACAAAGTAATCGTTCCCCTCGGAACAAGCGACGGGCTCTCCGTCGCCGCCTTCGACGTCGCCACCGGGAAGCTCGCCTGGGGCACGAAACACACCTGGCAAGCCGGCTACGCCTCGCCGGTGATCACCAAACTCCACGGGAAAGAGCGCCTCCTCGTTTTCGCCGGCGACGACAGCGATCCGCCGGTCGGTGGGCTCATGGCCATCGATCCCGAGAATGGCGCCCTGCTCGACGCCTTCCCCTGGCGTCCCGACAAATATGAGAGCGTCAACGGTTCGACTCCGCTCCCGGTGGGCGACGACCGCGTCTTTCTCTCCGCCTCCTACGACAAGGGCGGGGTGCTCCTGAAATTTACCGCCGAAGACAAATGGGAGGAACTCTGGCGCAACCCCGAGTTCGGCCTGCACTGGGCCACGCCCCTGCGGCTCGGCGGGGACCTCTATGGCTTCCACGGACGCAACGAGCCCGACGCCCTTTTTAAATCGATCGAGGTCGCGTCGGGCAAGGAAAACTGGAGCGCCGATCCGGAGTTCACCACCCCTGGCCCGGGAGGACGCGATTACCGGATGAAATACTTCCGCGGCAGCCTCCTCCAGGCCGACGGACGCTCCTGGGCCCTCGGCGAGTTTGGAACCCTCGGAATTCTGAAACTCACTCCCGCCGGCTTTGAGGAGATCGACCGGGTCCAGCTTTTCCTTGCCCGCGCGACCTGGTCGCTGCCCGTGCTCCATCGCGGGCTGCTCTACATCGCCCAGCACGAGGAGGACATGGAGGGAAATCCACCAAGGCTGATCTGTTATGATCTGCGGAAGTGATCCTTTTTGCCCGAATCCCCCCCTTCGCTTTCCACTTGCACTCGCCCCCAACTTTGAGACACTTCCGACCCATCATGAGCCAAGAATTCTTCCCTGGAATCCCCGTCATCCCTTTCGAGGGGCCTAAGTCCCGCAACCCGCTCGCTTTCAAGCATTACAACGCGGATGAAGTCATCGGCGGCAAGCCGATGCGTGAGCATCTCCGCTTCGCCGCGGCCTACTGGCATACGATGCGCAACGGTCTCGCCGATCCCTTTGGAGGTCCCACCGCCGAGCGTCCCTGGGACGACGGATCCGATTCGGTCGAAAACGCGCAGCGCCGCGTCTGGGCGATGTTCGAGTTCATGCAGAAGTGCGGGATCGGCTACTACTGCTTCCACGACCGCGACGTCGCGCCGGAACTGAACGACCTCCAGGCCTCGAACGACGCCCTCGACGCGGTCGCCGATGAGTTGGAGAAAGCCCAGAAAGAGACCGGCATCAAGTTGCTCTGGGGCACGGCCTGTCTTTTCTCCCACAAGCGTTACAACCAAGGCGCGGGCACCTCGCCCTTCGCCGACGTCTTCGCCTACGCGGCGGCTCAAGTGAAGAAGGCGCTCGAGGTGACCCACCGTCTCGGCGGCGAAGGTTACGTTTTCTGGGGCGGCCGCGAGGGTTATGCGACCCTTTACAACACCGACATGAAGCGCGAGCTGAACCACCTCGCCGCGCTCCTCCACATGGCGGTGAAGCACAAGAAGAAGATCGGCTTCAAGGGCGACTTCTACATCGAGCCGAAACCGCGCGAACCCTCCACTCACCAGTATGATTCCGACTCGGCCGCTTGCCTCAACTTCCTCCGCGAGCACGGACTCATGGGCGAGTTGAAGCTGAACATCGAGACGAACCACGCGACCCTCGCGGGCCACTCGATGATGCACGAGCTTGAGGTCGCCATGGCCGCCGATGCCCTCGGTTCGATCGACGCGAACACCGGCGACGAGCTGATCGGCTGGGACACGGATCAGTTCCCCACCGACATCTACCTCACCACCCAGATCATGCTCTGCGTCCTGCGCATGGGCGGATTCAGCACCGGTGGTCTCAATTTCGACGCGAAGTGCCGTCGCGAGAGTTTCGAGGTCGAGGACCTTTTCCACGCCCACATCGGCGGAATGGACGCCTTCGCCCGCGGACTCAAGACCGCCCACGCCATCATCGCCGATGGACGCCTCGACGCCTTCAAGAAAGAGCGCTACAGCTCCTTCGACTCGGGCATCGGTGCGAAAATCGAGAAGGGCGAAGTCGGCTTCGAAGAACTCGCGGCCTACACGCTTGAAAATGGCGAACCGGTCACGAAGAGCGGACGTCAGGAGATGCTGGAGAATCTCATCAACGAGTACGTCTGAGAGGAGTTAGGGAGTAAGGGAGTCAGGGAGTAAGGGAGTAAGGGAGTGATGGAGTGATGGAGTGATGGAGTGATGGAGTAAGGGAGTATTGGGGAGAGGCCAACGAATTGTTCGAGCCCGACCAACACTCCAACACTCCAACACT
>DGXY01000057.1:36333-48255 GCA_002396885.1 Akkermansiaceae bacterium UBA5020
CCAACACTCCAACACTCCAACACTCCACAGCTCAGGCACTACGCCTGACACTTCCCATGCTATCCTTCCGCCTCTTCGGTTTTCCGGTCCGCATCGAATGGATGTTCTGGCTGCTCTGCGTCTTGCTGGGCATGCCATTTCTCCAGCAGGATGGTCCGGAGGGCCTGGGACGGTTCGTGTTGATGACGGCGGTGGTGCTGGGGTCGATTCTCTGGCACGAACTTGGCCATGCCTGGGCGAGGAAACGCTTCCGGGCCCCGTGGTCCGAGATCATGCTCTACGGCTTCGGCGGGGTCTGCAGCGGACCCGGCCGCTTCACCCGCTGGGAGTCGGTGATGATCGCGGCGGCCGGTCCGGCGGCGAGCCTCCTCCTCGGAGGGGTGACCTGGCTGATCGTCTTCACGCCGGGGATACAGGATCCTTGGGTGCGCTTCTTTGTGGAGCAGATGCTCTGGGTGAACATCGGATGGGCGATCTTCAACCTGCTGCCCATTCTCCCGCTCGATGGTGGCCATATTTTTGACGGCCTCGTGCCCGACCGGCACCGCGCCATCGTGCCGAAGGTGGGGTTTGGCCTCGCCCTGGTCATGGCCGTGCTCGGGTTGCTTGGCGGCAGCTTCTTCACGGCGGCGATGTTCGGTCTTCTCGCCCACGGCAACTGGCAGCGGATGAAGGGCCTCGGCACAGGCCATTTCTGAGCGGGCGACGTTTTTATCGGCGTTACCCACCGCCACGCCTCACTCGTCCGCGCCCAGCAGATACTTTTCCACCAGCCGCAGCGTCACCCGCCCCGTGATCGCGAGGCTCTCGGCCGAGATCTTGTCGAGGGTGTCACCCGGAGTGTGCCAGGCAGGAAAATCGAAATCGATCAGATCGATCGTGGGGATACCCGCCACGACGTTCAGGGGAATGTGATCGTCGATGATGTAATCGGGACTGACCCCGACGTGGTCGCGGAGATCGAGTTCGCCCGCCGCGTCGAGAAGATGGCGCGCGAGGAACTGCAGGGATTCCTCCACCTTCACCATGTCGACGAGCGGAGCGCCTTTTTCCTTCGCTTCGGCGAGTTCGCGGATGGACTGGCCGGGAATGCGCACGGCGGCGCGGATATTGAGATCGGCATCCCCGATCATGTCGAGAAGCACGCCCCAGCGGGGACGATCCGGCACCGGCTTCAACAGCCACTGCCCGGCATAATGTTTGCTGCCGTAAAGGCCGTCACTTGCCGTGATGTTCGTGCCGAAGGCTTCTTCGCCGTCAAAAAAGACAAGCTCGATCCTTCGCGCTGCCTCAGGACGTTCGCCCAGAACACGCGCGAGTTCGACGAGGAGACCGGTGCTCGAACCCGCGTCGTTGGCACCGACGAAAGTGATGTCATCGTAGAGTTTGGTGTCGTAGTGGGAGCAGAGCAGTCCTTCGACCGGCTTTTCCCAGGCCGCTTCGCCAAAGCGGGCGAGCAGATTGGTAAACTCGATGTTTCCGCGTGGCGTTTTGGTGGTGAAGGTCTGGCGGCGGGTCACCCATCCAAGCGCCGCGAGTTCCTTCTCGAGATATTTCCGAGAGTTCTCCAACGCTTCTGATCCCGCCGGGCGCGGCCCGAAACCGACAAGAGCGGAGACGTGGGCAAAGGCCTTTTCTCCCGAAACCCTCGCGTCGAGCGGATCGGCCTCGTTGAAGGGGTAGGCCGGCTCGCTGCATCCGGTGAGGACCAGGCATGAGAGGGCAAAAAAGGGCGAGAGACGCTTCATTCAGAGTTCGTTGAGATTGCCTACGGAAGACACAGAAGACACGGAAAAAAGTTCCGACCGAAATAAACAGATCCCAACAACAGACATCCCTGTCCTCTGAAGTTCCGTGTTCCGTAGGCACCTCTTCTTCGCTCGATTTCAAGCCACCGGGCGTCATCAATCCAACCGGACGCCCATGAGTTCGAGGACGCGGCCGAGGTCCTCGTTGCCGTAATACTCGATCTCGATCTTGCCGCGCTTGTCGCCATGCTGGATCGCCACGTTGGTCGCGAAACGGCCGCGGAGCTGATCTTGGATCTGGCGGATGTAATTCTCGGCCTGGGGAGAGAGCTTCGTCTTGGTCGTTTTCTTGTTGACCGTCTTGCCCGTGATCGTCTCGGAGACGAGCTTCTCGGTGTCGCGCACGTTCAGCTTCCGCTTCACGACGAGGTCGGCGAGCATGCGTTGCTCGGCCTTGGTCTTTAGCCCGAGAAGCGCTTTGGCGTGACCGCTCGTCAACATCTTCCGCGAGACGAGTGTCTGCACCTCGGGATCGAGGTCAAGAAGGCGCATCGCATTCGAGACCGTGGCGCGGTTTTTGCCGACACGCTGGGCGATCTCCTCCTGCTTCAAGCCAAACTCCTTGGCCAGTCTCGCGTAGGCCTCGGCCTCCTCGAGGGGATCGAGATCCTCGCGCTGGAGGTTCTCGATGAGGGCCATTTCGAGCACGTCGCGATCCGAGGCATCGCGCACGATCACCGGCACCTGCGGCAGCTTCAGCTGGGTCGAGGCGCGCCAGCGGCGCTCCCCGGCAATGAGTTCATACTTCCCGTTCACGAGCCGCACGATGAGCGGCTGGATCACCCCGTGTTCGCGGATCGAATCGACCAGCTCGGTGAGGTTCTCCTCGTGGAAACGCTTGCGCGGTTGCAAGGGCGAGGGCACCACCTCGTTCAGCGCGACGCGAAGGACCCGCTCGCCCGAGGCCGCATCACCGGCCCCACCGCCACCGGATGGACTCACCGGCACCGCACCAGGAGCCTTGATCAGGGCGTTAAGACCGCGACCGAGTCCTTTTTTGGGGGGGAAGTTCTCCGACATCTCGCGAAACGGGCTCGAAGGAAAATCAGGTAAAGTCAAAGCGCCTCGCTCACTCCACGATGCGCACATTGGCGCCGCCGGCGTGTCCGCCAAAGCGGGCTGCTGCGTCCATCGCGGCGTGCTGTTCGTCACTGCAGGCGGAGTCGATCGGGGCATCCGGCTGGGCATCGTTCTCCTCGAGGAGACCGTTGCTGAGCATCCATCGCTCGACCTCTTCCCCGCTGACGTCGGCCAGCATCGCGCCGTTCACGACGACACAGGGGGAAAGGGGCTGTCCGCTCTTCTGTTCCATCTCCCAGCGGAAGGCCGGGTTCTTGATGATGTCCTTTTCCGTGTATTCGATACCGTATTTGCGGAAGACGGCGCGGACGCCCTCGCTCCAGCCGCAGAACGTTTTCAAATAAGCCGTGATTTCAGGAGTTTCTTTTGCCATGGGATTCAGGGAGGTTGGATGCACTTCGAGGGGACCGATAAGCCACGGCGGGAGGATGCGCAAATCCCGGTTTTCTTGAGCGGGATCGGGCCTATAGTTCCTCCACCTCTGCCTGCCCGCATGATCCCCGGATCCCGCTACTTTCCGATCGGCCTCGCCGCTCTTGCTGCCGTCTTCCTCCTCGCTTCCTGCGAGAAAGCGGCCCCCTACCTTGATCAGGTGAAAAAAGCCCTCGACCGGGAGACCGACGAGGAACTCGCCGCCCGCAAACCCGTCGCCCCCGAGGACATCCCGCCCCCGCCCGCCCCGGTGAAAATGGAGCCGGTCGTGAACAAGGAGGCACGCGTCTCCATCCTCGGCTACCACGACTTCACCGACGGGACCTCGTCGAACGACATGATCCTCAATGTCGAGGATTTCCGACGCCAGATGCAGGCGATCCGCGACGCCAAGCTTCCCGTCATCAGCCTGCGCCAGTTCCTCGACTGGAAACAAGGCAAGTCCGACATCCCCGCAGAGTGTGTCATGATCACGATCGACGACGGCTGGAAGGCGACCCACACCCTCGCTCTCGGCGTGCTCAAGGACTTCGGCTATCCCTTCACCGTTTTCCTTTACAAGAACTACATCAACGTCGGCGGGCGCTCCCTCACCCACGATGAGGTCCGCGAGATCGCGAGGAGCGGCGGCACCCTCTCGAGCCACTCCCTCAGCCACCAGAATCTCTCGCGCAAGGGCGGGCGCGGCGACGAAGCCTACGATGCCTGGCTGCGCGAGGAACTCGTCGAATCGATGCGTTACCTCGAGGAAACCTACGGCGACACCGGTGCCGTCGTGAAGACCTTCGCCTACCCTTTCGGCATCTACAACGACCGCGTCCTCGAGATCGCCCGCGAGGCCGGATACGAGGCCTGTTTCACGGTGAACGGGAAGAAGACCGGCTGGGAGGAGAAAGATCTGGAGATCGGACGTTACGTCGTCCATGGCACCACCCTCGCGAACTTCGATCCCGCCCTCGACTTCGGCGGCGGCGCGGTGACCACGGGAGGCCGCAAACTCCTCGCCGAACAAAAATCCGAAGACGGGACCCAGAAGGGACCGCTCGTCTCGGTGACCCCCTCCGCCAACTCCGTGGTCGGGAACCGGCTCCCGCTCATCGAGGTGGACCTTTCCAAGCTCACCGGCGTCGATCCCGAGAGCATCGTGCTGCGCGTCTCGGGATTCGGGCGGGTCTCCCACCGGTTCGATCCCGCGAGCGGACGCCTCACCTATCAGATCCCCCAACGCCTCCGCGTCGAAACCTGCGCCGTCCAACTCTCCTTCCGCCATGCCGGATCGAAGGAAAACGAACTGATCGGCTGGACCTTCCAAGTGGATCCCCTCGCCAATTACCTTTCCTCCGACTCCGCCGCCCCCGTCAAAAACGATTCCCTCCCGCCGGCCTCCACCGACGAAGCCGCCCTCACCCCACCCGCCGCGACGCCTTCCCTGTGATTTTAGTCGTTCTCCGTTCCCATCCCCCATCAGATTCCGTCCTCCATGAATTCCGCACAACTTTTAGAGCGAATCACCTCCAATCCAGAGATCCTGGGAGGCAAACCAATCCTTCAGGGGCGACGTCTTGCTGTTGAGCACGTTCTCGAAATGCTCGCCAACGGTGACTCTCCCGAAGTCATTCTGTCGGGATATCCGTGGCTTGATCCCGAAGACATCCAAGCCTGCTTTCTTTACGCGGCGCTCCTCGCACGCCACGAAAGACTGGAACGCTTCCCCACCGCACTTGCGTCGTGAGTGCCCGCATCCTTCTTGACTCTTGCGTCTGGGGAGGCGCGATTTCTCCGCTTCAGGCATTCGGGCACGACGTCATCTGGACCGGGAATTGGGAAGAAGATCCTGGAGACACCCTGATTCTCGATCATGCTTTTCGTGAAAAGCGGGTTCTTGTAACCTTGGATAAAGATTTCGGTGAATTGGCGATCCTCAAAGGTCAACCCCATTCTGGCATCATCCGCTTGCAGGGCTTCCGAGTCACGCAAATGGCATCGGCGGTTCACCAGTTGGTGATGAACTACCATCTCGAACTGCAGAACGGAGCGATTGTCACAGCGGATCCAGATCGTGTCCGCATCCGCTCCGGCAATCTGCCTTAAGCAGTGCCGGTGACCACCAATCCGAGCACAAAGCCGTCAAAACACCGTTGATTCGGACCTTTTACCTTTTACTCTTCCACCTTTTACGCCGCGAAGCGGCCCTCTCCCGATGTTCGCCAACCTCTCCGACAGCCTTCAGGAAACCTTCAAGAAACTCCGTGGTCACGGCAAGATCACCGAGTCGAACATCTCCGACGCCCTTCGCGAAGTGCGCCTCGCCTTGCTCGAGGCCGACGTCGAGCTCTCCGTGGCGAAGGATTTCATCGCCCGGGTCAAGGAAAAGGCCCTCGGAGAATCCGTCCTCCGCACGATCTCGCCCGGCCAACAGATCGTGAAGATCTTCAACGACGAGATCGCCGCCCTTCTCGGCGGGGATGCCTCGCCTCTCGATCTCAATCCCCCGGCCCGCATCCTCCTCGTCGGGCTCAATGGCGCCGGTAAAACGACGACCTCGGCCAAGCTCGCCCTGCATCTCCGCAAGGAAGGACGCCGCCCCCTCCTCATCGCCTGCGACCTTTACCGACCCGCCGCGATCGACCAGCTCGTCACCCTCGCGAAGCAGATCGACGTCCCCGTCTTCCGTCCCGAGCCCGGCGAGACCGACGTGCTCAAGGTCGCGAAAGAAGCCCTCAAATGGGCCGAGCAGCAGAACGGCACCGTCCTCATCTTCGACACCGCCGGACGCCAGGAAGTCGACGAAGCTCTTGTCGAGGAACTCCGGCAGCTCCACCGCCTCCTCGATCCCAGGGAAACCCTCCTCGTCGCCGACGCCGCGACCGGACAACAAGCCGTCAGTGTCGCCAAGACCTTCGACGGGATCATCGGATTGACCGGGCTCGTCCTCACCAAGCTCGATGGCGACGCCCGCGGTGGAGCCGCGCTCTCGATGCGCAGTGTCACCGGCAAGCCCATCAAGTTCGCCGGGGTCGGGGAAAAGCTCTCCGACTTCGAAGCCTTCGTGCCCGACCGCATGGCCGGACGCATCCTCGGGATGGGCGACATCGTCGGCCTCGTTGAAAAAGCCGCCGAGGCCATCGACGAAAACGAGGCCCTCCGCATGGCCGAGCGTTTCAAGCGCGCCGATTTCGACTTCAATGATTTCCTCTCGCAGATGCGCATGATGAAAAAGATGGGCGGCCTCTCCAGCCTCCTCGGCATGCTCCCGGGCATGAGCGACAAGCTGAAGGGCGTCGACCTCGACGAGAAACGCATGAAGCGCACCGAGGCCATCGTCCTTTCCATGACCCCCATGGAAAGAACCCGTCCCGAGATCATCAAGGCCTCGCGCCGACGCCGCATCGCCATGGGCAGCGGCACCAGCGTCACCCAGGTGAACCAGCTCTTGAAGCAGTTCGGCGACATGCGCAAGATGATGCGCAACAAGGGCAAGATGAACCAGATGATGAAGCAGTTCGGCGGCGGGAAACGGCCGTTTTGAGAGAGAATCGGATTTCGTCACACACAATTCCCATCCCCTCACCTCCCCCGCCACTCGCGGTAAAGATTCCCCACCGGGATCAACCGGGTCGCTGAATTCCGGCCCGCACCCCTCACCCGAAAATCGCCCCGGCGAGGGTGAAGTAGATGACCGATCCGCTCACATCGACCACCGTGGTGATGGCCGGCGAGGCGACGACGGCGGGATCGAGGCGGACCTTCTTCGCGCCGATCGGGAGGGCGGCCCCGATCAGGGTCGAGGTGATGACCTGGGCCATGAGGGAGAACCCGACGACAAGCGCGACCGACCAAGCACTGAGGGACGCGGTGATCATGCCCGGAGGCATGAGGAACTGGATCTGGAGTGCCACACAAATCCCGAGAAGCGTCCCGAGGAGAAAGCCGATGCGGCCCTCCTTCCAGATGACACGCCAGAACTCGCGGGTGTCGAGCTCGCCGAGGGACATGGCGCGGATCACCATCGTGGCCGACTGGGCCCCGGTGTTGCCCCCCGCGGCGACGACCATGGGCAGATAAAGGGCGAGGATGTAGTATTTTGTCAGGACCTCCTCGTAGGCGTGAATGACGAGGCCCGAGGAGAGAGCGAGAAAGGCGAGCGTGAGGACCCAGCCGAAGCGCCTCTTGAAATGGGTCATCGCCGAAGTCTGGAGGTAGGCGAGATCGCTCTGGCCGCCGATCCCCGAAATGCGCTCCATGTCCTCGGTCGATTCTTCTTCGAGGATCTCGAGGGCATCATCGTGGGTGATGACGCCGAGGAGATGTCCCTCGTCATCGACCACGGGCAGGGCCATGAGATCGTAGCGCGCGATCATCTGCGCCGCTTCCTCCTGATCGGCCATGGCGTTGACCGAGATCTGGTCGGAATCCATCAGCTCACGGATGGGAGTGTCCCACTTGCTGAAGGCGAGATCGCGGAGGCGCAGCTTGCCGAGGATGCGCTGCGACTCATCGACGACGTAGATGCGGCTGAGGAGCTCAGCTTCCTCGCGGATGCCTTCGAGCACATCGAGCGCCTGCTTCACGGAGAGGTGCTCGCGGACCACTGCCATGGCCTTGGTCATGCGACCGCCGGCGGTCTCTTCGGGATATTTCAGGAGATCCTTGGAGATCTGGCGGGTCTCCTCGTCGAGGAGATCGATGTATTGCCCCCGATCTTCCTCGTCGACCTCCTGAAGAAAATCGACGAGTTCGTCATCGGAAAGCGACTCAAGCACCTCGCGACGTTCGGTCTCGGGCAGGGTATTCAGGCGGTGCTCGACGTCCGAGGCCGGAAGGTAATCTGCCCACACGGAAAGAACCTCGGCCGGCAACTGATCGAGGACCTGCGTGCGATCCTCATCCTCGAGTCGCTCGAAGGCCACCTCGACGTCGCCGGGGTGGGCCTCTTTCGAGATCGCGACGATCTGGTCGGCTTCACCACTCTCGAGAGCCTCGAGGATGGCTTCGACGTCGACTGGCTCGCGGCTGCTGTATTCCGTTTCGCCCATAGGGGGGGGCACCCTCGTCGTCCTCTCCGAAAACGCAAGCACGCCGCCTCTGAGGATTTGAAAGACGGGTGATCCGGGGCCAGACTCGACGATGACGATGCAAGGATTTCAGGCCATCCTCCCCGCCCTCATCGCGTTCACCACCCTGATATCGCGGGCCGACGAGCCGACCCCCATCGATCCGTCGAAGTGGGATGCCGAGATCGCCGCCTTCGCCGAACGGGATGCCAAGACGCCCCCGCCCAAGGGTGGCCTCCTCTTTGTCGGCAGCTCCACGATCCGTATGTGGGATCTGGAGACCTCCTGGCCGGGAGAAGAGGTTCTCAACAACGGCTTCGGCGGCTCCACCCTCCCCGACGCGATCCACCACTTCGAGGCCCTCGTGGCGACTTACGAACCACGTGCCGTGATCCTCTATTCGGGCGACAACGACCTCAGCCGGGGACGCTCCGTGTCCCAGGTCACCGACGATTTCAAAACCTTCGCCACCCTCTCGCAGAAAACGCATTCCGGCGTGCCGGTCGTGATCCTCGCGATCAAGCCGAGCGTCAAACGATGGTCGCTCTGGAGTCGGATGGCGCAGGTGAACGAGGCCGTCAAAGCCCTTTGCGAGAAGACGCCGGGACTTTTCTACGCGGATGTCGCGACTCCGATGCTGGGTCCCGACGGCGGGATGCCCTCCGCGAACTGGTTCAAAAAGGATGGGTTGCACCTCAGCCCCAAAGGGTATGCGGAGTGGACAAAGGTGATCTCCGGCGTCCTGCGGGAGGCGGGAGTCCTGAAGTGAATGGCGTTGCGACGCGGGGAAACTGCGATATATTTAGGATTTCTTAAATTTATGGATTGCCGAATCTTTCTCCTTTTCGCCACCCTCTTCCTCGCGATGCAGGGTTCGCTGCGAGCGGACTACGTGCCGGTCAACGTGAAAGTGCCGGAGCCGAAGCGCGAGTTCCGGGCAGCCTGGATCGCCACGGTGCACAATCTCGACTGGCCCTCGACCTACACGCTCTCGCCCAGCCAGCAGCGTGGGGAAATGATCGCCCTGCTCGATCTCGCGGCCTCGACCGGACTCAATGCGGTCGTCTTCCAGGTGCGCACGGAGTGCGACGCCTTCTACCGCTCGAGCCTCGAGCCTTGGTCCTTCTTCCTCACCGGGAGCCAGGGTGTCGGTCCCTCGGACGGCTATGATCCGCTTTCCTTCGCCATCGCCGAGGCCCACAAGCGCGGGATCGAACTCCATGCCTGGTTCAATCCTTTCCGCGCTAGCGCGACGGAGCGCTCGAACAAGTCGCCAAAACACATCACCCGCACCCATGCCTCGCAGATGCTCTCGGCCGGCGCGATGAAATGGGGCAATCCGGCATCGGAGTTTGTCCGCCAGCGAGCCATTGATGTGATGGTCGATGTGACGCGTCGCTACGACGTGGACGGCATCCACATCGATGACTATTTCTACCCCTACCCCAAGACGGTGAACGGCAAGACGGTCGATCAATTCAACGATTCTTCGTCCTACAACGCCTATCGGTCCAAAGGGGGCAAACTCGAACTGCGCGACTGGCGCCGCGACAACATCAACGGATTCGTCCGCACTGCCTACGGGGCGATCAAGTCGAACAAGGGCTACGTCGATTTCGGGATCAGTCCCTTCGGGATCTGGCGACCGGGCAGTCCGCCGACGGTCAAGGCGGGCCTCGATGCCTACGACGACATCTGCGCCGACTCGCGACTCTGGTTCAATCAGGGCTGGCTCGATTACCTGTCCCCCCAGCTCTACTGGCGGGTCGATTCGGATCAGAATTACGCCTCGCTTTACCAGTGGTGGTCCGGTGAAAACAAAAAGGGCCGCCACCTTTTCCCCGGGATCGCCTCGAGCCGGATCATGAGTTCCGAAGACCGCGGACGCCCTGCCGGCGAAACCGTGCGACAGATCGAGATCACCCGTCAGGCCCCGTCGTCGACGGGTGCCGGTCACCTCCACTGGAGCATCGAAGCCATCAAGAACGATCGTGGCGGCCTGCGTTCGAAACTGCGCGAGGTCTACGCCGAAAATGCGATCCCGCCCGCCTCACCTTGGCTTGGTTCGAGCCAGCCCGCCCCCGTCTATGTCGCCCCGGCGCAGAACAAGAGCGGCCTCCATCTCACCTTCAAACCCGAGCCCACCGCCCGCTGGCGTGTCCTTCAGGTGCAGAATGGCAATCAATGGGTCACTCTCCGCCTCCTCCCCGCCGCCCAGGAAACGATCCAACTCTCCAGCACCCCGAGCGCCATCGCCATCCGCCACGTCGGTCCCACCGGCATCCTTTCCGTTCCCACGGTTTTGGCGCGGCAATGACATGCGAGGGTCGTTTTCCCCGGTTGAAGGCCGGTCTAGGAGCGCGATAATCCCCCTGTTGTTTATGAGAGGCCATTATCCCAATCTTCGCACCGTTGCCGCGATCTTTCTCGCGATGGGCCTCAGCTCCTGTAACAAGGATCTCGAAGAGCGCATCGACCGCCTCGAGGCCGAACTGCGGGGGGTGCGGTCCGATACCCGCGACACCGTCGAAGAGCTGAAAACCCGCGTCATTTCCGCCGAGACCAAAGTGGGCGTCTCGAGTGACGGCAAGACCCTCGATCAACGCATCGCCTCACTGGAAGCCTCTTTCGGCGAAGTCCTTTCGATGAAGTCGCGCGACAACGAGATGGTCTATCTCCGTGCGAACCTCCAGGGGCACGCCCCCCTCCTCACCGATCATGGCACCTTCCTCGTGCGGATGGAGGGCATCGATCTGAATGTCACCAACGGCACCTACGCGGTCCACCTCAATATCGGCAATCCCCAGGCCATCGCCGTGCAACAGTTCACCCTGCGCGGCCACCACGGAGGCGGCACGCCGGAGCTCCCCGAAGGCGAGGCCTACGATGTGCGCAACGAAAAGCTCAAGGTCTGGCAGGAAAGCTTGAAGCCCTTCGAATACCGCGTCACCAAAACCCTCGAGCCTTTCTCGTGGACCCCCTTCGACATCGAGATCGCGGCAGACTCGCGCGAGGAGCTCGAGATGGTCCGTTTCGCAATGGTCGTAGAAAATGCCCAGCTCAACCGCCAGATGGCCGAGAGCGGTGGTTCCGGAGCCAACCAATATGGCCACATCGATGTCGATTCCAAGAGCGCCACGGTTCTGAAGACCGACTACGGTGCCTTCCTCGTCGCGGTCAAGAGCGCCGAACAGACCGACATCGGCACCAAGCTCCATCTCGAGATCGGCAATCCCTATGGATTCACCCTGAATCAATGCCGTCTCGTCGGCGACTACGGCTCGGCCCGTCCGAAGCGGGACCAAAGCGCGAGCGAAGAGGAATACGGCGAGAAAATGGCAACGTGGAGCGGATCGCTCCAGCCCTTCGAGGCGATGATCTCGGCAAAGATTTCAAACTTCCGCTGGAGCAAGGCCACCGTCCTCATGCCCGGGAAGGTCGAGGATGTGAAATTCCTCCGCTGCCAGCTGCGCATCGAGGATGTGACCCTGCCAGCCGCGATGGCGGGTGCTGAGTGATCAACACTCTTACTCTTACCTCATACTCAT
>DGXY01000057.1:48553-66643 GCA_002396885.1 Akkermansiaceae bacterium UBA5020
TACTCATACTCTTACCTCATACTCATACTCAGCGGGAGTCGAGGGACGTTCGTTTTTGAGTAGGAGTAAGAGGTAAGAGTAGGAGTATGAGGGTTAGGGGCGACAAACCCCCTTCTTCGAGGCCACCCGGAAAAAGTCGATGAAGGCCTTGGCCTCCGGCTCCCACTGCATTTCATCTGCGGCAGCAAGCGCGTCCTGCAGACGCAACTTGGAAAGATAGATCTGCTGATAGGCGTCTTTCACGTTCTGCCGCGTCGTCGCCCCGAGACCGGCGCGGCGCATTCCCACGACGTTGAGACCGCAGATCTTGTTCAAGTCGGCGACGAGGGCGAAAGGCGGCACATCCTGGCTGATCGAGGCGTGCCCCTGCGCCATGCAGCGATCGCCGATCCGCACGAATTGATGAATGCCGGTGCCACCTCCTAGAAAGGTGCCGCTGCCGAGATGGACGTGGCCGCCGAGGAGACAGCCATTGGCGAAAATGTTCGAGTCGCCGATGACGGTGTCGTGACCGAGGTGACACCCGACCATGAGGAGATTGCCATCACCCACGACCGTGTTCTGCCCTTCGCGCGCGCTGCGATGGATCGTGACGTGTTCGCGAAAGGTGTTTTTGGATCCCACGACCACCCCGCTGACGAGGCTGCGGTCGAAACCGAGATCCTGCGGATCGGCGCCGATGACCGCGCCGTGTCCGACCTCGCAACCCTCGCCGAGGATCACCGAACCGACGATCTGGGCATGACCTCGGATCACACAACCCGCGCCGATGCGGGCTCCTGACTCGATCACCGCGAAGGGACCGATTTCAACATCATCCGCGAGCTCCGCTCCGGATTCGACAAGGGCAGTGGGGTGAATTTTCACGGGAAAGACCGGAGCTTACGTAGGGCGCGGAACCTTGGCAACGGGAATCCGGAATGCAAGCGCCGGGGCGCCGCTTCTCCTTTTTCCTACTCGCGCACCTTCGCCGCCGCCTCGGGCACGGGCTCTTTGTCCACTGGCGAATGATCAAAATCGCCGCCGAGGGCGAGGTAGAGATCAACCCGGTTGGCGAGCAGCGCATACTTCGCGGCGAGCAGCACGCTTTCGGCCTCGAAGGCGCGGCGCTGGCTTTCCAAGAGGGTAATGATCTCGACGAGACCCTGTTCATACTCGTCGAGACTCAAATCCTCGGCCCGGCGCGACTCGGTCACCGCGGTGGAGAGGGCCGCCACCTCAGATTTCAAATACTTTTCGGCCGCGATCGCCGTCTCGACCTCGCGGAAGGCGGTCAGAGCGGTCTCGGCGTAGTCGTTGACTAGTTCGTCGCGCTCGGCTTCGTCGAGACGGATGTTGGCTTTGAGCCGGCCTCCCTGATAAAGTGGCCGGGCGAGGTTTTGTCCGATCGCCCAGACGAGCTTCTCGATGTCGAAGATGTCGCCGAATTCATCCGTGCTCGCGGTGCCGACCGAACCGCTGATGCTGAGAGCAGGCAACAGGGCCTTGCGACTCGCCGACAGATCTTTCAGGGCCGCATCGACCCTCGCTTCAGACGCGAGAAGATCGGGACGTCGCAGGAGCAACTCGCTCGGCAGGCCCTTCGGGATATCGCGGGAAATGCGAGGGAGACCGCCGATCGACGCCACCGCCCCCTCGGGATAACGACCCAAGAGCGTCTCGAGGGTGCGCCGCGATCCGTCGAGCTGCCGCTGCGAGAGAAGGATGGCCCGCTCCGCCCGGGCGATGTCGGCGCGGCTCAGGCTGATCTCGAGTGCCGCCTGCTCGGCGAGGTCCCCCGCCTCGAGGCGCGAATCGAGGATCTTCAAATTGGTCCGGAGGCTGCCGAGGGTGCGGCGCGAGATCTCGATCTGCTCCTGCGATTCGACGACAGAGAGGGCCGTCTTCACGACATTCGCCGCGAGGGAAAGGCGGGAAGCTTCGTAGAGCCCTGATGCGGAGGCGACGCGGTCGAGTTCGGCATCGCGCAGGTTTTTGATGCGGCCCCAGAGGTCGATCTCCCAGCGCAAATCGAGTCCGAAATTGAAGTTGTTCGCCCGCGTGTTGGCGAATTCCGAGCCCCGCAGATTCTGCGAACGCGAAGTGGAAACCGAAGCATCGACCGCCGGGAGCCGGTCCGCTCCGGCAATGCGGGCGCGCTCCTGGGCCTGGGCGATGCGCGAGCGGGCCGAAGCGAGGCTGTAGTTTTGCCCGACCGCCTCCTCCACGAGAGCGCGCAGCGCGGTCGAACCAAAATCATCGAGCCAGCCCGTCACCGCTTGCCCCGGCACCCCGCCATCCGCCATCCAGCGCGAGGGCAGGGCCCCGACCGCGGTAGCCGTGTCGAACTTCGGCCCGTTCCAGAAGGTGCAGCCGCTGAGCATGAGTCCGGCCGCGAGCGAGGCGACAAAAAGGCCGCCACGCCCCTTTGGAGGGGTGGAATCTGTGGGTTTCGTGCTCAAACCTGGGTCATTCAGGAGCCGGAAGGCCCCCTTGTCGAACCGGAAGTTCACAAAAATCGCTCCACGATCGTGAAGAGCCCGTATCCGGCCGCGAGGACCGCGAGAGGGGTCACGACCGACTTTCGATACCATTCGTAGCGGCTCAGGGAGAGCAGGTTGGCCGCTGCGACCAGCGCCACCAGAAGAAACGCCGCCTCCGTGCCGAGGAGGAAAAGAATGAGCCGCCCCGTCCCCAGATCCGACCCAGCGATCAACTCGCTGTGGGCCGAGGTGTCGATGAGGGCGAATCCGAGGAAAATCCCGCCCGCCACAATCAGCGGATAACGCCACGGCTTGACCTGATGATGCAGGAGCGCCTCGATCGCGACGAGACTCACCACCGCGGCCAGCCCTATCCAGACCCAGGTCGGCGCCGGCACCACCCCCCAGGCCGCCAGCGAGACCGCTAATCCCTGTGCGAGGAGAAGGATGCCCGCCTGCCAGACGACGCTCGTGCGTCCCAGTGTCAGAAGCAGCATCGCAATCACGAGCACGGCGGGCAAAGCCGACTCGTGTAAAAAAGCCCGCCAACCCGAGGCGAAGGCACCAACTGGTCCAATTCCCTCCGCCGGAACCGACTTCGTCGCCGCAGCCGCCGGTGCCGTCGCCGCGCCTTCCGTTTGCTTCGTGAAAGGATCGCCTTCCTCGACCGGCAGGACGCTCACGGGACGGCTGTATTCGCCCGCAAGGATCACCTGCATGCGGCGGCTTGGCTGATCGTCCTTCACCACCACCATGACCACCGCCATGGGACAACGCGGATCGAGGTAGAGGAGGAATTCCTTGGTCCCGTCGGGGATCTTGCCCTTCAGTTTTGTCAGTACCTGCCGACGGCGGAGTTCCTCGGGGGTGTTTTCGTCACTCGTCTCCTCCACCGAGATCTCCATCTCCGGCTTCTGCTCGGCCTGGTCGAACATCACGATGAGGTAACTCGCGAACTCCCGCGCCGCGTCCTCGGGCGAGATCTGGTCGTTCACCGCCGGATCTTCGCTCGGCACCACTTCCATCGCCGCGTCGAGGGTGTAGGTGCGGTCCTTGGTGTTCAGGTAGGAGATCAGGGAAACCGAGGAGACGCGATGGGCGTGGGCCGGCAGCACCCAGAAACCAACGAAGAGGAGCCAAAGAAATGAAAGGGAGATCCCGCCCGCGAGCGGAAAACGACAGCCATGGTGACGCATGCCGCCAATTGAACGGGGATCGGGCCAAAGTGCAACCGGAACACTGCTGATTGGACTTTGCGCGATGAAGTCTTGAGGAGGCGGCGTCCCTTCCGAAGCCGCTCCCACCCCACAAAATTCGCGCCAACCTGATCACGTGATTGCTTTCGCCTTGTCCCCGCCGGAGTTTTCTGGTGTCCTCAGCGACACCTAAGATCAGGACCCCTCGAACCGTTTTTTGACCATGACCTCCAAGAAAAAGCCCTCGCAAGAGCTGGACCGCCGCCATTTCCTCCGCACTGCCGCCGGCACCGCCGCCGCAACGGGTGCCCTCCTCGGGGCCGCTAGGGGCGCGGGCATCGATCCCGCCCAGAAACTGAAAGTCGGCTTCATCGGAACGGGCGGACGCGGCACTGGAGCGGTCGTCCAAGCGCTCTCGGCCGACGACAACATCGTTCTCCACTCGGTCGCCGATGTCTTCCAGGACAAGATCGACGGGGCCCTCGGCCAGCTCGCTAAGGACAAGAATGTCGCCAACAAGGTCGAGGTGCCGAAGGAGCGCCAGTTCGTCGGTCTCGACGGCTACAAGCGCGTCCTCGATTCGGGCGTCGATGTCGTCCTTCTCACGACCTCACCCGGTTTCCGCCCCCTCCACCTCCGCGCCGCGATCGAAGCGGGCAAACACGTCTTCGCCGAGAAGCCGATGGCGGTCGATGCCGCCGGAGCCCGTTACTGTCTCGAGTCGCTCAAGATGGCCGAAGGCAAGCCGATCTCCATCGTCGCGGGATTCTGCTGGCGTTATTCACCGAGCCGCCGCGAGGCCTACAAGAAGGTGATGGAAGAAGGCATGATCGGCGACGTCGTCGGTGTCTACGCGACCTACTATTCGAACCATTCGAAACCCCACCTCGATCCCTCACTCCGCATGGACGGCATGAGCGACGTCGAATGGCAGATCCGCAACTGGTACAACTACACCTGGCTCGGCGGCGGCGGTCTCGTCGAGCAGGCCGTGCACAGCGTCGACAAGATCGGCTGGATCATGGGTGACAAGCCGCCCATCAGCTGCCGTGCCACCGGTGGACTCGGCGCCCCGCAGGCCGGAGGGAACATCTTCGACCACTACCACATCGCCTACGAATACGAAAAGAACGTCTGGTGTCACCTCGGCTCGCGCAAGGCACCGGGCTGTTTCAATGAAAACGCCGATTACGTCCGCGGCACCAAGGGCACCCTCGTCCTCGGACGCGGCGGCGATCCCTACATCGAGGACAACGACGGCAAGCTCCTCTGGCGCTACCGCAAGCCGCGCGAGGGCGAGGCCAACATGTATCAGGTCGAGCACGACGAACTTTTCAAGTCGATCCGCACCGGCCAGCACATCAACGACGGTGCCCGCATGGTGAACTCGACGATGATGGCGATCATGGGCCGCATGTCCGCCCAGACCGGCAAGGAAGTGAAATGGGAAGAGGCCATGGCCGCCAACGAAGATCTCTTCCCCGGCGAAGAGAACCTCTCGTGGAGCCAAAGCTACAAGCCCCACGACGTGCCCAAGCCCGGTGTCTTCCAGATCCCCGGCATCGGCGGCGTCGAACTCAAGGCGTGATCGCCCGGCTCGCGAAAATTCGTTTTTCCACGAAAAGGGCGGCCTCGCTGAAGCAGGTCGCCCTTGTTCTTTTTCTCCCCGACCGATCCTGATGAAAGCCATCTTCTCCATTCTCCTATCGCTCTACGTCACTGGACTCCTCGGTGCCGCCGAGCCGCCTCTCGCCTCGAGCCAGTTCCCCGATCTCGCGACCATGCCGGACCGGACCGCCGAATTCCGCCAGCGCCTCACGGAAGGGAACGGCACCCTCGTCCTCGAGCCAGGAGCCCATCGCATCACCGGGACGCTCGAAGTTGTTTTGTCAGGAAAAAACAGCGCCATGATCCGTCCGAGCTCCGGCAGCGCGACCCTCATCATGGACGGACCCGGACCCGCGATCCGCCTCCTCGGCTCGCACGAGGGTACCGCCTCCCCCGCCTCCTTCAAGGTCGGGACCTTTCACGAACGCATGCCCTTGGTCGAAGGGATCGAGATCGTCGGCAACCACCCCGAAGCCGACGGGATCGAACTGGTCCGCACCTTCGAGGCCATCATTTCCAAGGTCGCGGTGCGCTGGTGCCGCGACGGCATCCGCCTCTTCGAACGCAACCGCAATGTCACCATCTCCGACGTGAACCTCTACGAGAACCGAGGCATCGGACTGCATCTCGACGACGTCAACCTTCATCAGATCGACGTCGCGAACTCGCACATCAGCTACAATCGAGGGGGAGGGATCGTCGTGCGCGACGGCAATGTCCGGAATCTCCAGATCACCGGCTGCGATATCGAGTCGAACATGCCCGGCGACGACAGTCCCACGCAGACCGCGAACATTCTCCTCGACGTCTCGGGCTCGAAGGGAGACAAGGCCCGCTCGATCGCGGAAGTCGCCATCACCGGATGCACGATCCAGCACAGTTCGAACTACTCGGGCAAGGATTTCAAAGAGCTCGCTCCCGGCGGAGCAAACATCCGCTTCCTCGGGAAGGAGGTCGCACCGATCGACTCCGTCACAATCACGGGAAACGTCCTCAGCGACGTCTCGCTCAATGTCGACCTGCGCGACTGCACTGACATCACCTTCACCGGCAACGTCCTCTTCGCCCCGAACCCCGACCATCTCCACGTCATCCGCGGGAAACGGGTCGTCGTGAACGGGAACACCTTCAATCCCCGCGAATTCGAGCGTCCGGGACGGATCGTTTTTGAAGCCTGTCAGGATTGCATTTTCTCCAACAACACCTTGCGGGCGCTACTCGCGCCGGAGGGATCACTCATCGTGAAGAACTCGCAACGCATCGCCCTCAACGGCAACCTCCTCACCGAGTCCCAAGGCGGCGTGAAAATCGATGGCTCTTCCGACATTGTCGTGAAAGACTGGCTCGTCTCCGGCCTGCCCAAAGGGACCTCGTTCGTCGTGAAAGATGAATCATCCGCACGGATCGTCGAAGAAGGAAACGTGACCGCTCCCTGACAAAGACCGTTCTGGGGCGGTCATCTCGTCGACTCCCGTCGGAAGCGTCGCCGCTTCCGCTACCGCTGACGCGTTCATCGCAGGCCGACCGTAGCGGAGCGTGCAAACGTTCCGAACCGAACGTCCGAGCGACTCACGCCGGAAGCGTCGCCGCTTCCGCTACCGCTGACGCGTTCATCGCAGCCTAACCGTAGCGGAACGTGCAAACGTTCCGAACCGAACGTCTTCTCGACTCCCGTCGGAAGCGTCGCCGCTTCCGCTACCGCTCACGCGTTCATCGTAGGCCGACCGTAGCGGAACGTGCAAACGTTCCGAACCGAACGTCCGAGCGACTCCCGCCGGAAGCGTCGCCGCTTCCGCGTTCATCGCAGCTCGAACGTAGCGGAACGGGCTACCGTTCCGAACCGAACGTCCGAGCGACATCTTCTACCTCGTCAGTCGCACGATCACGCGATTGTCCTCACGCAGATGACGCGCGGCCGCCTCGCGCACGGCTTCGCGGGTGAGCAAGCGCACCGTTTCGGGGGTCTTGCGATAGTGATCCCAGCCGAGCCCCACAAGCTCGTCAACCGTCGCGGTCGAAGCGAGTTCACGCACGCCCTGCAGATGGATGGCCTCGCGTCCGAGCCATGAGGCCTTGGCCCGTTCGAATTCCTCCAGCTCGAGCCCCTCGCGCACGATCAGGTCGATCTCGGCGAGCATCTCCTGCTGCACGAGATCGAGCTTCTCCGGCGCGGTCGAGGCGTAAAAGACGAGGAAGCCCGGCTCGAGCCCGACGAGACGGCTCGCCCCAACCGAATAAGCCAAGCCAAGTTCCTCGCGGATGCGGATGAAGAGGCGCGAGGCCATGTCGCTGCAAGCCTCATCGATCATCTCAAGAGCGGGATTGTCGGGATGAGTCAGAGCGACGGTGCGGAAACCGATCAGGAGCACAGCCTGCTCCTTTTCGTGGGTGAGCTCGACGATACCGGCATAGTCAGTCGGCAGGACAAAGCCCCCCTCCGAAGAGACGCGGGAACCGGCCTCGAGGGCATGCTCGAAACGCGAGCGGATCATCGCCTCGGCACGGGCCGGGTCGAGATCGCCGAAGACGCCGATGACACCATTGCCCCCGACCACCAGTTTCCGGTGCATCGCGCCGAGGCCCTCGCGATCGAGCGATCCGATCGACTCGACCGTGCCGGTGGCCTCGAGTCCATAGGGATGGCTGCCGTAGAGCCGCTTTCGCAGGGCCTTCATCGCCACGGAAAAGGGACGATCGGCCTCAGCCTTGATCTGGGACAACTGAAAACTCTTTTCCCGCTCGACCGTTTCACCGAGGAAGGCGGGCTCGAGCAGTGTCTCGCCTAACAAATCCACCACCCGCTCGAGATCGGGACGCAGGGCATGGAAGGAAACACCGAAGGAATTATTCCCCGTGCTCGCCCCCATTCCGCCGCCAACCGACTCGATCTCGAGAGCGAGCTCTTCGGCGCTACGCTTCAGGGTATCCTTGGTGAGGAGGCGCGACATCAGCCGCGTCATCCCCGCGGTTCCTTCCGTCTCGGCAAGAAGCCCGCCGCGGAAGACACCGCTCGCCTGGACGAAGGGCACACGATGATCGGGAAGAATCAGGACAGTGAGTCCGTTCGCGAGTTCGATCTTGCGGATGTCCTCGGAGCGCTTCGCCGCGCTGGAGCGCGGGGGTTTGGCCGCGACCTTCGGCAGGAGCGCGACCGAGGTGATACAGTCGGGACGAAGGTAGGTCGCGGCGGCCTCGCGCACCGCGTCGCAGCTGACCCGCTGCACCGCCTCGACGTAGTCGCGAGTGTGATCGGGATGCCGGGCGAGGAGCCAGTTCGACCCGATGTCAGAGGCCTGGCCGCGCATGTCGGTGAAGGTCGAGAATTGCGCACTGAGGATCTGGCGTCGCGCCTTATCGACTTCACCTTCGCTAACCCCTTCCTCGCGGATACGGGCGACCTCGCGCAGGACCGCCTCGCGCGCCGCTCCGGCCTTGTAGGGCTCGGTGTCGAAGCTGAGTCCGAATTGTCCGGTGAAGGATGGCGTGTAGGCCCAAGCTCCGATCGAATGGGCGAGCTGCTGCTTTTCCCGTACCGACTGGAAGAGACGCGAGCTGCGACCGTCGCCAAGGATGCCTGCGAGGAGGTCGATCGCCGGCACGGCAGGATCGAGTCCATCGGGAATCTGCCAAGCGAGGCGCTCGCGATGCAGCTCGGTGGGAAAGGCGACCTCCTCGCGGCGCGGTCCGCGCTGGGGAGGCTCGGATGGGAGGATCAAAGGCGAACGGCGCCTCCGGGCGAGCCCTCCGAGCTTTTCCCCGATCTTCGCGATGATCTCTTCCGCAACCACATCACCCACGACGACGAGGAAGAGATTGTCGGGCGAATAGCGTTCGCGGTAGTAGGTGTAGAGATCCTCGCGGCGGAGCTGGTTGAAGAGATCGAGGTGACCGATCACCGGATAGCGGCAGGGATGCACGGCGTAGGCGGTGCGGAAAAAGAGTTTGCTGAGGACCTGGTCGGGATTGTCATCCCCCATCGCGATCTCGCGGCGGATCACGTCGCTCTCGTTTTCGAATTCATCCTCGGGGATGGTGGCGTCGCCGATCACATCACAGAGGACGTCGAGACAGGTCATCGTGCCGCTCGAGGGTGCGTCGATCCAGTAGACGGTGCGGTCGAAAGAGGTGTAGGCGTTGATGTAGCCGCCCTGGGCCTGCACCGTCTGCGCGATCTCGTTCGCATCGCGGCGGCCCGCGCCTTTGAAAAGCATGTGCTCGAGGAAATGCGAGACACCCGCGCCGAGCCAGTCACCCTCGTGGATGCTGCCCGAGCGACACCAGCCTTGGAGGCTCACGACCGGGGCCGAGGGATCCTCGCGCACGAGGATCTCGAGGCCGTTCGGGAGGGTCTCGACCCGGACCTCGAAGGAAGGGAAATGCAGCGCCTCAGATTCCGCGCTCAAAGCTCGCTCGACTTCGCGGGTTGGTTGCCACGGGCGGGAGGATCCAGCTCGGAACCGGTGCCACCGCGCTTCGCGAGGACCTCGCGGGTGGGGCGATAGGGAACGAGCAATTCCTCGCGCAGGTTCATCACACCGCAGAAGTCCGAAGGCGAATCCTCTTCCGATTTTCCAAAGGCTCCGGCCTCGATCAGATTGAAAACCATCGTGCCGACATCATCGCCCTCGCGGATCCCCCACGACTCGAGCACGGCAACGGCCATGGGACCGAAACGCTCCACAGCGAGAGAGACTACGCCTTCCAGCAATTCGGGCCCGCTGACATGGCGGTGCTCGATGAGTTCCTCCTTGCGCAGGGCTTTGATCGTGTGATCCAGCGCGTCGCGCAGGAAGTGGTAACCGTCCGTCTCATAGCGTCGATCCTGGATCAGGATTGCTTTGATGGCGACGTCGAATTGAACTCTTTCCATGGGCGGTGCGGCGGAACGGATTGCCTTCCTCCCTTTCGTCAAAAACGACCCGCGAGTCAAGAAGCAAAGGTGGCGAGATTCTTTTCGGGTTCCCTTCGCTTTCGACTTGGCAAGCCGGACGGCAGGAATAGGATCGGAGGCATCGTTTCTCCGATCATGAATGCCCCGGATCTCGACCCGCTCTTCCACCGACTACGCGATGCGCGCCCCGCGCCGTCCGCCGACCTCACCTCCGCGATCCTGGCCCGGCTCGGTGATCCCGCCCGTCAGGTGAGGCTCGTCCTCTTGACCGGAGCGATCTCGTGCGCCGCGGCGATGATCCTCGCTTTCCTCATCGGGTATAGCGTATCGAGGGAATCGGTTCGTCCCGCCCCGCCGCAGTTGACCCTCCTGAGTGGCGCGACCAACCCTCTTCTCTCTCTTTGAACCCGTCGCAAAAGCCCCTTTTCTGGACCGCCGCCGCCGTCGTTCTCGCGGCGTTGACGGCCTATGTGGTGGCCCGCCAGACGGCGGAGCACCACGAAGGCCATGCCCACGTCGAGCCGCAGGATGACTCGGGCGATGACTTCCACGAGTGGCTCCATTCCCAGCTCGAGATCACCCCCGAACAGGAATCGCAACTCGCCCCGATCGAGCGCAGCTACGCGGAAAAGCGGGGAACGTTGTTGAAAGTGATCGAGGACGCCGGGCATGAGCTCGCCAAGGCCCTTGAACTCGCTCAGGTCGATCGTGCCGAGATCGATGCGGCCTTGGCAAAGATCCACAACGCCCAGGGGGAGCTCCAGCAGGTCACGATCGGGCATTTCCTCGAAATGAAGGAGGCCCTCTCCCCCGAACAGGCCGCCATGCTCCTCCGCTGGACGCGCGAGAGCATCACCCATGAGCACCGGCCCTGAAGCGATCACTCCGGATCTCTCGTGGTTCGCCGAGGCACCGCCCTGCCCGAAGGCGGAAGCGGATCGATCCGCCCTCCTTGTGGCCCGTTCGCGCGAGGGCTGCCACGAGGCCTATGCCGAGCTGATCGACCGCCACCGCGACCGGATCTATCGATTCTGCCTCGGGTGGACGGGAAATCCCGAGGACGCCGAGGAGCTCTGTCAGGATGTCTTCGTGCGCGCCTACTCCGCCCTGCCCCGCTACCAAGGGGAACATCACTTTTCGGCCTGGCTCTTCCGCATCGCCCGGAACCGGTGCCACGACCACCACCGCAGCCGCTCGCAACGCAATACGAGCCGGAATCGCCCGCTCGAGGCCTCGCGCGTCGATCAACTCTCCGCACCGGGTCCGCGACCGGACGAAAACGCCGCAGACAGTGAGGAACTCCGCAAACTCCGCGAAGCCATCGCCGCCCTGCCGGAGCGGCTCCGGGAGGTGATCGCGCTCTGCAGCATCGAGGGACTCAGCCAGGAAGAATGCGCCGCCCTGCTGGGTTGCAGCCGCCGCGCCGTCGAAGGGCGGCTTTATCGGGCACGTCAGGAGCTGGCCGAGATCTGCGGAGGGTCGCGGGGCTGATCGGAAGCAGCCGCAAAATAATTCATGGGCTCGGCGGGAAAACTTCGTTTCTCTCCGTGACCACCCATGAAGCGCTTTTTCCCCTCTCTCTTCCTCAGCCTTGCCGTTCCCATCCTGCTCCCTGCCCAAGAGCCTCCCGCAGCCGCTCCAATCTTGATTGAGACGTCAACTCCCGCGTTGCCCGAATCCCCCGTCCCCGATCTGGGCGAACTCCCCTCCGTCGTCGTGGAATCGACCCCGGCACCGGTGATCAATGACCGCGTCCCCACACCGCTCCGCACCGAGAGCACCGCGACGGTTTACGACACCATTGTCGAGCCCGGCAAAAACCAGAGCCTGCTCGGTATCGCCGGATCCGCCTCGATGGGTCGCGCCAGCGCGGAAGAGTTGATGGCCCGTCCCTATCTGCGCCGCGGCGAACTCCTCGAGGTGGTGCCAGGGATGATCATCACGCAGCACAGCGGCGGCGGAAAAGCGAACCAGTATTTCGTTCGCGGCTTCAATCTCGATCACGGCACCGACTTCGGGATCTACGCTGACGCGATGCCGGTGAACAACCGTAGCCACGGCCACGGCCAAGGTTACGCGGACATCAATTTCGTAATCCCCGAACTGATCGAGACGCTCGACTACACGAAGGGCCCCTACTTCGCTGACCTCGGTGATTTTTCCACGGCCGGGTCGGCGAAATTCGGATTTTACGACATCCTCCCCGAAGGCACTGCCTCGGTCAGCGCGGGCGAAGACGACTACTTCCGCTTCCTCTTCATGGACAGTGTCGCCGCCGGCGACGGCACGCTCACGACCGCTTTCGAGTACAATTATTACGATGGCCCCTGGGTGCTGGAGGACAATTTCGAGAAGTTCAACGGCTTCGTGAAATACTACTGGGAGTCGGGCGTGAACCGCTACGCCATCACCGGGATGGCCTACCGGGGAGAATGGGACGCAACCGATCAGGTGCCCTCCCGTCTCGTCAGCGCCGGAATCATCGATCGACTTGGCTTCGTCGATCCGACCGTGGGAGGCGATTCCGAGCGATACAGCCTTTCCTTCGACTGGGTTCACGAAGGTGATGTCTCCACCACCGAGGTGAACGCGTATGTGGGGAGCTATGCGCTCGATCTGTATTCGAATTTCACCTACTTCCTCGCCGATCCGGTCAATGGCGACCAGTTCAACCAAGTCGACGACCGCGTCTTCGCCGGACTGCGCATCACCGACACCCGCGAAAACGATCTCTTCGGCCGCGAGGGTGACTTTACGATCGGACTCCAGTCGCACCACGATTTCATCGGCGAGGTCGGCCTCCACAACACTGCCGCCCGCCAGCGCCTCAGCACCGTGCGCTCCGACGAAGTTTACGAGATGAATGTCTCGACCTTTGCGAATCAGGAACTCATCCTGAACGACTGGCTCAAGATCAACACCGGAGTCCGCGCCGATCTTTATCATTTCGATGTGACCTCACTCTCGGGTGTGCCCGCGAACTCGGGCAACGACGCCGCCGCAATGGTGAATCCGAAATTCGGCGCCGTGCTCGGTCCGTGGAACGATACCGAGCTCTTCTTCAACTGGGGCGGTGGTTTCCACAGCAACGACGCACGGGGGGTGACGCTGACCGTCGATCCCGCGACCGGCCTGCCCACTCCCGGGGTCGATCCGCTCGTGCGCCAGTGGGGCACCGAAGTCGGCGCGCGCACCGAGGTGCTCGAAGGGGTAACCTCCTCGATTTCCCTCTGGCATCTCGAGAGCGAATCGGAGTTGCTCTATGTCGGCGATGCCGGCACGAACGAGGCCGGTCCCGCCACGGAGCGCTACGGGGTCGAGTGGGCGGTCTATTGGAATCCGAACGACTGGATCCAATTCGACAGCGAGGTCGCCGTCTCCGAAGCCCGTTTCCGAAATGAACCGGTCGATCGTCATGTCGAGAACGCCGTCCCTGTCGCCCTCTCCGCCGGGGTCACCGCCGGACGGGCGAACGGTCCCTACGGCTCGCTGCGGGCCCGCTACTTCAGCGCCCGCCCCCTCACCGCTGACGAGAGCGTGATGTCGAGGGATTCCCTCGTTCTCAATGCCCGCGCCGGTTACCGGAAGGAAAAGTGGGACGTCTATGTCGAGCTGCTCAATCTCCTCAACACCGACGCGAACGATATCGAATATTACTATGAGTCGCGCCTCCCCGGCGAACCGCTCGCGGGCGTCGCCGACACCCATTACCATCCTATGGAACCGCTTTCGGTTCGCACCGGTGTGACCCTGCACTGGTAAAGGACCCCGCCGCGAAGAACATCAGACGGGCTCGGATGAGAGACCCGGGAGCCGCGGGCAAACGGGAAGAATGGTGCTCGATGCTGGGTTCGAACCAGCGACCCCCTGCGTGTGAAGCAGGTGCTCTACCCCTGAGCTAACCGAGCTTTTCCTTACTGCTGTAGGGATTTCCGCCCCTTCGACGTTCAGCGTGTGACACGCTTCGTGTGACAGGGCCCACCTTCCATGGTGGCCGACCGGACAAATTTAACGCAGAAATAGCACGATTCAAGGATGAAAGCGAGACTCTGCTCTTCTTCGGCCTCGGATTCATCGCGCGGCATGATTGAGCAGGCGGAAGATCTTTAACTTTTGGTGATCTTCGCGAAAAACGAAAGTGGCAAAATTCACTTTACGGTGTTCGCGGGAACAGTATTCTTTTGGCGTGAATGCCGCCCCGATCACTTCTCTTCGTTGCTCCCTGACTTGGACGCTTCCGAGGATTGAAGTTTGTCCTTGAGGAGCATCTCAAGCCAGTTCGACAGACTGCGATTGTCTTTGGCCGCAGCAGTCTTTGCTGCTTCAAGAATTTCTTTCCTGAGTGAGATGCTCGTCTGGGTCTTCCCTTCGGACCTCGCGTGACTCCGCTCGTTTGCCTTTTTCATCAGATTGTAATTTCGCGTTACAATGTAATACGGCAAATTACAAAATATTCAACTTTTTTCTTGACCCTTGCCGTATCACGGCATATTCCTTCCAATCTGTTTATATCAAAGAATAATGAAAGTAACCACAACCGTATCACTTGACGAAGCCACGCTCGAGAGAGCGAAGGCTTTCGCCGCCGCTGAGAAGAGGTCGTTCAGCAACCTCCTCGAGGTTTGGATCGCCGAGAAACTCCAGCAGGACGAACGCTACCAACCCGAACCCGAGGAGGCAGCAGCATGACAGCAGTCGGTTCCACCCTCCTCGACCTGCCGGCCCGCACAGTCATCGGGACGGTTATCAAGTTCCGATCACCCAGGAGTCTCCGGGTCCGTTCGGGGCGCATCACCAGCATATCCGCAAGCGGGGTCCGAGTGATCTCGTCGCATGCGACCACCTTCTTCCTTTCTTGGGGGGACCTGCTCGAAATCCAATGACCTTCAATCCTCGCGACCATCGCCTCCTCACGGGCAGGGATGCGGCCAACAAGATCCTCGACGGAGCCGACGTCTTTGCCTGGGTCCAGTTGGTCGATGGCGATAAACCCGTCGTCGTCCAGGTCTCGACTCCGTTGATTGTCTCGCAACTCATCAACGATCCCGATGCTGACGATGTAGAGACGCTCCTCTTCGAAGACTTCGATGGGGACCTCTGGCTGAAAACCGCAGCATGAAAAGCATCGAACCACGCACCTGCAGCCAGGCTGACCTCTACCGAGTGCTCGGCCGCAAAATCGGTGACGACGTTATGAAGGCCGGGTGGATCCGGCCGCGCGTCGAGCGCAATGGAGCCCGGGGACGGTCTCTCCGCATCTTTGCGGTGGAGGACGTCAGGCGGGCCGAGGAGCGCATCCTGAAGGGCGAATACCCTGAAACCAAAAACGAACAACGATGATAATTGATACATCTCTCGTCCCATCGGACACGCCTTTGATTTATGTCGCCATTCTCGCCTTCCTGGCGGATGCGCCCGACGAAGATCGTGAGGTTGATGAACTCGCGACCGAACTGCAATGCGATGCCTACCGGGTGCACGAGTTGTTTCTGCAACTTAAAAAGCGGGGCTATGCGCGGCGCAGTTACAAGGAAGACCTTTACGGTCGCCCTCTGATCACAATCACCGACGACGGGCACCGTCTGCTCGACCAAATCGAAGTTTTTAAAATCAACATCAATCGCTGAATGAATTCCTTTCTCCACGCCGCAAAACAGGAGGCACTCAAAGCCATCCTCAAGGACTACCAGGGCACCGACGTCGATGCGCTTTCCCGCGCCTTCGAGGCTGGGGTGCACGCTGAGTCCGACCTGCAGTTCCGCAACCGCATTACTGCGATGGAAGCCGCACGGGCTCGTCAACGCATGCACCGGGAGAACGTCGTCGTCCCGTTCGGTCAGAGCGACGCGATGATTGCGTCGATGACCGCAGGCGCCACCAAGTAATTCCGTACAAAACCGGGGGCGCGGCCGGCCAACGCGCGACTTTTTCCTACATACCAAAACGACAAATGAACGATCTCACCACATCTCCCCTCCCCGCTCTTTCCCTCTTCCACGCGAGTCGATACGAACTCGCCGAACGACAAGCCGAAAGACTCTCGAAGTCCGACCTTGTTCCCAAGGCCTTCCAGGGCAAGGCGGAGAACTGCCTCATCGCTCTCGAACTTGCGGACCGCATGAATGCCTCCGCCTTCATGGTCATGCAAAACGTGGACATCATCCACGGCAAGCCCGGGTTCCGCGCCCTCTTCCTCATCGGGTGCTTCAACGCGTGTGGTCGTTTCGAGCCGATTGGCTATGAGCACGACGACCAGGAGGGGGGCCGGTGCCGCGCCGTTTCGAGGGTCCGCGCGACCGGTGACAAGGTCGAGGGCCCCTGGGTCTCCATGAACATGGCGAAGGCCGAAGGCTGGGTCTCGAAGGCCGGCTCGAAGTGGCAGACTATGCCCGACCTGATGCTGCGCTACCGTGCCGCGGCATTCATGGTCCGCACGACGGCACCGGAGATCTCTCTCGGCCTTCCCACCTCAGATGAGATCCAGGACACGGCAGGCGAGGCCGGCCGGGAGGTGCGCGACGTCACCCCGAACAACCCCTTCGCCCGTGCCAGTTCGGAGAAGACGGTGGGTCCCGTGACTGTCACGGTCGAGGCGCCTGCCACCTTTCCCCAGCCGGTCGAGGTTCGCGTCGAGGGCACGGTGCAGGATCGTCTCAAGGCGCAACTCGAGACCTCCGGGATCACCGTGAAGGAAGCGCTCTTCACTCTGCAATACCTCGGGGTCGGCGACGGGAAGACTCCGTTCAGCAAGATGCACGACTCGGTTCTCGAGAAGGTGCTCCGGGACTGGAACACCCTCGCGGACATGGTCGCCGAAGATCGCGTCAAGAAGGCCCAGGCGGAAGGAGGCGAGGCATGATCGAAGGCATCAACAAAGGAATCTCCGAGGCCGACTATCACGCCTTTCCCGCGGTCTCGAAGTCGAAACTCTGGGCCTTCTCGAAGAACCCGCACAAGTGGTCTTTGACGAAGGACATCCCGATGGCACCAACCGCGGCGATGAACTGGGGATCTCTCGTCGATTGCCTCATCCTGCAACCCCACGAACTGTCGCAGTGCTTCGCGGTTTCATCCTTCCCGGACTTCCGATCGAAGGAGGCGCAATCCTGGAAGGCCGCGCAGACTGTGCCGGTCGTGAGTCTCGCCGATGTCGCGGAAGCGAAGGAGGCCGCGGACGTCGTGAGGCAGCACCATTTCGCGCGAATCATGCTCGACGGCGCCGAGACTCAGGTCTCTGCTGTCTTCGGGGGTATCGAGCAGGGCACCGGGGAAAAGTTCCTCGGGAAGTGCCGACTCGACATCGTGCCGGCGGCAAGCGGTGCATTCAGTGATTGGCTCGTCGACCTCAAGACGACGCAATCGCTCGCGAAGATCGAAAAGACCATCGCCGAGTTTGCGTATCACGCGCAGGCCGCCTGGTATCTGGACATGTTCAACGCGGCGAGCGGCGAGAACAGGACCCGGTGGGGATTCATTTTCCAGGAGTCCGAGGCACCCTACGAGGTCGCCGTCGTCGAACTGGATCAGGAATCGATCGCCGCCGGCCGGCAATGGTATCTCCACGCTCTCGAGCAGTGGTGCCACTCTCACAAATACAATTCCTTCCCGAACCCGTTCGATGATGAGATCCGGGTCGTCGGGATTCCCAACTGGGCAAAATGAGCGACTACCATCTCGACCCACCCGATCACCCGGAACCCCCGGAGTGCTGCGGCGATTACATGACCGTCGTCGACGACGGATCCTGCAAGTGCCCGACCTGCGGAGCCACAGTTGCCCCCCCTTACGAGCCGCAGTTGCTTGAGCCCATGGAGGAGATCTACGAGGCGCCTTTGCTCGAGGACGGGGTGCACTGCCGGCACGGGAATGAGTGGGGCGACTGCTCGACCTGCGATCACTTATCCGACCTCGCTCATGACGAGGCCCGCGAAAG
>DGXY01000098.1:0-523 GCA_002396885.1 Akkermansiaceae bacterium UBA5020
GGATCCATTTTCAGGAAGGCGAAAGCGGACCCTTTCTCGATCTGCTTCTCATCAAGCCGTCCAAACCGATGGCGGGCGGCGCTCCCACCTTCGTTGGTCTGAATTTCACCGGCAATCACGGCGTGGATCCCTCGACCGAGATTACCCTCTCGACCACGTGGATGCGGGAAAGCAATGAGCCCGAAAAGAAGGGCGAAGTCATCGATCATCGCTCGACCGAGGCCTCGCGGGGCAACCAGGCTACGCGCTGGCCGCTCGAAAAAATCGTCGATGCCGGATGCGCGCTGGCCACCTTCTACTACGGCGATATCGATCCCGACTTTGACGACGGCTTCGAGAACGGCATCCACGCCCTCTTCGGCAAACCGGGACCCGAGGAGTGGGGCTCGATCGGAGCGTGGGCCTGGGGAGCGAGCCGCGTCGTGGACTACCTCGAGACCGACGGCGGCATCAATGCCAAAAAAGTCGCGGTGATGGGCCACTCCCGTCTTGGCAAGACCTCGCTCTGGGCCGGGGCGCAGGA
>DGXY01000098.1:725-32899 GCA_002396885.1 Akkermansiaceae bacterium UBA5020
GTCATCTCCAACAACTCGGGTTGCGGCGGCGCCGCCCTGAGCCGCCGTCGTTTCGGCGAGCGAGTCGGGCGCATCAACACTTCGTTCCCCCACTGGTTCTCCGACACCTTCAACCAATACAACGAAAACGAGGCCGCCCTGCCGGTCGACCAGCATCAGTTGATCGCCCTCATCGCTCCCCGCCTCGTCTACGTGGCCAGCGCCGTCGAGGACCAGTGGGCGGATCCGCGAGGGGAGTTCCTCTCCGCCTTTCACGCGGGTCCGGTGTATGAGTTGCTTGGCAAAAAGGGTGTCGGAGTCGCGGAGATGCCCGGCCTAGATCAACCGGTCGGCGAATCGGTCCGCTACCACATCCGCACCGGGAAGCACGATGTCACCGATTTCGACTGGGAGCAGTATCTGAAGGCGATGAAGGGCCTTTGAGGTGCGGGCTCGGGCTCCCCGCACCACTCATCTGCCAAAGAAGGGATTCTGCGATTCCTGGATCGAACCGTCGGGCATGAGCATGTGCGAGCCCTTCCCGTGGAAATCGCCGCGTTCGATCACCCATGGTTGGTTCCACCGGAGCGGTGTCCCCGGAGCCTTGTCGAAAGGAGTGGGGACGTAACTGCCGAAAAACGCGTTTTTGTCGACCTCGCGAAACTCCAGAAACAGCTTGTCCGAGGGACAAACCCAGGTATCCGGGCCGGCTCCATAGGGCTCGAGCGACTGGATCCAGAAACGGAAAAACTTTGATTCCGTCCATTTGGTCTCGTTCTCGTCCATCTGCGGCCAATGGCCCTTGTCGGTCAAATGGGCGGTAAAAGCGGTATGGAGGGTCCTCATGTGGGAGATGCATTTCACCTTCTCTGCCCGCTTCTTGAAGGTGCTGGAAATCGACACGACGAGGCTCGATAGCACCAGTAGCAAACCAACCACCACGAGAACCTCGACCAGAGAGAGACCTGCTAAGCGCGGATCAGGTCCGCTGGTGCCTTTTCCACCGTGCCATCCCCCTTTTTGAACGCGCATAGCAGGGAGCTGGCCGGGAGGGGGTGGGAAAGGATGGAGTCCGAATCCCCCTCGACTGGAAGGGACGGGGTCAGTTGAGTCCAAAGTAATTGACACTATTCGCCACCTTGGAGCCGAAAATCGCGAACCTGAAGTTCAGAAAAGCCCCGCTGCCATCGGTGGTCGAGGCCGAGCCCCTTCCTTCGAACCGACGGATCGGAATGCCTTGGTTGCGTGCGGTGAAACTCGCCCGGAAAGAGGAGGAAATGGACTCGGAGACACCACTGAGACCATCAGCGCTTTGGGCCGCACCAATGCAGGTGATCGAACCCAATCCCGAATTCACGGTGCCTTGGCAGAAACCACGGTAATAGGTCCCGGTGATGAACCACGAGTGGGTGAAGTTGCCCACTCCCGCAAATTCAACATTGCCCGAGACAGGAACGGTGAATGAGGAAGATCCCGTCGAACTCGTCAGAACCACCGAGGTGGTGTTCTGGGGATCGAGCCCGGGAAAGTTGTTCGTCACTCCCCAACGATAAGTGCCCACTCCGTTTCTGGCACTTCCAAAAGGAATCGCAACCGCTTCGTAAACTCCGTCGTCACCTTCTTCTCCAAAGTAGGTGTTGTTGCTGAACGGTCCGCCAATCCACGCATGCGCCGAAAAGGAAGGGACCAAACACAGCGCACAGAAGATTCCGAACAGTTGTTTCATCGAGCTAGAGGATCAGGTCCGCTTGTTTCCACCCATCTCCAAAAGAATCACTCCAGACCGAAGTAGCTCACTCCATTCGCGACCTTCGAACCGAAAACCGAGAAGCGGAAATCAGCGGCTTCTCCCGTTCCGTCTACGTGGGTTCGCGCGGTGCCGGAGCCTTCGAAACGCCTGATGGGGATCCCGTTATTCTTGTCGGAGAACTGGGCTCGAAATCCGGAGGAAATGGACTCCAGGATTCCACTGAGGCCAACGGCGCTTCTTGCCGCACCGATACAGCTGATCGAGCCAAGACCGGAATTCACCGTGCCGTCACAAAATCCACGGTAATAAACTCCGTTTAGGAACCACGAGTGGGTGAAAAGACTGACCCCCCCGAACATCACGTTGCTGGAGACGGGGACCGTAAAGTCGTCTGAGCCTGACGTAGACGTGAAGGTGAAGGTTGTCGTATTCGCCGGGTCGAGACCGTTGAAGTTGTTCGTCACCCCCCAGCGGTAAATTCCGACGCCGTTTCTCGCCCTGCCAGTGGGAACCGCCACCGCTTCATAGACCCCGTCGTCCCCCTCTTCACCGAAGTAGGTGTTGTTCCCGAAGGGGCCGCCAATCCAAGCTTGGGCGGAGAAGCCTGGCATCAGGCAGAGAGCGCAGAAGATGGCAAAAATCTTTTTCATTCTGATTCGACGGTTGATCAAAGTCGTTTTCCTTTAACGGCGCAAGCAAGAAATGAGATTTTCTATTTAAGATAAGTTAACCTTTATCTGAGGGGGCGCTTTGGATCGCCGCAAACGCCCGCGCAAAGCGGTCTTCGAGGTCCTCCGGGTCCTCCAAGCCGACCCAGATCCGGATCAGATTCCGGGGGGCTCCGCGCTCGGCGGCCCAGTCGAGTTCGTTGTAGTGGGCGAGCAGAGTGTAGGGGCTGACGAGGCTGAAATTGGTCCCGAGACTGGGGCCCTTGGAGATCTCGAGCGCGTCATAGAAGGCCGCGGCGGCGGGTTCGCCCCCGTGCAATTCGATCGAGACAAGGCCTCCGAAGCCTTCTTCCTGCCGCATGACCGCCTCGTAGGATTCCCGGCATTCCCGCGAAGGGTGCCAGAGCGAGGCCACCTCCGGCCGGGTTTCGAGCCATTCGACGAGCGCAAGGGCGTTTTCGTTGGTCGCTTCGACCCGCTCCGCGAAATGGCGGGAGTTTTGTTCCAAAACGACCGCGTCGAGGGCAAATAGCGGGCTCGCGGACTCTTCACCGGGGAGGGCTGCCTTGAGTTCCTCGTAAAAAGGCGAGGCCGGATTGAGGACGACGGAGCCGGCGGCGACATCGCCGACGCCCGAGAAGAGTTTCGTCAGGCTCGAGGTGCCGACGTCGGCGAAGCGGAAGGGCTCGACATTCACCGGCGTCGCGACGGTGTCGTCGATGACGAGCGGCACGCCCTCGCGCTGGAGAATCGCGGCGATGCCCGCGAGGTCGGCGGTGCGGAGGAGGGGATTGCTCGGCACCTCGGTAAAAACGGCGGCAGCTTTTCCGCCTGCGGCGAAATGGGAATCCAGTTCGGCGACACCTCCCGAAGCGGTCACGGTGAGATCGATCACGCCCGATCCGAATTGCTCCTGGAGTTTGAAAGAATCGAGGTAGGGGAATTCCACCTGCACGGTCGGCGCGCCGGGGCATCTCGAGCTGAGGGCGCGATACACGGCGGAAATCGCTCCCATGCCCGACGAGAAAAGAAAAACATCGTCCGGAGCCGCCCCCGGATAGAGAGCGGCGATGCGATCACGCAGGATCCGCGTCGCCTCCTCGCCCGCCGCGACCGACGCGGGATCGAGCGGCGCGTCGGCGAGGGCCGTTTCGGCGAGCCGACTGCTCACGATTTCACCGCTGTGCTGCCAGTATTTCCAGGCGGTGTCGTAGGCGGTTTCATCGAGAAGGACGACGGTGAGACTGCCCCAGCCGTAGGACTCGAGCCGGCACGACGTTCCCGTGCGGCGCTTCACATAGTCGGCGCAGCGCCAGGCCGCGGCGAGGGAGGGAAAGACGATCGCCGATTCGGGCTTCTTCGCATTTTTCGCAAACTCGGCCTGGGCCGCGAGGAAGAGCTCGGCGACGTAGGGATGGGGGACAAAGCGGGGGTAACCGCACTCAAAGGTGTCGATGACCTCGGGGTCGCCTTCCTCGTAGCCGATCACATCGCGCCAACGGGGGAGGCAGACGGAGACGGCGTGGTCGCTCTCCGGAATCGCGAGGCCGAGGTCTTCGGGTCGCCAAAAGGGTTCTTCGAAAGGATCGCGTGTGGCCATGTCAGGATTTCGCAAGGGCCGCGCGCACGTCGGCAATGAGATCTTCGACCGTCTCGATGCCGACGGAAAAACGCACGAGCGAGTCGGTGATGCCGACGGCCTCGCGCCGCTCCTTCGGCACGCTCGCATGGGTCATCGAGGCGGGATGGCAGCAGAGCGACTCGACCCCGCCGAGGCTTTCCGCCTTGGGGAAAAGCGTGAGCCGTCCGAGGAAGGCCTGGGTCTCGGCGAGGTTCCTCCCGAAGTCGACCGTGACGATGCCGGATCCGCCGCGCATCTGTCGCTTCGCGATTTCGTATTGCGGGTGCGAGGGCAGGAAGGGGTAACGCACCGCGACGGCGTCCGTTTCCCGCTCGAGGAATTCGGCGAAGGTCAGGGCGTTTGCATTGTGCCGCTCCATGCGGATCGAAAGGGTCTTCAGTCCACGTGAGACGAGCCAGCAATCCATCGGCGCTGGCTGGAGGCCGAGGGCCTTTTGCGCGAAGATCATTTTCGCATTCCACTCTTCCGAGTTCGTGCAGACCGCGCCGGCGAGGGCGTCGGAATGGCCGTTGGCGTATTTGGTCAGAGAGATCAGCGAGAGATCGGCGCCGAGTTCGATGGGGCGCTGCACGTAGCTGCTCGCGAAGGTGTTGTCGACGAGGAGCGGCGCGCCCGCGGCGTGGGCGGCCTCCGCGACGGCGGCGATGTCGAGGACCTTCAGGTTCGGATTCGTCGGCGACTCAATCCAGACGAGCGCGGGCGTATGCGAGGCGAGCGCCTCGAGCGAGGCCGGATCGGTGAAGTCGAGGTAAACGACCGAGACGCCGAACTTCGCGAAGACCTGGGCGAAGAGGCGGAAGGTGCAGCCGTAGAGATTCTCCTCGGCCACGACGACGTCTCCGCTCTTCAGGGTGGAGACGACCGCGGTGATCGCCGAGACCCCGCTGCCGAAGCAGGTCGAAAAGGCCGCGCCTTCGAGGCTCGCGACGGTGCGGTCGAGGAGGCGGAAATTGGGATTGCCCGAACGGGTGTAATCGAATCCGTTTGGGTTGCCATATTCGAACGTGGAGGTGAGCCACACCGGCGGGGTCACCGCACCGGTGTCGCTGACGAAGTCGCGTCCGAGATGAATCGCCCGGGTTTCAAAGCCGCGGACGTTTCCGGCGTGGGGGTCAGAGGACATGCCGGAATCAACAGGGTTGGGAGGCGGAGTCAACCTTGTTCAGCGGCATAACGTGTTGGAGTTTCCTCGCGATTTTGGCCGCAGCGTGGTCCGGTGACGCCGATCCTGTCCCGAACCGGAGGACGAAGCGGCTCTTGGCGGAGTCGGCTGGAAGGCTTGTGCGGACTTCCTATCGCACCGCGGTCCCAAGCGACGATCGGGCCCGCCTCCGCGTCTCTTCGATTCTTAGGATTTGAAATGCATGGGTGACGAGATCCTCGATTGATCGCCGCGGGGCGCTGGCGGAACGTTCTGAAAGAGGTTACCTTTCGGGACAGAATTTCTCAATGATAGAAGCTCCCACGACCTCAGACACGGGTTTTCGCCCGCACGCGTCAAATGACGATCTTGCTCAGATGGCTCGGATCGCGTGGCGCAATAACGCCCGCTGCATCGGACGCTTGTTTTGGCAGAGCCTGGAGCTATTGGACGCCAGGGCGGCGGATTCCGCGGCGGAGGTGTTTGAAGCCTGCCTCAAGCACCTCGAGTTTGCGACCAACGGCGGGCGGATTCGCTCTGCCGTGACCGTGTTCCGGGCGGCGGACGCTGCTGGCCATGGGATCCGGATCTGGAACCGGCAATTGATTCGCTATGCCGGATACCGGAATGCGGATGGGTCTGTCCTCGGTGATCCCGAACAATTGGCCTTCACCGTTAAACTTGCGGAGCTGGGTTGGTCGCCGCCCGCGCGGAAGACTGCGTTCGATGTGCTGCCGCTCGTGATCCAATTTCCGGGGGATCCCCCGGAGATCTTTGAGTTGCCTTCGGAGGCAGTAATGGAAGTGCCCATCAGCCATCCGGATTATGGCTGGTTTGAGGAACTGGGTTTGAAATGGCATGCGCTGCCTGTCGTCTCTGACATGGCCTTGGTTGGGGATGGGTTTCGTTTCACCGCGGCCCCATTCAGTGGCCACTACATGAGCACGGAGATCGCCTGCCGGAATTTTGGCGATGAAAACCGCTACAATCTCCTGCCCCTTGTCGCGGCGCGCATGGGCTTGGACGTCCGGTCGCTGCGGTCTCTATGGAAAGACCGTGCTCTGGTCGAACTCAACGCCGCGGTTCTTCATTCATTCCGCGTGGCGGGTGTCACATTGGTGGATCACCACACGGCTTCCGAGCAGTTTATGCTTCATGTTGAGAAAGAGGAACGCTGCGGTCGTGAGGTTCCCGGGGACTGGTCTTGGCTGGTCCCTCCGATGTCGGGCTCCGCTTGCCCTTTGTTCCACCGCTATTACGCCCAAGAGGAGCTTGAACCGGCCTTCATCGAGCAACCTTGCTTGTGGTGAACGGAAGAACGCCTTATCCCTCCGAGACTCAAATTTCCTTTGCTCCGGCGACCTCGCGAAAGTCATCCAATCCAAGATGAACGAAGATACCCGCTCTCCTCTCCGAGTTTCCTCGGTGGTCGTATCTTTCACCGCTGCCCTCGGCAAGAATGGCTCGGTCATGACTGGGCGTTCCATGGGCTGGCCCTTCTTATTCCCTCAAACTTCTATGAAATCGCTCCGACCCCACCACCGTCTCACCATCTTTTTGGCTGCGCTCGCCGCGTTCGGTCCTTTCAGTTCCCCTGCGCAGAATTCGCGCTTCGACGAACTGGCGAATGCCAAGTTCGAAGAGAATCGTCCCACTGCCGAGTCGGCGCGGATGTTGCGCGACGAGCTGCTCTTCCAGCGCGCAACGCAGGCCTACCTCTGGGCTTTGCCGCTGATCAACACGCTGGGCATGAAGGAAGGCTCCGAAAAAACGTTCGGCGCCGGCTACAACGTTCTGCCGGTGTGGAAGAAACGGCTCGATGCGAAGACGCTGGTTACCACGCCGAACTCCGATGTCATTTATGCAATGGGCTACGTCGACCTCGGCCAGGACGGTCCGATCGTCTTCGAGGCGCCGCCCGGACTGCAGGGCATCCTGCTCGATTTCTGGCAGCGGCCGATTCCGGTCGATGGCGGAAAGTTCGCCGGTGACGTGGGGCTGCCGGGACCCGATGCAGGCAAGGGGGGGAAGTTTCTCCTCCTGCCGCCCGGTTATGAAGGCGAGGTGCCGGAGGGATTTTTCGTCTATCGCTCTGAGACGCGCAATGTCTTCGTCTTTCTGCGCGCGTTTTATCAGGATCCGTCCAACACCGCGCCGGCGGTCGCCCTGATCGAGCAGTCCAAGATTTATCCATTGAACGACAAGGACGTCCGCAAGGCGATGGTCTTTCCCGACGCTTCGGGCGTGCCGGTCGACCTGTTGCCGGTGAGAGACGGACGCGCTTTCGATCAACTCAAGCGCCTGGTCGACAGCGAGGACGCCAATTTGGCCGACGCCGATGGGCTCGGGCTTCTTGCCTCGATTGGTATCATCAAGGGCAAACCCTTCGATCCCGACGCCAAGACGCGCGTCATTCTCGATCGCGCGGCCAAGACGGGCTACAAGACGAGCCGCGTCGTGGCTTTCGAGGAAGAACTGGGCGGTCGCTCGTTGCGCATTTACCCCGATCGGCACTGGATCAATCCGCTGCCCGACATCACGCCGGACAATCCAAAGCCCTCGATGGACCTGGCATGGAGAAATCTCGCGGGCGGCTATCTGGATCTCGACGCGCGCATCTGGTTTTTCAGCAACTACTACTCGGTCAGTCCGGGCATGGTCTCCCAGATCCCGGGGAGGGGCGCGATGTACATGATCGCTTTCACCGACGGCGCGGGAGACGCTCTCTCCGGCGGGAGCCATTACCGCCTCGAACTGCCGCGGGACATTCCGGCCGGCAACTTCTGGTCGGTGACGCTTTACGAGGCCGAAAACGGATCCGGTCTGGCCAACGGGCAGCCCTTCCCGTCGCTCGGTTCGCGCGACAAGCCGGCCGTGAACCCCGATGGCAGCACGGAACTTTTCCTCGGTCCGCAAGCACCCGCGGGCAGGGAGGGCAACTGGCTCGCCACCGTTCCGGGCAAAGGTTACTTCGCCATTCTGCGCCTCTACGGACCGGGTGAGGCCGCCCTCAAACGCTCGTGGAAACCCGGTGACATCGAAAAAGTGAAGTGACGCCCTGCTCTACGTCTGACTTCCCGATCACTTGAGCTTCACCGTGATCTCATCCTTCGATTCCACGGTCATGGCCTCGAGTTTGAGCATCAATTCCTTGGCGACCTCCGGTGTGACGGCTTTGGGATTGGCGGCGGCCTTGTCGATAAAAGGTCCGAGATCGGGATCGAGGAGGACCTTGCCGAGGTCTGCGTCGCTGAGAATGACGAGGTCACCGGTGACGTGATCGGCGTTGGTCTCGGCGATGCCATCTTCGGCGCGCAGGAAATATCCGATTCGCATGCCCTGCATCATGCCGGCGGACATCTTCAAGGCCTCGGATGGAGTCAAGCCCATCTCCTTGGCTTGATCCAGTTGCTTCGGATCGATGAAACCGTCCATGCCGTCCTTGGCGAAGGTCGACTTCACGGTGAGGACGTCGCCCTCGAGGGTGAAGGAAAGGGCTCCTCCCTCGTCTTTCTTCAATTCTTCGCCGGCCGAGGCCACGAAATCCTTGGCTTTGCCGGGCACGGAGCCCTGATCGATGCGCACTTTGCGGATGTCGTCGAAATCATACACGACGGTGTAGCCCTCCCAGCCGTCTTCGTCTTTGCCGGGCTCGTGTTTCGCATAGCGCACGCCTTCGCCGAATCCGGCGGCGTCGGCTTTGAGGGATGCCTCGTCGGGTTTGGCGAGCTCGCGGATCATCCCCAGGTCCGGTCCGGCGGCGGCAGCGCCTTCCGCGGCGCCGCCGAGTTGGCCAAGCGCGCCACCGAGTTGGTCTAGTTGGTCCAGCATCGCGAGCATCTCGGGAGAGAAATAATAGCGGGCGATGATGGAGCCGGCGCCATCCTTTTTCACCCTCACCACCGTCGAGGTGCGCAGGCAGGAGGTGGAAAAGCAGAGGGTGAGAGCGGCCAGAGAGAGAACGAGGAATGATCGCATGGGCTGGATTCTAGCGTCCCGGGAGGTTGGAAGGAATCCCAAAAGCGGCCTCGAAGGAGAAATCGGGGCCTCTTCCGCGGCATCGTGCCTCCCGATTTCACTTGCAGAAGAGCGGCCGATCTGACAAGTCAGGTCCATGAAATACGCGGGTGCCGTCCTCCTTTTTGTCTTCGTCTTCTTCGCGGTCGGAATCGCGATGCATTTTTCGCTCTATCAGCAGCCGGGAGTCTTTGTCTGGTCCTTGCGAGAGGACGCCGATTCCGGCAAGACCGCCTTTTCCCGCACCACCCTCACCGTCGCCTCTTCGGCGCCCGCCGCTCCGGCGGCGGAGGCCCCCAAAACGGAGCCCGCAAAGGAAGCGCCCGTCGAGCCAGGCAAATCCGCGCCGGCCAAGGAAGCGGCCGCCGCTCCGAAGCAGGTCGACGAGATCACGCTTTTCGACGGCAAGGAGCTCGGGAAGTGGAAAAAGACTTCCTTCGGGGGCGAGGGGGACGTTTTCGTGAATGAGGACGGAAATCTCGAATTCGGCTTCGGTGCCGTCATTACCGGGGTGAACTGGGGCGAGGCCCCTCCCGCCACTTCCAACTACGAACTCTCGCTCGAGGCGATGAAGCTCGATGGGAATGATTTCTTCGTCGCCCTCACCTTTCCGGTGAAGGACAGCCACGCCACCTTCGTCGTCGGCGGATGGGGCGGCGGCGTCGTGGGGATCTCGTCCGTTGATGATCTGAATGCCTCGGAGAACGAAACGATGAGCATCGAGGGATTTGAGAAGGACGTTTGGTATAAAATCCGCGTCCGGGTGAGCGATGACCAATTGCAGGCGTGGATTAACGACGACGAGGCGGTCACTCTTGATCTGGAAGGTCGAAAGATCAGCCTGCTTCCGGGAGACATCGAACTCTCCGTGCCTATCGGAATCGCCGCCTACCAGACCCGCGCCCAATACCGGAATCTCGTCTGGCGAAAGCTCCCTTCCGGTGAGTGAGTCAGGGCCATCACAACGCCCTCACGCGTGAAAAATCGTGCCGTTATAATGGAAATTATAAAATTGTTCAAAAATTAAAATTATAGAGGACTTAACTATCAAGTTTTTGAACGAAACGCTTGACCTTGGGTCAATCTGGAGTCTGGATCATAAAAAGAAACGCGAGGCTCCCCTCCGCCTCGCCAATTTTTGACGACCACTCAACCTCAGATCCGCAAACTTTATGAATCTTCGCGACCAGCTTAAAGAAATCCTGCCTGACATTCTCCCCCGGAATCCCGCGCAAGCGATCAAGGGAACCGAGCTGATCGATCTCGTGAAGAACCGTCTCAAGCAGGACTATTCCGACGCGACGCTGCGCTACCATTTCTCGATCATGTCCTGCGATCCCTCCTCGCCCATCGCGAAGGTGGAGCAGGGACAAGGTTACTACCTGCGCACCGCGACGATGCACACGATGAACAGTGCGCGGAATCTCTTCCGTTCGGGTGACGGATCGGGCGAGGGTGGCACGGTCAGCAGCGCGGAATACAGTCTCGCGATGGAGCGGGCCTCGAAGTTCCGCGCCTTAGTGCATCGCTACCTCGAGTCGGTCGGGCAGTATCCTTTCGTTTTCGCCGAATCGTTCTCGCTCGATGCCGGCGCGAACCGCTGGCGCGTGCCGGATCTCGCCGCGATCGAGTGGCTCACCTCCGAGTCGGACGGTGACGGTCCGGTGATGGACAAGCGCAAGCTCGAAGTCAGCCGCCGCATGGGTGAATCGCCCCTCCGTGTCGATGCGGTGAAGCTCCGCCTCGAGCTCGGTCAGGCGAGCCTCCTCGAAGATCTCTACCAGTGCCTCTCCTCCTCGGAGTGGGCGAACACGGGCGAACTCGTGATCGCCGCCCCGGTCAAAGACGAAGCGATCGCCCGCGAATTGGGACGTTTCGCGGCCCGCTACGGCATCGGCGTGGTCAGCTTCGGATTGCCCGGCGACGTCCTTGACGACCTGCCCGAGTCCGCCGTGATCGAGAATCTCAGCGAGCGCGAGTTCGAGTCGCTTAAGAAATTCTTCTCGGTGCACCGCATCGCTGTCCCGGCCGAGCGCCGCGGCCATGATTGGCAACACGTTGTCGAAAGCGCGGCGGAGAACCCCGATTTCGCCCGTCTCGAGGGCTGGATCTCCCGCTGTGTCCTCGAAGAGCGCATCATCACGGCACGCGAGTTCGAAGACCTCGACCGTAGCGCCGCCAAGGCCTCGCGTGACGTGGCCTGATTGACTTTCCCCCTTGGTGAGACAGGGAAATCTGCGCAAAGGGCGTCCGGTGACGGGCGCCCTTTGTTTTTTTCCGCGGCGCGGGTCGCTCAGGCATCCTCGTGACCGCGTCGTCCGCGACCTGGTGCCCCCGATCCGGGAGGGGTGCGGTGTTCGCCGAAATACTTTTCACTGCGATAGCGGAGCCAGACGCGGAGGACCTGGGGGATCTGCTCTTTCTCCGACTCGCTGAGCCGCTCGTAAAGGGCGAGGGCACGGGTCCGCTCGAGTCGGCAGGCACCGTTGCGATGGGCATCCCAGTGGGTCCGGGCGAGACGGAGGCGCCGCGCTGTTTCCTTCACGAGCTCGGGACCGCGTAATTCATCATCGGGCTTTCGCTTGGCGGGCATCGCTTGCAGAACGGTCAGGGGGCGGGCTTGGAACGCACGAACGGCAGCCAAAGCAGCGAGTAAAACACCATCGCGAGTCCGAGCATGGAAAACACATACCACGGCCAAGGGCCGAGGTGATCGAGGAGGCTCGGGTTTTCCGGGGGATGGGAGACGTAGGCGAAGTTCCCTCCTGTGATCGCATTCACGACGATGGCGAAGACAAGGTAGGCGACCGACCAGGCCAAGACCTCGCCCACCGCTTTCCAGAGCGGGTGTCGCGGTCTCCACCCGAGCACGATGGGCAAGTAGAGTGCCGCTGCGACAATCGTGAAATGCTGGAGGAAAAAGGAGACAAAGACCGGGCCAGTCTCGCTGATCGCGGGAGTGACGAGTCCCTGAATCGTTCCGGCGAGACCCCAGAAGTAGGTGAGCGAGCGAAAGACCGGTGTCTTTGTCAGGAGCGCGAGTCCCGCGGTGACCGCCGCGATGTCGCAGAGGTGAAAAGGGAGAAAGTGGTCGATTTCGGTTTCGCCACCCTGCCACCAGATCGCGAAGAGGCTGACGGGCCACGCGGTGAGATTGATCCAGGCGAGACACCGGGTCGTCGCCTTCTCCAAGCCACCGCCCCGGCGGCCGCAGAAAAGGACCGCGGCGATACCCGCAAAACCGATGAGGAGGATCTGAAGGTGGTCACGGGAAAAGGGCTCAAAAGAGGGGCTCATGGGATTGCTGCGGCGGAGGGCAAGGGAGATTTATCTTAGGGAGAGGGTTTTGGCGAGGGGAGAAAAGTTTCCCTTTCGTCCCACCCGCAAGCCCGCCGCTTGCGTCGCTCGCGTGTTGGACCAAGATGAGCGAAAACAGTATTCATGAAATCTTTCCGCGTTTGCTTGGCCGCCCTCCTCCTCCTGACCCCGGTTTCGCAGGCTGAGGAAGGAAAGGTGATCCTCGAAGAAGCGTTTTCGGGCGAGTTATCGAAAGAATGGTTCTGGGGTCTCGGCACTTGGAAGGCGAACGACGGGGTTCTCCGTGGTTTCGAGTCGGGCGAGCGGCGGCATGGTCCGGTGAAAATGCGCAAGCTCCCGCTGCGGGATGCGGTGATCGAATGCGAATTCCGCTTCGAACGTGGTGCGACCTTCGCCGGGATTATCTTCAACGGATCGCAGGAGCGCGGACACCTCGTCCACCTCGTCATGGGCAAGGATCAGATCCGCGTCCTCGCGCATCCGAAAAAAGGAGAGACGGTCGAGTTGGTGAAGCAAGAGGGTTCACTCGCGACTGATGCCTGGCACCACGTGAAAATGACTTTCTCCGGCGAAACGCTCAAAGCCACGATTGATGATCGCGAGATTACCGCCTCGCATCCCTGCATCGCCGAAGAAAAGCTGACCTTCGGTCTCGGCGGGGATTCGGGAGGTCCGAAGGGCGAAGCGGCGGGCGCGCTTGAATTCAGGGCCCTCCGCATTACCGAGGGATCGCCGACCCCCTCTCCGGAGCCCGCCAAACCGGCTCCGACGAAATTGCCCGAGGATCTCGTCGCCTCGCTCGAGACCCATCCCGACCTCACCTACGCTCGCTACGGTGAACGCGAAGTGAAGCTGGATCTCTATCGTCCGAAGGAGCGGAAAGATCCCCTGCCCGCGATCGTCTGCATCCACGGCGGTGGTTGGTTCAAGGGCGAGCGATCTTCCATGACCAATCTCGCCATGGCCCTCGCCGCGCGCGGTTTTGTGACCGTCTCGATCAGCTACCGTCTCAGTGGCGAAGCGAAATTCCCTGCCGCGATCGAGGATGTGAAGGCCGCCGTGCGCTGGCTGCGGGCGAATGCCGTGACTTACGGCATTGATCCGTCGAACATCGGAGTGACGGGCCTTTCCGCCGGCGGTCACCTCGCCGCGCTTCTCGCCGCGAGCGAAGGTCTCGCCGCGCTCGAAGGCGAGGGCGGGCACGCCGAGCAGTCCAGCGCCGTCCAGGCCTGCATCGCGATGGGGGCCCAGAGCGACCTCCTCTCCGCCCGCATCGGCGAGCTGAGTGCAAAGGCCGATGATCCCTTTTACCGGACCTTTCTCGGCGGCCCGCAGTCGGAGATCCGTGAGACCTATGCGATGGCCTCGCCGCGTCACCATCTCGATAAGTCCGATCCGCCCCTGCTCTTCATGAGCGGGGCAAACGACGATCCGAGCACCCACGCCGACGAGACGCGGGCGGATCTGGAGAAGCTCGGCATCCCGACCGGCCTCGTTCTCATCAACGATGCCCCGCATTCCTTTCTCGGAAGACAGGACGCCTTTGATGCCTGCCTCACCGCCTCGAGCGAATTTTTCGCGAAGCATTTCGGCCGATAGCAGGGGCACCTGAAGAAACGGTAGGTTGAAAAACCGGCTCCCGGGCGGAGACTCCTCGCGTTCACGCCCCTCCCCGCATGGATCTCCTCAAACAGCTGCTCGATTTCGTCCTCCACCTCCAGGAGCATCTCCACCAATTGACCCAGGACTACGGCAAGTGGGTCTACGGGATCCTTTTCCTTATCATCTTCTGCGAGACCGGTCTTGTCGTGACGCCCTTTCTTCCCGGCGACTCGCTCCTCTTCGCCGTGGGAGCCCTCGCCGCCGATCCGGCGAGCGGACTGAATCTTTGGATTGCTTCGGGAATTATCTTCGTTGCCGCCACCCTCGGAGACACCGTGAACTACTCGATCGGCAAATTCGCCGGGGAAAAACTCGCCGCGAAATTTCCCCGCATCATCAAACAGCAGCACCTCGACACGACGAACGAATTCTTCGAAAAATACGGGGGCAAGACCATCATCCTCGCCCGCTTCGTGCCCATCGTCCGCACCTTCGCGCCCTTCGTCGCCGGATCGGGTGCGATGAACTACCAGAAGTTCATGGCCTTCAACGTGGTCGGGGCCTTTTTCTGGGTCGTCACGATCGTTCCGGCCGGCTGGTTCTTCGGGAACATCCCCGTGGTTAAAGAGAACTTCGAACTCGTCGTCGTCGGCATCATCGTCGTCTCCGTCCTGCCGATGGTCTACGAGATCTGGAAGGCGAAGCACGTGAAGAAGCGCGAGGAAGCGACACGGCGCGAGGCGGAGGAAGAGGATGCCGGGTAATCCGGTCTCTCCTCAAAAGTCTCCGGCCGGTTGTCCTCTTGAGGGTGCCGAACCAATTGCCGCCAGCGCCAGCGCATTCATCACCGCCTTCGGCACCATCGAAGCGACTTCGAGATACTCGGGCAATTTCGAGCCATCTTCACTCCGCTCGGAGCAGTGTGCGTTGCCTCCCGAGGGGCCGAGGCCATCGAGGGTGGGTCCGAGACGCCAGAGATGATTGGCATCGCTGAGCCCACCGCGCGGGACGGCGACGGCTTTCAAACCCATGGCGTTGGCGGCGGTTTCCCATTTCGCGAAAAGCGCCATGGTCCCGTCTCCCCCCGGCCAGGGCGAAGTATGGCCGGCGCGGCTCGCGATGAGGGTGGCTCCATTTGCGGTGGGGCCGGAGAGGGAGGCAAAATAGGCATCGGCGCGCTCGAGCGAGGCGGGATCGGTGGCGCGGCATTCCCACTCCGCGGCGGCTTCGTGGGGGACGCGGTTGACGACGGTGCCGCCCTCGATCCAGCCGAGATTGACGGTGCGATCCTCCGCCACATCGGTCAGCGCGGCGATGCCGGGGAGGACGCCGACGAGGGCGTCGATCGCGTTGATGCCTTCGTGGTGTTTGCTTCCAGCGTGGGCGGCGCGACCCTCGGCTTCAAGACGCCAGGTGCTGCGTCCCTTGCGGGAAACGACGAGATGGTAGCCCTGGGCGTCGATCGGTCCGCCTTCGTAGACGAGCACGGCGCGGGCTTTGCCATGACAGCGGTGGGTCGTGACGAGTCCAAAATCATCGCCGGTCACTTCTTCGGCGGCGTTCACGGCGACGAGCCAGGAGGGGCGGGCATAGGCCTCGGGGGCCACGTCGCGCAGGGTCATGAGCGCGAGCCAGATGAGGGCGGTGCCGCCTTTGTTGTCGATCGTGCCGGGACCATAGATGCGGCCTTCGGCAGGTCGTGCCTCCCAGCGGAAGTCGTTTTTTTCCTCTTCGTCAGGGGGAAAGACGGTGTCGGAATGGGTCACGAGGACGATGGGATCTCCTTCGCCGGGCCGCGAGAGAAAGAGGTGCGGTCCCGCCCCGGGATAGGCGCAGGGCACGTAGTCGGCGTGAAAGCCGAGGGGGGCGAAGGCCGCGGCGGTGATGCGGGCGACCTCGTCGACGCCGTCGGCATTCGTCGTGAAGCTGTTCACCGCGACGAGTTCGCGGAGCAGCTCGAGGGCGGCGGAGAGATGCCCTTCGGCGGCGGCTTGGAAAAGAGCGGGATCGGGATTCATCGGGGGACGGCTCCGATGCCGGGGCGAAGGGGCATCACGAGGGAACCGTCAGGAGCATAAGCGATTCCCTCGTAGTCGTCATGGGCGAGGTAGAAATGCCCATCGAGATCAATCCAGTCGGCCCAAGGGGCGAGGTGGCCCGCCGCGGTGGTGCCGAGGCTTGATTCGATCATGCAGCCGAGGAGGATGCCGAGCCCGAGTTGGCGCGCACCCGCGATCATTTCGACGGCTCCGTCGAAGCTGCCGCACTTAAGCAGTTTCACATTCACCCCGTCGGCATAACCGGCGAGCCCGGCCAAATCGGCCGCGGTCTGGGCGCTCTCATCGGCGAAAATGGGTGGAGCCCCCTCTGGCATCTCGGCGCGCAGGTCGCGCCAGGCCTCGAGTCCGAGGGAATGGTGGAGGGGCTGCTCGATGAGGGCGGGACGGTAGTCCATCAGTTTCCAGATCATGAGCGGGGCCTCGGTGAGATCCCAGCCGCCGTTGACGTCGATGAGGAGCTCGGCCTCCGGCGCGGCGAGACGGGCGACCGAGACGATGGCCAAGTCGAGCCCGAGATCGCCGGAGCCAAGCTTCAGTTTCAAGACGCGGAATTGCTGCGCGAGGTCCGCGACTTTCTTTGAGAAGACTTCGAGATCCTCGGGAATGCCGAGCGAGCGGCAACCGGGTGGCGTTGCTCTGGTCGGCCGGCCGAGGCGTCGCGCGGCTCGGTCGGCGAGGGTTTCGTCTGCGGCCGATGCGGCGAGATCTTGCTCGAGGAGGTCGTAGGCCAGTCGCGCGGTGCGGGGTAGCTCGGCGACCGCGGTGCCGCGCTCGATGACCGCGAGGGTCGCGTCAGGGTCTTCGCCATAATAAGGCACGAAGGGAGCCTCGGCGGTGTGACCGTCGCGGGTGACCCGCAGCACCGTCCGCGTCGCCGAAGTGCCGTGGGCGATGCGGAAGGGTTCGCTAAGGGTGAGAGGGTGAAGGGCGGCGGACATGCAGAGGTGGTATCGAGAGGCTCCCACGATCCTGCGGAGGCGGCAAATGCCGAAACATGGAAATCAGCGTTCGAGCGGGCGACTACTCGTCGTAGCTTACGAAGCGGCCTGAAAAACCGATTCTCTCATGAAAACTTCCAGGCCGCACCGGCCGCGTCGGCCTGCAGAATCACGGTCAGGTCGCGGAAGTGACCCTCTTCATTCCGCCTTCTCCTTCATCCAGGGGAGGAAGGCTCGCGCGAGCCACGAGGCGACGAGGGAAAATCCGTCGATGTTGGCGGTGCTCGCTGCGCCGATGACGCGTTCGACCCCGATGCGCTCATCGAGATTCCGGAAGACCCGCATCTCATCGAGCTGGCGTTTTGCCCGCAGTCCTGCATCGACCTCGGTGGGGACAGTGAGGAAGTTCCAGAAGGTGACGAGGGCCCAGCCCAGAACGACGATGGGCAGGAGGGTCTTGCTCATGCCGATCAGGAGGGTGAAGAGGCCGATGACGAAGAGGGGCGGGGTAAGATAAATCGAGGCCCGCACCGCCGAGTTGCGCCAGAGGAGGGGTTTGTGGTCCTCGTGTTGCTGGATCGCCTTCCCGGCCTGGAGGGCGGCGAGGGCGAGGGCGCTGAAGCTCGAACCGCCGAAGTGCTGCGGGGCGAGAGTGAGACGTCGGGTCCCCGGATCGTAAAAGTCGGGGAGCAGTCCCTCGCCTTTCGCGATCGAGATCCCCTCGACGCCCCGTTTCCGCAGGATCGCTTCCGCCAGCTCGGCCCCGGTGATGCGGGAAGAGATCAGGTTCGACGACTCCTGTCCGTAGATCTTGAGGAAGCGCGTGCGTCCCCACATCGTGCCGACGATGGCGATCAGGAAAAGGAGGAAAACGAGCTGCATCCGGTGAGTCTCGCACCCTCACGGGCCCGGGGCAACGGCGCGCACAAGGCGGATCACTGGCCGAGCGGGATGGAATCGGCACCCTCGATGTCGAGTTGCCAGGTGTCGTAGATCCAGACCTCCGAACGGGCGGGTTTCGTGCCGACGACGCGGACGGTGCCCTCGCCATTGGGGCCGGAGACCGGGATACTGAAATCGACGGTGCCTTCTCCGTTGTTCAGATTGATGCTGCCGCTTGGGAAGAATCCGGGCTCGATCGGGCTGCCGAGGGCGTCGATCGCGGCCTGGTTGGCCTGGAGCGCGGTGATGGAGTCGTTGTAGGGGGCGTTGCTCTTGATCGCTTTGGTGACCCCCCAGAAAATCAGGGCCACCACGGCAAGTCCGATGAGAACCAGGGCACCGCATCCGCAGCCGATGAAGGCCGCGATTTTTCCACCGGAGGTTTTGCTGGACTGGGTCTGTTCGATCGCGTTCATGGGAGGATTATGAGAAATTTTCGCGCCATGGGCGATCAAATTCGACGCTAGGCCGGGGAAGCGTCAGGTGTCGGAAATGACGAATTGTGGAGATTTTGTCACTCGAGGTCAGTATTAAAAGGTTGATAGGATCACTGTTTCGGGTCCAATGTGACGGAAATGTGACAATTCTGATCCTGATTCGTAAACGGTTGAGCAGAAGGTGGCGCGTCGCGGATACACGGCGATTCGTGGTCTGTCAGACGCTCTCAAACATCCCTCAAACACGCATGAAACTGTTCTCTCAACTCCTCACGATGTCCGTCGCCCTGCCGGCGATGGTGGCGCTTGCTCCCCTCCAGGCCGAAGAGGTCGTCAAGGTGGATGAGGCGATCACGCCTTACCAGCAGGTTAGCGGCGTCACCGGCAGCCTCAGCTCGATCGGATCTGACACGCTCAACAACCTCATGACCCTCTGGGCAGAGGGCTTCAAGGCGAAGTACCCCAATGTGAACATCCAGATCGAGGGCAAGGGTTCCTCGACCGCCCCGGTCGCCCTGATCGAGGGCACCGCCCAGCTCGGGCCGATGAGCCGGGCGATGAAGTCAGAGGAAATCGACGAATTTGAAAAGAAATTCGGCTACAAACCGTTGGAGGTGAAGGTCGCCATCGACGCTCTCGCCGTCTACACCCACAAGGACAACCCGATCAAGGGCCTGACGATGGCCCAAGTCGATTCGATCTTCTCCTCGACCTTCAAGGCCGGTGGCGCCGCGATCAAAACCTGGGGCCAAGCTGGCCTCGAAGGGGAATGGGCGGGCAAGGACATCTCGAAGTATGGTCGCAACAGCGCCTCTGGCACCTATGGTTTCTTTAAGGACGAAGCCCTCATGAAAGGTGACTTCGACGCCTCCGTGAAGGAGCAGCCCGGTTCCTCGGCCGTGGTTCAGGGGGTCGCGAGCGATCTCGGTGGGATCGGTTACTCGGGCATCGGCTACAAGACCTCGGGTGTCAAGGCGATCGCCCTTGGGACCAGTGCGGACGCGCTTTTCGAGCCGACCTACGAGAATTGCCTGACCGGCGACTTCCCGCTGGCCCGCTTCCTCTTTGTCTATGTGAACAAGAGCCCCGAGAAGCCCCTCGACGCCCTGACCCTCGAATTCCTCAAGTTTGTCCTTTCCAAGGAAGGTCAGGAAGTGGTGGTGAAGGACGGATATTACCCCATGCCCGCCGAAATCGTCACGGAAGTGATCGGCGAGCTCGCGAAGTAAAATTTTCGACTCAATCGGCGTTTTAGTTTTACGCCGTGCGGTTTTGGTCTTGGGTGTGGGGTGAGTCCCCGCACCCAAAACGTTTTATGAAGCACCAGTCCAGTCGGAGGGAATCCGCTGCCCAAGCCACCGCGGCGCATGTCCCCGACCCGCGCCGTTTTGAGGCTTCGAAGCGGGTCCTCCTGATCGACGCTTTCATGAACCGCTTCATCAGGGTGGGCGGCATCGGAGTGGTCGTGGCGGTGATCGGGATCTTTGTCTTCATCGTCTCGCAGGTCGTGCCGATGTTCCAGTCGGCGCGGATCGACACGAGTACGACCACAGGTCTCAGTGAGGCCCTGCCTGAGGGCGACTACGTCGCGATCGCCTCCGACGAATGGGGCGAGCGTCCGCTCGCTCTCCGCGCGGACGGCCGCTTCTTTGTGACGGATCTCAATGAGGCCGGTCGTGTCGCCGAGTCGGATTTCCAATTTTTGGAAGGAGACACGATCTCGGCGGTGAGCGCGATGCCCGGCAGTGGGGTCATCACTGTGGGAACCGCGGGTGGCAAGGTCCACCTCCTCGATTATGCCCACGAGGCGAGCTTTTCGGGCGGCAAACGCAGCGTGAAGGAGACTCTCGCGAAGGGCTATACGGGCACGTTCGGTGGCCCCGTCCGGCGCGTCGCCTTCGGTCAATCGGGCGCGGCCCGCCTCGTCGCGGCGCTCGCGGCAGGGGAGGGGGGCGACCGCCTCGTCGTGAACCTGATCGAACGCAAACGCAGCCTCGTAGGATCGGGCACTTGGAAGGAGACGGCCTCGATCGACCTCACCAAGACACTCCGCCCCGGCGTGCCAGTGAATTCGCTGCTCGTTTCGAATCGCGCTGACACGCTCATCGTTGTTTTTGCCAACGGCGAGGTCGATTACCACTTCCGTGCGGGGAATGCGACAGAGTTCGAGTTGCGCCAGACCTTCCGTCCTTTCGCCGAACTGTCCAACCCAACGATCGCGAGCGCGGGCTTCCTTTTTGGCGACGTCTCCCTCGTCTTTCTCTCGCCGACGGGCGACAATGTCATTTTCAGCCTCTATCGTACCGAGGCGGAACCTGTGCGGATTTTCCACCCGACGAAAAACTTTGCCCCGCTCGAGAGCAAGGTGACGGATTCCTTCTTCACGAAAAGCCAGCGCAACAAGGCCTTCCTCGTGGGGGCCGGGAAACGGGTGAGCTTGCGCCATGCCACCACCGAAAAGGTGCGCTGGGAGGGCGACCTGCCTTTCTCCGTGCGCCATGCCCTCATCGGGCCGAAATATGACGCGCTCCTCTTTTTTGGCGACGACCGCCGCTTCCATCGCTACGCCCTCGACGATCCGCATCCCGAGGTCAGTGTGAAGGCGCTCTTCGGCAAGGTCTGGTATGAGGGCTCGCCCGAGCCAAAGTATGAGTGGCAATCGACCGGGGGCTCGGATGATTTCGAGCCGAAACTCTCGCTCGTGCCGCTGATCTTCGGCACGCTCAAGGGCACCTTCTACGCCCTCCTCTTTGCGATGCCGATCGCGCTGTTCGGGGCGATCTACACCTCGGAATTCCTCCATCCCCGCAACAAGGTCTATGTGAAGCCCGTGATGGAGATCATGGCCTCGCTGCCTTCGGTCGTGCTTGGCTTCCTTGCGGCGCTTTGGCTCGCCCCGATCCTCGAAAGCCGCGTTCCATCGATCCTCTGTATCGTCATCCTTCTGCCTGCGGCATCGTTCGTGATCGGTTGGATATGGAGTCGACAACCCCAGTCGATCCGCAAGCATGTCCCGGCCGGTCGTGAGTTCCTCTATTTCATTCCGGTGCTCCTCTCCATCCTCGTGGCGGGATGGCACCTCGGGCCGGTCCTCGAGAAGTTCGTCTTCACGGTGAACGACGTCGCGAGCGGCACCCGCATCGGTGATTTTACACGGTGGTGGCCGGCCGTCACCGGCACCGTCTACGAGCAACGCAACTCCCTCGTGGTGGGATTTGTGATGGGCTTCGCGGTGATCCCGATCATCTTCACGATCGCCGAGGATTCCCTCTCGAACGTGCCCGGGGCGTTGCGCTCGGGCTCGCTCGCGCTTGGCGCGAGCCGTTGGCAGACGGCATGGCGGGTCGTCCTCCCGACCGCCTCAGCGGGGATCTTCTCGGCCCTGATGATCGGTCTCGGGCGGGCCGTGGGCGAGACCATGATTGTCGTCATGGCCACGGGGAACACGCCCATCATGGAGTGGAACATCTTCTCCGGGATGCGCACGCTCTCGGCCAACATCGCCGTCGAGCTGCCCGAAGCCCCGCACCACGGCACTCTCTACCGCACCCTTTTCCTCGGGGCGGTTGCCCTTTTCGTGATGACCTTTGCGGTCAACACCGTCGCCGAGGTGCTGCGCCAACATTTGCGCGAGCGTTATAAAACCGTTTGATCCCGAGCCTCCGGCATGAGCTTTTCATCACGAACCACCACTCACAAGATCGAGCCCGCGCGAGGGGAACCGATGGTCTGGTTTTCGGGCATGTGGCTGGGCATCGGCCTGGTCATGATCGTGACCCTGCTCGGGGTGATCGTGAAAAACGGCTTTTCCATCTTCTGGCCCTCGCGTGTCATGGAGATCGAACTCGTCGAGGGCAGTCCCGCCGCGATCCAGGGCACCAAGGTGCTCGCCGGAGAAGTTCGCAAGGTCCAGGAAAAACGCATCCAGGCCGAAAAGGGTGGCACCGCCCGCGAGAAGCAATTGTTCGTTGGGAATCGCGATGCCTATGGATTCGGATTCCGTTATGTCGATGAGTCCGATATCGCGAAAATCACCTATCCAGACGGCATCCTCCTCGCCGAACGGGTCGAGTATGGTGACCTCATCGGATACCCGGTTTCGCTGAAGCTCGCCTCCGGTGAGGTGAAAGCGGAATCGCCCGACTTCCTCAAGCGTCTCGGGGAAACGGTCGCGGTTGGCAATCGTCGCCGTCACGAGATCGAGTCGATCGAGAAAGACCAGATCGGCAAGATCAACCACCGCATGGGAGCCTTGCGTCTCCAGCAACGGAAGGCTGAGATTGATGGCAAACTCACGGACGATTACCGCACCGACATCGCGGCGGATCTTGCCGAGTTGCAACGGCGCTATGAAATCCTGGCGAACAAGGCAGCGGCCCTGCGGGCTGAGCAAAAGGCGGGCTTGTTTGTCTATCGATTGCCCACCGGGACCGAGCGTGAAATTCCAGCCGGCGATCTGATGCAATTTTACTTCCCGAACCGGATCGGCTTTTTCGGGCAGTTCGGGCATTTCTGTTCGGAGATCTGGCATTTCCTCTCGCGCGAACCGCGCGAGGCGAATACCGAGGGCGGCGTCTTCCCCGCGATTTTCGGCACCTTCGTGATGACTCTTCTCATGAGCGTCGCGGTCGTGCCTTTCGGAGTGGTTGCGGCGATTTACCTTCGAGAGTATTCGAAACAGGGGCCGCTCGTGCGGGCCGTGCGCATCGCCGTGAACAACCTCGCCGGGGTACCCTCGATCGTCTTCGGGGTCTTCGGGCTCGGTTTCTTCGTCTATTTCGTGGGTGGCAGCATCGACAGCCTCTTCTTCCCCGAGCGGCTCCCCACGCCGACCTATGGCACCGGGGGGATCCTCTGGGCCTCCCTCACGCTCGCGCTCATGACCGTGCCGGTCGTCATCGTCTCGACCGAAGAGGCCCTCGCCGCCGTCTCGCGCGGAGCCCGGGAGGCCTCGCTCGCCGCCGGGGCGTCGAAGTGGCAGACGATCCAGCGCATCGTCCTGCCGGCCTCGGTTCCCGGGATCATTACCGGACTCGTCCTGGCGATGGCGCGGGGCGCCGGTGAGGTCGCGCCGCTCATGCTCGTCGGTGTGGTGAAGCTCGCCCCGACCTTGCCGCTCGATACCGTGGCTCCCTTCATCCACCTTGAGCGCAAGTTCATGCACCTTGGGTTCCACATTTACGACCTCGGTTTCCAATCACCCGACTCCGAGGCCGCCAAGCCCATGGTTTTCGCCACGACCCTGCTCCTCATCGGGCTCGTCGTCGTTCTGAATGCCTCGGCCATCCTCCTTCGAGAAAAACTGAGGCGGAGATACGCCAGCAGCGCCTTCTGATCTCCGCTTTCCGACCCGCAAGACCGCACGCATCTTCTCCATGGAGGATACCCACCCCACCCAAGATCTTGATCCGATGACCCAGCCGTCCAGCTCCGTAACCAGCGCCGCGGAAACGAGCGCGCCAGCCGCGCCGGTCCGGAAGAAGGACTACATCCAGGTCCGCGATTTCTCCTTCAACTACACGCCCGCCGTTCGCGTGTTGCACAACATCACGATGGACATCCCGGAGAACGAGGTCACCGCCTTCATCGGTCCCTCCGGCTGCGGCAAGACGACCCTTCTGCGGAACTTCAACCGCATGAACGATCTCATCGACGGGATCTCGCACGAGGGCACCATCACCGTGAACGGGCAGGACATCTTCGACCCGAATCTCGAGGTGATCTCCCTGCGCAAACGCATCGGGATGGTCTTCCAGAAATCGAATCCCTTTCCCAAGTCGATTTACGAAAACGTCGTCTACAGCCTGCGGGTCGCGGGACAGAGCAACAAGGAGATCCTCGATGAGGTCGTTGAGCGCAGCCTCAAGGGAGCGGCTCTCTGGGAAGAGGTGAAGGATCGGCTAAACCAGAGCGCCCTCGGCCTCTCTGGCGGACAGATGCAGCGTCTCTGCATCGCGCGGGCCATCGCGAACCAGCCTCACATCCTCCTCATGGACGAACCCTGTTCGGCCCTCGATCCCATCGCCACGGCGAAGGTCGAGGAACTGATCATGGAGCTGAAACGGCAGTTCACCGTCGTCATCGTGACTCACAACATGCAGCAGGCCGCGCGGATCTCGGATCGCACCGCCTACTTCTACCTCGGCCGTCTCATCGAAATGGATCAGACGCTGAAGATTTTCAACAACCCGCAGAAGAGGGAAACTGAGGATTATATCTCAGGCCGCCTTGGCTGATCCAGCGGACAGGCTTCAGAGGGGAAACTCTTTCACCGAAAAGACCTCAACCCCTTTGGCGCGCCCTTTGACGCGGTGCACCCCGTGATTCTTGCAGCAGGCGCGCACCTCGGGCCATTCGCGAACGAAGTCGCCAGAGAGGAGTACGTTTTTGCCCAGTTCGCGGGTGAGTGACTCGAGCCGGAAGGTGAGGTTCACCGGATCGCCGACGAGGGTGCACTCGCCCTGGCTCATGCCGCCGTAGGCGACTTTGCCGGTGTGGATTGCGATCCCGATCTCGAAGTGGCGGTTGATCTTCTCGAAGACATCGGGCCGCTCGCGGTAGATTCGGTCGCACGAGGCAAGGAGCTGCTCCGCCGCCCGGAGCGAGGCCGCGAGCGAATCGGGCGTCACCGTCGTCCAGTAGGCGAGGACGCAGTCGCCGATGAACTTGTCCACCGTTGCACCCGCCTCGGCGAGAATGCGCTCGCAGTCGGAATACCAGCTGCCGATGATCTGAGCGAGATCGTCGGCCTCGATCGATTCGGAGAGCGCGGTGAATCCCTTGATATCGCTGACGAGGAGCACCACGGGAGTCGAGCGGATCAGGGCGATGGTCGAACCGCCGAGATCTTCGAGGTTCGCCGGGGTCGATTTCTCACCCCGCTCGCCGTAGTGGAATTCGTGATCCGCGAAAGTGAGGACGTCGCCATGCTGCAACTGACGCGTCGCGGTGACGCGCGAGCCGTTCAGATAACTCCCATTGAAGCTGCCCAGGTCGAAGAGGTAGAATCCGCCGTCCTGCTTACGGATCATCGCATGCCGCCGAGAGACCCTCGGATCGGTGACGACGATTTGACATTCGGAGCTGCGTCCGATGATGGAGACATTGGCCAGACCGAAGGTCTCCTCGTTTTCAATGCGCTGGAGGTAGGCGTTCACGCGGCTAGATGAAATCAAGTTCCGGGTAGGGGGGGGGCAAAGCGGGAAAGCGATCGAGACAAAGGGCGGGCGAACCCAGGCTGATCAGAGTGACGAACTATTTCTTTATAAAAATTATCAATTATTGTCAAGCGTGAGGTGTTTTTCCTCTCAGGCAGAGCGTTGGCGGCGGGGCGGCGGCAAAGGGCCTGGCTCTGACGCGAAGCCTTCCACTGGGAGGATCGTGGATGCCGGTGGTATGAAACTCTCCTCGGATTGCGAGGCGTCGGCCTCGCCGGATAAAAATTGGCCGCCCCGCGTATCCCGACCCAAGTCTTTCTCGTAACTTCCAATGTCCGCATTGGCGTTGACATCCCCTGAATAAACGCTTCTTTGCCCGCGAATTATGAGCTCCGACTCCTCCGACTCGAAAAATCCTCTCGCCGCTTTCCTCGGGAACGCCTTCCTCGTCGCCATCCCGCTTGTCCTCATCGTGATGCTGGGCATCGTCGGGTCTGCTTTCGTCGGTGGCATGAAGAAGAAACCCGTGAAGGCGGTCGCCGCCGCTCCATCCCCGGCCGTTGCAGCGGTTGCAGCGGCGCCGGCTCCCGTGGCAGGTGCGGCTCCCGCAGCCCCCGCCGCCGGTGGTGCTCCTGCCCCTGCCCCCGCCGCCGCGATCGATCCCGCAGTGATGGCTCTTGGAAAACAATCCTACATGCTCTGCGCGGCCTGCCACGGTCCCGATGGCACTGGCCTCAAAGCCGGTCCGGCGCTCATGGCCCCCAGCCTCGTGGGCTCCAAGCTGTTGCTCGGCGATCCCGATCAATCGCTCCTCGTCGTCCTCAAGGGAATCGCCAAGGAGAACATGAATTTCATGGGCGTGATGGCCCCACTCGCTGCCGGTCTCGATGACCAAAAGCTCTCTGCGGTCCTTACCTACGCCCGCAATGAATGGGGTAACAGCGCCCCGGCCGTCACCGTCGAGCAAGCCGCTGCCGCGCGTGCCAAGTTCGCCGGCGTGAACGCCCCTGCTGGCGTGAAGCGCGCCGAGATCGAGGCGATCGTCGCCGCTCACAAGAAGTGAGTTTGAAGCCGCTTGTTTGATCGAAGACAGGCCCTGGATGGGGTCTGTCTTTTTTATTTGTTTCGGCACTCCCCGGCATCTTGCTGACTGGTTGCCTGATCAATTTTCCCATCAGCCTTGAATGGTGTTTTTCACCCCATTCCGCGGCGATTACAGGAGTTGGCCCGCCGCCACTTGCTTGGGTTTCCCGCCATTGCGATCACCGGGCCGCGCCAATCCGGGGAAACGACGCTCGCGCGCAAGATCGGGGAGGGGCGACCCTAGGCGAATTTGGAGAATCCTGAACAAGGGCAATTCGCCGAATTGGATCCCCGGCGATTTGGAATGATCAAAGCGATCCCCCAGTCCCTCGCCGGAAGGGTCTCGCTGCTTGGTTGATTAGCCTTCCACAGGGCTTCGCTCGTGGTTGGTTTACGGAGGAGATTCCATCCAGCGGAGGGAGAACGTCACGGAGATTCCTTGGAACGATCTTGAGGCGCTCCGGGAGGAGCTTTGATCGCTCGACGAAGAGGGGTGGGTCGCCAACTCAACCCTCTTGCTTTGCCGGAACCTTCCGGAATTGGCGGATCTCCGCGACGTAGCGGTAGCCGAGTTCCTCCAGTCTCGCCCCGAGCCTTTCCTGATCGAGATCGTGGGTGCGGCAGAGGTCTTCGAGATCGTCGCAATCGTTGCGCAGGGCCGTGTTGACGAGTCCCGGGAGAAGATCGGGGTGGATCGTTTCGAAGGTGTGCAGCTTCATCGCGCGGATCAGGCGTGACGCAGCAGGACGGCCCCGTTGTCAAAGCCGGGCAAGAGCACGTCGCTGACGATCACGACCGGATCGCCCGCTTCGACGAGACCCTTTTCGCGCAGGTAGGCGAGGGCGCGGCGGGTGTTTTCGGCCGGGTCGTCGTCGAGATCAAATCGCACCGGGAGGACCGCCCGGTTCATCACGAGCGAACGCACCACCGCCGCGTCCGGAGAAAAAGCGAAGATCGGAGCCCGTCCCGGACGCAGGTTGGCCGCGAGGTTTGCGAGGACCCCGCGCGCCGTGAAGACGAGGAGCGCGGCCCGCTCGAGCGACTGGGCGAGGAGGACAGCCGAGCGCACGAGTTGTTCTTTTTCCGACTTCAATTCGAGCGTCTCCGAGGATCCGGGGACGGTCTCGCGCTCGATGCGGCGGGCGATGCGGTCGAGCGTCTCGACGCATTTCACCGGGTAGCGGCCGACCGATGTTTCGCCGCTGAGCATGATCGCATCGGCCTGTTCAAAAACGGCATTGGCCACGTCGGTGACCTCAGCGCGGGTCGGCACGGGATTTTCCACCATCGATTCGAGCATGTGGGTCGCGACGATCACCTTGCGTCCGATCCGCGCGCATTCGGCGACGATGCGGCGCTGCACCACGGGCAGTTCCTCGAGATGCACCTCGATCCCGAGATCGCCGCGCGCCACCATCACCGCGTCGGCCTCGGTCACGATCTCGGCAAGATGTTTCACGGCCTCCTGATCCTCGATCTTGGCGACCACGGAAGCACCGCAGCCGAGGGCGCGCAGTTTCTCACGCAGCAGGGCGACGTGGGCGGCGTCGCGGACGAAACTGATCGCGACGAAATCGGCGTCGATCCCAGCAGCGAGGGCGATGTCACGCTCATCCTTTTCCGTGAGCACGGGCAGGTGAACGAGGATGCCGGGGAGATTGATGTGCCGGCGTGATCCCATCGCGCCTTCGGTGAGCACTTCGCCGAGGACGCGGCCCGGCTCAATTCGTTGCACGCGGAAATGGAGCTCGCCATTGTCGACGAGCATCAGGTCGCCCTCGCGCAGGTCGCCGTGGAGCCCGTCATAGTTCGTCGTCACCGAGAGATCCGCGGCAGGGGCGAGCGCGGCGTTGCGGAACTCAACGAGGTCTCCCTTCCGGAGGGCGAGTTTCCCTTCGACGTCGCCGGTGCGGATTGAGGGCCCTTGGAGATCGACGAGAGTGGCCACCTCGGCACCGAGCGCGGACGCTTCGGAACGGACTACGGCCACCACCTCGCGCACCCATTCGTGGGCGGCGTGACTCATGTTCAGGCGGAAGATGCCTGCACCCGCCCCGATGAGCGAGCGGATCACCTCTGGCGAACTCGTGGCCGGACCGAGGGTGCCGATGAGCTTGGTTTTGCGCAGGGACATGGGTTGGAGCGGAAGAAGGTCATTCCTTGCCACTCCGGATGCCGTCGCGACAGTGAAAAGTTTGCCAATCGGACCGTTCGGGCCCCGTCCGTGTTTAACCCTTCACAAGGTAACGGAAGGCGGCGGCGCCGACCAAGAGGAAGACGATAGCGATGAGGAGTCCGGTGAGAATAGCCATGGGCTGAAGAAGTAACACAGTTTGGCCAGTTGCCAAATCGGAAGATACGGTGGAAAAAGCCCTCTCGCGTTGGCTTCCCCGCCCTTTGCAAATCGACCAAGGTGATTCTAGGGTCGTGACGCATGACTCTTTTCCTCGCTTCCGTCGTCCTCGGGATCGTGCCCATGGCCGTCTACGCGCTCGTCGTCTGGCGCCTCGACCGTTGGGAGAAGGAGCCCTTTCCGCTCCTCGTCGCGGCTTTTTGCTGGGGTGCAGTCCCGTCGATCCTCTTCGCCCTCGTTGCCCAGCTCGTCTTCGGCAGCTCCGCGCCCGAGGGCGGCGAAGTCTCGTTGCTGGGCGAACTCTACGACGCCAGTTTCCTCGCCCCGCTCACCGAAGAACTCGTCAAGGCCTTCGGGGTGTTTCTCATCTTTCGGATCTTCCACCGCGAGGTCGACTCGGTCCTTGATGGACTGATCTACGGCAGCATGGTCGGCTTCGGCTTTTCGGCGGTGGAGAATGTCTTTTATTTCGCCGGTCAGGCCGACGCGGGCAGCCTCATCCTGCTCTTTTTCCTGCGGGCCTTCATTTTCGGCATGCTCCACGCGCTTTTCACCGGGCTTTTCGGCGTGGGTCTGGCCTTGGGTAAATTCTCTTCGAATCCGCTCGGCAAGGTCTTCTGGCCGACCCTCGGGCTGGGCGCGGCGATGGCGACCCATGCGCTCCATAATTTTTTCGCCACGCTCGGTGGCGAGCACCTCCTCTACGCCATCCTCGGCGTGACGATCGGGGTGCTCTGGTTTGCGGGCACGGCCTGGCTCTGTCTCTATCACGAGAGCCGCTGGATTCGCATCCAGCTTTCCGGGGAAGTGGAGCAGGGCGTGCTGTATGCCGAGCAGGCCCTTGCCGCCGCCGATTTCTGGAAACGGAGCAGTCTCTTCGGTGGCTGGGGCCGGCGTCGTCTCCTTCACGAGGCGACCGAGCTCGCCTATCAAAAGCAGAAAGCCCAGCGCTGCGGAATGGATCCCGAATTGGTGGCGCGGATCTCGGCGTTGCGCGAACGGGTGCGTTCGTTGAGTCGTGCCGATCCGCTGGTCGTGTCGGGTGCGATCCAGCCGGGGAGGCCCTTGCCTCCGCCTTTGCCACCGACGAGACGGGTGCCGCCGCCTTTGCCGGGTTGAGACGGCTCAGACAAACGACTCGTGGAGTCGCAGGTAGCTCGCCCAATGGACTGGTCGCATCGCGTAGACGCCCTCGTTGCGGCGGCCGATTCCGGGATCGTAGACTTCCCAGCCGTAGCGGGAATCGCGGCGACCGTAGTCGAGGCGATAAATTGATTCGCCGAACTCGTCGCGACGCCAAAGGGCGGGATCGGTGCCCGGGACGATCTCGGCATTCTGCCAGACGTTCTCGATCACCTCTCGCTCGTAGGCAAAGCAGCGCGGCGCCGGGCTCTGCGCCACGGTCGCCATGTCGCTGAAAGTGGCCCGGATCGTCTCCGTATCGGGGTTCGATGCCTTGAGGAGCGAACCCGAAGGGGCCAGAAAAGCTCCGTCATGGCAGTCGGCGTAGGTCACGCCGCCTTCCACCTTCCCTGAAGTATCCGCCCCGGACTTGCCCACCTCGTTTTCGCTCTGGTTGTAGAACATGGATTATTCTTTTGAACAGTTCCAGTCTATCCCTCCTGGCCGGTGATGCCAAGCGATTTTATTGCGGAATCCCGCGGGGCCTCAGCGGTGATAATCCTGGAGCGCCCGCACCTCGACGTCGTTGGCCTGGAGCGACTTGATCGCCCGGAGCGCGGCGTCGGCGCCGCGGAGCGTCGTCATGATCGGGATGCGGCACTGCATCGCGGCGGTGCGGATCTTGATCTCGTCGGCACGCGGGTTCTTGCCGCTGGGCGTGTTGATGACGAGGGCCATTTCGCCGTTTTTCATCAGATCGATGACGTTGGGACGCTGGCCGCTCGCGAGTTTGGGCAGAATGTTCACGGGGATGCCGGCCGCTCCGATGTCGGCACCGGTTCCGCTCGTCGCGTAGATCGTGAAGCCGAGTTCGTGATAGCCCTTGGCGAGACGCACGACGTTGGATCGGTCGCTGTCTTTCACGCTGATGAAGACATTGCCGCCCGTGGGCAGGGTGCCGCCCGCGGCCATCTGGCTTTTCGCGAAGGCGAGGCCGAGGTCGGCATCGATGCCCATGACCTCGCCGGTGCTCTTCATCTCGGGACCGAGGATGATGTCGACGCCTTGGAATTTGCTGAAGGGGAAGACGGCTTCCTTCACGCTGTGGTGGGTCGGGATGACCTCTTCGGTGAAGCCAAGCTCTTTCAGTGTCTTGCCGACCATGATCTTGGCGGCGAGCTTCGGCAGGGGGATACCGATGGCCTTGCTGACGAAAGGTGCGGTGCGCGAGGCGCGGGGATTGACCTCGATGACGTAGAGATCGTCGCCCTTCACCGCGAGCTGCATGTTCATGAGTCCGCGCACGTTGAGGGCCTTGGCGAGTTTTTTGGCGGCGTCGCGGATGCGGTCCTGCATCGCGGCGGAGAGCGAGAAGGGCGGGATGACGCAGGCGGAGTCGCCTGAGTGGATCCCGGCTTCCTCGATGTGCTCCATGATCGCCCCGATCACGGTGGTCTCGCCGTCGCTGATGCAATCGACGTCGACCTCGGTGGCGTCCTCGAGGAAACGATCGACGAGCACGGGACGATCGGGCGTGGCCTCGACCGCATTCTGCATGTAGTGGGTCAGTTCGGCGTCGCTGTAGACGATTTGCATGGCGCGGCCACCGAGGACGAAGCTGGGGCGCACGAGGCTGGGGTAGCCGATGCGCTTCGTGATCTCGAGCGCTTCCTCGAGCGAGGTTGCGGTGCCGCTCGGGGCCTGGTCGAGGCCGAGCTCGTCGAGCAGTTTTGCGAAGAGCTTGCGGTCTTCGGCGAGTTCGATGCTCTTCGGCGAGGTGCCAATGATGCGGACGCCATTTTCCTCGAGGCCCTTGGCGAGATTCAGCGGGGTCTGGCCGCCGAATTGGACGATGACCCCGAGGACCTGGTCATCGTGGTTTTCGCGCTCGTAGATGTTGAGCACGTCCTCGAGGGTGAGGGGCTCGAAATAGAGTTTGTCCGAGGTGTCGTAGTCGGTCGAGAC
>DGXY01000098.1:33068-33821 GCA_002396885.1 Akkermansiaceae bacterium UBA5020
AGTCGGTCGAGACGGTCTCGGGGTTCGAGTTGACCATGATGGACTCGATCCCGAGCTCTCGCAGGGCAAAGCTGGCGTGCACGCAGCAGTAGTCGAACTCGATCCCCTGACCGATGCGGTTGGGACCGCCGCCGAGGATGATGACCTTCTTTTTGTCGCTGTCGCGCACCTCGTCCTCGATCCCGTAGGTTGAGTAGTAGTAGGGCGTGAAGGCCTCGAACTCCGCCGCGCAGGTATCGACGAGGCGGTAGGTGGGGAGGATGCCGGCGGCCTTTCGTTCGGCCCTGGCCGCCGATTCGCTGATTCCCTTGGAAAGAGCGAGCTGGCGGTCCGAAAACCCGAGTCGTTTGGCGCGGCGAAGATCAGCGGAGGCGAGAGTCTGCTGCTCGCTCACGATCTCCTCGATCTGCCTGAGGAACCAGCGGTCGATCTTCGTCAGTTCGAAGACACGCTCGGTGTCCCAGCCTTTTGCAAAAGCCACGCCGAGCCAGAAAATGCGCTCCGCGTTCGGCACGCTCAGCTTCGTGGTGAGGCCCTCGTCGTCGATCGACTGGTCGGCCCCATCGCCGATCAGTCCAAAACGCTTGATCTCGAGGCTCCGCAGCGCCTTTTGCAGGCTCTCCTTGAAGGTCCTGCCGATCGCCATGGCCTCGCCGACGGACTTCATCTGCGTCGTCAGGGTCTCATCGGCACCGGGGAATTTCTCGAAGGTGAAGCGCGGGATCTTCGTCACGACGTAGTCGATCGTCGGCT
>DGXY01000098.1:34139-36992 GCA_002396885.1 Akkermansiaceae bacterium UBA5020
TCATCTCGATCACGATCATGCGGCCCGTGTCGGGATTGACGGAAAACTGGATGTTCGATCCGCCCGTCTCCACGCCGATCTCGCGGATCACGGCGAAGGAGGCGTCGCGCATGATCTGGTATTCGCGGTCGGTCAGGGTCTGGATGGGCGCAACGGTGATCGAGTCACCCGTGTGCACGCCCATGGGATCGAGGTTCTCGATCGAACAGATGATGACGCAGTTATCGGCCTTGTCGCGCATCACCTCCATCTCATATTCCTTCCACCCGAGGAGCGATTCCTCGATGAGGATTTCGGTGACAGGGGAGAGATCGAGCCCGCGGGCCACGATCGTCTCGAATTCCTCGCGGTTGTAGGCGATGCCGCCGCCGGTGCCGCCGAGGGTGTAGGCGGGGCGGATGATGAGGGGGAAGCTGCCGATCTCCTCGCGGATGACGTGGGCCTCCTCCATCGTGTGGGACACGCCCGACTGGGGCATGTCGAGGCCGATCTTGATCATCGCGTTCTTGAAGGCGAGGCGGTCCTCGCCCTTTTCGATCGCGTCGGGCTTCGCGCCGATCATGCGCACGCCGTGTTTCTCGAGGATACCTCGGCGGTGCAACTCCATCGCCGTGTTGAGTGCGGTCTGGCCGCCGAGGGTGGGAAGGAGCACATCGGGACGCTCCTTGAGAATGATTTTCTCGACGATCTCCGGGGTGATCGGCTCGACGTAGGTGCGGTCGGCGAACTCCGGATCGGTCATGATCGTGGCCGGGTTCGAATTCACCAGCACCACCTCGTAGCCCTCTTCCTTCAACGCCTTGCAGGCCTGCACTCCGGAATAGTCGAATTCACATCCTTGTCCGATCACGATGGGACCGGAGCCGATTAAGAGAATCTTCTTGATCGAATTGTCGCGGGGCATGCAGGGGAAGAGGGTAAAATTTGTCACTCCTTGCATGAGCAGCGGGGATTCGCAAACAGGAAACCCGGTTTTGTGCGGGGCCTCTGCAAAGAGAGAGGGCTTTGTCAAAATCTGGTGACTTTCCGCTTGAAATGGAGGCCGATCCTCCCCATCATGCGCTCGATTCACGACACGCCATGAGACTTGCCCTCCTTTTGATCGCCAGCCTGTTGCTTCTTTCTTCGGGACCGATCCCGGCCCAGACGGTGGTCGTTCCCTCCGCTTCCTCCAAGGCAAAGCCGGAGATCGCTCCGGGGTTGCGCTGCCACTACAAGCGCAAAGACCGCAGCTTCTGCCGGGTCTTCCCGAATTTCTCCCGTCGTCACGACATCTGCGACCCCACCCTGCTCGGCCACATCGAATGGTGCCGCGAAAACGTCACCATCACTGAGCGGGATGATTGCGGCAATTACGAGACCTACGAGGCCGTCACCATCACTTACCGAGAGGTCTACGAAAACGGCGCCTGGGGCAAGAAGTTCCAGAAAACCTACCGCAAGGAACCCAACCTTGTGACCCCGGCGCTCCTCGCCAAGGGTGTCGGGAAGTGATCGGACAGGGTCAGCGATCGCAGCCGACCCTCTCGCGTTCGCCATGGAGTTCGATCTCACCGGCGGCGAATACCTCGCCCGGGCTTACAAGCTTCTCGCTGGTCTCGTCACGCCCCGCCCTATCGCTTGGGTCACGACGCAGGATGAAGAGGGACGGGTCAATGCCGCGCCCTTCAGCTTTTTCAACCTCCTCGGCACCGAGCCGCCGATGCTCGGCTTCGCCCCAGGCGACCGCGCTCCCGGCATTCCCAAGGATACGGCCCGCAACATCCGTCGCAGCCGCGAATTTGTCGTGAATCTCGTCGACGAGGCCTGTGCCGAAGCGATGAATCTCACCTCGTCGGACGTCGGTCCCGAAGTTAGTGAGATCGAACTCGCCGGACTCCACACCGCCCCGAGCCGCACCGTGCGGCCTCCCCGCATCTTCGAGGCTCCCGTCGCGCTCGAGTGCACTGAGTGGGCGACTCTGGAAATGGGTGAAAATCGGCTCGTCGTCGGGCTCATCCATCACGTCCATGTCCGCGATGGCATCCTTGATCCGCAGACCCTCCTTGTGAATCCCGCTGCCTTCGCGCCGATCGGCCGCATGGAGGTGCCCTCGGGCTACTGCCGCACCCGCGACCGCTTCAACCTGCCGCGTCCGAAGTGACCGGCGGAGGCTGAAAGACGGTGTTCTCCCAGCCCGTATCGGAGAAAATGCCATTGCGGGCCGCCGGGAAGCGTCGTAAAAACTGGGGTTTCCCCCGATTTTGATTTTTCTGCCATGACCCAGACCTCCGCCCCCGACAAACACCTCTATTTCATGGGTATCTGCGGCACCGCGATGGGTTCCGTTGCCGCCGCCTTCCGCGACGCGGGTTATCGCGTCACCGGATCCGACACGCAGGTCTACGATCCGATGAAGTCCTTCCTCGAGGGGCGCGGCATTTCCATTCTTGACGGCTACAAGGCGGAGAATCTCCCCGACGACGTCGACCTCTACGTGATCGGCAACGCCCAGAGCCGCGGCAATCCGGAGGTCGAGGAGGTGTTGCGTCGCAAGCTCCACTACGTCTCCCTGCCGGAGCTGCTGCGTGAGCAAATCCTCCGCGGGAAACGCAATCTCGTCGTCACCGGCACGCACGGCAAAACGACGACCTCGTCGCTCCTTGCCTGGATCCTCGAGTCGGCGGGACGGAAGCCGAATTTCATTATCGGTGGGATCCCCGAGAACCTCGGCCAGGGCGCCCGCATCACCGGATCGGACCTTACCGTGCTGGAGGGCGACGAATACGACTCCGCCTTTTTCGACAAACGTTCGAAGTTTATCCATTACCTGCCTGAACTCGTCATCGTGAACAACCTCGAGTTCGATCACGC
>DGXY01000098.1:37174-39072 GCA_002396885.1 Akkermansiaceae bacterium UBA5020
AGTTCGATCACGCCGACATCTTCGAGAACCTCGACGCCGTCAAAAAGACCTTCGGTCACCTCGTCCGCCTCGTTCCCGAAAACGGGATTGTCCTGCTCAACGGTGACGATGCCAACGCCCTCGAGGTCTTTGAAAAGCAAGGCCATTCCCCGATGAAACGTGTCGGGATCGGGGCCGCTTGCGAGGCCCGCATCACCGAGATCGACTACCGCGCCGACGGCACCGCCTTTGCCCTCGAAGGCGAGCGCTACGAGATGGGGATGAATGGCGAATACAACGTCCGCAACGCGGCCATGGCCATCACCGCGGCGCGTTTCGTCGGCGTTGCGCCCGAAACGATCCGCGAAGCCGTCGCCGCTTTCCGCAGCGTGAAGCGGCGTCAGGAAGTGCGCGGTGTCACCGCCCGCGGCATCACCATCGTCGATGATTTCGGGCATCACCCCACCGCGATCCGCGAAGCCATTGCCGGGATGCGGAAACGCTTCGACGGTGCCCGGCTCTGGGCTGTCTTCGAGCCTCGCTCGAACACGACGCGCCGCCGCGTCTTCCAGGAGGCCCTCCCCGAGGCCCTCGGTCAGGCCGATGGCGTCTGCCTCGCCGCCGTCGCGCGGGCCGACAAACTCGCCGAAGAGGAGCGCCTCGACACCGATCTGCTCATGAAAACTCTCCGCGACCAAGGCCTCCCCGCCTTCTACGAGCCTGATGCCGACGCCATCGTCACCCGTCTTGAGGCCGAGGCCCGCGATGGCGATGTCATCATCGTCTTCAGCAACGGCGGCTTTGGTGGGATTCACGAGAAATTGCTGAAAAATATGTGATTTCCGTAATTTTTTCAAGCGTATCGGGGTGGGTGAGCTTAGTCTGCCCTCCTTGAAACGGACTCCGGCCATCCTCCTTCTCAGCGCTCTTGTGCTCCCGTTGGGGGCGTCGGTGGCGAGGGTTCAGGATCACAATCCTCCTGAGACCGCCCGAGTCGCGCCCGATCCGGCCGAGCGGATTCATTCCCTCGAGCTCGACTACGAGATCCATCGAGACGGGCTCGTCACCTTTGAACAGCGTTTCCGTCTCGGTGTCGCCGGGGTCGCGATCCGGCGGGGACCGGTCCTTAACTACCTCATGGTTTTTCAGGGACCGGGCGGTCTCATCCTCGAGACCGAGTTGGAGATTCTCGAAGTGATCCGCGACGGGGTTCCCGAGACCTTCCGTGCCGACCGGAACTCGGGCTTTGTCACCCTCTTCATCGGAGCCCCCGACCGCGACCTCGAACACCGCAACCACGACTACGTCATCAAAGGCCGCATGCGTGAGGACTGGCGTCGCGGGGAAGGGGAGTTTTCCACCGTGATCGATCTCGTCGGGTCCTTGCCGACCTTGCCGATCGATGCCGCCGTCGCGACCGTGCGCCTGCCCGAAGGCGTGCCGGTGCTGCGCTACACGCCCTCTGTCATCGGCGTCGATCCCGATGCCGAGCGACAAGGGCCTGCCTGGCGCGCTGAGGCCGCCGGAAGCCGCATCCTCGTCGAGGCGACCGCCCCGATGGGGGAAAATCGCAGCCTCTTTCTTCACCTCTCCTGGCCCTCCGCGACCTTTGCGACCAAAAGCCACTGGATCCTTGTTTTAAAGCAACACCCCAGGCTCCCGCTCGCGGCGTTTTCGGGGCTCGTGCTTTGCTGGGCGCTGCTGTTGTTGGTGCGGCGGATGGTGCGGAGGTGAGAAGTGGACCGCGCGCCTGCCCGCGCCGAGATAAACCCCGCGAACGCGGGTCTGGGTGGCGTCGGGTGGAATGGCATTCCGCCGAGGGCAGACCTCTTGGTTCGCCGCCCGAAAACATTAAGGGACAGACAAAAAGATATTTGGTTCGCCGCCCGAAAACATTAAGGGACAGACAAAAAGATATT
>DGXY01000135.1:0-27798 GCA_002396885.1 Akkermansiaceae bacterium UBA5020
ATTCTTACCGAATTTTTCTTCTCCTATGCGTGCGTAGGAAGATTGTCCCATTTCTTCCCACATCCCACTCGATGGAGCGGCTTCCGGGCCGGCAGAAACGGGTTCAGTGGGAAGTGGGGGATTTGTGGGAAGAAGTTCGTCCTCCGGTCGGAAGAAGCGGTATTTGCAGTAGTTCTTCGAGGTGCGGTCAACACGGAAGACGATTCCGCCGAGCTCCCGTCCGTCGAACTTCGAAAGCAGCTTTCCGAAGGTGATCAGTCCGCGTCGGGCCGAGAACTCGATCCACTCGAAGAGATCCTGGACCTCTTCGCTCTTCTGGACGAACTCGTGGAGCTTCGCCTTTTGGATCCAGTCGTCCCCGAAGTTCCGGTTCGCCGCGACGAAGAATTCCCGCATGGCGCGGGTGTTCTGGTCGCCGGAGTTCGCGGACTCCTCATGGGCGAGACAGGGATCGGACAGTCCGCAGGTCGTCAGCACGCCGCCGACGACCCGACCCCATTCCGGGAACGAGGTGAAGGGCGTCGGACCGGGCGGACATCCCTCCCGGATCCAATGCGTGACGAGGGCGGCGATGGCCGATAGCAGATCGCCCCGGTGCTCCCGCACCCAGCTCAGAAGATTGGCGTGGCGATAGCGATGGCCGTTGATGTCTTCCGGAGTGAAGCGCAGGCGGATGCGTCGGCAGCGGCGCTCGATGTCCGGCTCCCAGGTGGCGTTATTGGCCGAGAACGAGAACTCGGTTTCGTTGGGCAACACGAGGGTTTCGCTCACGCCAAGCCGCCGGTCTTCCCAGGTGCCGGAGTTGTCGGTGGCCGCCTCGAGGGAGGCGTAGCGGATGTGGCCTTTCATGTTGGCGAGGTGAAAGAAGCGGGCACCGGCGAGGAGGGCGGAGGTGATCCTTTTGCGCATCTCCTCGTCGCAATCCTTCGAGAGCGGGGCGCAGATGATGGAGCGGCCCGTGTAGAGGACATGGGTCACGTCGGCGCAGGTGTCCTTGCCGCAGCCCTCGCGGTTGCCGTCGTAGATCCAGAGCGGAGAACGTTTCCAGCCCATCAATCCGCGGCAGAAGGGCGTGACGAGGCGGGCGAGGGAGTGAAGGCGGGCCTGCTCGTCGTGCCACCAGAAGCCGCCCTGATCTGGTGTGGCGAAGAGTTCCGCGAGTAGCCAGTGGACCGCCTCCTCAAGACCCATGGAGCGCAGTTCCGGTGCCTTGGGATTGAGCCAGGTGGCGAAACGCGCGTCGTAGCCCGCCTGCGGGTAGACCAAAGCCCCGGACTCATCGAGCATCGGCACGGGAACGTCGAGAACCCGCGTGATTCGAGGTAACAGGGACGTGAATTGACCGCTCACCAGCGTGATCCGCGCATCGTGCTCGGTCATGCTCTTGGGTGCGAAGACCACGTCACCGGCCTCGTCCTTCTGAAGAACGCCGGTTTCCACAGTGCGCTCGACCGCCGTCACCAGATCAGCCCCCTTCATCGACGAAAGCATGTGTCCGGGAATCGCGCCGGAGGCATCGGCTGCCTGGACGCTGGTGATCTCGACCACGTTGCGGGAAAAGCGGAACAGATCCAGAGCGGGGGCGATGGCGTTGCCCATCTCGTTGGCAAACTCGCTGTGGCTGCGGCCCGTGCCGGGCAGGATGATTCTTGGACGACCCGCCGAGGTTTTGTTCCCTGGAGTCCAGATCCGGATGTCGGCGCAATGTTGAGCGATCAGACCGGGTCGCTGCTCCTCGATCCGCTCAAGGAGATCCTTCGCCGTGCGCTGGTCGCAATGGGAGTGGAGGCAGTGGAAGGCCGGCATCGTCTCCGGCTGATTGAAGATCACCGTGTCCGATCCGGGCGCATCGGCCGCGCCGCCGGTGTGGGAAGATTCCCAGGGACAGCGCACCGCCCATTTCGAGGCGTCGGGATCGAGGCATTCGCCCAGCATCCCGAGTTCCGTTAGCACAGCGGTCAGGTCGAGCGTGCGCAGATCCTCCGGCCACTTCGCCCACCAAGGTTTTTCCTTCGAGGGACGACCGCGCTTTTTGGCTTCCGGAGTCGCAAAGCCGAACCAGCGGCTCAGGTCGGACCACTTTACTTCCGGGATCGCCCCGGTCGTTTCCCAAGCGTAGGTATAACCGCTTTTGTGGACCGAGGGTGAGAGGACAATGTTGAGCCCGTCCACATAGAGTTCGGCAGTGACGGCCTCGGTGATCTGCGACGAAGGAGCCTTCTTGGATTTCAGCACTTCCTCGGGCACGTCGCGGCAGATGAAGACCAGGTGGGCCCCGCCGCCCGTTCTTTCCCGCGGAACAGCGGCCAGATCGGGTTGAGTGGCGAGCCACTGCTGCACCGAGGCCCCGGCGTCGGGCTTGGAATCGAGATCGACGTGGACGTAAGGGGCGCGCACGACACAGCCGATGTTGTGGCACGAACCGTTGGCGAAGTATTTGGAGAGGAATTCGGGACCGATTTCGGCGGCGGTGTGGGTGCGCCAGCCCTTGAGGAGCGGCTTTTTCCCTCGGGCCTGCTCGTCGCCCTCGTTTGGAGCGGCCAGCGGATGCACCGCCCATCCGAGTTGTCGGTGATAGAAGGAGGCGGCCTTCAGCCGGTTGAGGCCGTTGATCCCATCAGGGATGAAGGGAATGGCACCAAAAGTGGCACCGGTGCCGTTTTGCTCCTCCATTTCGGCACCATCGGTTTCCTTGGTGCCGTTTTCGGTGCCAACCGCCGAAGCGGTGCCATTTTTGGTGCCATTCTGAACGGAGGCGGTGCCATTTTCAGGTCCGCTTTTGGCACCATGCTCCATGGCGGTGTCATTCTTGGTGCCACTCTCGACACCAGTTCTGGCACCTTCGGTCGTGGTGGTGCCGTTTTCGGTGCCATTTTCTGGTAGACCGTTCTCCCCTTGGTGCCATTTTTCGCGGGCCGCCCGCTTTTTGACGGTGTCGAATGGCACCGAGAAGCGTTCGGCCAGGGTCCGGAGTGACCCTTCGCCATTTTCATAGGCGGCGCGAATGTCGGACAGATCTCTCATCGGCAGGTGTTGGCGTGGAAGTCGATAGCCCGTTGCGAAACAAAGACGCCCCTGGGCCAGTCCTTGAGGTGGAGCCCGTCAACGGAGCGGACGCGCGAGAGCGCCACGTATCCCTGTCCGGGCTCGCGGGCGGCGCGGATGTCGATGAAGGCCGAGTCGAGGGTGAGGCCCTGCGACTTGTGGATCGTCATCGCGTAGGCGAGACGGAGGGGGAACTGTTCGAAGGTGGCGCTGGTGTCGTCGTTCGGATCGAAGGACCAAGTGTAGGGATCGACGGTGACATGACCATGGTCGGTCTCCACACCCACGCCCGACGAGTTGAGGCTGGTGATCACACCGGTCTGACCGTTCACAAAGCCGTCGTCCGGCCGGTTCACCGTGAACATGACCCGTGCCCCTATTTTGAGCCGGAGCGTCGCGGGAGTGAGCAGGTTCTTGGTCAAAAAGTCGATTTGCGAGGTGGGTCCGTCGGTCTGCGCCTGGTTCACCCATTCGTTGCCCGGCAGATCGGCGAGACAGTAGTCGTTCCACTTGTCCACCTGGGCGTTGTGGGTGAGGAGACGGGTCAGGTTCCGATCGGGAAAAATGGCCACGCGCGGACGCAGAACGTCTGCGACGCGCCGGTTGATCTCACCGACCCGGAAGCGCGAGAGGGCATCGGCAAAGTCGCGCTCGTCCTGGCGTCGGATCGTGGTCAGCTCCACGGTCTGAAAACCCGCGTTGCGCCACGCCTCCGAATCGAAGGCCCAGTCATACTCAACCCGAGGATTGGTCCGAACCGGCGGGAGTTGAAGGAAGTCTCCGGTGGAGATCACCTGAATCCCGCCGAAGGGTTGATCATCGTGCCGGATCGCCCGGCAGTGAAAGTCGAGGTAATCGAGGAGCCGACCCGGCAGCATGGAGATTTCGTCGATGACGAGCTGCTCGGTTTGGCGGACGCGGTTGAAGGCGGCGCGGATGCCGAAGCGCTTGTCGCTGGCGAGCTCCCGGAAGAAGCAGTCAAAGCTCTGTCCGGGAGGTGGTCCGATCAGCATCCCGCTCCAGCGATGCACGGTGGCCCCGCCCGCATTGAGCGCCGCAACGCCGGTGGAGGCGGTCACGGCGGCTCGTGGATTGCGGTCGAGCCAGTCTCGCTGCTGATGGGTTTTTCCGGTCCCCGCCGGACCGGTCAGAAACACGTTCTTTCCGGAGCTGGCGAGGGCCTGGAAACGGGCTTCAGGCGTGAGGGTGGTTGGTGGGGCAGGTGCGGATGTTTCGGGCATGGCGGAGCACGGGGTTCGGGAGTTAGGGTCAGGGAAGAGAATCAGGCGGCCACGGCCATGGCAGCGGCGGGAGGCTCGTCATCGGGGCGGTCCGGTGGTCCGTCGCCGACGGGGCAGTAGCCCTTGGTCCAAACCCAGAGCTGTCGGGCGGCGAGAAAAGCCCGGAAGCGCGACGGAGCGTCGAGTGGCTCCCAGATTTTCATGCTCACCGGTATCGGTTCGGTCGAGCCGATCACGACACTGGCGGTTTCGGCGGTGGCGAACTCAGTGGCGCGTGACGCCAGCGCCTGCCGATAGGCTTCGAGCTGGAGTTCCCAGGTTTCATAGAAGATGGGCTGGAAGCCGCCCTTCTTGTCGGTGCGGGTCTTCTGCGTCTTGAAGTCGATCACTGTGGGCCGGCCCGTGGACCGAAGGGTGGCCACGAGATCGACCCGACCCGCGTAGCCCCATTCGGGATGGGCCACCGCCGCCTCGACGGCGTGGACATCCTCCACCTCAGCATCGAACCAAGCCCGCGCCGGCTCGAAGAGTTTCAGAACCTCGGGATTTTCGGGAATGTCGCCCGATTGGGCGTAGTTCTCGATGGCGGCATGGATGGCGCTGCCAAGGTCTGCGGCGTCTTTCACCTGCTGGGTCATGTCGGACACGACCCGGCGGGCGAAGGCATCGAGCGGCTCGTCTTGGCGGCGAGGCAGCGTGAGCGCGGCGAGAATGGCCTGCTCCTGTTTCCAGGCGTCCAGGCCCGGCTTGGCGAGCACGGCGAGGACGTTGGTGACGCTTGGGTAAAGGCCGAGCTTCCGGGCGTCGCGCAGGTTGGTGGGGCGGGTGCCCTTCCCGTCGGCCCGCGCCACCTCGTGGTGGGGCGTGCCGTCCGGGAAGTACCAGTGCGACGCGGATTCGCGTTGGACGAGTATCATTAAATCAGAAGGGTTCGTTGGTGTCCTCGTCGAGTTCGATGCCGAGCACGCCGGCGGCGGCGCGCAGGGCGGCGATGAGTTCGCGGTCGGCCTTGAGCGGCTTCGGATTGGCCATGGCGTCGGGCAGCCAGCGCTCGATCAGGGCGCGGACAGATGCCTCGTCGAGGTCGCCGAGATCGAGCCCGGCGTTCTTCCCGACATGGACCTTGGTGCGACGCCAATCGGCCGTTTCCTCGTCGCCGCCGTTGTCGGCGTGGCGGAACTGCTCGTCCCGTTCCTCGTCGCGATCTTGGACACGGGTGTACTTGCCCGAGGGCTTCAGCGGCGCAGTCGAGCGGTCCGGGCGGATCAGGCCAATGTTCGCGTAGACGCTCCCATTGTAATCGTTGTGAACGATGGACAGCTTCGCGGTGCGGCCGATCAGGCTTTCCGTGTCGAACTCGGCGAGTTCCTTGGCCGTGAGATCACGCCCGAACCACTGCTTCACGAATGCGCGGAAGGCGGCCTTCTCGTGGAGGCTCGGGGTGAAGCTGCGGCTCCACACGAGGTGGGGACGTCCGTCGTCGCGGAGCACGGTGGTCTCGAAGACGAGCTTGAAGACCTCGCGGGGTCCGAAGGATGACTCGACGCGCTTCAGGGGAGTGACATCGACGCAGACGCCGATGCAGTCGGATTCGGGATGCGGTTCGAAGTTGGAGCTAGGGTTGGCTTTCAGTTTCATGATGATTTTTTGAGTTGGCTATTTCAGTTGGGTGGAGGCCGGAAGTAGGTGAACCCGTTCCCCGTCCGGCCTGCCATGACCGGGGAGCGGGAAATTGGTCAGTTGGGGACGCGGGCAAGCACTCTTTCCCGGCGGACGAGGAGCCGTTCCACGGCGTCCATGTCGCGAGGAAACGCCCCTCTCATCGTCTTGAAGTCGGCTTCGCTATTGGTGATCAGGCAGAGCCGTTGGGCGGCCCCGGTTTCGAGGATCCGCTGCCACTGTTGCTGGCGGTCGCCCTGAGCGGCGATGCGTTCCGCGAAGACGGGCTGCCCGTTGCGGGCGTGGCAGTTGCTGATGAGGAAGACCCCAAGAGGAATTTTCAGGAAAAGAGCCTTTGTCAGCTTGCAGCGGACAGGCATGCTGCTAGTTCGGCTAGTGGGGTTGGTTGGTGCGATGGATGTCGTCATGGGTTCTAGAGTTAGGGGTTAGTGAGGAAATTCTCGGGCCAGGTCCGCGGCTGCGGCCTCCGCGTTGTCCGCGTCGCCGGACGCGGTGATGTCGGCGAGCTGGCGGGCGCGATCGTCGTCCCTCGGGTCGAGTGTGACTTGCGCACCAAACTCTGAGAGCCATCGGCGGACGGCCTCTGGGTCGAAGCGGATCAACCCTCCGACATGGAGCGTGGGGAGGCCCTGCTTCCGGAGTTTGTAAACCTGGCGCTCGGAGCAGCGCAGGTAGTTGGCCACGTCGGCCGTCGACCAGAGGAGGTCTTCGGAATCGGACGGAGAGTTTCTGAATTCGAGGGTCGGCTTCATGACGTTGGTGGCGTGTCAAAAAGCCGGGCGGACAAATCGTGTCCGGGTTCGGACAGATCGTGTCCGAACGAAAAAAAAGCGGCCCGCAGGCCGCTCCATCAATTTGCAAGGAGAGATGACTTCTCGCGCCCCGCTACGTCGTCCGCCATGGTGGGGTCTCAGGCGGGCCGTAGATGAAGCGAGTGCCCCATTCGAGATTAGCCCGGAGGTGATCTACCAACTCGCTCAGTTCCCTCGTCTTTTCTAAGGAATCAAGGCAGCGCTTGATGGAACGGGTCAGGGTTTCTGCTTCTTTAGCTTGGTCGTCGTTTTCGCGTGCTGTCATGCCGGCGAACGAATCCTTGATTCCATGATCCCTTAGAATGCGTTTGTATTCTTCATCCGCATCTCGCCGGGTGCGCTCGTCGTTCTTCTCCTTTGCTCTCGCCATTTCGGCACGCAATTCGCTCAATTCTTTCTTTACCCCTGGAGGGAGGTCGGCAATCGACTTTGCCCTGCTGCCGGTAGATCGCGCGCGAGGCACCCCAGATTCGCTCAAATGGAGTTGGTCGTTGATCGCCATAGCCGTGAACTCTTCTCCCGGGTTTCGAAGCAGGAACCAGATGGCGTCCATGCCCGATTTCTTTGGCACGGCCCTGGGCATTGTCGTGTCGTAGCCAACCTCCCAGCCGCTGGCGCTCCGGCGGAAATAGTAACCTAGCGTTGGCCGATAGTCCGGAAGCCTCGCGGTGCCAATGTCGATCCCGTCATCGCCAGCCAACCGGTAGAGCGGTTCGAGGAAGATTCCCTTTTCTTCGATCCAGGCGAGATCTTCGTTCGATAGAGCGACTGCAGCTGGGATGAGGAGGAGATGAACGGTCTTCGCGTCAGAGGCGGTGACGCGAAAATCCTTCACTGCCAGAAGCAGAGCGTCCCTGGATCCGATACCCGGATAGTAGAGGATGCGGCAGCGTAGTCCTCCGACGATGGAGGTGCCTACTGTCCATAAGGGGCCGGAAGGGGAAGCTTCGCCAGCCATGCCGTTCCCACGTGCGATCCAATCAAGCATGGCCCGGTGGTCGAAGCGGCATCGCCGAAGCGAGCGTTCATCTGCAATGGTCCAGTCCCGGCCCGGATTCTCCGGGTCGATCAGAAACCGACACTTCTGGTGAAGGTGAACCGTTGCGGTGCCGCATTCAGTGTCTTCGACGGCGTCTGGAATCCCTGCGCTGCGGAGCACGCGCTCTTGAAGAAGCAGGCGCAGACCCGCCGGGTCGATCGCCTCAAGGTCCGCCTCGAAGAAGACCGGGCGCTCACTTCGGGAAACCCCTTCAAGCAGTGATCGCAGTATGGGCTGGAGCCTGTAGGACATGCCAATCTCTGAGTTGCCCAATGATCTGATCGGCTCCCGCGCCGCGCTTGAAATTCACCTTGTTTGGTGCGGTGAGCTGCACCCGGCGACGGCGGGCGGAGCCTTCGAGAGCCATTTTCAGAACGAGGCGTCGGATACGCGAGTCGTGGACGGCGGTGATGTTTCCATCGCGGCGAACGATCGCTAGCACATTCGTTCCGGTGATCTTGTAGCGAGCCTCCAGATCGTCGTGGGTGGGTGCGTATTCGAGATCGGTGATCACCGGAGGGCTGCCATCTGTGTCGAGCAATTCGTCCTCCTCCGTGAAAAACTCGGACAGTTGGAGAATTCGCGAGGCACCCGGCCACTCGTAGGCGTCCGGCTCGGCCAGGAAGGCTGTTGCGAAAGCCCTACGAATGTGTTCGGTCAGGCGACCCCAGCTCGACCGGATACTGAGGATGCCAGTCCCGGGCTCGAAGATGAGCGCATCGAACTGGAGCGGACGGGCCTCGTCTCGCGCGAGATGCGGCTCCGAGACACTGCCACTGAGAGTGCGCCGAGCCTTGGGAGGCCGCTCGAAATAGAAGCCGACGGACAAAATGTCGGACTCGCCGAACTGCCGCATGAGGATGCGTTGGCTCCCGTATTTCTCTCCGCAGCGGGCGGCCATTTCGCTCCGAAAGTGATTCTTGGCCGCCGCGAGGTCACCGACGAGTTGAACCGGGGATTGCGGTTTAAACAGCTCCAGCGCTTCACATTTCCGCATCTCGTCGAGGCTCAAGGCGGACTCGAAGACGTCGCGATCGGTGGACAACAGGTGGAGGGCCAGGCACTCGGCGGGTAGCTCAGTATGATTGCCATTGCTGCCGCCGTTGGCTCGTAGCGCGGCCAGCAGCTGTTCGTGCCCGTCGTCCGACGCCATTTCCCAGGCCTCAACCATCCCGGTGACCAGAACACGACGCTCAACCGACGGACAGATTTCGAGATGATTCTTGAACGATTCGGCTGACGCGACTGGCCTAGTAACGGTCAAGCCCGCCGGTGGAAGGGAGTCGAGATACTCCTCCAAGAGGTGTTCCCGCCCCTCGAATGGTTGGAGGAAAGCCTCCGGGTCGAAGTTATGAGAAGTCTGCATTTCAGGTGAATTTATAGGCGGGCGGAGAGGGTGCAAATAAAAAGCGAAAAACTCGCCGGCAAGTTTGCCGGCGACAAGAGAAGCTTCTGTTGACAATTTTTGCACCCTGGGCTATGGTCGCCGCCAATGAATCCTCACCCTTACAGCGAGCGGCTCGGTTTTCGGACCGGCGACAAGGGCACGCACACCAGCAGAACGATGATGCTGGCCGAACTCACCGCCCTTCTCGCCGCCTGTCCTCGCGATAGTAATCGGGCTGCCTACGTGTCCGCGGCAGTTGAGGAAAATGCCCTCGGCAAGCAGACCGCAGCCACCCGCAAGCTCACGGTGCAGCGGCTCTCGGAGCTTTATTGCCTTGACCCTGCAGAGCCACTTTTTCGGAATCTCCGCTTTCTGTGGTACCGGGATGACGTGGGGCGACCGCTCATCGCGCTCCTGTGCGCGCTGGCGCGCGATCCGCTCCTGCGAGCGACAAGGGGTGCGGTGCTAGGGATGAACGCAGGGGAAGAACTCTCCAGGCAAGCCATCACCGATGCCGTCCGCCATCATGTCGCCGGTCGCCTCAACGATGCCACTCTCGACAAGGTCGTGAGAAACGCCTCGTCGTCATGGACCCAAAGCGGTCATCTGGACGGCCGGGTTCGGAAGTTTCGGAGGAAGGTACGTGTCACCCCCGGGTCTCTGACCTACGCCCTAATTCTGGGATTTCTGCAAGGGATCAGGGGAGCGAGACTCTTTGAATCGGAGTGGACGCTAGTGCTCGACGCGAGTCCGGGCGAACTCCGCCCGATCGCCATGGAAGCGAAGCGCCTTGGCTACCTTGATCTGAAGATCGCTGGAGAAATCGTTGAACTCGGGTTCTCCACCTTGCTGACAACCAAAGAACTCATCGAATCCCGTGGCACGCATTGACGAAATCGCCGAACAGTATGAACGGCATCTCTCGGCCCCGTGGCAGCGCAACCTGCCCGGCGCCCAGCGCATTGTCTTCGTCGTTTACCCCAAGGAAGACGAGCGCAAGCTGAGGGCCAAGCTCAAGGACTTCGAGAATCGAACCGTTGCTTCCGGCCACCCGTGGCTGGAGGTGGACTTCACCAACTGCTTTCCTGAATGGATGGCGGGCGAGTCCTACCCGGAGGAGTATTTCTCCTCGCCCGATCTCCTCGATGACAAGATGAAGGCGGACACGGCCTACGGCTTCACTGCCTTCTGTGTCAATAAGCTGCGCAATGCGGTAACAAGCGAAGAGGCCACCGCGGAGAGCGTTGTCGCCGTGCACGGGGTCGCGGCAATTTTTGGCTTCGCGACGCTCCACGCCACTCTGGAAAAAATTCAACCGGACATCCGCGGCAGAGTCGTCGTGTTCTTCCCGGGCACCTACGAACAGAATGTCTATCGCATGCTGGATGCACGCGATGGATGGAACTACCTCGCCACGCCCATCGCCTCCTAACCCTGATCCCCATGAACAACCGAGAACTGTTTCTTCGCGATCCGGCCACGGCCAAGCTCATGAACAATGGGCAGGCGCGCATCAGCGATGGCGTCACCCCGCAGGAACGGAAGGTCCTCCAGAAGGAACTGCGGGAGGAACTGGCCAACTTTGTCTGCGAAGGCCAATACGCCGATGGGATGCTGCGAATCATGGATTCGTTCCTGAGCCACGTCGGCGGAACCAACCAGCCCGCCGCATGGGTGAGCGGCTTTTATGGAAGCGGAAAATCGCACCTCCTCAAGATGCTGGGACACCTTTGGGTGAACACGGAATTCTCCGAGGACGGCGTGACCGCCCGGAGTCTCGTGCCGTCGTTGCCGACGGAAGTCGAGGCGGCGCTCAAGGAACTCGACACCCAGGCGCGTCGGGCCGGTGGCCTTCATTCGGCGCTGGGCATCCTTCCCTCGGGCAGCAGCGAGAGCGTGCGCCTTACCATCCTGGGCATTCTGCTTCGCAGCTGTGGCCTGCCCGAACAGTATCGGCTGGCCAAGTTTTGCCTCTACCTGAAGAACCACGGCTTCTACGACCAGATGGTTTCCGCCGTCAAAGCCGCTGGAAAGGAGTTCGACCGCGAGCTGGTAGATCTCTCCGTCAGCCCGGTCATTCGCAAGGCCCTGCTCGAATCCGACCCGACCCTTGGCAGCGACGCAGAAGTCCGGGATTTGATTCGCCGCGAGTTCTCCCAGCCTACTGACATCGACACCGCCGAGTTCCTGCGCATGACTCGGGAGATCCTTGAGAAGGACGGGCAACTCCCTCTGACCATCATCGTCATGGACGAGGTGCAGATCTTTGTGCGCAACAACCTCGAACGCACCCGGCAGGTGGTCGAGGTGGCGGAGGCCCTTGCCAAGCAGATGGAGAGCCGCGTGCTTCTCGTCGGCGCCGGCCAGAGCGCCCTGAGCACGGAGGTGCCGGAATTCGGCTGGATGCGTGCCCGGTTTACCATCCCGGTTGAGCTGTCGGATGCCGATGTCGAGAATGTTACCCGCCGCATCCTTCTCGCCAAGCGTCCGGAGAAAGTGGATTCGCTCCGCAAGGAACTCTCGAAGCACGTTGGTGAGATCGAGCGTCAGCTCGCCGGCACGACCTTGGCCTCCCGGAGTAGCGACCGGGACATCCTCTCGGAAGACTATCCGATCCTTCCGGTCCGCCGTCGTTTCTGGGAGCAGGTCAGCCGGGCGGTGGATCCGGCGGGGACGAGCAGCATGCTGCGCACCCAGCTGCGCATGATCCACGACGCGCTGCACGATTTCGCCGAACAGCCGGTCGGTAATGTCGTTCCGGCCGATTTCATGTTTGACCAACTCCAGGCGGCCATGGTGCAGCAGGGCGTCCTGCTCCGGGAGCTGGATGAGCGCATCCGAAACCTGAACGATGGCACCGAGCGGGGACATCTGGCGTCGCGCCTGTGCAGCCTTGTCTTCCTGGTCAGGAAACTGCCCCGCGAGGCAGGATCCGACTGTGGGGTGCGAGCCACTCCCGAAATGCTGGCCGACCTGCTGGTGACGGACCTGGCCGGCGATGGCCCCAAGCTGCGCAAGGAAGTGCCGCTGCTCCTGCAAAAGCTCGCCGACGACGGCATCCTGCTCAAGGACGGCGACGAATACAACCTACAGACCCGCGAGTCCCTGGAGTGGGAGAAGGAGTTCCGCAACCGCGTCACGCAGGTTTCTGGAAACGAACTTTCCGTTCACCAGAAGCGGGAAACCTATCTCCGGGTCGCGGCCCAGGAGGAAGTGACCGGCATTCGTGTCCAGCAGGGGACCGCGAAGGTGCCGAGGAAACTGGCCCTCCATTTTGGATCCGAAGCTCCGGCCGCCTCCAGCTCCGACATACCGGTCTGGATTCAGGACGGGTGGAGCTGCACCGAGAAGAATGTGGTGGATGCAGCCAAGGCCGCAGGCACCGATAGCCCGATCCTCTTTGTCTTCATCCCGAAGGCGTCGTCCGACGAGTTGCGCCAGCAGATCGTGCGCGAGGAGGCGGCTCGCGGCACCATTGACTTCAAGGGGGTGCCTGCAAGCCATGAGGGCGAAGAGGCCCGCGCCTCGATGGCCACCCGGCTCGGGGATGCCGAGCGCATGAGAAAGTCGCTCATCGGCCAGATCATCGGCAGCGCCAAGGTTTACAAGGGCGGAGGCTCCGAGCTCATCCAGATCAGCCTCGCGGACAAGGTGCGCGAGGGTGCCCTCGACGCTCTCGACCGGCTGTTCCCGCGCTTCTCGGAAGCCGATCACAAGAACTGGTCGGTGGTGATCGGGCGTGCCCGCAGCGGCGACGATTCCCCGCTGTCGGTGATCGACTGGACTGGCAGCACCGAGAGCCACTCGGTGACCCGCGAAGTTTTGCTGAAGGTTGGTTCCGGAATGATGGGAGCGGAGGTGCGCAAGCACTTCGGCGATCCTCCCTTTGGCTGGGACCGCGACGCCATCGACGGCGCCCTGATCGCGCTCCACGCGGGCGGACACCTCACCGCCCGCTACAGCAACGCCCCGCTCGGCGTGGGCCACCTTGACCAGAACAAGATCGCAAAGACCGAGTTTCGCACGGAGACCGTCACCCTCACGGCCCAGGACAAGATCAAGCTGCGAGGGTTGTTCCAGGAAGCCGGTGTCTCCGCGAAAGCGAGCGACGACCCGGAGGTAAAATCGACCGAATACCTGTATGCCCTCGCGAGCCTCGCCGCGAAGGCCGGTGGCCCTGCGCCCCTTCCCGAGCCGCCGAAGACCCAGGCGATTGCCGATCTACGCGCCATGGCCGGCAATGAACGGCTGGCGGCTTTGCTCACGCAGGCGGAGACACTAAAGTCGGAAGCCGCAGAGTGGAAAAAGGCCGCCGACCTGGCCGAGAAACGTCAGCCGATCTGGGAGCAACTCCAGCGCCTGCTCTCGGTGGGGAAGGGCATGGCCGAACTCCAAGAAGTCGCGACGAGTGCGAAAAGCGTCGTCGATGGGCGGCTCCTCCTCGATTCCGCCGACCACGTTTCGCCGCTCGTCAAGAAGTGCGCCCAGGTCCTGCGCACGGCCGTGACCGCCGCACACCAGCAATACTGCGACGAACAGGCCAGCCAGATGACTGCGCTCGAGGCATCCGACAGCTGGCAAAAGCTGACCGGCGACCAACGGCGCGCCATCCTGGCCGAGGAGGGGATTGGCGTTCCGCCGGGATTGGAGGTGGGCACCGAAGACCAGTTGGTTCGGACTCTCCAGGCGACTCCCCTGCCCTGGTGGGAGGACAAGACGGCGGCGCTGCCGGCTCGATTCCAGAACGCGGCGGCGAAAGCGGCGAAGCTCCTGGAGCCGAAGGCGCAGAAAGTCCACCTGCCGTCACGCACACTCCAGTCCACCGAGGACTTGGAGGCCTGGATTTCCGACGTTCGCGCCGCGGTGGAGCCTAAACTGGAGGAAGGTCCGGTCATCATATGAGCTGCCAGCACTGCCGCAATTCGAAGAATGAGCCTCTCAACCAAGCTTCTAAGCGCCATGGCACACGGTAAACAAATCCGCCTCTTCCTGACCGACGGTTCACCCAGTGGGATCCGCTACGCCGAATTGATGAATTGGACCGGCCAGGCCTTCGCTTGCCCAAGGATTCATTTCTCCGGTTTGAAGGAATGGCCAGAGACGCAACGCGCAGGAGTCTATGTCCTCGTCGGATTGAACACGGCCGGCGAAGATGCGGTTTACATTGGCGAAAGCGAGAACGTCGCAAGACGCCTTCTGGATCACCTAAGCAAGGACACACTGGACGACATCGTTCTCGCGTTCCTCTTTACAAGCAAGGACGACAACCTGACCAAAGGTCACATCACGTTCCTTGAACAGCGGCTGATCAAGCGGGCTGAGGAAGCGAAACAATACAGTATCGAATACGGCCGCGAACCCTCCGAGAAGCCTCTTTCAAAGCCTGAGGTAGCTACAATGGAGGAGTTTTTGGATAATCTCTACCTCGTGTCCTCAGCTCTCGGTTTCAACGTATTCGAGCTTCCGCCAATCGTCTCGACGCCGGCAGCGGCACCTGGAGCCAAGACCAGTGAGAAGGTGAGCGAGGAATTCACCTTTAGTCTTGAAAGTGGGATAACAGCTCGTGGATTCGAGACCGAAGAGGGCTTCGTGGTCGTCAAGGATTCGCAAGCTTCTTTAGTGGATGTTGAAAGCCTTCAGGCCGGCTACAAGGGGCTCAAGGAATCCCTCAAGAAGAACGGGGTTCTGATTGTGGAGGCGGGGAAACTGAAGTTTACCCAGGACTACAGCTTCAAAAGCCCAAGCGCAGCGGCAGGCGTTGTTGCCGGATCCCAGCGCAGTGGGCCGAAGTCGTGGAAGACCGTGGGTGGCAAGAGCCTCAGTGAGATTCAGTCCGAGAAGGCTAAGGCCGTTGAAGCAACCCTTCCGGACGACGAGCCGTCCGGTGCCGAGCCGTCAAAACCCGAAACAAAGGAGGGATCCGACCATGCCTAACGGCCTGACATCGAAAGAGCGCGCTCGCCAGCTGCTGCGTGCCAGTTTGGACAATCCCGACGCCGACTTTCGCAACGGACAATGGGAGGCAATCCAAGGTGTAATTGAGGGTCGGCGACAGCTCGTGGTTCAACGCACAGGTTGGGGGAAGAGCATCGTCTATTTCATCGCTACCAAGATCCTGCGTGAACGCGGAGGTGGGCCGGCACTCCTCGTCTCGCCACTTCTTTCCCTCATCCGGAATCAGATCGAGGCCGCCGAGCGAATCGGTGTCCGGGCACGTTCGATCGATTCGACAAACCAGGACGACTGGCCACAAGTCGAGGCTGACCTCCTCGCCGGCCGGGTCGATCTGCTCATGATTTCGCCTGAGCGGATCGCGAATGAGGGCTTCCGGCAGCGCGTTCTCCAACGTATCGCGGATCGCATCTCGCTGTTCGTGGTCGATGAAGCCCACTGTATCTCCGACTGGGGACATGACTTCCGTCCTGACTACCGCCGCATTGTCCGCGTCTTGCGCGGTCTGCCCACCAACCTCCCGGCCCTCGCCACCACGGCTACGGCCAATGATCGGGTGGTTAATGATGTCCAGTCGCAGCTTGGCGACACGCTGGAGGTCATTCGCGGACCCCTCGTCCGCCACAGCCTCAGCCTTCAAAATGTCGATCTTCCGAATCCAGTCGATCGCTACGCATGGATCGTATCTCTCCTCTCCTCGATTGATGGCTCGGGCATCATCTACACGCTCACGGTGCGTGATGCCGTCCGTCTCGCCGAGTGGCTTCGCATGCAGGGGATCGATGCGAGCGCCTACTATGGCGGCCTCGACACCGAAGAAAGGGTAGTTCTCGAAAACCGGCTACTCCGTAACGAGATCAAGGCATTGGTCGCCACGGTGGCGTTGGGCATGGGCTTCGACAAACCGGATCTCAGCTTCGTCATTCACTTCCAACGGCCAGCCTCGGTGGTGCACTACTACCAGCAGGTAGGGCGCGCCGGTCGTGCCGTGGATCATGCCCATGGCATCCTGATGAGTGGAGCCGAGGATGACGAGGTGGCCGAGTATTTCATCCGCAGCGCGTTCCCTCCGCAAGCTCATGTTCGCGAGGTGCTGGATGCGCTCGCCGAAGCCGATGACGGACTTTCCTCATACGAGCTGGAGAATTCGCTCAATCTCTCGCACTCTCAGATCGAGAAGACTCTCAAGTTTCTGTCCGTCGAGGAACCTGCGCCGCTTGCGAAAGACGGGAGTAAGTGGGCGGCGACCGCCAGCGTCCGCGGTTATCGGGTGGATCAGGCCCGGCTTGATGGGCTGACCGCCCTTCGACGGCAGGAGCAGCAGCAGATGCAAGCCTACATGGCCCATAGCGGCTGCCTGATGCGATTTCTTTCCGAAGCACTCGACGATCCTGCGGCTGCCGACTGCGGTCGCTGTGCCAATTGCCTCGGGGCACCTCACTTCCCTGTCGAGTTGAGACCGGAGCTGCAACAAGCAGCGACCGTATTCCTCAGACGTACTTACCAGGCCATCGAAGCCCGCAAGCAAAAACCTGCCGGTCGCTACCAGGTTTTCTCGACTCTCGGAAATGGACGTGTCACGATCCCCGTCGCGCACCGATGCGAGGAGGGACGTACGCTTTGCGTCTGGGGCGATCCCGGCTGGGGACAACTGGTTCGTCGCGGGAAGTATCCGCATGGCGGCGGGGCCGAACATTTCGACGACCAGCTCGTCGAAGCCTGCGCGGAGATGATTGCCGATTGGGATCCGCACCCGGCTCCGGCCTGGGTTGCCGCCATCCCGTCACTACGCCACCCCGATCTTGTCCCCGATTTCGCGCGACGCCTTGCGGTACGCCTTGGACTTCCCTATGCTGACGCGCTTGAAAAAATCAGCCATTCCGACCGGCAGCGGGACATGCAGAACAGCGCCCACCAAGTGCAGAATCTGGATGGCACGCTGGCGGTTCGACGGGAAGCGATTTACCGAGGTCCCGTTCTTCTGGTGGATGACATGGTGGACTCGAATTGGACCTTTACCGTGGCTGGGTATCTTCTCCGGCGCGCCGGCGTCGAAGCGGTCCTTCCACTCGCATTGGCCGACAGCTCCATGACCAATTCCTAATCATGACCCCAGAAGATCTCACCGATGATGCCAAGGCGATTCTGCTTCTCTGCGGACACTTCGGGAAGGAAGCTTGTGCGGCGAACGGATTCGCCCCCTTCAGCGCGGCTGACTACGGGCGACTTTCGGTATTTCTCCATGGCAAAGGGCTACGCCCGGCCTCACTGCTGGACGACGATGTTCTCTTTTCCTTGGAGGTCGGAATGACCCCGGTCGAGATGCCCCGTGTTCGCAGTCTCCTCGCGCGCGGGGCGGCCATGAGTTTCGCGATGGAGGCGTGGATGAACAAGGGACTATGGGTTCTTTGCCGGAGCGACGCAGCCTACCCGCGCCGACTTAAGCGCCAGTTGAGAGAAATGGCGCCGCCCTTCCTTTACGGAGCGGGGGACCAGTCCCTCCTAGATAGAGGAGGGCTCGCCATTGTCGGTTCCCGCAATATCGGCCCCGTGGAAGAAGCCTTCGCTTCGCGCGCCGCCAATCGCTGCGCCACCGACAGTGTGCAGGTGGTGTCAGGGGGCGCACGTGGAGTGGATCAAATCGCCATGCGTGAAGCGCTGGAGTCCGGCGGCGTCGTTGTCGGGGTGCTGGCCGATAGCCTATTGAAGCAGTCGCTGCAGAAGGACCACCGCAATGCGATCTACGACCGACGTCTTGTTCTCGTTTCCGCCGTGCATCCCGAGGCGGGCTTTTCCGTTGGGTCAGCCATGGGGCGAAACAAATACATCTATGCCCTCGCCGATCACGGCCTTGTCGTGCAGGCGGAGATGAACAAAGGCGGCACTTGGTCAGGCGCGGTGGAGGAATTGGAGCGCAAAGGAGGGCGACCCGTCTTCGTGAATCCCGGATTCAGTCCGAAGAAAGTGGTTGATGCTTTGCTAGCAAAGGGCGCTCTCCCGTTTCCGGAGCTGACTGCCGGCGAGCCGATCAGTGACATCCTGGAAGGAGCCGTTGCGGCAGCGCGGTCCACCGATCCCTCGCAACATTCTCCTTCGGTGACGGCGGGCGAATTGTGCTTCTCGGAAATACCGGGCGACGCGGAAGAGCAAAAGGAGGAGCCCGCTTCCATACTACCCGAACCCGAGGTCGAACCAGATCGCGAGGATGGACCGGACACCACACCTTCCGAACAAAAAATCAAGCCGGATCAAGGAAGAGAGTCGTCCGAATCCGCCACCTTCTCGGAACCGAGTACACCCGCCACCGCCTTCGAGGCTGTGTGGCCGCTACTCCAGATCCATCTCGCCGAGCCGATCACACCCGCCATTCTGGCCGAAGCGATTCAGGTTCGCAAAGTGCAGGCGGAGGATTGGATCAAGCAGGCTCTGGAAGCGGGTCTTGTTCGCAAGCTCTCCAAACCGGCGCGCTACGTCGTCGATGGCCGGGAACCCCAGTCAGAGCTGAAACTTACGAAATAGCATGCCCACCCTACCCAAAGACCTGCGAGGAAAACTGGAGAAGGCCGTGCTCGCCGCCCGGGAAGAGGCGACGAAGGGTGCCACGGCGGCGCTGATTGCGCTCGGTGTCGGCGATGGCAAGAAGCCGGCGCACCTCGACAAGGACGGCGAGGCGCTGCGCCGGCGGTTGCGGGCGCGAGGACGGCAGGCGGGGGATACGCTGAAGCCGGACGATTCCCAGGAGACCGATCATCTCGTCCAGGAGTGCGCCTACGAGCACTGGCACCGGATGCTCTTCGCCCGGTTCCTGGCGGAGAACGAACTGCTCCGGCATCCGGAGTGGGGGGTGGCGGTGTCGCTGGAGGAATGCGAGGAACTGGCGCGGGAGGAAGGGCTCGACCGGTGGGAGCTGGCCGCACGCTTCGCGCAGCACATGTTGCCGGAGGTCTTTCGGCAGGACGACCCGGTACTGCACCTCCGGCTGCCGACCGAGGCGCGGAACAAGCTGACGGCCATCCTCAACGAACTGCCGGCCGAGGTCTTCACCGCTGATGATTCGCTCGGCTGGACCTACCAGTTCTGGCAGACAAAGCGGAAGAAGGAGGTCAACGAGTCGGGCGTGAAGATCGGGGCCGACGAGATCTCGCCGGTCACCCAGCTCTTCACCGAGGACTACATGGTCGAGTTCCTCCTCCACAACACGCTTGGGGCTTGGTGGGCGGGGAAGCTCGGGCCGATCGCGGCTGCGAGCGAGGACGAGGCGCGCGCCAAGGCCGCCTTGCCGGAGCGGGACGGGATCGGCATTACCTGGACCTACCTCCGCTTCGTTCAGGACGAAGAGACAAAGACCTGGAGCCCCGCCGCCGGCGCCTTCGACGGTTGGCCGTCCGAAGCCAAGGACATCACCTTCCTCGATCCCTGCATGGGCTCGGGGCATTTCCCGGTGTTCGCACTGCCGATCCTCGCCCGCTTGCGGATGGAGGAAGAGGGGATGGGAGCCGCTGATGCAGTTGCCGCCGTGCTGCGGGACAATATTCATGGGCTGGAACTCGATCCGCGCTGTTGTCAAATCGGGGCGTTTAATTTGGCTCTCGCGGCGTGGAAGCTCGGAGGATACCAGCAGCTTCCCCCGCTTCATGTGGCCTGCTCCGGCCTCGCTCCCCATGCGAAGCGGGAGGATTGGTTGAAGCTAACAGATGAAGCGCCAGAACTCCGGTTTCAAATGGGGGCGCTCTACGACTTGTTCCAAAAGGCCCCCATATTGGGAAGTCTGATCAACCCTCGCGCGGACAAAGCCGTGACCTACGGAAATGCGCTTCATGATCTTCAGCCGTTGCTGGAAAAGGCTCTCTCGAAGGAAGCTGGAGACCATACCACGCATGAGATGGCCGTGACCGCGCGCGGCCTGGCCAAGGCTGCGGAGATTCTCGCCGGCCAGTTCGTACTCGTCGCCACCAACGTGCCTTACCTCGGGCGCGGCAATCAGGATGAGGTGCTGCAAGATTACTGCGAGCGCCTTCACCCTGAGGCGAAAAACGACCTAGCAACCTGTTTTGCAGAACGCTGTTTGGATTTCTGTAATCGCGGAGGAAGCATATCGCTGGTAACGCCCCAGAATTGGTTCTCCCAGCCGCGCTACGAAAAACTCCGCACGCGCCTTCTTACCTACAACCAGTGGCATAGCGTCGCTCGTCTCGGCTCTGGAGCTTTTGAGACAATCGGAGGCGAAGTTGTGACGGTTAGCTTGGTCATGTTATCGAATATGAAGGTTCACGGGGAAGGTCTGTTCGTGTCCTTGGATGTGTCCGATGAACCAACAGCAGCGCGCAAAGTCATTGGGCTGGTTCAAAACACTGTTCTTGAAATTTCGCAGGCAAGCCAACTCAAGAACCCGGACGCGATAATCACGCTCGATTCCAGCGGCGGCAAAAAACTTCTCAACGAGTTAGCGCGGGCGTGGCAGGGGCTCGTCACTGGCGACGACAACCGATTTTATGGCGTCTTTTGGGAACGGGCGCAATTGGACAGCAGATTTTGGTCGCCAGTCCAGCAAGCTCCGCAGACTACCATTCCGTTCACCGGAAGAGAGACAGTCGCAAGATGGGAGAATGCGAAGGGCGATCTCCACTTGAGGTCAAAGGCGCACAATTTCCCCCCGCCTTCTACGCTCGGGAAAACAGGCATTGCCATTCAGCGCATGGTCAGCCTTAACGCGACTATTTTTTCCGGCGATGTGTTTGATGATTCTGTTGCACCGCTCATCCCGGAAAAGCCGGCACATCTTCCAGCAATTTATGCGTTTTGCCTCAGTGAGGAGTTCAAGGAAGCTGTTCGACGGATTAACCATCAACCAAAAGTAATTCCCGGCGCTATCACCAAAGTCCCCTTCGACCTAGCACACTGGCAGAAGGTGGCGGAGGAGAAATATCCGCACGGATTGCCGAAACCGTTTTCCAGCGACCCAACGCAATGGCTGTTCAACGGTCACCCTGCCGGTGCCGACCAGCCGTTGCACGTGGCCGTGGCTCGTCTCCTCGGCTACTGCTGGCCCCGCCAGACTGGCAGCAGCTTCCCCGACTGCCCGGCCTTGGAGCCGGATGGACTGGAGCGCTTCGCCGACGAGGACGGCATCGTCTGCCTCACCTCGCTGCGCGGCGAGGTCAACGCCGCCGACCGCCTCCGTGAGTTGCTGGGAGCGGCGCTGGGCACCTACGACCAACGCCAGTTGATTGCCGCCGCCGGAAAGAAGGGCTCGAAGTCGACAACCCTGGAAGACTGGCTGCGCGACGAATTTTTCGCCCAGCACTGCGAACTCTTTCAGAACCGCCCCTTCCTCTGGCACCTCTGGGACGGGCGGAAAGACGGCTTCCATGCCCTCGTGAACTACCACAGGCTGGCCGGGGCGAACGGGGCCGGGCGCCGGACCCTCGAAGCCCTGACCCACGGCTACCTAGGCGACTGGATTACCCGCCAGCGGGCCGCCGTGGCAAAGGGGGAATCCGGAGCCGACGACCGTCTCGCCGCCGCCCTTGAACTGCATGGCCTGCTCGAGAAGATCCTCGCAGGCGAGCCTCCCCACGATCTCTTCATCCGCTGGAAGCCGCTCCACCAGCAGCCGATCGGCTGGGAACCCGACCTCAATGACGGCGTCCGCCTCAATGCTCGACCCTTCCTTACCACCGACCTCAGCCGCAGCAACAGGGGAGCCGGAGTCTTCCGGTCCAAGGTCAACCTCAAATGGGAGAAAAACAAAGGCAAGGATCCCGTCCGTCCCAAGGCGGATTTCCCCTGGTTCTGGACCTGGGACGAGAAGACCCAGAACTTCGCCGGCGGCGCCGAGTTCGACGGCAACCGCTGGAACGACCTTCACTACACTACTGCCTTCAAACAAGCCGCTCGGGAGCGGCACAACCAGAAAGGATCCTGAGATGCCCGCCAACGTCCAAACCATGGCCTACTACGGAGACGTGCCCTGGCACGGTCTCGGAACCCGAGTCGAGAAGGGCCTCCATGCCTCCGAGATGATCAAGGCAGCGGGACTGGACTGGGAGGTCGATCTTCGCCCTGCTCGGGGGGCCAGGGAGATCAACCGCAAAGGCGAATATTCCCGCTACGAAGTGGTTCGAATGCCAAGAAGAGGGCGCGACGAAGATGAGGTGCTCCTGGGCGTGGTCAGCCGGCGCTACCAGCCGCTCCAGAATCAGGAGGCCTTCGAGTTTTTCGATCCCTTAGTCGAGGATGGAACGTCGTATTTTGAGACCGCCGGCGCTTTGGGTGAAGGGGAGCGCATCTGGGTGATGGCCAAGTTGCCCGGTGCCATGGAGATCGTGAGGGGGGACGAGTGCTTCAAATACCTGCTGCTCTCTAACTCCCACACAGGCGAGGGCTCCGTCATCGTGAAATTCACCTCCGTTCGTGTGGTCTGCCAAAACACCCTGACCCTGGCGATGGAGGATGGCCAGAAGGCCTACCGGGTGCGGCACAGCAAGCAGATGCAGTTCAAGCTGAAGGAACTGTCCGACTTCATGGCCATCACAAAAAGGGTCTATCAGGAGGCGGAAGCATCCTTCCGGCGCCTCGCCAAGGTGCAACTAACCGAGGAGAAGCTCCGGCACTACATGGACGCTGTTTTCCCCAAAACACAGGTGCAGAAAAGGAGCCCGGAAGAGCCGCAGCGCTGGACGGAGGTGCGCAAGACCTTCGAAGGCCTGCCCGACCTGCAACTCCCCGGCGTCCAGGGAACGCTTTGGGCCGCCTACAACGCCATCACGCGGATGGAAGACTACAAACAGCCCAACAAGAACGAGATGCCCGAACAGCGTCTGCAGCGGACCTGGTTTGGAGCAGGAGCCGAGACCAAGCTGCTCGCCCTCCTGAAGGCTCAGGAGTTGTCCAAAGCATGGCTCAACTGATTTTCGCACGATGCCGGTTTCCTACATAAAGAAGACCAAAGCCCCCGCGAACCTCTGCGAGGCGGTCGAGCAATCCCTCCACGGGGCGGCGCGCTACAACCGGGGGGCGGAGGAAAAGCCTGTCGCCGTCCTCTGGACCGATGCGGACGGGCAATGGCTGCCGGTGATCGCGAAACTGCGCGGCCGTCTGCCCCAACTGCTGACGCTCGGCGACTACCGGCCTGAAGAACGGTGCGGCCCGGCGATCTGGATCAAGTGCGTGCTGGCCCGCACGATCGACGCGGGCATCCCAGGCGATGCCACCCCGATCGTCTATTTGCCGAACGTCAGCCGGCAACTCCTGCGGGCGGCGGCGGATTGTCCGCTACTGCTCCAGCCGATGGTGGAGCTGCAATATCGCGGAGCCGTCTGGACCCAGCGCAACGGCAAGGACTGGACGGTGGAGGCCTTCCTGATGTCCGACGACGCCCTCGGTCTGGATGTGGCCAAAGACGACGCCACTCGGCGCTCAATCCACGCCGCCCTGCCGGCGCTGGCCGAGGCTCCCTTGGAACCGATGCGGCACAAGCGTCTCGAGGCGGAGGACTTCGACAAGCTCATGGTCGCCGACCATCCCCGTGATCTGCTGGAGTGGATGAACGATCCCGAGGCGGTCCAGAAGCGATGGACAGAAGGGAAATGGCACGCCTTCCGATCCCGCTGCAAAAAAGACTACGGTTTCGATCCAGAGGCGGAGGGGGCGCTCGGGGCGGCGGAACGACTTGGCCTGCGCAAGGAGGAGTGCTGGCAGAGTTTGTGGAACCGGTTCTGCGAAGCGCCGGCGATTTACAAAGCGCTGCCCGACCTGCTCAGCAACGCCAAGCCGGCGGGAGAACTGGTCTTCGACGGCGAAACCTGGCCCGATGAGAACGACAAGGCGGAAGCCCGCCTCCGAGCATCCCTGTTGGATCTGGAGGGGATGGAGGCCGGTCAGGCGCGCAAGCGGATCGCCGAACTGGAAAAGGAACACGGGCCGAGGCGATCCTGGGTGTGGAGCCGACTGGGACGGGCCCCGCTCGCCCAAGCCCTGGCAGCGCTGACGCTGCTCGCGGCACGGACCGAGAAGCCGCTGACTGGTGCCACCGCGGAGGAGCTGGCCCTCCTCTACGAGCAGGGCGGCTACGAGGCGGACGCGGCCCTGATCCGCGCCCTTTCCCTTCCCAAAACGAACCAGGACAAAGCCGCCGTGCAGATCGCTGGCCGTGCGGTCTATTTGCCCTGGGCTCGGGCGGCGGCAGAACTCCTGCAAGAGCAGGCCGCCACATCGCCGCTTCCCGGAGTCGGCGACCAGCCGAACATCGAGGCCAAGGCGGGCGAGTGCATTGTCTTCGCCGACGGGCTGAGGTTCGATCTTGGCCAGCAGCTCCACGGTCTCTGTGCGGAACGGGGGCTCAAAGTCGCGGGCACCCGCCGGTGGGCGGCCCTGCCAACGGTCACCGCCACCGCCAAGCCCGCCATTTCTCCGGTCGCGGATCAGGTCAGCGGTGGCATCTCCCTGCCGGAAAGCTTCGCCCCGAATTTGAAAGGGGAAGAAATGACGACGGCGAGATTCCGCAAGGCGCTCAAGGACAGCGGCTACACCTACCTCTCCAATACCGATACCGGCGATCCGTCGGGCAAAGGCTGGACGGAGTGCGGCAAGATCGACACCCGAGGGCACGACATGCAGATCGGCATGGTTGGCCAGATCGCGGACGAACTGGAACAACTGACCGACCGCATCGTGGAACTCCTAGACGCGGGATGGGCCTCGGTGCGCGTGGTTACCGATCATGGCTGGCTCCTGATGCCGGGCGGTCTGCCGAAGACGGAATTGCCCGGCTTCCTGGTGGCATCGCGCTGGTCCCGCTGCGCGGCGATCAAGGGGGATTCGAAGGTCAGCGTGCCGAAAGTCGCGTGGCATTGGAACCGCTCTGCCGAAACGGCGATTGCCCCCCATATCAGCGCCTTCGTCGCGGGACAGGACTACGCCCATGGTGGAGTCAGCCTCCAGGAGTGCGTCATTCCCGAACTGACCGTCAGCTTCATCGAGTCGAAGAAGGCCTCGGCGCAGATCAAGGAAGTGGAATGGCAGCGGCTCAGGTGCCGCATCACCCTCGATCCTCCGACTGAGGGAGTCATGGTGGACATTCGCACCAAGGCGAATCTGCCCGATTCATCTGTGGTCGCCACAGCCAAGGCGACCGATGCCGACGGCCAGGTGTCCCTTATGGTGCCCGACCCGGACAGCGCCGGCATGGCCGCCACCGTGGTGGCCCTGGATGCCGGCGGTCATCTCATTTCCAAACAAGCGACCACCATTGGTGAAAGCTAACCCGACGACTTCCCATGCAACTGGACCTACTTGATCAACATGCCGCCTCGGTGTTCGACGGCTACCTCGTGCGCAAGGATCTGGTGCGCAAATACGCCCGGCAGTATCCCGTGCCGACCTACGTGGTGGAGTTCCTCCTCGGCCGCTACTGCGCCACCGTGGACGAGGGCGAGATTCAGGAGGGACTCCAGATCGTGGAGCAACAGCTCGCGAATCGCACCGTCCGCACCGGGCAGGAGGAGTTGTTCAAGGCCCGGGCGCGGGAGGAGGGTTCGGTCAAGCTGATTGACATCGTTCGCGCCCGTCTCGATGCTAAGAACGATTGCTACATCGCCGAGCTTCCCAGCTTGGCCCTCCGCGATGTCCGCATCGCGGATCCGTTGGTTCGTGAACACGAGCGGATGCTGACGGATGGCTTCTACGGTGAAGTGACCCTCGGCTATGATTCAGTCATCGCTCAGGAGAACGGAGGACGGCCTTTTGCCATCGAAGCCCTGCGGCCGATCCAACTCTCGAAGTCGGACGCCTTGGTCGCGCTGGCCAAGGGAAGGAGCGCCTTCTCGACCTCCGAGTGGAAGGACTTCCTCATCCGATCCATCGGCCTGGAGGCGGAGGAACTCAACGACCGGGCGAAGATCGCGGTGCTGCTGAGAATGGTGCCGTTCGTGGAGCGGAACTTCAATCTCGTGGAACTGGGGCCGCGAGGCACCGGCAAGAGCCACCTCTTCCAGCAGATTTCGCCGTACTCGCACCTCATCTCCGGAGGGAAGGCGACGGTCGCCAAGATGTTCGTCAACAACTCGAACGGCCAGCGCGGTCTGGTCTGTCACTACGACGTGGTCTGCTTCGATGAGGTTTCCGGGGTCTCGTTCGATCAGAAGGACGGAGTCAATATCCTCAAGGGATACATGGCCTCCGGGGAATTCAGCCGGGGGAAGGAAAGCATCCGGGCCGAGGGCGGCGTGGTGATGGTCGGCAACTTCGATGTGGACGTGCAACAGCAACAGAAGATCGGGCACCTGCTCAGTCCGCTGCCGCCCGAAATGCGCGACGACACCGCCTTCCATGATCGCATTCACGCCTACGTGGCCGGCTGGGATTTCCCCAAGCTCAACCCGAACGTCCATCTGACCAATCACTTCGGCCTGGTGAGCGACTTCCTCAGCGAGTGCTGGCACATGCTCCGTCAGACCAGTCGGGTCACGGTCATGCAATCGCGGGTGCATCTCGGGGGCGCGCTCAGTGGGCGAGACATCGAGGCCGTGAACAAGACGGTAAGCGGCCTGTTGAAGTTGCTCTTCCCGGATCCGGAGATGCCGGTGCCGGACGATGACCTGGAGGCCATCGTCCGGATGGCGTTGGAGGCACGCCGTCGGGTCAAGGAGCAACAGAAACGCTGCCTGAAGAGCGAATTCCGCAACACGCACTTCAGCTACCTGATGGGGGCGGACGGGGTAGAGCAGTTTGTCGCCACTCCCGAGCTTCACAGCGACGAGGCGATCGAGAGCGACCCACTCCCTCCCGGACAGGTCTGGTGTATCAGCCCCGGCAGCAGCGAAGCGACGCCCGGACTTTTCCGGATCGAAGTCACCAGTGGTCCGGGAAGCGGCGTGCGGATTCTCAACACGCCGGCACCGGCCGGATTTCGCGAGAGCGTGAAAGTTGGGGAACAAAACCTTTATTCGCTCTCGAAGAAACTGGTCGGCGACCGCGATCCCCGTACCCACGAGTTCAGCGTTCAGATGCGGGCGATGGACAACGACCGCACCGGTGTCGGGATCGGCCTTCCGGTGCTCGTGGCCTTGGCCGGCTCTTTGCTGGAGCGCAGCACCCGGGGAGCGCTAATCATCGTCGGCTCGCTCAACTTGGGTGGTTCCGTCGAGATGCTTCCCAACGCCTGCTCGCTGGTCGAGATCGCCGTGGAGAAGCAGGCCAGCGTCCTCCTGATGCCCGTGGCGGCACGACGGCAACTGAACGATCTTCCAGATGAGATCTGGACCAAGATCAACATCGAGTTTTACAGCGACGCCTCCGATGCCTTCTTCAAGGCGCTGGCGGAGTAAAATGCGCTCCCTCGACTGACGATGAACAACAAAGTTCAGCAAACGGTTCTTTCTCTCGAATCGGAGATGTTTGGTCGAGGCGCTAAACAAAGGAACTAGGATGATCTGGCCTTTCATTGCTCTTGGCGCAGTCGCATTCCTTGGTCTAATTATGGCCTGGGGGATCAGAATTCGGCGAATCGAAGCCACTCGGAGATTCGATCAAAGGGACGCCGCTGATTACTCGTCTGAACTGAGCGAACTTTTGGAATCCGTGGATGCAGCAAAGCTCGATTCGGATGAAAGCAGGGAACTCAAAAGCACCCTCGAAAACGTT
>DGXY01000135.1:28002-28194 GCA_002396885.1 Akkermansiaceae bacterium UBA5020
GCGCCGCCTTCCGAAGAAACCGAGTACCGTTGTCGATGGGGCAAAGTGCGTTCCGAAGAAGGAATCAATGTTCGTGAGATTCTAAAAGAAATCTGGTATTCATTCGACCCAGCTGGAAGACAAAAGCCCAGTGGGGAGCGCTGGGCCTTCTTCGGCGGCGATGGATGGACATTCGTCCTAACAAAAGAGTTT
>DGXY01000135.1:28387-29347 GCA_002396885.1 Akkermansiaceae bacterium UBA5020
AGAGTATCGACCGAAAAATTCAGGGACGAATTCTCGAAGCCATCGATGAGCTCACCGCGAACCCCATCACCCCGCGAGGTGATACGATCAAACCCCTTGTGAATGACATGAAAGGTCTATGGCGTTACCGGATCGGCGATTATCGCCTCATTTACGCGCCAATTGAACGAGAGCATAAATTGGTCCTTCTAAAGTTCGCAGCCAGAGGAGAGGCTTACGCATGAATGTGTCCAACTTTTGACTCGATCGCCCAAAGCTGATGGGCGGGCGCACGGAAATCCGGAGTCGGAAACTTATCCGTGGTTGGTTGTGCCGAAGAAGCCCAGTTCATCGCCAGCCTCGGGACAGGGGCAATCCCGGTGACTTCTTCGTCCAGGCGGGACCAACCGCGACCGAAAATCTTCCATGCCCCGAGGGCCGAGCTCCTCCCAGGACCAGAAGTGCCCCCGCGCATGAGCCGTCCCCATGCCCCAGAACCTACAAACCAGCCTACACGCCAGGGAACGGAAACCGCGCGCAAGCGAGTGAAGGCCTGCGCAGCAATCCCTTGATATAGCTACAACTCGTTGATCCTCAATACCTCAATTTTGGATTTGATATCAGATGAGCCGCCAACTAATTCCGGTTGTTAGCCCGATTTTTCCTTTGCTCGCTTGTTGCGCAACAAAGATCGGGGTTCCGGGCGCGGAATCGGGCGGTATTTCTCGAAAATCTCCTTCGGGACTCTGATTCGCCAGCGCCGGGGCGTGCCGTCGGTTGAGGGCGGATCGAGCCATTCGAAGCTCGCGGCCACGATGGGTTCCTGCATCATTTTGTCGAGAGGGTGCATGTCCCGCGGAGGAGTCAACCGGGCGGAACTGCTGCCCACGGAATCTGTCGTTACCCGAGGCGAGGTTGCAGTTACTTGCCTCCGGCGAGAACGAGAAGTCCAGCGATGACAAGAACCGCCCCGCCCGCGAG
>DGXY01000135.1:29511-38479 GCA_002396885.1 Akkermansiaceae bacterium UBA5020
TGACAAGAACCGCCCCGCCCGCGAGCCGCCAGGTGAAGGGCTCCCCGAGGACCATCACGGAAAGGGCGAGGGTGACGAGGATGCTGCCCTTGTCCACAAGCGAGACGTAGGAGACGGTGCCCTCGTGCATCGCCCGATAGTAGCAGATCCAGGAGAGCGTGGTGGTGAGGGCGGAGAACGCGAGCAAGGCGATGGATTTCCATCCGGCCGCGTTAAGGGTGGCGGCTGCCTTGCTGGTGTCTGTCAGCAGGAGCACACTAGCCATCGTGAAGACAAAGACGAATGCGGTGCGCACCGCGAGGCCGAGATCCGCCCCGATCGTTTTCAGCCCGGCTTTGGCAACGACGGCGGTCACTCCGGCAAAGATGGCGGCGGCGAAGGCGTAGAGTTTCCAGCGTTCCATGTAGCGGGGAAATGGGTTGGGGTAGCGCTTTTTAGGCTTCCAGAGATTCAGACTCCCCCTATTATAATAGGAAAGTGATCGGGTGTGAACCACGGCATTTGGCCCGAATCTGCATTGGGCCATCGGATTCCGGGTGGTTTGAACATGGATTTGCCCGGTTTTTTGAGTGGGGAGGGTGGGGCAATTCACTCAATTACAACGGATTAAGATATTTGGTATAAAACTGCACAATATTCTCAGAAATGGCCGTCCGAGTGTAGTTTACTACCAAAAGCACCCCGCACCCCGGTTGGCACCCCGGTTGGCACCCCGGTTGGCACCCCGGTTGGCACCCTCAAGCACCCCGCGCGAAGTGTCCCATGAACTTGTCGGTTGTCCGCATTTGGCCTTGGATCCGAGAGAGGCGGTCTCAGGCCTCCTTCGGCGCGGCGGAACCGGGAGGCGAAGTTGCAGTTACTTGCCGCCGGCGAGAACGAGAAGCCCGGCGGTGACAAGGACCGCCCCGCCCGCAAGCCGCCAAGTAAAAGGTTCACCGAGGACCATCACCGAAAGGGCGAGGGTCACGAGGATGCTTCCCTTGTCCACGAGGGAGACGTAGGAAACGGTGCCCTCGTGCATCGCCCGGTAGTAGCAGATCCACGAGAGCGTGGTGGTGAGGGCGGAAAGCGCGAGCAGGGCGATAGCTTTCCAACCGGCCGCATGCAGGGTGGCGGCTGCCTTGCTGGTGTCGGTGAGGAGCAACACTGCGGCAATCGTGAAGAGAAATACGAAGGTGGTGCGCACCGCGAGCCCGAGATCCGCCCCGATGGTCTTCAGTCCAGCCTTGGCAACGACGGCGGTCAATCCGGCAAAGAGGGCGGCGGCGAAGGCGTAGAGTTTCCAGCGTTCCATATAGCGGGGCAAGGGTGGCTGTCAGGCTCTCCCGCCAAAGCGCGCGTAGAGAGCCGGCAACAGAAAGAGATTCAGCAGCGTGCTCGTGACGAGGCCTCCGAGGATGACGAGGGCCATGGGACGCTCGATCTCGTTTCCGGGGACGTCACCCTTGAGGACGAGGGGGAGCAGGGCGAGCGCGGCGGTCGCGGCGGTCATGAGGATGGGGATGAGGCGCTCCTCGCTGCCGCGCAGGACGAGGTCGAGACCGAAGGGGGTCTCCTCCTCGACCTGAAGGTGTCGATAGTGGCTGACGAGGAGGATGCCGTTGCGCGCGGCGATGCCGAGGACGGTGACGAAACCGACAAGTGACCCGAGCGAGAGAATGCCTCCGCCGAGCCAGGCGGCCAAAACCCCGCCGATGAGGGCGAAGGGCAGGGTCAGGGCAATAAGGAGGACAAGGCGCGGTGATTGGAAGTCGGCGAGGAGCAGGGCGAGGATGCCCGCCAGCGAAGCGAGCGCGAGCCAGCCGAGGCGGCTCTGGGCGGCCTGACGTTCGGCCCACTCTCCGAGGATCTCAGGATGGTAGCCGCTCGCGAACGGGATCTTGCCGATACGCTCCTCGATCTCGCGGGCGACGTCACCGAGGGCACGTCCGCTGACGTTGCAGGTGACGTCGATGCGGCGCGAGGCACCCTCGCGTTTGATCGCATTCGGCGTGGGCACGATGGCGAGGTCGGCAACATCGGCGAGACGGACATGACCGCCGCTGGGAGTTTCGATCAGCAGTTCGCGGAGGGTGGTGTAGTCGGCGCGCACCGAGGGCACGCTCCAGACGGTGACGTCGTGGACCCGCTGGTCCTGAAAGACTTCGCCGACCTTGCGTCCACTGATGAGCGTGGTGACGGCCTGGCGCACCTGCCCGGCGGTGAGACCGTGGAGGGCGGCATTCTCGGGCCGAAGTTTGACGGTGATCTGGGGCACCTGCACTTGCGGCTCGACTTTCAGGGCACTGACCCCGGGAATGTCCTTGAGAGCATCGCCCACTTCGGTCGCGTGGGTTCGGAGCTGTTCGAGGTCGGGTCCGAAGATGCGGACGACGACGCTGGCACTGGCTCCGGTGAGCACTTCCTTGATGCGTTCGCGCAAGAAGGTGAGGAGATCGCGGGTGAGTCCGGGATAACCATCGACGACCGCCTGCACTTTTTGGATCGTTTCGTCGTAGGGTGCCTCGGGATCGAGGCTGATCCAGAGTTCCGTGAAGTCCGGCCCGACGACCTCGTCGGCGACTTCGGCCCGGCCGATGTGGGCTCCCTGGTTGCGCACGCCGGGCACCTTGAGGAGATCCGTGGCGGCGGCGATTGTGATACGCTTGCTGGCCTCGACGCTCGTGTTGGGCTTCTCCAGCCAGTGCATGAGGAAATCGCGCTCCTTGAAACTCGGCAGGAATTCCTCCTTCAATTGCGTCTTCCAGATCCAACCGGTGCCGAGGAAGGCGAGCACGAGGAAGATCATGGCAGCCCAAGGGCGTCGAGCGAAGACCGGCAGGACGCCGCGATAGGCGGCCTTCATCCCGCGCGAGAGCAGCGCGTCGCGATGTACGCCGGGTTTGACCTTGAGGAGGATGAGGCTCAGGGCGGGTGTCAATGTCAGGGCCACCGCTAGCGAGGCGGTGATGGCGAGAATGTAGGAGAGCGCGAGCGGTCGGAAGAAAGTGCCAGCCAGTCCGGGCAGGAAAAACACAGGTACGAATACCAGCACGATGATGACGCTCGCGTAGACAACGGCGCTGCGGACCTCGATCGAGGCATCGAGGACGACCTTCAGCTTTGGCTGCGGATTGGGGAGCAGGGCATTCTGCCGCAAACGGCGCAGGATGTTCTCAACGTCGATGATGGCGTCGTCGACCACTTCCCCGAGGGCGATGATGAGACCGGCGAGGATCATCGTGTTGATCGTTTCGCCGCGCCAGCGCAGCAGGAGCAGGGCGATGGCAAGGGAAAGCGGAATCGCGGTGATGCTGATGACCGTGGTGCGCCAGTCGCCGAGGAAGAGAGCGAGCACGACGACGACGAGCAAACAGCCGAGCCAGAGCGCCTCGGTGAGATGGTCGATGGAGAGCTGGATAAAGGTGGCGGGGCGGAAGATGGTGCTGTCGATCGTGACGCCGGGCAGACCGGGTTTCAATTCCTCGAGCACCTTCTCGACTCCGGTCGTGACGTCGAGGGTGTTACCCCAGGGCTGCTTCTCGACGATGAGGAGGATTCCGTCACCGTCATCGATGACCGCGTCGCCGATCAGGGCGGGATGGCCGATTTTCACCTCCGCGACATCGCCGAGACGGATGGGCGCTCCGTCGCGGAACTCCACCACGGTGCGAGCGAGATCCTCCGGCGTGGCGATGAGGGAGAGCTGGTTGACGGGGAGACGCAGGTTCGGCGTGTCGATGAATCCGCCCGCACTGATGACAGCGGCATCGCCGGCCGCTTTCGTGATCGCGTCGAGGGTAATGCCTGCGGCGCGAAGTTTTTGGGGATCGACGAGCACCTGGAATTGCTTGTCGCGCTGGCCCCAGATGGCCACGTTGGCCACGCCCGACACGGACATGAGGCGGGGTCGCATCGTCCAGAGGGCGATCTCGCTGAGCTCCATCTGGTCCAGCGTGTCCGAGCGGAGACCGACCTTCAAGACCCGGCTCAACGAGGAATAGGGAGCCATCAGCACGGGCGGCTTCACCACGGCGGGGAGACGGTTTTGCGCGAGGTTGAGGCGCTCCTGCACGAGTTGCCGCGCCTGGAGGATGTCGGTCCCCGTCTTGAAGATCATCACGACGGAGGAGAGACCAAGGACGGATTTGGAACGGATCGTCTTGAGGAAGGGCAGGCCGTTGAGCGAGTTCTCCAGCGGCACGGTGACGAGGGCATCGACTTCCTCGGTGGAAAGGCCGGGCGCCTCCGTCTGCACCTCGACGAGGGGCGGGGCGAACTCGGGGAAGACATCCAGGGGTGCGTTCTTGGTCGCATTGACTCCGGCGAACAAGAGTGCCACCGCCGCCGCGACGACGAGCACGCGCATGTTCAGCGCCCAGGAGACAATGGAATTCAGCATGAGGGGTATCTCGTGGGATTACTTGCCCGTCATGAATTCCGTGCCGAACAGTTCGGCGGATCCGTCGGTGACGACCTTCGTGCCGACCGGCGGACCGCTCGACAGCACCGCGTCGCTGCCGGAGAGCCGGGCAATCTGAATGCGTCGGCGGTTGTAAGTGTGGGGGGTCGTCTGCTCGTAGACCCACTGACCGCCGTGGATGTCATGCAACACGGCGTTGAACGGCAGCACGAGGCTTTCAATCTTGCCATCGAGCGTGGGGATTTCGACCGCGACCCGCTCGCCGCTGCGGAGTTTCGTATCGGCGGGCAAGGCGTAATACCAATCGACGGTGTTGGTCAGGGCGTTCGCCGTGGGCGGCCCGGCCACGGGTTGGGCGCTTTGTGAGGATCCCGATCCACCCAGGGCCCTGACGCCTGCGGGTGCTTCAGGGTCCAGGAGAGCGGATTCACCGCTGTAGACTGCGACGCGCACCCAGGCGCGCTTGGCTCCGCCAGATTGCCCGACGGGCGCACCGAGGAGATCGCGTTGAGCCTTGGCGGTGACCATGGCGGCCTCGGCGAGGGCGAGGGAAGTTTTTGCCTCATCGACTCCGCGCACGCTACCGGCTTCCGCGACGAGCATCTTTTGCGCGCGCTCCACAGCGATTTTGGCGGCGTCCATCTGCACCTGCGCCTGAAGGATACGTCCGTCGGCGGTTGCCTGCAGATCGGCGAGACGCAGGACTTCCTCAAGCGTGCCCCCGAGCACGGGTGCGACGGGTTTGCCCTCGGCCGCGAGCGGGGTGACCACTTCGCCGGAAAAGAGACGCACCGCGGGGAGAGTGCGTCGTTCCACCGCGACGACCTTCAATCTCAGGGCTTCCTCGGCCTCCGGCTTCAGAGTGAGGATGACGAGATCCCCTTCCTTGGTGATCGTGGCCGGGGCGGAGCCGCCAGCATCGGCGGCGTGAAGCGTGCCCGCCGCGTGAATCGTGAGAATCGCGAGAATGAGGACTGGAAACAGAATCGCTTTCATGGGGAGAGGTCAGCGGAGGGTCGCCTGCATGGCATCTTCGAGCGCCCCGGCGGCGGTCAAGGCTTCGAGATTCGCGGCCATCAGGGCGACGTCGGCAGTGCTCGCCTCGATCCGGCGGCGGGTCAGTTCCAGCGCGGAGATTTCGCCTCCCTCGACCATGCGCCGGGTGGTGTCCGTGGCGGTTGCGGCATCCCGTGCCATTTGGGCCGCTGTCGCCGCCTTGGCTTTGGAGGCCTGATAGGCGGCAAGCGCGACGTCGATTTCGCCCTCGATCACTCCCTGCTGGGCGAGGAATCGTTTTTCGGCGCTGGTCCTGCGCGCCTCTGCCTCCGCGATGGGGCCGCGATTGCCGTTCAGGGGAAGTTCGAAATTCAACCCCAACTGCCAGCGGTTCTGACCGGAGTTGTAATCGTAGCCGGGACTCAGATTGATGTCGGGATATTGTTTCGCGAGTTCGAGTTTCAGAGCGGACTGGGCGGAGGCGTAGTCGGCGAGAAGGGCCATCAGGTCGGCCCGCTGGGTGAGGGCATAACGGCGACACTCGCCCGGCTTGATTCCACCGAGGCTCCGGAAGGTCGAGAAATCCAGATCGACGGCCCGCAGCGCCGTCAGCGGCACTCCGATCGCCGCCGCGAGACGCGCCTCGCCCGTGACCGCGAGCCGCTCGGCGTCCTGTCGGGCGAGGCGGGCACGGTTGATCATGAGACGGGCCTGGGTGAGCTCGAATTGCGAGACGTCCCCGGCCTCCATCTGCGCGGTCAATTTCTTGATCGCTTCTTCATGTAGGGCCTCCTCCGTCCGCAGCAGACGGATGTTTTCCTTCGCCCCATGGACTTCGAGCATCGCCGCCCGCACTCGCGAACGCGCCGTCCAGGCCCGGGCCGAGACCCGCCACCTCGCCGCCTCCGCTGTCGCCATGGCCTGCTCCGTGCGACGCGAGCGTTTGCCCGCCGTTTCGATGGGGAGGGAAAGGCTCGGGTTGATGAACCACGGAGTAAAGGCCACCGGGCTGCTCGTCCACTGCGGAGAGAACGTGAAAACCGGGTTCGGACGTTGTTGTGCGGTCAGGATCGAGGCGGCCGCCTCCGCCGCTTCGGCTCGGGCGAGGGCGACGTCCGGATGAAAATACGTCGCGGCGAGAGCCAACTGGTCCACCGTCCAGGAATGCCCGGATGCCTTTTGCTCCTCGAGAAAGGCTTTCAGTCCCGCATCATCGAGCGAACGGCCCGCGTAGGCAGCGCTGGTCTCCTCCGCGATGAGGGGTCTCTCCTCAAACTGCACGCACGAGGCGAGCAGGCAGGCGGCGAGGGAGTGAAGTAGCAAGGCGACTTTCATGGGCGTCCCATAAATGTCGAGTGACGGCCGGTCTCTCACCCAAGTCAAGACACCCGCAAGAAGATGACAGTATCTTCATTTTTCGAGAGTCAGGACGGCAGAACGACGTCGAGAGCAACCGTCACCTGGGTCCGGCCATCCGGCAGCACCTCGTAGCCGATCGTTCCCCCGTGAGCTTCGACGATGGATTTCGCGATGCTGAGACCGAGTCCGCTGCCCTCAATGGCACCGCCGTGTGCGGGATCTCCCCGAAAGAAACGCTCGAAGACCCGTGCCTCGAGGTCCGGAGCCAGAGCGGACCCGGTGTTGCGAATGGCGAACACGGCCTCATCGCCCTGTCTTTGTAGAGTCATCTCGATGCCGCCACCGTGCACGTTGTATTTCACGGCGTTGTCCGCGAGGTTCAGCAGGACTTGGCGCAACCGCATCCGGTCACCGGACACAAAAACAGGCTGGCATTCGGTAAGCGTGACGGTGATGTCCGCCCCCGCAGCGAGGATGGTCGCTTCCTCCACGAGGTCGCGCACCAGATCATGAAGGGCCACCGATTCGCGGGTCAAGGGCATGAGCCCCGCATCCGCCCGCGCAAGAAAAGAGAGTTGACCGACTATGGCGGAGAGCCGCTGGACTTCCTCCAGCAAGGCAGCGGCCCCGTCACGCTCGGAATCCGTTGCGTCGCCCCGTAGGATCGTTTGTTCCAGCGTTCCGTGCATGATGGTGAGCGGCGTTTTTAGCTCATGGGATGCATTCAGGGTGAACTCTCGCGCTTGCGTGAAGGAGAGTCCAAGCCGCTCCTTCATACGATTGAAAACGGCGGTCATCCGGTCCAGTTCGTCGCCATTGCCGCTGCGCGGCACCGGATCGGAGAGATTCGAGACATCCGTCTTTTCCAGCGCTTCGGTCAGTTCCTCGATCGGACGCAAGGCGCGACGCATGAGCAGGCCGCCGCCGACAATCCCCAGGAGAATGGCCGGTAGCCCGCCGTAGAGGATGATCTCGAACGTTTCCTCGAGCGGGTTGTGTTTCAATGCCGCCTCGGCCCCACCTTGCAGGGCCTCGTTGCGCTGCTCGTTGAATTCAAACCAGCTCCAGAATCCGACGATCACCAGGGAAAGACTGAGAGTGACAGAGTAGTAAAGCAAGATACGGCGGCGCAGAGTCATGGCTGAATACGAAGGGCGTAGCCGAGGCCACGAACGGTTTGGATGAGGGAGGGGGAAGCTTCCCGGTCGATCTTATCGCGAAGTCGGCGGATGTAGACCTCGACGAGATTGGATCCCGGATCGAAGTCGTATTCCCACACCGCACTGATGATGTCCCTGCGGCTGACCACGCCGCCTTCCGCACGGAAGAGGCATTCAAGGAGCAGGCTCTCCCGAGTGGAAAGCTCGATCCGCTTGCCGCCGCGCCGCGTCTCCCTCGTTGCCTGATCGAAAGTCAGGTCGCCGATCGAATGCACCATGGCCTTTTGCTGGCTGTTCCTCCTGAACAGGGAACGCACCCGAGCCATCAGCTCGGACATCGCAAAAGGTTTCGGCAAGTAGTCGTCTGCCCCCGCATCCAGCCCCTCGACGCGCTGCTCCACCTCGCCCCTGGCGGAGAGCATGATGACGGGCGTGGCGTGACCCCTCACGCGCAGCTCGCGAACCAGCCCGAGCCCGTCCAGCCCCGGCAGCATGATGTCCACGAGCAACAGATCGAAGCCGCCCTGAAGGGCTTCCTCGAGTCCTCTGATCCCGTCCGCCACCCACGCCACCTCGAACCCCTCCTGTCTCAGCGCGGTGCCGAGCAGGGCGGCGGTCTTCGGCTCATCTTCGACGATCAGGAGGCGCATCCGGGATTCAGTTCATCTGCGGACAGGATCGGGACAAATGAAAGAGTTGTCATTAACTTCCGGCGGATCTTCCCGACGGCCCGGCTCAACCTGAAGAATGCCCGGATCGATCAACGGCTTCCGCGCCTGGAGCGACTCCCGGAATGGCGAATGGGGCACTTCCTGGACTGATTCAGGAATGCGTATGGCCAACTGAAACGTTGACCCTGTTCGTCGTGCTCTCTTATAATAGGCGGGCGACTTGGTCCTCAAACTTGCGAGGGAGAGTGCGATTCCGGGGGTTCCCCGCGAATATCAGCCTAGGCTCTCCAGCCGGGAAGTATCCAATTCCCTCAAATTCAATGGGTTGGGATTTGGTATAAAACTGCACAATATTCTGATGCTCGGCAGTCCCGGCACGG
>DGXY01000135.1:38643-38825 GCA_002396885.1 Akkermansiaceae bacterium UBA5020
CTGATGCTCGGCAGTCCCGGCACGGGCAAGTCGATGCTCGCGAAGCGCCTCGCCACGATCCTCCCGGCCATGACCGAGGAAGAGGCGATCGAAACGACGAAGATCCACAGCGTCGCCGGGCTCGTCGATGGGAAGAACAGCTTCCTCGCGACGCGTCCCTTCCGCTCGCCGCACCACACCAT
>DGXY01000135.1:39010-39259 GCA_002396885.1 Akkermansiaceae bacterium UBA5020
TCCGCTCGCCGCACCACACCATTTCGGATGTCGGACTCCTCGGCGGGAGTAGCCTGCCGACTCCCGGCGAGGTCAGTCTGGCGCACAACGGGATCCTCTTTCTCGACGAGTTGCCCGAGTTTCGCCGCTCTACCCTCGAAGTGCTGCGTCAGCCGCTCGAGGACGGGCAGGTCACGATTTCGCGGGCGGCAGGAAAGTTCACCTTTCCGAGCCGCTTCAGCCTCGTCGCGGCGATGAATCCCTGCCCCT
>DGXY01000135.1:39536-39807 GCA_002396885.1 Akkermansiaceae bacterium UBA5020
ACCGCATCGACCTGCACGTCGATGTTCCGGCCGTCGATTACCGCGAGCTACGCGCCGAGAGCGGTGGCGAATCCTCCGCCGTGATCCGCGAGCGGGTCGAGGAGGCGAGGCAGGTCCAGCTCGCGCGCTTCGTCTCGCACCCTGGGGTGCTCTGCAACGCCGACATGGGGAGCCGCCTCGTGAGCGAGTTCTGCGCCCTCGATGCCCGAAGCGAGCGGACCTTGGAGCAGGCTATGGAAACGCTCCATTTCAGCGCCCGCGCCTACGACCG
>DGXY01000135.1:39983-40216 GCA_002396885.1 Akkermansiaceae bacterium UBA5020
CCCGCGCCTACGACCGCATCCTCAAAGTGGCCCGCACCCTCGCCGACCTCGAGGGCGAGCGCGAAATCCGCGAGGTCCAGGTCCTCGAGGCGATCCAATACCGCACCCTCGACCGGAATCTCTGGGTCTGAAGATCCCGGGTGACTCTGGGGCTAGGAAGGCGCTCCCGAGGGAGGGAACTCCGAATTTCGAAAATCCGATTCTTCCAACAGATTCAGGGAGGCCAGCAGATT
>DGXY01000111.1 GCA_002396885.1 Akkermansiaceae bacterium UBA5020
CGGAAAACACGGAATAATTGAAGACCGAGATAGATGCAACAGGCATCAAAATATGCGGAAAACACGGAATAATTGAAGACCGAGATAGATGCCGCAGGCATCAAAATACGCGGAAAACACGGAATTACTGAAGACCGAGATAGATGCCAAATACCTCAACCGCGGCGATTTAGGCCACTGATGGGACCTTCGGAAAGAGTTGTTTTGATTCCGTGTTTTCCGCGTGTTCAGTAGGCCGCCCGTTCTCTTTCAAGCTCAATTCCCCGCCACAACCTCGACGGGCATCGCGGCGAGACGGCGGTAGAGCCGGCGGAGCGAGACGAGGGGCCACCAAAGATAAAGGGCGATTTCGAGCGGTTTCCACATCGCCACCCAACCGACGATGAGGAGTCCCTCGCCGACGATGGCGCGCCAGCCGGTCGTGTCGGCGAGGGCGTTCGCGCCGAACTGGCAGAGGCCGAGGAAAACGAGTCCGACGAGGAAGGCGGCACGTCCCTCGCGGAGAAGACGCTTCAGTTCGTGTCCCGTCATCGTCGCGCGGTAGTCGAAGTAGTGCGCGATCGCCTCGGCGACGACATGGCAGGGACGATCGAGGCCTTCGGGTTCCTTGGCGAGATGGACGACGAGCTTGAGATCGTGCTGCCGCGGATGCTCGGCGGCCCAGCTCACGATGAATTCCTCGGCGTCGTGATCGAGATCCCGCTCGTGGAAGGGCGAGGGATCCATCGAATTGAAGAGCTGGTTCAGCCCCAAGAGCTTCAGCTCGATCAAGCCGGTCATCGGTCGGGGGAGGGGATGCTCAACGTTTCGCTACTTTGGCCGGCGCCGACTGTTGCCAGACCGCCTGATAACGCGTCGTCCCGTCGGGATGTCGGTAGGCCTGGCTCTGGACGAGGGAGAAACCTTTTCCGGTCGCCTTGGCGAGTTCCTCGGCAAAGGAGATCTCGGTCATGTCGAGGCGATACTGCCACTGGATCTCGCCGGGGTGCTCCATCGTGCCGAGGGCGATGCGGAACTCCTTGGTGCCTTCGAGCAAGCGTCCTTCGATCGCCCGGATCCAGTTGCCCCGGCCCCAGAAGCTGCCCTGGTAGCCCTGGTTCTTCTGGCGGAAGTAGGTCTCGAGCGCGAGCGAAGACATCCACGGAGTGAAGTCCCTCTCGCCGACATCCGCTCGCGTCAGGATTGGCGGCTCGTGGGTCTCAACCTCGGATCCCGGGGAGGGAAGGGAGACGAGCTCGGCCGATGCCACCGCGGTGGGAGCGTGGGGCTCCACCGCCGCAGGTGCGGGCAAAGCTTCCGGCGCACGACGAGCGAGGGTCGGATCTTCCTTGCCTTTGAAGTAGAAAATCGCGAGGGCGACGAGAAGCGAGAGGATCAACAAGGGCATCACCACGGTCCGCGGTCCGCCCGCGGGACAATAGGACTCTCGGATGCCGGAAATGGGGACTCTCTCGTACAAAGGGGCGCTGTCGGTGTGTTTCTAGACCGCTTCTAGCAAAACGACGTCCCAGCGACAATCTCGATTCGGAAATATTTTCGACACACCCGTCAGAATTCTTCCAAAACCCGTGGACGGGTGAAGAGAAGGCGGCAGCTCACCGAGGTGGCGGGGAGCCCGGTCATGCGGCGCAGCACCTCGCGATAGGTCTCGAGCTGGGGGCGGTATTTGGCGACCGCCGCCGCGATTTCCTCATCGTCGCCTACCCGGTCGGTCTTGAAATCGAGGATGGTGGCGGCGGTGGCGCGTCCGCTCCCATCGCGCTCGATCACGACGCGGTCGAAGGTGCCCGAGAGCCATTCGTCGCCGAGGAGGATCTCGAAACTTCGCTCGCGCCAGACCTCGGCGTGCGGACCGGGACAGGAGAGCGCGGCGTGCAGGGTGGGTTCGGCGAGGACCCCGCGCACCTGATCGAGGGCGTCCGCGAGCGAGCCCGAATCTGGATGAAGGGAGGTCCACTCCGCGGCGAGGGCTTCGAGATCGATGGTCCCACTCCACTCGATCGCTTCGAAAAGCGCGTGGACGAGATTGCCGAACTCGCGCGCTTCGCCGCCTTTCCGGCTGAAAAGCTGTGCCGCACTGACCGTGACGATTTCCGAGCCGCTCGGCGTCCGGCGACGTGGACGGAAGCGGGCGAGGGCAGGATCGACCCCCGTTGCGCAATCGGTCACCTCTTCCGGCGTCTCTTCGGCCGGGTGGAAGCCATCATACCAGCGCCGGTTCGTCCGGGCCGTGGCGCTCTCGTAGAGAACCTTCGCGGTCACCTCTCCGAAGTGAATTTCGCCCGGATCGCCGGCGAGGGTGTCTTCGAGCAGTTTCACGAAATTCCGCGAGGTGGCACTGGATCCGCGCGGCATCGTGATGAGGTAATTGGCCCGGCTCGCGCGCGTCATCGCGACGTAGAACTTGCAGAAGTTCTCGTAGGCGGCCTCGGCGGCGCGTTCTTCGGAGTAGGCGGCGAGCACCGGATCGGCCTCGACGAATTCCTTCCGTGGCATCTCGAGGACCCACTCGACCTCGCGGGCTTCGTCCTTTTTCGCCCCGATCTCGCGACGGGCCGTGTCGAGGGAGTTGCTTTCGAGCTCGGGGAGAATCACCGCGTCAAAGGTGAGTCCTTTCGACTTGTGCACTGTCATCACCTGCACGACCTCGCCAGCGACGGCCTCGCGGGTCCGGTAGGTTCCAAGAAAGGCGAGGAACTCGTCAATGTTGCGGCTGCCGGATTCGTCGAAGATGCGGGCGGCGAGGGCGAATTCCTCGGCACGGCCACGGGTGAATTCGTCGAGGGGCGACCCCTTCGCCGTTTCGAGTTCGCGCGTCCAACGGCGCGAGACCGATTCGAAGTTCCCCTCGAAAAGTTCTCCAAGGATTCCGGAGGAGAAGGCCAGGGATGAGACCTCATTGGACTCTAACATTCCTCCCAACGGTCCCATCCGGAGGTGCTCCCAAGCGAACTTGTCGCCGGGATGAGCCGCGATCTGGAAGAGGCTCATGAGCGCGCGATTCAGCGGATTGTCCGAGGCGATGAAAATCTCCGACTCACTCACCACCGGGATTCTTGTGAGGCCGCGGAGGGCATCGACGAGTTCCTCCCCCGAGCGGTTCTTCTGGACGAGGATGGCGCAGGAGATTCCCCGGCGCACCGGATCGATCTCCTCGAGGATCGCGGCGACGAGGGCGTCGATGTCGCCGGGTTCGGGGTTTTCTCCTGAAGGAGCCACGGGATTCAGGAGCATGGTGATGCCCTCGTAGTCTTCGCCTTTCGGCGAGACGAGGTGATCGTGCCATTCCCACTGTTCGATCGCGGCGCTGGGCAAGGCGAGAGCGGCGAGTGCGGTCTTGTCGCCGAAGACGCGGTTGATCGGATCGATCACGTCGTGTCCCGATCGCCAAGAAATGTCGAGGTGACGCCGCTTCACGCGCTCCTCGTGTTTATTGTATCGCGCTGCGATGTCGGTAAAGAGGCGGGTGTCGCCGCCGCGCCACGCGTAGATGGCCTGCTTCAAATCTCCGACCTGGAAGAGCGATCGCGTCCCCGAGGTATCCTGCACGACTTCGTCGATGAGATTCTCGATGATGCGCCACTGGAGGAGATTTGTATCCTGGAACTCGTCGAGGAGCCAGTGATCGTAGCGCGCGTCGAGGCGGTAGTCGATGCGGAGTCGCGCATCGTCGCCGGGGATCTGGGTGAAAATTTGCGAGCCCTCCGCCTCTCCCCCGCCCCGAGCTGCGAGGAGGAGTTGCACGTCCTGAAAGGTGAGGAGACCGCGCCGTCGCACCTGCCCGGCATAGGCGGACTCGTATTGATGGAGCAGTTCCCGCACGCCGCGGGTGCGTTCGAGTTTCACCTTCAGCTCGCCGCCGACGATCCATTGGAAGAGGCGCCTGAGCGGCTCGCAGGCATTTGGTCCCAGTTCGTGAACAGTTTTGCTGAACTTGATCGCCGCTGAGCCCGCGACGACTTCGCGCCAAACGGGCAGGACGCGCTCGGCGACGTATCTGATCCTGCCGGGTAAAGGCAAGCCGGGCTGGAAGGCGGCGAGCTCTTCGATGAATTCGTCCCAAAACTTCCACTCCACCTTCTTCCCGGAGGACTCGATCGCCTTCAGGGCAGCGGCGAGACGGCGGCTCTCTTCCTCTGGCGCGATTCCCTCGACAAGCCAGTGCCGGCCGCCGTCCTCCCAGATCGCCTCCGCGTTTCCCCAGCGATCCGCCGAAGGAGCGTTCAGGTAAAGATCGTGGAGGTCGTCGATGTAGCTGTCGAGCTGTTTGGCGACACGGTTTTCATCCGAGCCGAGGGTGGCGAGGCGGAAGGCCTCGAGGAAGGCGGTCTGAGCCGGGTCCTCGCCTTTCCCCGAAAAGGGACAACGGGTGAAGACGGCCTCGTAGACGCTGGCGCGTGCCGTGGTGGACTGGTAATCGTCCATCGTCTCGAAGTCGCCCGTCAGTCCGAACTCGGCGGGGAAAGCGCGCAGCAGGTTTGCAAAGAAACTGTCGAGCGTCCCGAGGAAAAGTCGCGGCATCCGGGAGATGAAGACACGGAGGAGGCGCGTGTAATCCTCCGGCGTGAGCGTGGCAAGGACGGGCGCGAGGGGATCCTCCCGATCACCGGCGAGGGCCGCTGCCTTCTTTGGATCAGAGGCCGCTTCGGCGAGCTTCACGAGGATGGAGTCGAAGAATTCCCCCGCTGCCTTCTTCGTGAAGGTCGCCGCGAGGATACGCTCCGGCGCGACGGGCTGGCCGCCGCGCAGTTGCAGAGCCATGAGGGCGATGTAGCGATTCGTGAGCTGCCACGTCTTCCCCGACCCGGCCGAGGCGAGGATCATTTCGTGGGGGAGTTGGAAAGGGGAGGGCATGCGGGTGGATGGCGGGGAAAGTGGGAAATCAAAGAGGGTCGCATCACCCACCCAATCGTGTCGCATCGACCGCCTCCGTGGCGGTCGGTGAAAGCATGGCGCGGAATTCGTCCCACTGGGGCATGCGTTCGTTGGCGGGCCAGAAGATCCCTTCGCGGATGGCCTGGATGACGCCGGTGGCACAGCGTTGGGCGGATGTCAGGATGGACTCGTCGAGCCCGGTCCAGAGATCGATTCCGACTTCCTCGGCGGTGCGGCCGAGGGTGACGTAGCCGGCGGTGATGGTTTCGCCGGGGAAACGCTGCGAGAGGGCGAGGTGATAGAGCGGCACCTGCAGGTCGGTCCAGCGCAGCTCCCTGCCTTTCGCGTCGACGGTGCGCGACCACGCGGGGAAGGATGCCGGATCCTCGGTGCGTTTCACGTTCACGAGATGGAAACGATCGACGGTTTTACGGCGTCCGTTTTCCATGGGCGAGAGGGTTTTGAAATCAAAGACGCGCAGACCCTCGGCAGGATGCCGCTCGATGCGGTCGATCCGTCCGGTCACGGGCATGCCGTCGATCTGAAAGGGCCAGGTATCGGCTTTGCCCAGATCGGCCTCGACTTCGAGGATTTCCCATCCCAGGGACCGTTGTTCCGCTTCGATCGCGGCCCAGCGGGCGAGGCGACGCCGTGCGGCTTCTCGTTGGATGAGGAGGGGAGTGGAAAGACGCGGACCAAACTGCCACGAGAACCAGCGGTCGATTTCGGCCGCGAAGGCGGCTTCGATCACGGCGGCGTTGGTGGAGCGGCGCAGGTCCTCGTCGCGTCCGTAGGCTTCGATGGCGCCATGGATGGCGTTGCCGAAATCACGGGCGTCGAGTTCGCTCTTGCCCACCTCGACCGGCTTCATCCCAAGGCCGTGCTTGAGGTAAAAACGGAAGGGGCAGGTGAGATAGGTTTTGAAGCCGGTGACGCTCAGTCCGGAGAAGACCTTGTGGTCGGGTGGCAGCGGCGCGGGCTTCAGCCGCCAGGCGAGGGTGCGGGCTGGCGGGACGTGGCCAGCCTTGCTCTCGCGGAAGAGGCGCAGGGTCCGCTCGGCGAGCTCATGATCCTGACATTGAAACAACAAACGCGAGGGACGCAGGGGATCGCCGGTTGCGAAGAAGCGTCCGAAGAGGAGATCGAGTCGACCGTTCTTTCGTCGCGTCTCGACGAGGAGGGTGAGGACGAAGGCGTCGCGGGCGAAGCGGGCGTCGTTGTCGGGAACGCCGAGGAGCTGGCGCGCGGAGTCGGGGAGGAAGGCGTGGCCGACGAGGGACTCGGGCACGGCGTGGTCGTTCATGCCGGTGACGAGGAGGTGGGGGGCATCTTCCCAGATCAACTCGAGCCAGCCCTGCAAATCGAGATCGCGTGGTCCGCGTTCGAGGTTGACGCGGCACTCGCCGAGCGAGGCGAGGAGGAGGTAAAAGCGATCGTCGGCCCCGGGCTTTTTCGGGAAGGCGGTCGCGGTGGCGGTCAGGTCGGTCTCGAGCGCATGGATCGCGGCGGCGACTTCGGAGAAGACTACGGTCTCGGGATCATGGGGGGAAAGGCGCTTTTCTGAGAAGACAGCGGCGAGGAAGGCGCAGAGTTCGTCGGTGAAGTCGCTCTGGCGGAGGCGGGCGACGAAGGCCCTCGCCCCCTCGAGGACGGCGGCGAGGGGGGTGGTTTTGTCAGGCTGACGGGCGATGGCGTCGAGGGCGTCGCCGAGATCGCCGGGGAGGTGGTGGGCGGCGAGTTCGTCGGAGTCTTTCAAGAGCCAGCCGGAGCGCAGGGAATCGCGCCGGGACACGGGCAACATCGCGGCGGCGAAGCCGGGACAGCGGAGCAATTGGCGAAAGGTCTCGTAGCGCTCCGAGGAAAGGAGTTCGGAGACGAGGCGCAGGAGATGGACGATGCCTTCCCGCGCGACGGCGCGTCCGGCGGGATCATAGGTGGGCAAGCCATGGGCGGCGAAGCGGTGCTCGAGGGTGGGCGCGAGCTCAGGATCGGGCAGGCCGATCGCGGCCGAGGCGGCGGGATCGTCGTAGGGGGCAAGGAGTTCGCGGCAGCGGTCGGCCTGGGCGAGGGGATGGGCGCAGGGATGAAGGGTGCTAACGGGATCGGCGAAGGCGATCTCGCGATCGAGCCAGATCTCGGGACGCGGCCTCCCGAAATCGTCGAAGGAAGTGGCTTCGCTCTTCGGGGCGGGAACGAGGATCGTCACCGGGAGGAGTTTCCCGTGATGAACGATCGCTTCGGCCGCAAGGGGGCGGAGGTCGGGTACGGCGGCAATGACGAGGTGGCGGATGGTCCCGGGAAGGGCTCCGGCCTTGGCGGCCTCGAGCGAAGCGAGACCGGGATCCTGAAAGCCGCTCGCTTTGATGAGAGCGACGGCCGCCTCTTCGAGGGCAGCGAGTTCCTGCCATCGGGCCGTTTCGATCTCGGACTCGGCAAGCCGTTCGGCGGCGGCACGGAAATCGAGTCCGGATTCGATGAGGAGATCGCGCACCTCGAGGAATTCGGCGGCGTGCCGGTCGGCCCAGGCGAGGTGGCGCTCGACCGGCTCGACGGGGAAGAGGCGGCGAAAGGCCGTCGTCGGGAGTCGCAGGAGGAGGGCGCTCCAGAGGAGACGTGCGGTCTGGGGTGAGGCGACGGGGAGCTCGCGGGCGGTGAGCCGGGCGGGTGCGAAGAGATGGTTCGGCGTCACCACGAGCGGGGGTAGCACCGCAGCCTCACGGGCGGCGGCGTGGCGGGCGAGACCTTCGCGCAAGCGGCGGCCGGCTTGTCGGGTCGGGACGACGACGAGATGATCGGAGAGGTCGAGCGATCCGCCGCCTTCCCAGTCGCGAGCGAGCCAAGCGACCGTCGTGTCGAGGACGGGTGCGTCCCAGCCGAGGAAGTCACGTGTGGGTAGCTTGGTGGTCATTCATCTCAGCTCTCCCACTTTGGTTTTTTCACCCCTACGTAGGCGATGAAGAGGCCGATCGCTACGTGGAGAAGAAGGACGACGAAACTCAACCACATGGGGCCGAGCCAGGTGTCGGTGACTTCCTCGATGTAGCGATGGTAGTCGCGCTCGACCCCGTCCATGATGCCGGACCAACTCCAATACGCGGAGATGAACGGCCGCGTCAGCCAGCCGGCCCACTCGGGCAGGGCGAGGACGGCTCCAGAGAGGGGCAGCTGGAAACCGACGAGGTAGATGGAAAGGAGCGAGGCCTGATCGGCGGTCTTGGCGAGCGAGGAAATGCCGAGACAAATCGCGGTCATGCCGCCGTTGACGAGGAGGAGGAGGAGGAAGTGTGGCAAGATCGCCTGTGAGGGGATCTCGGAGATGCTCTGCACGAAGACGGTCATCCAGAACGACTGCATCAGCACGAGCACAGAGAGGAAGGCGACCTTGCTCGCGACGTAGACGCCGGGACGCACCCCACCGAGTTTTTCCTTCTCGAAGATGAAGCGTTCTCCCGCGATTTCCCGGGCCGAGTTGTTCGATCCCATCAGGGTGAGGAGGATCACCTGAAACATGACGAGACCCGAGACGATGCCGCCGAGATTGAGATTGAAGGTGAGCACTTCGCGTTCCGCTTTGATGGCCTCAAGGCTGTCTGGGCGGGCCTCGGAGAGGCGCTGGACCTGCTCGACGCCCTCGAGCTCGAAGACGACGACGAGGAGGGGGAAGATGACGAGAATCGCGAGCTGGAGATAAAGCTGGCCCTTGTCGCGGAAGAAGATTTTCCAGCGCCGGAAGAAAAGGGCGAAGAATTGCGCGATCGCTCCCGGGGTCGCGGCGGAGACCGAGGCTCCGGGAGCGATCGCGGGTTGCTGCGGCATCGTGGCGTAGTAGGCCTCGCGATGTTTCGCCCAACTGTCCGCCCACTCGCCGGTCTTGCGTTTGGCGAGGCGGAGGTAGACATCCTCGGCTTTCTCGACGCTGAAGTAATGCTCGAGCGCGCGGGGAGGGCCGTGATAGACGATGCGCCCGGCGTCGAGGACGAGGACGGAGTCGTAGAGATCGAGGTTGGCGAGGCTGTGGGTGACGTTGACGACGAGACGGTGCTGGTTGCGGCTGAGCTGGTGCATCAACTCGACGATCTCGTGTTCGCTCTTGGGATCGAGTCCGCTCGTGACTTCGTCGCAGAGCAGAAGGACGGGATCGGTGACGAGTTCTAGGGCGAGGGAAAGGCGGCGGCGTTGTCCGCCCGAGAGCACCTTCACGGGCCGGTCGCGGAGGGCGGCGAGTCCGGTCGAAGCGAGGACCTGGTCGACGAGTTCCTGGAAGGCCTGGCGGCTCTCCGTGGCCGCGCGAAGGCGCACGGCGGAGGCGATGTTTTCCTCCACCGTGAGGGCTTCGTAGGCGATCGAGAATTGGGGGACGTAGCCGATCTCCGAGGCTTCGAGGTCGCCTTCCTCGGAGAGGTTGCGACCGTTCCAGAAGATGTTTCCGGAGGTCTCCTGGTTGATCCCGGCGATGAGCTTCAGGAGGGTCGATTTACCGCAGCCCGATGGCCCGACGATCGCCATGAAGTGGCCGGTGGGGACGCGGAGATCGATTTGATCGAGCAGGGCGACCTCGTCGTTGCCCTTTTGAATCGCGAAGCGGATGTCTTTGAGTTCGAGCACGGGGAAGTTTTACCTGAGAGGCGCCATCGGTGCAATCCCGGAATGGGGGGCGGGCGACGGAGCGGCCCCGCCATCCCCTCCCGGGCCCGCTTCACTCGCGAATTTCCTTCTGGGTCTTGGCGTCGGCGACGACGACCTGTTCGCGGTGGTAGGAAGCGTCGCTGCGGAAGGTGAGACGGGCGTTGTGGCGTCGCTCGAGTTCCACGAAAAGTTCGCCGTCGTGGGTGCGGAGGCGATCCATCACATCGGGATTGACGATGACGAGGAGTTCGCGTCCGGGCGCCTCGCTCTTGCCGAGGATGGAGTTGAGGCGGCGCTGGAGTTCCACGCTCATCGATTCGGCGCTCTTCACCATGCCGCGGCCCTGGCAGTGGTGGCAGGGTTCGTTGACGGTGATGTTGAGGCTCTCGTGGAGGCGCTGGCGCGTCATTTCCATGAGTCCGAGCGGGGAGATCTGTAGGATCTGGGTTTTCGCCTTGTCGTGCTTGAGCCGTTCCTTCATCGCCTTGTAGACGGCCATTTGGTCGCGGCGCGACTTCATGTCGATGAAGTCGATGACGAGAAGTCCGCCGATGTTGCGGAGGCGGACCTGACGGGCGACTTCCTCGGCGGCTTCGATGTTGGTCTGCAGGATCATTTTGTCCTGATTCTTGGCGCGCCCGGTGTTGACGTCGATGGCGATGAGGGCTTCGGTCTCGTCGATGACGAGGTAGCCGCCGCTAGGCAACCAGACCTGGCGGTAGAAGGCGTCGTCGATCTGGCGTTGGATACCCAGTTTCTCAAAGATGGGCGTGGTCGTCTGTAAGTACTGGATGCGCTTGCGGGAACGACGCGAGATCACGCCGATGAGATCCTTCATGCGCTCGGCGGCGGCTTGGTCGTCACAGAGGACTTCGTCGATCTCGTCGGTGAGGAAGTCGCGAACGGTACGCTCGATCAGGTCGGGTTCTTTGAAGACGCAGGTTGGCGCCTTGGTCGTGGCGGCTTTTCCTTCGATTTCGCGCCACTCGTCGACGAGGATGGCGAGGTCGCGCACGAAATAGCGGACCTTCTGCCCGGAGGAGACGGTGCGGAGGATCACACCCATCTTTTCCGGGATGGTGAGCTTGTCGCTCATGATCTTGCGGAGGCGGGTGCGCTCTTTGGGATCTTCGATTTTCCGCGAAATGCCGAGCTGATCATTGCGTGGCATCAGCACCATGTAGCGTCCCGGGAGCGAAATGTTCGTGGTGATGCGGGGTCCCTTCGTTCCGATGGGTCCCTTGGTGACTTGAACGAGAACCTCGGACCCGACCGGGTAAAGGTCGGGGATGTCCTTGGACTGGATGCGTTTTTTCCCTTTGCCATCGCCGCCACCGCCCTTTTTCGAGTTCCGCTGGATCTCCTCGAGGCCGGAATCGAGAGCTTCAGGGATGGCGTCCCAAAAGTGTAGGAAGGCGTTTTTCTCGAGACCGATATCGACGAACATCGCGTTCAGTCCGGGCTCGATGTTGCGGACGACGCCCTTGTAGATCGAGCCGACGATGCTCTCGTCGTTTTTCCGTTCCACGGTGTATTCCTCGAGCGAGCCGTTCTCGAGGAGGGCGACGCGCGTCTCGAGTTTCTCGCAGTTGACGATGATCTTGATTCCTTCGTTGAGCTTTTTAGATCCAAAGAGTTTGCGGAGTGTGGCGAACATGGTGTGAAAAGGGATGGTTGAAAGGTGAAAAGGGGACGGCGGTGCGCCGACGGAAGGGGAAAGGGGGGCGGAACCGGAAGGTTGATCCGGTGCCGTGGAGACTCATCGCTTCTTTTTCAGCCACTGGAAAGGGCGGAATTTGGGGGCGGGGTTGGAATTGAGTTGCCCCACCCGGCCCCGCGTATCGGTGTTTTCTTTGATGGTGGGTTGGGCGAGGCCGCTGAGGGGGCGGAAATTGCGTTCCTGGAGGGAGTCGGGAACGAAGGCGGCGACATCGACGGCCGATTCCTCGGCGGCGGCATCCGCCTGGGCAAAGGTGGCGACGTCGCTGCCTTCGAAGGCCACGCTCATGACGCGGTCGGTGCGTCCGATGGCCTCGGGCAGGGCGGTCACCTCGATCTCGGCGCCTTTCTGCATGGCCATGACATTGTCGATGATGTTCTTGGCGATGGGCGAGGCGGCTCCGCCCCCCGAGTTGCCGTTTTCAACAAAGACGCAAATCGCGAGCTCGGGCACATCGTAGGGGGCGAAGGCGATGAACCAGGCGTTGGTGGGCTGTTGCGGGTTGGCGGTCTGGGCGGTGCCGGTCTTGCCAGACAGGGTCGTGAGTTCTGACTTGGCGCGACCCGCAGTGCCCCCGGCTTCATTGACGACACGCCACATCCCGCGTTTGACGAGTTCGATGTGCTCGGGCTTGAGACCCTCGAGCGTGAGATCGTGACGGAGGATGGGTTTGTCGTCCTTTACCATGGTGCTGTCCTTGTCGACGACTTTCCGGACGAGGCGCGGTTGGTAAACTTTGCCGCCGCTGGCGACCGAGGCGGTGACAGAGGCCATCTGCAGGGGGGATGCCTCGGTGGCGCCCTGGCCGATCGAGACGAGGGCGGTGAAAGCGTCGCTCCAGAGCAGGCCTTGCATCCGGAGCCATTCGGGATTGGGGATGTTGCCTGGATTCTCTCCGGTGATCTCGATCCCGGTGGTGCGTCCGAGCCCGAGGAGGTTCGTCATCGTCTGGATGTTGCGAATTCCGGTGTGGTTCGCGTAGCGGTAGAAAAAGCCGTTGCAACTGACCTTGATGGCCGAGCTGAGGTCGAGCGTGCCGTGGCCGGAGCTCCAGCACTTCATGAATTTGTTTCCGTATTGGGCACCTCCGCCGCAGGAGAAATTGCGGTCGCAGGCCCCGGAGAGACACCCTGCAAGGGCTACGGGAATCTTGCCGGTGGAGCCCGGGGAATAGGGATTGATGGCCCGGCTGAACATCGGGCTGGTGGGATCCTCGGTATAGCGTTTCCAGTCGTCGATCCGGACTTCGGGGATGAAGACGTTCGGATTGAACGAGGGCACCGAGGCGATCGCGAGGACGTCGCCGTTGCGCGGATCGATCACGACTGCAGCCCCGCGCCCGACCTTGCGCAGGCTCTGCTCGACGACCATCTGGATGCGCGCGTCGATCGTGAGGTAGACATCGGATCCCGGCTCGGGGTCGGTGCGGCTGACTTCACCGACGAACTTGTTCTTTTCGTCGCGCTCGAGGATCAGTTTTCCGGGCTTGCCTTGAAGGTAGTGATCCATCGTCTTCTCGATGCCCATGACCCCGTAGTCGTCGCCGACGTAATAATTGAAACCTTGCTTCCGTTCGGCCGGGACCTGGTCCGGGTCGGCGAGGTTCATGTAGCCGAGGATGTGGCAGGCGAGGGAATCGTAGAGATATCGGCGTCGCCCGCTGCGGGTCACGGTGACGCCCGGGATGCCAATGTTGTTTTCCGCGAAGCGGGCGAATTCCTTGAAGCTGAGGTCGCGCCGGAAGGTGAAGGGCACGACGCCGCGGGTCGAGCGAAAATGCACTCGCATCGCGCTGGTGCTGTAGTCGGCGAGGAGACCTTGGTCCTGGAGGCCGGGGAAGACGGTCGCCTCGACCACGGCGATGATGTCGGTCTCGGTTTTGATTTCCTTCTGCCCGTAGCTGTCGAAGCGCTCCCAGGTGTATTCGGGCAGCCTCTTGTGGGTCTTCAGGTAGGCGGCGACGATCTCCCGCAGGTCGAACTGAAGCTCGTAGGTCGGGGTGCTGTCGACGAGGGTGAGCCCATTCCGATCCTTGATCTCGCCGCGGATGCCGGGGATGCGGACGGACTCGAATTTGCTCCCGGGGACACGTGCGGACCAAGTCGCGTAGTCTGTCACCTGGATACGGTAAAGACGGTAGACGAGCAGGGAAAACCCGGCCATCACGAGTACGGCGAGGAAGTAGAGCCGGAATCTAAAGTGCGTCACCATCGTATGTGTGGCGTCGCTTCAGCCCGTCCATGCGGATCCGATACCGCATGCGTTCGGCGACTCGGCTCAACACTAGCAGCAAAAAAGGGGAAACGAGAGAAGAAAACAGGCACGTCATCAGCAATTTCCACCAGAATTCCGGCGAAACCTCAAGGCCGCCCCGGTGAAAGCTGATGACGAGGTATTCGATAAGCAGGATGATCCCCGTGCAAAGGCCGATCATGAACACGGGCAATTCCCAACGGCCCCTGCGGAAGAGGGGCCGCACGCCCTGGAGGAGGGCTCCGGTGATGCCGAAAAGGAAAATGGTGAAACCGAAGGGCACCTCCGACTGTGCAAGGATCCCGAGAGCGGCCTCGTCGGGATAGATCGGCACGTGATAGCGGGCATCCCAGAAAAATCCGCAGGTGAAAGCCATCGCCAGCATCGCCGGGAAGGGGACGGCGATGGCGGCGGCGAGGAAGACGGTGTGGACGAGGAGCAGTCTCGAGCCGTAGGCCCAGTCAAAGACCGGGAGGAATTCCTGGACGATGAAGGAGAGTGCGAGCAGCAACCCCAGGAGAAGGAAGAATCTCATTGGGCGGAGACGGGCTTGGCGGGGATGGCAGCCGCATCGGGAATCGTCGCCTCCGTTTCGGGCGCTTGCGTCGGGAGGATGACGAAGAGATCGACGAGGTCGTCGAAATTGACGGCCGGTTTCAAGACCACTTCCGCATCGATCACCCCGATGGTGAGGCTGACGACCTCGCCAAGGACGAGCCCGGCGGGGAAGAGTTCGCCCGTGCCGGAGCTGTAGACCTTGGTGCCGGGTTTCGCATCGGCCTCCTTCGAAAGGTAGCGCAGTCGGAGATTGGGCATGGTGCGGGTCGCCCCGCGCTGGCCGCTGAGGATGCCCTGCTCCTGCGAATTCTCGAGCTTGGCCGAGACTTGGAACATCTCGTCGGTCAGGAGCAGGACGACGGCGGAGTGCGGTCCGAGCACCTCGGAGACCTTGCCCACGAGCCCGGCTTCCTCCCCGAGGGGAATGATCACAGGGCTGTCCACGGCGAGGCCTTCGGCGCTGCCCTTGTCGATCACGAGAGTGTTGTAGCACTGCGCCGGCTTTCGGCTGATGACCCGCGCGGCGACGAGGGAAAGCGGGGATTTCTCCCGGTAGAGGAGGGCTTGCCGAAGCTGATTGTTTTCCTCGAGGATCTCGTCCAGCTGGATCACCTCGAGTTTCAGCAGATCGCGCTCCTGCTCGGCGAGAGAAAGTTGCTCGCGGAGCTGTGCCGGACTGAGCGGCTCGCCCCCGAGCCCTGCGACCGCGGTGTCGATCCCGTTCGACGCCTTCATAAAGGGTCTCATCGCGACCTGGGCGCCACGCTGGATCGTAGAGACGGCCCTCGGGTTGAACAGGGTCACCCAGATCAGCAGCCCGACGAAGGTGATCAGAAAAATGAGATTCAGTCGGCTCATGTCGGCTCGTGCGCGGTCGCTCCGATGCGTTGTTGGCGTAAGTCAGCGACGCGCCGGTTGGGTGACTTTCTTGAGGAAGTCGAGTTCGTCAAGGAGCTTGCCGGTTCCTTCCGCCACGGCGCTGAGCGGATCCTCGGCAATGTGGACGGGCAGACCCGTTTCCTCGGAAATGAGTTGATCGATGCCCTTGAGGAGGGCGCCGCCGCCCGTGAGGACGATGCCCCGGTCGACGAGGTCGGCGGAGAGTTCGGGGGGGCACCGCTCCAGCGTCACGCGGATCGAGTCCACGATCACCGAGAGCGGCTCCATGAGGGCCTCGCGGATTTCGGTCGAAGTGACCTTGATGGTCTTGGGGAGTCCCGCAATGAGATCGCGCCCCTTCACCTCCACCGAAGTTTCCTTGGGCTGGGGAAAGGCCGAACCCATGCGGATCTTGATTTCCTCGGCGGTGCGCTCGCCGATCATGAGATTGTAGGCCCGACGCATGTAGTTGATGATCGCTTCGTCGAGTTCGTCGCCAGCGACGCGGACGCTGCGGCTGTAGACGAGACCATAGAGCGAGATGATCGCCACCTCCGTCGTGCCTCCGCCGATGTCGACGATCATGTTCGCGGCGGCCTCCTGCACCGGCAGGCCGACCCCGATTGCGGCGGCCATGGGCTCCTCAATGAGGTGCACCTCGCGCGCGCCTGCGGCGGCGGCGGATTCATTGACGGCACGTTTCTCCACTTCGGTGATGCCCGAAGGCACCGCAATGACGATGCGGGGACGGATCCAGCGGCGGCGGTTGTGGACCTTGCGGATGAAATGGCGCAGCATCGCCTCGGTCACCTCGTAGTCGGCGATGACCCCGTCACGCAGTGGGCGCACCGCGACGATGTTCCCCGGGGTGCGGCCGAGCATGCGTTTGGCGTCATCTCCGACGGCAAGGACGAGGTTGGTGCCCGACTTCACGGCGACGACCGAGGGTTCCCTCAAGACGATTCCATGATCCCGCACATAAATGAGCGTGTTCGCCGTCCCGAGGTCAATGCCGATATCACTCGAGAAGGCTCCGATGAGTTTGCCGATCATGAAATCAAAAACAAAAGGTCGCAAGAAAGGAGAAGCCGGAAACGTGCTTGGGTTAGAACTCCCACGAAACAGTTCCAAAAACCGTAAAACTAACACGTCATGCGCTCTTTGCCAAGGAGGTGGTGCCCTACGCAATAAAAAGGCGCCGCTTCTGGACGCCTTATCGAGAAAGGAAGATGCCGGAGACCGAAAACCGGGCCATTGTTTTCCATGAGTCTCCACGACATGGAGGAAGGGATGGAATACCTCTGCCAGCGCTGCGGCAACTGCTGCCGTTGGCCAGGAGAGGTGCCCGTGTCGGATGCCGAGATCGCCCGCATCGCCGAATTCCTCGGGATGGAGCAGGATGACTTCATCGCCCGCTACACCGACGTGCGGCTGAACCGTAGCGGGCTCACCCTGGTCTCCCGTCCAAACCACGAGTGCATCTTCCTCGACGGGATCGATTGCCGGATCAATCCCGTGAAACCCGTCCAATGCGCCGGTTTTCCCAATCAGTGGAACTTCCCCGGCTGGCGCCAGACTTGTGAAGCGATCGCCGTGCCGCGCCGCGAGGGCGGGATCGTGGAATCGTGACCTTTCCACCCGAAAACAAAAAAAGCGCGGCAGGGGGCCTGCCACGCTTTTCGGGTTTTTAAAAACGGGTTGATTCCCCGATCCAATCTCAGAGTTTGCCTTTGAGAGCGGAGGAGGGCTTGAAGCCGACCGTCTTAGAGGCGGCAATCTTGATGGTCTCGCCGGTCTTGGGGTTGCGGCCGGTGCGCGCGGCACGCTTGCGCACTTCGAAGGTGCCGAAGCCGATCAATTGGACGCTTTGGTCCTTCTTGATGCCTTTGGCAATGGATTCAAGAACCGCTTTCACGGCTTCTTCGGACGCTTTCTTGGAGGTTTCCCCGCCAAGTGCTTTCTGAACTGCATCAATAAGTTCTCCCTTGTTCATCACAGTGTAGTAGTTTGATTGAGGAGGCAGTCTAGCCGCGTTTTGCGGTGGAGTCACCTTGAAACCTCCGTAAATAAACGGTTTCCGCCTCTCTTGCTCGACCAAATACGAAGAGAAAAATTGTTTGGCAAGCTTAAATTTCAAGGTTTCTCAGGGGAAACCCGTCCCATCCGACCCCGATTTTTCCTCGCCATGACGCCGAATTTGGTCTGCACCCACCTCTCGAAAGACCCTTGCATTCATCCAACCGCCTGGGTCGCGCCGGGTGCCATCGTGTTGGGTGATGTCGTTCTCGGACCCTCCTCCAGCGTGTGGTATCAGAGTGTTTTGCGCGCTGATATTCAACGAATTGTGATTGGTGAGGGAAGCAATCTGCAGGACGGCACGATCATCCATCTCGCAAGTGATCTCGGCACCACCGTGGGCAGTTTTGTCACTGTCGGACACCGGGCTCTCCTCCATGCCTGCGAGGTCGGTGACGAGGTCCTCGTGGGCATGGGTGCCATCGTCATGGATGGCGCAAAAATCGGCGCCCGGAGCATCATTGCGGCGGGTGCGCTCGTGCCGAAGGGCCGTGAAATTCCCCCCGGATCGCTCGTGATGGGATCTCCGGCGAAGGTTGTACGGGCTCTCGATCTCGCGGAACAGGGCACCATCCGCCATTGGGCCGAGAAATACATCCGCGTCACCGCCGAGCATCGCGACCATTTCGGGGCAGCCCAAAGCTGAGCGCCGGGACGAGGAAAGGCGCATTGCCAAGAGGTGAAATCCTCGCCATAATAAGAACTCAATCAGGCATGATCGGAAAACCCGTGGTTCTAGTGGAAGTGAAGAACGTTCTCGCGACGAGCGCGGGTTCGGCGATTTTTCTCGGCAACGATGAAAAGGTCTTCGTGATCTACGTCGATCATTCCGTGGGGTCGGCCATCAACATGTTCCTCCACGGCACGCCCAAGCCGCGGCCGCAGACCCACGATCTCTTCGCCGACGTCCTCACCTCCCTCGGTGCCCACGTGGATCGAGTCGTCATCAACGACTTCACCGACACCGTCTTTTTCGCCCGGCTCATCATCATCGCCGAGAACGAGTTGGATGAGCGCAAGATCGTCGAGATCGACGCCCGCCCGAGCGACAGCATCGCCCTCGCCGTGCAGGCCGGCGCCCCCATCTACGTAGCCCACCACGTGTGGGAGTCGGTCGAAGACATGTCCATCGTCCTCAAAAAGATGCAGGACGCCAATAACGAAGCCGACGAAGGTTTCCCGGGGATGTGACCGCCCCGTGCGCGAACGGAGAGGGACGCATCAACGATACGACCCTCTTTCGTTGAACGGACTTCCGCCTCAATCCAGGGTGTAGACGAACAAACCCGAGCGCAGCTTCGGCTCGAACCAGGTCGACTTCGGCGGCATGATCTCGCCAGCGTCGGCGATGTCGATGAGCTGCTGCACCGTCGTCGGATACATCGAGAAAGCCACGGCCCAGTCGCCGCCGTCGACGCGTTTTTCCAGCTCGGCCGTGCCGCGTATCCCGCCGATGAAATCGATGCGGTTGTCGACGCGCGGGTCGCCGATCGCGAGCATCGGGGTGAGGAGGTGATCCTGGAGGAAGGAGACATCAAGGCGGTCGATCGGATTCGCCGACTGCGGCGCGTCCCAGCTCAGGGTGTGCCATTGCCCCTCGAGGTAAACACAAACGGACTCGGGACCATCCGGCACTTTCTGCCCGTTCGAGTCGAGACGGAACTCATCCGAGAGGCGCTTGAGGAAGCCGTCGGCCGACATCCCGTTGAGATCCTTCACGACGCGGTTGTAGGGGAGGATCTTCAGCTGGCTCGCCGGGAACATCACCGCGAGGAACCAGTTGTAGCCCTCGGTGCCGTCGTGATCGGGATTCGCGTCGCGTCGCTCCTTGCCGACGCGCGCGGCGCTGGCGCTGCGATGGTGGCCATCGGCGACGTAGGAGAGCGGCACTTCGCCGAGGGCGGCGAGAATGGGGCCGGCCTCCGCTTCGGTGACGCGCCAGACGGTGTGGCCGACATTCACGTCATCAATGAAGTCGATCGTGGGCTCGTGGCTCGTGGTCCAGTTGGCGACAAAGGCGTCGATCGCGGCGACATCTTTGTAGGTGAGAAAGACCGGGCCGGTGTTCGCACTGAGCACGTCGGTGAGCCGGGTGCGGTCATCCTCCTTCACTTTTCGGGTCTTCTCGTGCTTGCGGATGAGGTCGTTCTCGTAGTCCTCGATGTGGCAGGCCAGGGTGATGCCGGTTTGGGCGCGGCCGTTCATGATCTGGCGGTAGAGGTAGACGCAGGGCACCGGCTCGCGGAGGAAGGTGCCTTCGCGCTGCATCTTCTCGAAATTGACTTTGGCGTGGGCGTAGACCGCCTCGCTGTAGGGATCGGTCTCGGGCGAAAGTTCCAGCTCGGCGCGCTCGACGCGGAGGAAGCTGTGCGGTTTTCCCCCGGCAAGGACGCGGGCCTCTTCGGTGTTGATGACATCGTAGGGCACCGAGGCCAGTTCGGCGGCGACGCCGGGCGCGGGAACAAGGGCGGGAAAGGATTTCACTCTCATGGGATCTGGGAAAGGGATGGGTCTGGAAAGGGGACACTGCTACACGGAAGCGGCGCGATCACAAGTGGGATTCGAGGGAGAGAAAAGACTCAGAAAAGCAACTCCCGCACCACCGCGGCATCGACCTCAGCGAGCGAATCGACGATCCGCGCCGCGCCGCTTTCGAGGAAGCTTTCCCGCGGATGGGTGGTAGTGACGGCGAGGGCGCGCATCCCCGCGGCGAGGGCCGCTTCGAGCCCGACGTGGGCGTCTTCGACGACGAGGCAGCGGCCCGGCTCGCGGGCGATCTTGCGGGCGGCCTCCAGGAAGACGTCCGGGGCCGGCTTGCCGCGGGTCACGTCCTCGGCTCCGGTGTAGTTCGCACCGAAGAAGGGTGCCAGTCCCGTCGCCGCGAAGCAGACCTCGATGTTCTTCCGCGAGGTCGATGACCCGAGCGACACGGACACGCCCGCCGCCGCAAGCGAGTCGAGGAGGGCGACGACGCCCGGGAGCGGTTCGATCCCATCGGCGGCGAGGAGTTCGCGGTAGAGTTCTTCCTTCCGTTCGCCGAGGGCGTGGATCATCTCGTGGTCGTCTGCGTCGGCCCAGTGGAAGACGTGGGGAATGCACATGACATTGCGCATCCCGAACGATTCCTTGAACTGCTCCTTCGTGAGCGGTTTGCCGAGTTCGTGCGCGAGCTGGAACCAGCTCCGCTCGTGCTGATCGTGCGAATCGATAAGGACGCCGTCGAGGTCGAAGACGACCCCGATTTCGGAGAAGGAGAGTAGGTCGGACATGGTTCGGGAGTATCGCGCGGCGGTGCGAAAGGGCAAGGAATTGGGGTGAATCGGGCGCTGGAGCTCTCTCAATTTCCTGAAGAGGAGGTAGGCGGGACAACCGGTGGAAGTATTCCCCCAGCGGCGAATCATAAACGGGGGGCACCTTAAGGGGCGGGAGTTGACAAGAGGCAGAAAGGCTCTGCGGGCTGGATGAGGTTGGCCCCGTCAGATACCGGAGGGCCCGTCTGTCCCACCGCCATGCTCGCGAGCGCCTTCTCCTTGCGGCGGCGGCCCAAGTCATTTGCCGCCGACAGATCGTGGTAGGCGAGGAGGAGGCAAAACCGAGGAACGCGGCACCCTCGAAGTCCTCCGTTTCCCCGTGGTAGATCTCAACCGGGTAGCTCCGGGAACTGCGTGTCGCGGCCGTCGCGCCGCAGGTGCGCCGTTTTTGCTTCCATTTTGGTCGATTCTTCTCTTGCCAGTCGACCGGTTTGGCCTAGGATTTGTTCTTTAACGTAATGATATTACGCTAACAAAGAAGTCGATCCATCGATCCTAGTTCTTTCATTGCATGAGCGCGACCCGCCCCGTCCTCCCATCCTTGCTCTTCCTCCGGTCGCTGATCCTCGCCGCCACTTGGTTCGGAGGTGTTGGTCTGGTTGGTGCCACTCCGATCGTCGGGAACCTCGGCGCCTCGCAGCGGGGCAATGGTTCGAGGCTGGTGGACATCACCTACGACCTCACCTTGCCCAGCAACGCTTCCGTCTCAGTGACTCTCGAGGCCTCGAGCGACGGCGGCGCGACGTGGACGGTGCCGGTGACCTCCGTCACCGGTGCGGTCGGGATGGGTGTGACGTCAGGCACGGGCAAGGCGATCGTTTGGGACGCGGGGGCGGACTGGCCCCGGCGCTACACCGACCAGATGTATTTCCGGATCACCGCGGATGATGGCTTGGCCCTCATCCCTGGGGGTAGTTTCACGATGGGCCGGACGAGCGGCGATCTGGACGCCGATGCTCCGCCGACCACAGTGACGGTGAGTGCGTTCCGCCTGCAGAAGACCGAAACGACCAAGGCGCTCTGGGACGAGGTGAGGACTTGGGCTTTGGGCAATGGCTATACGGACTTGGCTCCTGGCCAAGGCAAGGCCCCGACCCACCCGGTGCATTCGGTGACTTGGTGGGATGTGATCAAATGGTGCAACGCCCGGAGCGAGAAAGAGGGGTTGACACCCGTCTACACGGTGTCCGGAGTCGTGATGCGGACAGGGACCTCTGTGCCGGTCCCGAATTGGAATGCGAGCGGGTATCGCCTGCCGACCGAGGCGGAGTGGGAGAAAGCGGCGCGGGGTGGGCTGAGCGGAAGGCGGTTCCCATGGGGCACGGACACGATCAGCCATGCGCAGGCGAACTACCGGGTCTATTCGGCAGGCGGAACGACAAACGATTACGGCTTCGATGTGGTGCAGAGGCCGCCGGCCACCGGCAACGATTACTACCACCCAAGCTACACGACAGGTGGCACCCCCTACACCTCACCGGTCGGTAGCCTAGTGGCAAACGGGTATGGCCTCTATGACATGGCCGGGAACCTGTGGGAGTGGTGCTGGGACTGGTATGGATCGACCTATTACACGACGAGTGCCGGGACGACGGATCCACGTGGCCCGGCCACGGGCACGAACCGTGTCTTCCGGGGCGGCAGTTGGAACGGTACTGCGAACCACGGGCGTTGCGGGATCCGTGCCAGTTACGCACCGGGGTTGGCGTTCAATTTCTTTGGATTTCGTCCTGCCCTTAGCTCACTCGGAACCGGGCAACCGGTCTTGCCTACCGTTACCACTCCTACGGCCATCCGCATCACTGCTGCCGGTGCAACGCTGGGAGGCAAGGTGACCGCTGATGGTGGAGCTGCCATTACTGAGCGTGGTGTAGTTTACTCCGTTGCCGCCACCAATGCCGATCCGTTCATCGGCGGCACGGGCGTGACGAAGGTGCCGGTTGCTGGCACCACTGGCGTGTTCACAACCGACGTTACCCTACTGACCGCCGGCATTGTATACACCTTCAAGGCCTATGCGACCAACAGCGCGGGCACGGGTTACAGTAGCTTGGGAATCTTTACCACGAGCAGGGAAGGTGGGGCTGGTTTCTCATTGATCCCCGGCGGCAGTTTCACGATGGGGCGGACGACCGCAGATGCGGATAGTGACGCACCGCCAATCAACGTCACGGTGAGTCCGTTCTACCTGCAGCAAACCGAGACGACGAAGGCGCAGTGGGACGAGGTGCGGACGTGGGCGTTAAGCAACGGCTACGCCGACTTGGCGGCAGGTGACGGGAAAGCCTCGGATCATCCGGTGCAGTCAGTGACCTGGTGGGATGTGATCAAATGGTGCAATGCGCGCAGCGAGAAAGAGGGGCTCACACCTGTCTACACGGTATTCGGAGCCGTGATGCGGACCGGGACGGCCGAGCCGACCGCGAACTGGAGTGCGAACGGGTACCGTTTGCCGACAGAGGCGGAGTGGGAAAAGGCGGCGCGCGGCGGAGTGAGCGGGAAGCGGTTCCCGTGGGGCACGGACACGATCAGCCATGCGCAGGCGAACTACTATGGGGATTCGACGTATGCGTATGATCAGAGTCCGATCAATGATTACCACCCGAGCTATAAGGCTGGCGGGGAGCCCTACACCTCGCCGGTGGGTAGATTTGGGGCGAACGCCTATGGTCTCTTCGACATGGCGGGGAACGTGTGGGAGTGGTCTTGGGATCGGTATGAGTCTGGCTACTACCCGACGAGCGATGGGACGACGGACCCGCGGGGTCCCGCATCTGGCTCAAACCGGGTGCTCCGGGGCGGCGGTTGGGGCAGTGGCGCGTTCAGTGCGCGCTGCAGTGGCCGCAGCAGCCTCTCTCCCGGCAACTCCTTCAACACCTTTGGCTTCCGTCCTGCCCGTACTCATATCATCAAAGGCATGTCCCTGATCCCGGGCGGCAGTTTCGCGATGGGGCGGACGAGCGGAGACACGGACAGTGACGCACCGCCAATCACCGTGACGGTGAGTCCGTTTTACCTGCAGCCAACCGAGACGACGAAGGCGCAGTGGGACGAGGTGCGGACGTGGGCGGTAAGCAATGGCTACACGGATCTGGGGGCAGGTGACGGGAAAGCTTCGGATCACCCGGTGCAGACGGTGACCTGGTATGATGTGGTTAAGTGGTGCAATGCGCGCAGCGAGAAAGAGGGTCTTATACCCGTCTACACGGTATCCGGATCCGTGATGCGGACAGGGACGGTCGAGCCGACTGCGAACTGGAGTGCGAACGGGTATCGTTTGCCGACAGAGGCGGAGTGGGAAAAGGCGGCGCGCGGTGGAGTGAGCGGGAGGCGGTTCCCGTGGGGCACCGACACGATCAGTCACGCGCAGGCGAACTATTACGGGGATTCGACGTATGCGTATGATCAGAGTCCGATCAATGATTACCACCCGAGCTATAAGGCTGGCGGGGAGCCCTACACCTCGCCGGTGGGTAGATTTGGGGCGAACGCCTATGGTCTCTACGACATGGCGGGGAACGTGTGGGAGTGGTCTTGGGATCGGTATGAGTCTAACTACTACCCGACGAGCGATGGGACGACGGACCCGCGGGGTCCCGCATCTGGCGCGAACCGGGTGTTCCGGGGCGGCGGTTGGAGCCTCGGCGCGATCAACGCGCGCTGCGCGGACCGCTACGACTTCACGCCCGGCATCGCGGGCAACGGCTTCGGTTTCCGTCCTGGCCGCAGTTTTGTCCCCTAGGCGGCCGGCCGCGGAGCGACGGGAACCGAGTCGGCGACCGAGCAGAGCGAGGAAAGCGACGAAGTGACGGGAGCGGAGCGGGAAAGCGAAGAACAAATGATGATGAAGGTAACGAAACTAGGCGAGACCGTCGCACTGGGGGACAGCCCCTGTGGGCGGAAATTTTGAAATCTTGAATATTCTGAAGATGACGGTTCACCCTCAGCCAATCCCCGCCACGCACCGGGAAGCAAGAACGACCACCGCGAGGTGGAACCGTCCCCCCATCCTCTCTAACGCCTTTTGATCATGAGACCGCTCCTTATTTTCCTCTTCTGGCTCTTCGCGGGTTCCGCCCTCCACGCTGCCACCGGCACTGCGGTGGATGGCGGTTTCACCATCGATACACTCGAGCTTCCCGTCATCGTTGCGCCGACGGCTTCTTTGACCTCCGCCACCGGCGCGACCTTGGGCGCGGAGGTGACCAGTGACGGCGGAGTCGGCATCACCGAACGCGGCTTCGTTTACTCCGCCACCGCGATCAACGCCAATCCGCTGATCGACGGCACGGGAGTGTCACGGGTGAGGGTCGCAGGCACCACTGGAGTCTTCTCCACCCCCGTTACTGGCCTAGATCAGGGCGTCGGCTACAGCTTCAGAGCCTACGCGACCAACAGCCGCGGCACGGCCTACACCAGTGTCGCCGCCTTCTCCACTGTCTTGAGCTCCAACGCGGATTTGAGTTTTCTCGTCCCCGGCACGGGTGCGCTGAGCCCAATCTTTGCCTCCGGCACGACGACCTATGGGGGAGTCAGCACGGCCGCCGCCTTCATCACCTTCACGCCAACCCGTGCCCAGGCCAACGCCACGATCGAGATACGCGTCAACGGGCTCGAATTCGCTGTGGTCAACAGTGGCACGCCGAGCGCCCCGCTGCCGCTCAACCCAGGCACCAACGCCGTGGACGTCCGCGTGACGGCTCAGAACGGGACCACGCAAAAGACCTACAACATCGCAGTGACTCGCGCCGCCGCTGCCACCGTCATCACCCCAACCGTGACGGATCCGACGGTCGCCCTCAGAACGCCTACCGGTGCCACCCTGGGAGCGGATGTCACCAGCGACGGCAACGCAGCGATCATCGAGCGCGGCATCGTCTATTCCGTGGCCGCGATCAACCCAGATCCGTTGATCGGTGGCCTTGGTGTGACGAAAGCGGAGGTTCCTGGCACCTTGGGGCCATTTACCCTCGCCGTCACCGGCCTGAGCCAGCTCACGGGCTACAACTTCAAGGCCTATGCGATCAACAGCCAAGGTGTCTCCTACTCGGCCCTCGGTGCCTTCTCGACCGTGAGTAACAACGCGAACCTCACTGGACTCACGCTCGAAGGCTTTGTTTTCTCCCCCGCTTTCGTTGCCTCGACGACCCGCTACTCCGCCATAGTGCAGCGGGCGGACGGAACGGTGCGCCTCAGACCCATATCGGCTGATGCGGGCGCGACGATCTCGGCGCGAGTCAACGGGGGCGGCTGGGTGGCGGTCGTTTCCGGTTCGCCGAGTCTTCCGCTGACGCTGGCGTTCGGGGATAACCTCGTCGAGGTGAGGGTGATCGCCCAAGACGGTAGCACCCAGCAGATCTACTCTCTGGAAGTCTTCCGCCACAATCCCCAGCCCGATGTGCTGGTGGGCAACTCCCTCACCCAGATGCGGGGCGGCAACATCTACACAGGCGCCCTCACCCAGAAACTCCAAGTCACCTCCTTGAGGGCGGCTCGTGTCAGTGCGTTTGTCTCTGTGATGAATCGCGGCAACCGTCCTGATCGCTTCGACTGTCGCAGCAACGAGGACAGTCGCTACTTCGACGTCGACTACCGTGACGCGAACTTTGCTCTTGTCTCCGCTGCGGTTAAGGCTGGGCTCTACCGCACCTCTCAGATGGATCCAGAAGCGCCAGCCGAATGGCTACAGGTGACGGTCACGCCGGTCAAAAAACTCATCGTGGTGAAGAAGGGTAAAAAAACCGTGACACTGCGCAAGGTCCATACCGCGATCATCAACGCTACCTCGGTGTTGGATCCGACAGTTGTCGACGGAGCCTCCATCGAGGTGGAGACTCAATAAGGGCAGAAGGTTAAAAGGTGCCATCCCTCGCTGCGCAAAGGTAGGAATCGGCGATAAGGGTGACCGCTTAATCGGGGTCGCCGGTAACACTTTTTGGGCGGGTGCCCCGGAAACACTTACCCCGATGGAACCACGTCAGGAAGTCGTCCTTCTTGCCAAAAGCGGCGATTTTACCGGCACGGAACTTTGCTGGCGTTTCGCCGGCGCCTTCATGACCGCCTAAAAGTGGATCGGTTGCTGACTCCCGTGACATGGCGGAAGACCTTGCCGAAGGAACTCTCCGACTTGCCTCTCGTCGCCACGGCGATTTCCGCGAGCTTCATGGGCGTGGGGGCTCCCGCATCAGGCTTTCCGCTCTCACCGTTCGCCATTGCTTCATGCGGCGAGGGGAGTCTCCCCGGTCAGTTTGCGGAAACGTTCCGAGAGGGCCAAAGGTTTCGGCAATTTGGCGCTGGACGCAGATGTCGGCCGATGCGCGCTTCGTTCCCGCAGATGAGCACAGGTCCCGAACAACCCGCCAACGTCACGCCGCTACGGGCGAGTAACGCAGTGCGATGAGTTGGCCCGCGGGCAAATCGATTTCCGCATAAGTCCTGCCCTGCTTATCCGAGAACTCCACTTTGTAGACCGCGTCCGCCAGTTGCTCGACGATGGTCCCGACCTGCCCTGCGAGGAAGGGCAACGACATCGAGAAGTTGGAGTGGACCTTTCATGACCCGGTTAGCTTAAGCCCCAGGCTCTCAATCCTCGCGGTCGAGACCCGAGCGGATCTGGTTCATCAGATCAAACGCATCATCGGGATCAAATCCGAGAACTTGGGCAAAAACCCGCGCCTGATGTTTGTCCCGCGAATGTTCGGGCTTCAAGACTTAGTCGCGCAGCTTCGCCGGATCGATGATCGCCACGTGATGGTTCGGCAGTTTCCTCGCTCAATCCGCCCCCAATCCCATCAAATACCTCACCAAATGGGCCAACTGTCGCTCATCCATCCCGGAGGTCAACCCATCGGGCATCACGGTGCCGCCTGCTTGGATCGCCTGGGTCTCGCTCTTGGGAATGCTCTTCACCACTCCCGTCGCGAGATCGCGAACCGCAATGGCCTCGGCGGTCTCGGTTTGTTTGAAACCGGTGAGGACGGTGCCGTCCTTCATGGTGACGGTGGCGGCTTCGTAGCCTTCTTTCACGTTCAGGGCGGGCCAGACGAGTTCGGTGACGATGAGCTCGGGTGGGAGGCCGCGGCTGATCGCGCTGAGGTCGGGGCCGATCTTGCTCTGGGCGGCGCCCGGAATATGGCAGGCGATGCAGCCGGCGGTCTCGTAGACTTTCTTCCCTTCCTCAGCATTGCCGAAGGTCTTGGCGGCTTTGACGAGGTTGGCGACATAGTCCTTCGTGTAGACGGGCAGGGCGGGGTTGAGTCCGGCCAGTTTCATAAGGGGAGCGGTCAGTTTCGGCTCGGCTCGGCCGATCTGGTTGAGGGCCTGGAGGGCGCGTTTGGCGGCGGCGGCGGGCAGGGCATCGGGCTGGCCGAGGGCGCGGACGAGTCCGGCGTGTCCTTCGGCCTGGGCGAGGAGCGAGGTCAGGAGGGGCGCGGCGG
>DGXY01000133.1 GCA_002396885.1 Akkermansiaceae bacterium UBA5020
GATTTGGTTGAGGGTTGGACCCCAAGGGTACAGAGACGGTCTCGTTAATAGATTTCCTATCGACCCTACAACGTCTCTTGTGAACTTCCGTCCGGCCAACTCGTCCTTGACTCCGGTGGAATGCTGCTGACATTTCATATGAAGTTTTGATGAGACGTTTCTGGCAAATGATAACCCTTTTGATGCTGGCACTGATCGTGCCGGCATCGATATGCTGCTATCTGGTAGAATCAGGACCCTCGGAAGTCAGCGACTGCTGCCCGAGTCACGAGCAGGGCAGAGACAATGAGCCGAACCCGCTTACCTGCCCGAGCGACTCAATCTCCCACAGCCAGGTTCCGGAATCGGTTTTCCTTCCCGCGGCAATCTCCGCCGCACCGCTCATTCTCGCCCCGGGTGAGACGGCTCTTTGGGATCCGGAAGACCTCGTTGCCTCCCGTTCACGCTTTCACACCCAGGCACCACCGGAATTGACTCCGACGTGGTCATTTGCCCATCGCACGTCCCTCCCGGCCCGCGCCCCTTCGGCAGCGGCCTGAGACTCCTCGCCTTGTTGCCTGGATTCGTCCGGGTGGCTGCTTGATGCGACGGAGTCCTCCTGCCAACCCGCCTGCGGGCGGGCCTTCACGTCTCCGTTCGAGACGGTTGGTTGATGTCCCCACTCCGAACTTCACCGCCACCATGCGAATTCCATCCACTTTCTTCACACTCATCGCGGCCCTCGCAACGCTCTCATCGGCATATGCGGAAACGAAAGCCGTCTCTGTGTCCGAACTCGTGTCCCGCGCGCTCGAGACCAATCCCGAGATTCGCTTCTACGAAGCCGAAATCACCCATGCACGGGCGGCTCGGAGCACGGCGGGCCGACAATCGAACCCCGAACTGAGCCTGGACATCGGCAAAAAGCGGGTTTCCTCCTCCGACGCCCGCTCCAACGGCCTCGCCTTCTCGGCGGAGCTTGCCCAACCCCTGGAGTGGCCGGGGCGCCTCGGACTCCGCAAAGCGATCGCGAATCGTGACATCACCCTTGCCGAGCTGGGGCTCGAACGTTTCCGTTTCCACCTTGCCTCACGAGTGCGGGTGCTGGCCACCACCCTGGCCGCGCAACAAGACATTTCGGCCGCTGCCGAAGAGGTGGCGACGCGCCATTCCGCTCTTCGGGACGTTCTGGTCCAACGGGAACCGGCGGGCATCGCTCCCCAGTTGGAAGTCGTCACGGTCGAGGCAGCCGCACTGGTCGCGGAATCGCATGCCGCCACCGCTGCGGTGGCCGTTCAGACAGCGCTTCTCGAGTTGAATCAACTGATGGGCCGGAGACCGGACACGCCCATTGTGGTCGAGCGCTCTTCATTCTCCCTCAAGCCGGTTCCTTCATTGAACCAGCTCCTTTCCGCTGCGATGGCGAATCACTACGATCTACGCATCCTTCACGCGGAGCTTGAGCAACAGGGGTTCAAAGTGGAGCTGGCCAAGAACGAACGCTATCCCGCCATCGTCGTCGGCCCGTTCGTTGAGCGCGAAGAGGGCCTCGAGGACGAAACGACGGGAGGCATCGGGATTTCCCTTCCCCTTCCTTTCTGGAAGTCGGGCAAGGCGGAGGTGACCGCAGCGGAGGCTCGACAGACACAGGCGCAGGCCAGCCTCGGCGTGGCGCAACGGGAAGTGGAACGTCAGGTGACCGAATCCATGCTGATGTTCAAGACCCAGCAGTCTCGCGTCTCCCTCTGGAAAGGTGATGCGGTCGCCAAATTCGGAGAAGCGGCGGCTCTGGCCGATCGCCACTTCCGTCTTGGAGCGGTTCCCATGGGCACCTTCGTGGAGCTTCAGGACAAGTATCTCGAAGCGGTCGAGGCCGTCAACGAAGCCCGCGCCCAGACCCTCGAAGCGGCACTCAAGCTCGAAGAACTCACCGGAGCCCCCGGGAGTCTCGTCATTCTCAACTCATCGAAACCCTGACTACTACCCTTACCCCCCATGAAACACGTTCTTCTCATTCTCCTGATCCCCATCGCCGCCGCACTCAACTCCTGTAGCGACAGTGCCGCGAGTCCCGCGCCCGAGACCGAATCGGCACCGGAGAACGGTGCCCAATTCAAAGAGGGCAAGGGAGTCACTCTCACGCCGCTCATGGCACAAGCCATCCAACTGGAAACAGCGGAAGTACAGGAGGAGGTGATCGCACACTCGTATTCCGCCACCCTGCAAGCCACCCAGATAGGAAACGAGGCGAGCGGTTGGTTGACCGAAGAGCAGGCCGCCCAGGTCGAGCCCGGCATGGTCGTGGAGTTGGGCTCCACCAATGGACGCGTCCTGCGGAAGGAAAAATCGCCCTTCGCCGCACTGGGCGACTACGAGGTCATCGTCGCGACAGACGAGACACTTCAGCCCGGCGCTGCTTTGACCGCCACCTTCCGCTTCCCCGCCGGGGATCCCGTGACCTCGATCCCGAGATCGGCGCTGCTGACGACGGCGGAGGGCTCGTTCGTCTATGCGGAGAACGATGAATACTTCCTCCGCACCCCCGTCCAGGTCGGTGCCGTCAATGAGGACCACGTCGAGATCATGGACGGACTCTATACCGGCGACGTGGTGGTCACGAAGCCGGTGATGTCCCTCTGGCTGGCGGAACTTCAGGTTCTGCGGGGCGGCAAGGCGTGCACGTGCGGCCAGTAAAAGTTCATGCTGACGTCTCTCATCACCCTCGCGATGCGGCAACGCGGTGCCGTGATTCTGGGCATGCTGTTGCTCATCGCCTTCGGATCGTGGTCGGCCCTGAACCTCCCCATCGACGCCGTTCCGGACATCACCAATCCGCAGGTGCAGATCAACACGGCCGTCGACGCCCTCGCGCCCGAGGAGATCGAGAAGCTCGTGACTTTCCCCATCGAGAGCGAGATGGCGGGCCTGCCGCGAATGGTGGAGTTGCGTTCCCTGTCCAAGTTCGGACTCTCGCAGGTGACGATGACCTTCGAGGACGGAGTCGATCTGTATCTCACGCGCCAGCTCGTCACGGAAAGGCTGCAAGGCGTTCTCGATGAATTGCCACCGGAGGTGAGCCCCAAGCTCGCACCCGTCGCGACCGGGCTTGGCGAGATCTTCTATTACAGCCTCGATTACCTCGAAGAGGCTCCGCACAAGCCCGCGACCCGGGAGGAGCAGCTCATGGCTCTCGCGCAGATCCAGGAATACCAGGTCAAGCCGTTGCTACGCGGCACTCCGGGTGTGGCCGAGGTGAACACCAGTGGCGGTTACCAGAAACAGATCGTCATCCAACCCGATCCGGCCCGCCTCGCCTCGCGGGGCCTCTCGCTGGACATGCTCGCCGAGATCGTGGAGCAGAGCACCCGCAACGCCGGCGGTGGATACGTCGAGATCGGAGGCGAGCAGCTGATCGTCCGCGCCACCAGCCGGGTCGACAATATGGAGCAGATCCTCTCCATCCCCCTGAAGTTCGCCGGCGCGGTCGATCCCGTCCTCGTCAGCGAAGTGGCCACCGTCACCATCGGCAGCGCCTTCCGGACCGGGGCCTCCACCGATGATGGCCGTGAAGCGATCATCGGCGCGACGATCATGCTGGCGGGAGAAAATTCCCGGCTCGTGGCCGGGGCCGTGCGTGAAAAACTGGTCGAGGTCCAGTCGAAACTGCCGCAGGGCGTCGTCATCCGCCCTCTCTATGATCGGAGCAATCTCGTCAGCCGCACCATCGCCACCGTCGAGAAGAACCTCGCCGAGGGGGCGCTGCTCGTCGTCATCGTGCTTTTCGCCCTGCTCGGCAATTTCCGGGCCGCCTTCATCGTCGCACTCGTGATCCCGCTCTCCATGCTCTTCGCCATGACCGGGATGGTGCGATGGCACATCAGCGGAAATCTCATGAGCCTTGGTGCGATTGACTTCGGTCTGATCATCGACGGCGCGGTGGTCATGGTGGAGAACATCGTGCGCCACCTCGGCGAACGCCAGCATGCTCTGGGCCGCCGGCTCAACGCCAAGGAACGGACCGAGGAGGTGCTGAGGTCCGCCAAGGAGGTGGCCAACCCGATGTTCTTCGGGGTTCTCATCATCACCGTCGTCTACGTGCCCATCCTCGCCCTCCAGGGCATCGAAGGAAAGATGTTCAAGCCCATGGCCCTCGTGGTGATGCTCGCGCTCGGCGGTTCCCTCGTCCTCGCCGTCACGCTGATGCCTGTCTTGTGCTCCTACCTGCTCGGCGGCAAGATTCAGGAGAAGGACAACTGGCTGGTCACCCTGACCAAGCGGCTCTACACGCCATTGCTCCGCTTCGGACTGCGCTTCCGCTTCGTCGTCGTAATCGTCATGCTCGGGTTGTTCGGCTCCTCGCTCTGGGTCGGATCCCGTCTCGGATCCGAGTTCATTCCCCAGCTCGACGAGGGCGACTTCGCCTTCCAGCTCATCCGCAGCAGCAGCGCCGGGCTATCCTCCTCCCTCGAACTGCAAAAGCAGAGCGAAGCCATCATCCGCCGCGACTTTCCCGAGGTGAGGGAGATCTTCTCGCGCATCGGCACCGCCGAGGTGGCCAGCGATCCGATGAATCCCAACGTGTCGGACACCTACCTGATGCTCAATCCCCGCGACGAGTGGCGCAAGGAGGACGGCAAGACCATCACCAAGGAACGACTCGGGGAAATCATGCGCAAGACGCTCCTCGATCAGGTGCCCGGTCAGAGCATTCTCGTCACCCAGCCCATCCAGATGCGCTTCAACGAGATCATGGCCGGAGCCCGCGCCGACCTCGTCTGCAAGATCTTCGGGGACAGCTACGATGAACTGGAACGCCTCGCCGGGGAAGTACGCACCGTCATCGGCGCGATTCCGGGAGGGGGCGAGACCGAGTTCGACAGCATCGGCAAGAATCCGATGATCGAGATCCAGCCCGACCGCGACGCGATGCGCCGGTTCAATGTCCACGCCGATGAGTTGAACTCCCTGATTGAGACAGCCCTCGCCGGGACCGAGGTCGGCATGCTCATCGATGGGAATCGCCGCAGTCCCATCGTCGTCCGGCTCGCCGAAAACCATCGGGCGGACCTCGAAGGGCTCAAACGCCTCGCCTTGCCCACGGACGATGGAGGGATGCTGTCGCTGGGTCAGGTGGCGAAGATCGTCCTCGTGCCGCAACCCGTGCAGATCGCCCGCGAAAACACCCAGCGTCGCGTCAGTATCCTCATCAACGTCCGGGGGAGGGACACGGAAGGATTCGTCGATGAAGCCACGCGGGCGATCCGAGAAAAAGTCCCGTTTCCCGACGGGTATTTCTTCGAGTTTGGAGGCCAGTTCAAAAACCTGCAGGAGGCCAAGGCCCGCCTTCTCATCGTCGTGCCGCTCGCATTGGGCCTGATCTTCGTTCTCATTTTTCTGAGTTTCGGCTCCCTCAAACAAGCCGCACTCATTTTCACCTGCGTCCCGCTCGCGGTCACGGGCGGGATCTTCGCCCTCTATCTGCGGGGAATGCCCTTCACCATCAGCGCGGCCGTCGGGTTCATCGCGTTGAGCGGCATCGCCGTGTTGAACGGGATCATGCTCATCAGCTTCATCAACCAGCTCCGCAGCGAAGGTCGCGAAGTCCGCGAGGCCGTCGTCGAAGGGACTCTTACTCGACTGAGGCCCAAGCTGATGACGGCTCTTGTCGCCAGCCTCGGCTTCGTTCCCATGGCGATCGCGACCGGTGCTGGCGCGGAAGTCCAGCGTCCCATCGCCACCGTCGTCATCGGCGGCATTGTCACCTCCACTTTCCTCACCCTGCTCGTCGTGCCTGTGCTCTACGACTGGATCGAACGGAAAACCCAACCAAAAACCAATACACCATGAAAACACTGCTGAACGTCGTCATCCTCATCGCTCTGGCCACCACTGCTGCTTTTGCCGATACCAAAGTCAAATCCGGTCCTCGCAGAGGTCTCATCCTCGAACTACCGGGCAAAAACGCCGAGTTCTTCGTCGAGAAAGACCGCACCATCAGTATCGCCGTCTACGACGAGGCGATGAAAGCGCAGGCCCCGAGCACCGAAGTCGTCACCGCCACCGCCGAGGCTCCCGGCGGCAAGACCAAGATCGCCTTCGAGAAGAAAGGCGACCTCCTCGTGTCGACGACCCCTCTGCCAGAAGGTGAAGGCTACCAGGTCGTCGTTCAGGCAAAGCCGACTCCGGATGGGAAGACCAAAAACTTCCGCATCAAGCTCGAACTCCACACCTGCGGCGGACCCTGCGGCAACCCTGAATACGCTTGCACCTGCGACGAGTGAAGCTCCGAGCGTGCCCATCCTGTCGGGAGAACCGGGCTCTCCCGACAGGGGGCTGCTTTGTTTCTGCAAGCGCATCCATCGCCAGTTCTCGAGCGTCGCAGAAAGGGAAACGCCTTGACACGGAGCCTCTGACTGCGATTGGTTACCCTCTAAATTCGTGAATCGGGTCCTACAATATCTACTTCTTCCGTTCCTTTTTGCCCTTATGGCAACAGGTGGGAAGGTGACCCTGTGTCAGGCGCTCTCCTTGTCGGGTCTCGATGTCCATCACGACATGGAGTGGATCGGTGAGGGTGGTTCCCACTTCACTCCGCTCTGCAGCAGCGACCATGAGAGCGAAGATCACGAGGAGACTCCGTGCTCCGAATCTTGCGAAACTCGTTTTTCTGAAGCACCGGTGCCGCTCCTGGTGAAGATCCCCGTTTCTGCGGAAGTCGCGCTTCTTCCGTCGCTTTTTGAAACTGTGGAGCTCCGGATGTTTCCGGCCACCTGTTTCGAATCTGCGCCAACTGCGAAACCACCGACTCCGGCGGTTTCCCTGACCGACCCGACGTTCACGGGTCGTTATCTCGTTTGATTTTCCCGCATCGGCCCGTTCGCCGATGTCGATCCAGGTTTCCCTGGATTCCACGCGTCTGCGGGCTTTCGCGCGGGGTGCCTTCACGGCTCCCGGAGTTCTCCCCTGGGATCGCCTTTCGAGACCAGCCATGCCCGATCCACGTTTCCCCTACCTTTTCTTGCTTCAATGATACCAATGAAACGAACTTTTCTTTCGAACGCCTCAGTGACAGCCGTCGTCTCGATGGTTACTTTGGTTTTGTACGCCGATGATCCGGTCGTTGTGACGCGCAACAAGGCCATCTCGACCGCCTTCGCCAACGATCGGGATCTGAAGATTGCCACCCTCGAGATCGAGCGTGCCAAAACCCGCGTGCGATGGTCGGGCCGCCTGGAGAATCCCGAACTCGAGCTAAGCGTTAACGACGACGGCGTCGGTCTCGACGAAGGCGAGGGAAACTACGAGGTCGCCTTCTCGCAACGGTTCCCCCTGACCGCGAAACTCAAACGCGAGACGGGTCTTCGCAAGTATCAGGTCATCCTCGCCGAAGCCGAGATCGCGGAGCGGCGGAGGGTACTTGCCGGCGAAGTGGATAGGGCCATCGTCGAGTTGCTTTCCACCCGAGAAAAGATTCGCCTCGGTCGCGAAAGCGGCGCACTCAACAAGGAGATCCTCACCTTCCTGGAGAACAAGGCAGAACTCGGCGAGGTTTCGAAACTGGACGTGATCCAGGCCAATTTGAGCGGGCGGACGCTCGCTCAGGAGGTGGACCTGCTTCTCACGCAAGAAACTCAACAGCGCCTTCTCTTGAACCAGCTCATCGGCCTTGAAGCCACCGCCGATCTGAATCTCGACGGCTCGCTCGACCTGCCCGGAACTCGACCACCAGGAGAAGCGGATCTGGATGCCATCCTCCAGCATCGACCCGACTACATTCTCGCCCTGGCAAAGACTGACGAATCCCGCGCCGCCATCGCTCTCGAAGAAGCGAAACGCTGGGAAGACATCGCACTCAAGGTGTTTGTCGAGGGCGAGAAGGCGATGGACGACCCGACTGGCCTGGAGCGGAATACCTTTGCTGGGATCGGGGTTTCGATCCCGCTTCCGTTCCGAAACCGCAACCAGAACGGCATCGCCCAGGCGAAGATCGATGCGGAGGCCGCCGCGAAGGGTGTCGATTCGGCCCAATTTCATATCCGCGCGGAGTGCGAGGTGGCTTACCGAAGGCGTCTCGATTCGTGGGAACTGGCCCGTGAGGCCAGGGGCGAGCTACTCGCACTTGCCGAAGAAAATCTCGCTGAATTCCGCAAGGCCTACGAACGCGGCGAAGCCACCCTGCTTCAGGTGCAGAACGCCCAGGAGCAGGTTCTCAAACTTCAGTCAACCTCCACGACATTCCTTTCCGATTACCACCTCGCCGAGGCCCGCGTCCGCTACGTGACCGGCGCCTATCCCAGCATCAGCCTTTCCCATCCCATCTCCAAATGAACGCCATCCTCACAACCCCAAAGCGATACCGAAAAAGCCGGCCCACTGCCTATCCCTTCCATTACCTCTCGTTTCTGTCGTGTGTATTCTTTTTGAATGCCGGCGGCTTGCCCGTCTCTTCATTGATGGCGGCCGACTCGGGCAACATCATCGTCCTCGATGAGACCGGCGTGAGCAATCTGCGAATCGAAACTGTTGAGGTGGAGGAGACCGCGTTCGAGGCGACAATCTTTTCTCTGGGGCGGATCGAAGTCATTCCCGCAAACGTCGCCGCCGTGAGCAGCCGGATCTCGGGACGTGTC
>DGXY01000035.1:0-38361 GCA_002396885.1 Akkermansiaceae bacterium UBA5020
GCGACGATGAACTCTCGTTCCTCGTCGCCGAAGATGAAGCGCCGATCAACGACGCGCGACAGACAATGGTAGTAGCTCAGCCCCTCTCCCCGGATGCGTGCTTGTCTCATGGCGTTTCCATATAGTGCCCTCTTGAACAGTTATTGGCAAGGGGAAATCTTGGAGAAACTGACCTGTCCCCTTGAGTCCTCTCTGTGGGAAAACTGACCTGTCCCCCTGGAGTCCCTTCGGGAAACTGACCTGTCCCCGTGAGTCACCGTCCCCGTGAGTCGGTCCCCGTGAGTCGACCTTTACCGGGGAAGGTGGCTACAGTGCGGGAATCGTTCCCACTCGTACCAACCTCCGAAATCTCACTCACATCGAGATGCAGGGTATCGACACCACGACCGGCGAAATCAAGGCCACGGAGCGATTTGATATCCGTCCTTTCCGGATTTGACCGATGAACGGCGGCGGCTTCCCACTTCGGGAGCCGCCGCCACCTTTTTCTACAGCGAGATGGCGTGGGCTTCCCGGGCGGTCGTGAGACGGCCCCCGGAAGGACCCACGCCATTCTGCTTTGAGCGTGCGAACTTTCTTTTTCTGTTCACCGCTCCCCCTCCGGCACTCTTCAGATCGCCCTCGTCGGTCCCCGGCACTCGACGGGTAGGCCGTCAGGGCCAAAAGGAGAGGTGGGGATGGGATTCTGACTCGTGCTTTTTCAAAGCGAGTCTACCGGTCGAGGTTAGGGGAAGTTGTGGCATAGGAAAGCCCCCCGCTGGGCCGCTCGGTGAGGCCTCGCCCCCGCTCCGCCGGCCGCCCTCCCACCCAGGATTCGAAAAACCCGCATGACATCGCCCGGATTTCCGCCATTTTAGTCCCCCTCACCATGGCGGACACAGCAGAAAATCTCCTCAAAATCGGCCTGCCGAAAGGCAGTCTCTTCGAGCCCACGATGGATCTCTTCGAAAAGGCCGGCTACAATATCCGCGGCGCGGACCGTTCCTACCGGCCCACCGTCGACGACCCCGAGCTCCAGATCCGCCTGATCCGGGCTCAGGAGATCGGTCGCTACGTCGACCACGGTTTCCTCGACTGCGGCATCACCGGCATGGACTGGGTCGCCGAGAACGGGGCCGACGTCCATGTCGTCTGCGATCTTCAATACAGCCGCGCCACTTCGAATCCGACCCGATGGGTCCTCGTCGTGCCGAACGATTCGCCCATTCAGACGGTGAAGGATCTCGAGGGCAAACGCATCGCGGCCGAGGCCGTCGGGATCGTGGAGAAATATCTCGCTGCCAACGGGGTCAAAGCCGAAGTCGAATTCAGCTGGGGCGCGACCGAGGTAAAAGTCCCCGAATTGGTCGATGCGATCGTCGACATCACCGAGACGGGCTCTTCGCTCCGGGCCAACAACCTCCGCATCGTCGATGTGCTGATGGAGAGCTACCCGCAGTTCATCGCCCAGAAGAAGTCTTGGAGCGATCCGTGGAAACGCTCCAAGATCGAACGCCTCGCCGTCCTCCTCAAGGGCGCGCTGATGGCCCGGAACATGGTGGGCCTGAAGCTGAATCTGCCCGAAGCGGCGCTGGAGGTGGTCTCCGGCCTCCTCCCCTCTCTGCGCAAACCGACCGTCTCGCGCCTCGCCCAAGAGGGTTGGGTGGCCCTCGAGACCGTCTTGACCGAGCTCCAGGTGCGGGAACTGATCCCCCAACTGAAAGAACTGGGAGCTGAGGGAATCATCGAATATCCCTTGAACAAAGTGATCGAGTGACCGATACTCGCGACCCGCCCGGCCCAAACCGGGGTTAGCGGCGGATCGAAACCTGAGAAATTTTGACTATGGGCTCCCTCAAGAAAAAGCGGAAGACCAAGATCAACAAGCACAAGCGACGTAAGCGCATGAAGGCTAACCGCCACAAGAAGCGTTTGCGTTACAAGAGCTGATCGTTGATCTTTGGCGCGATGAAAGCAAAGCAGTCTGGTGGTCCGGCAAGTTTGGTTCACCGCTGCTTTGTCGCGTACGGGTCCCTTGCGTTGACCGCGGGCCTTTTCACCGCGACACCGGCGCTCCGGGCCGAATCGGGCAAGTCGCTTGAGGATTTCGCCCAGGTCTATGTAGGTCAGTATTTTGAACCGGGCCCTCACCTCACGCTTTCCGAGGTATCGAAGCGCAAAAGCAAGGCGCTCGCGAACTACGCCCTCGGCCGCACTTTCGAAGCCCAGGGCCGCGCCCAGGAGGCGGTGGAGGCTTACTCGGAAGTGCTGCGCAACCAGCCCGACCAGTTTTTTCTCGCCCGCAAGACCGCCTACCTCCTCTCCCGCTCGGGCCGCCAGGAAGAGGGTCTGAAAATGCTCGAAGAAAGCCTCGCGCAGAACGCCGACGAACCTTTCGCCCACATTTCCCTCTCTGAATTCCTGGCCACCTATCAGGGCAACGATCCCGATGGGCTGCGGCGTTCCTTCGAAGTCATCGAGAATGCGGTCGCGAAATTTCCTGATGAGCCTGCGATCTACGAGCACCTCGTGAAGCTATTCCTCTCCGCCGATCGCCGGGACGACGCCCGCCGCATCATCGCGGAGGCGGCGAAACGCGAGAACCGGGATCCGGAATTCTGGCTGCGCCTTGGACGCATCGCGGCACGGGTCTGGCCAGTCGGGGAGGGGGGCGAGGTATCCGACGCCGATCTTGTCAACGCGATCCACAACAAGGCTCTTGAGTTTGCAGAAGGGGATGTCTCGGTGATCGAGCGCGTCGGCGATTTTTATCATGCCACAGGGCAGTTCGATCGAGCCATCGCCGCCTTTGCCGGGATCATCGGGAAGCAGCCGGACCGGCTCGACCTACGCGAAAAGCTCGCCCAGGTTTACGGGGCGAAGGGCGACGAGGCGAAGGTGGTCGAGACCCTGAAGGAGATCGTCGAGATCGATCCCCAGAATGCCGATGTGCACAAGCAAATCGCCGGGATCTTTCTGCGGACCGGGCAATTCAAGGAGGCGATCCCGCATCTCCAGAGCGCCCTTTCCATCACCAAGGGCAGCGCCGCCGAATATGGGGCCCTCGCCCGCATGATGATCGAATCAGAGGAGAACGAGGTCGCCGTGAAATTTCTCACCGACACTGCCTATCTTTTCCCGGATTCGGCGGATTTCCCTTTTCTCCTTACCTTTCCTCTCGCCCGTCTCGAGCGTTGGGACGAGGCGGTGAAGCAGTTTGAAATCACCTTGAAGCTCGCCGGCGACGAACAGCCCCAGTTGTTGAACGAGAGTTTCTATTTCCGCTATGCCGCGGCGCACGAGCGCAGCGGGAATCTTCCGAAGGCCGAGGAGCTTTTCCGCAAGACCATCGAGATGATCGCCAAGAACGATCCCGATGACGAGAACAAGCAGTTTACCGCCACGGTCTACAACTACTTGGGCTACATGTGGGTCGAAAACGACATGAAGATCGACGAGGGGGGCGAGCTCATCAAGACCGCTGCCGAACTGGATCCCGAGAGCGGGGCCATCGCCGACAGCCTAGGCTGGTTCTACTTCAAGAAGGGTGATTTTGAGAAAGCGCGCGACGAACTCCTCCGTGCCGAGACGCTCATCGAAGAGCAGGATGCGGTGATCTTCGATCACATTGGCCAGGTTTTTTACCAGCTCGGCGACGCGGAAAAGGCGATCGAGTATCTCGAGAAAGCCGTCACCCTCGAACCGGAAAAGACGGAGTATTCTGACCGACTCCAACGCGTGCGCGATGGCAGCGAGAAGAAACTCGCACCGGTGGCGACAGAAGAGAAGCCAAAGTAGAAGCGGCGTCCCGCCGCTTTTTCACCGGAATCCAAGCGGCGGTGCGCCGCTTCTACCTTACGCAGGCAACCGGTTCTTGCGCTTTTTCACCAGCCCGTAGGCGAGGAAGGCGATCCCCACGACGATCATGAAGAGGGAGTAAAACTGCCCCCGCGTCATGCCCGCGATGTGTTCCGCATCGGGTTCACGGAAATTCTCCACGGCGATGCGGCCGACCGCGTAGAAGATGAAGAAGATCCCGGTGAGGATGCCGTGCCAGGCATTTTTACACTTCAAGCGGATTGCGAGGAGCAGGAGAAAGGGGATGAGTCCCTCCACCATCGCTTCGTAGAGCTGCGAGGGGTGGCGGGGGGTGAGGATCTCGCCGAGGAGGGCCCGGAAGGCCGGGCTCTCGAGCGAGGCTTGCTCGATCAAGTCGACCACGGCGTAGTGGGGATCCTGACCATTGGCCAAAGCGCTCGCAGCGGCGGAATCGACTTTTCCCGATAGCCCGGCGGCCGTGTCCCCCGCGGAGGTGGCAAGTTCGCGGAGCTGGGCGGTGGGGAACTTCCACTCCCGGCCGGCGGCGGTCTCGACCACCTCGGTGAGTTCGTCAGGGAATTTCATGGCCCAGCCCGAGTCGGTGGGACGCCCGTAGAGTTCACCATTCACGAAATTGGCAATGCGTCCGAAGAAAACCCCGAGCGGGGCGACGACGACGAGGTTGTCGCCATGACCGGCCCATGAGGTCTTCGTGTATCGCGCATAGAACCAGGCCGTGATCGTGATTCCGGCAATGCCACCATGGCTCGACATTCCGCCGCCGAGCACGTCGAAAAAGCTCGCGGGATTCGCGGCGAGCTCGTCGAAGTTGTAAAGCAGCATGTAGCCGAGCCTTCCGCCCACCATCGTGCCGACGACGGCGCAGAGCGTAATGAAGTCGCCGACCTGGGAGTCCTTCAACTCGCTCGCGCCGATCCTGACAAACCACCGGAACAGGAAAAAGGCGCAAAGGAATCCCACGACGTAGGCGAGTCCATACCAGCGGATCCCGAAGTTCTCGGTGAAGCGGATCGCAAAGGGATCGAGGTGGTGGACGTAGCTGGCGAGGAGGTCGTGCATCGCGGGATATCGCACCAAAGCCGCCCGTCCCGTGAAAGCAAGCCCGCAAACGTCATGGGGACTTTGCAAAAGAAAATCCCGACTCCCTTAGATCGAGCCACTCGTGACTCACTCGCGACTCACGCGGGGCGTCTCCGGGCTCTTGGCATGGATCGTGCTTTTGTAAGTGATTGCTGATAAAGATAATACGAAGCCTCAAGCTTGGTAATACGCAAAGAAGAAAAAGTGATACCGGAAAAATCGAACATGAAAATGCACCAATCCACCCTCTCTCGTTACCTCCGCAGCCGAAGCAACCTCGCCCTCGGGCTTGCCTCTCTCGCCCTCACTTCTCTCTTCGGCGTGGCCTCGGCCGAGCCTCTCAAAATCGGATACAGCGACTGGCCGGGTTGGGTCGCGTGGGAAATCGCGATCAAGAAAGACTGGTTCAAGGAAGAAGGAGTCGAAGTGAAATTCGAATGGTATGATTACGTCGAGTCGATGGATGCCTACGTCGCCGGCCAACTCGACGGGGTCGGCATGACGAACGGCGATGCGCTCGTCACCGGATCGACCGGCAAGCCCTCGGTCGGCATCCTCATCAACGACTATTCCAACGGCAACGACATGATTGTCGCCAAGCCTGGAATCGAATCGATCAAGGATCTCAAGGGCAAGAAGATCGGTCTCGAAGAAGGCTTCGTTCCCCACCTTCTTCTCCTCAAGGCCCTCGAGATGAACGGGATGAGCTCCGAGGACGTCACCATCGTGAACACGCCGACAAACGAAACCCCGCAGGTCCTCGCCTCGGGTGCGGTCGATGCGGTGGCAGCCTGGCAGCCGAGCTCGGGTCAGGCCCTCAAGGTAGTTTCCGGGTCGAAGCCCATCTTCACCTCGAAGGATGTTCCCGGCCTCATCTACGACAATCTTTACGTCTCTCCCGAGAGCCTCGAGAAGCGCCGCGACGACTGGAAGAAGGTGATCAAGGTTTGGCACAAGGTCGTCGCCTTTCTGAAGGAAGAGGACAACATCGACGAAGTCCTCGAGATCCTCTCTTCGCGTGTCTCGGTGACTCCCGACGAATACGAACCCTTCCTCGAAGGCACCTACGTCCTCTCCGGCGAAGAAGCGAAGCCAATCTGGGAAAAGGCCGATGGATTGAAGTCGGTCTACGGATCCTCGAAGATTTCCGACGACTTCAACGTGTCCCAGAAGGTCTACGAGAAGCCGGCCGACTACGAAAAGTATCTTGATCCCAGCCTCACGCTCGAGGTGATCGCCGAAATGGCGAAGTGACCCGGGAACGCCGCCGCGGGGAGATCCAGATTCCATGAAAACGGACCCCATCCGGGAAAAGCGACTCCGCGAACCTTGGTTCGCCGCGAGGCGCGAGCTCTCCCCGCGTCGCGCCTCTTTTCTCACGATCTTCTCTTTCGCCCTCCCGCTTCTGATCTGGTCGGCGGTCAGCTACCTGCCCTTCCTCTGGCATCCCGACGTGGAACTGCAGATCTCGGCGGATCGCGAAAACGTCACCACCGTCTACGTGGCCGGTGATCGCGTCAGCCGCGAATTTTTCCCGGAGTTCCAGGAAGCGGTGCGCCAGCAAAACAAACCGCTCGAGGCGGGATTGGCATCCTTGGATCCCGCCGCCGAGGCCACAAACGGAGCAGCGGTGAGACGAGCGAACAAGAAGACGCTCCGTCAGCTTGTGCCGATTCTCGCCGCGAACCAATGGATCACCGAAGAACAGGCCAAGGATGACGCTGCGATCTATACCTCGTGGGGTGAGATCGCCGCGGGGAAGAAAGTCCCGACGCGTCCGCAGCTCAGCGAAGAAAACCTCGCCATCATTGCCAAAAACTGGGCCGCGATGAGCAAGGTCTCCCCGACCTACGATTCCGACCGCTTCGTTTCCGTCCCGCTCCTCGGGCTCGTGCCTCAGGGGCGCCCCGCCAATCCGGACTACCTCCCCGCGCCGCACGAGGTCGTCGTTTCAGGCATCAAGGAATTCACCGCTCCTCCCGAAGCGGAGCGCCCCTCGATGTGGCAGCGCGTTGGTCACTCGATCCGCATCGTCTTCGGAGGCTTCCTCCTCGCCACGCTCGTCGGGGTGCCGATCGGGGTGCTCTGCGGCACTTACCCCGTCTTCTCGAAGGTAGTTGAGCCCTTCACCGACTTTTTCCGCTACCTGCCGGCACCGACCTTCAGCACGCTGCTCGTCGCCATCTTCCTCGCGAATGACGCGCCCAAGGTCGCGTTGGTTTTCGTCGGCACGATTTTCCAGCTCGTCCTCGTCGTCGCCAACACGACCCGCCGTCTCGACCTGCCTTTGCTCGAGGCTGCACAGACCCTCGGGGCGAACCAGGCGCAACTGCTCACCCGCGTCGTCATCCCCGGCATTCTCCCCAATCTCTATGACGATCTCCGCATCCTCCTCGGCTGGGCCTGGACTTGGCTCGTCATCGCCGAGCTCGTCGGGGTGAAGAGCGGCCTCACCGAGTTCATTGAGACGCAGGGACGGTGGCGCAATTTCGACAGCGTTTATCCCGTCATCATCCTCATCGGCCTGATCGGGTTTTTCACCGACCAGATCCTCTCGGCGCTCAGCCGGATCTTCTTCCCCTGGACCAGTGAAGCCTCCGGCAAGGCCAATCCGCTCGCGAAGGCGATCCTCTTCTTGCCACGCTGGTTCCAGAAGTCCGCTTCCGTGCACGACCTCCCCGCCGACGCCTCCGGGCAAGCCCGGGAAAGCCTGACAAACCGACCATGAACGCGCTCGTCGATCCTCTCAGTTACCGCGAACAAAGCCCGGACGTACGCGCCAGGTTTCAGGCCTTGAAAGAGCGGCCCGTGGTGCTCTCGGTGGAGAATCTCTACAAGACCTTCCCAACGCCGGGCGGACCCGTCACCGCGCTGAAGGATCTCAGCTTCCAGGTTTTCCGTCGCGAGTTCATGTGCGTGATCGGACCCTCCGGCTGCGGCAAGTCGACCCTCATCCGCATCCTCGCGGGGCTCGAGGATGCGAGCGACGGCCAAGTCCTCCTCGACGGCAAACCCGTCAGCGGCCCCGGACCCGATCGCGGCATGGTTTTCCAATCCTACACCCTCTTTCCCTGGCTCACCGTGAAGCAGAACGTGATGTTTGGCCCACGCATGGCCGGACAAGGCGCGGCGGCGGAACCGGAGGCCCGCCAGTGGATCGACCTCGTGGGACTTTCCCGTTTCGAGAACAGCTACCCGCACCAGCTCTCCGGAGGAATGAAACAGCGCGTCGCGATCGCCCGGGCCCTCGCGAACCGGCCACGCATCCTCCTGATGGACGAGCCCTTCGGCGCCCTCGACGCGCAGACGCGCAGCCAGATGCAGAGCTATCTCCTCCAGATCTGGAAGAATCTCGACATCACGATCCTCTTCATCACCCACGATCTCGACGAAGCCGCCTTCCTCGCCGACCGCATCCTCGTGCTCAAGGCCAATCCTGGCGAGGTCAACGAGATCATCGAGGTGCCGGTGCCGCGCCCGCGCACGCCGGCGCAGTTCGTTTCGCCCGAGTTCATCGCCACGAAATACCGCATCGACCACCTCATCCACCCCGAGGCCGCGCACGAGATGGATTCCATCCCTTTCCCTCGCATGACCGTCGCCGGGGACGACGTCGAGTAACCCACCGCCGCCCCCCGACAATGTCCACGGTCTGCCAATTCGAATGCCTTTCGTGGACGGAGCTTGCGGCACATCGCGACGCCGGAGCCGGGCTCGTCCTCCTTCCCTGCGGGGCGACGGAGCAGCACGGCCCTCACCTGCCGGTCAACACCGATACCGTCATCGCCGAGCGGGTCTGCCTCGAGGCCGCCACCCGCAGCGGGGTCCTCGTCCTGCCCGCGCTGGCCTACACCGTTTCCTCCGGTCATACCCGGAAATGGCCCGGCACTTTCTCGCTGCGGCACGAGACCTTCATCCATACCGTCTGCGAGATCGCGGGTTGGTTGCGCTCAGGGGGATGGTCGCGGCTGCTCCTCGTGAACAGCCACTTCGGCAACGACGCCTCGCTCCGCGTCGCCGTGGAGAAAATCCGGCTCGAGCACCTCGGCCGTCTCCAAGTGGGATTGAAACACACCTTTCTCCTGACCCCGGCGATTCGCGATTATTTCGTGAGCGATGCCGACGACCTCCACGCCAACCGCGCCGAGACCGATCTGATGCTCCACCTCGCGCCCGACACCGTACGCATGGACCTCGTCGAGGACGATCCCGATCGCACCGCCGGCACCGTCTTCAGCCATCCCGTCTCCCAGACCAGCCTGAACGGGGTCACTGGTGCCCCCTCCCTCGGCGAGGCCACCCGTGGCGCCACCTTGTTCGAGGAGATGGTCGCCGCCCTCGTCTCCGTCATCGAAACCGCGAAGACCGAGGAACCTCCTCTCCCGAAAGAATATTGGTCATCCTCCGTTTCCTGACAAACCACCAAGACTCCCTCTGTCACTTCTCCCTCCCCCATGTCCAACGACTCCGCCCCCGTCTTCGCCGTTCCCGCAGGCTTCGCCCCTGACGCCGGAAAACTCGCCGCCGTAAAAGAACGCCTCGCTTCCGCTGGCGTCGAATACCTCTTCTCCACCTATGTCGACGTGCACGGCGTGCCCAAGGCCAAGGTGAACCCGCTCGCCTCCCTCGAGAAGATGGCGAAGGGCTCCGAGCTCTTCACTGTCGGAGCGATGGAGGGCATGGGCCTCGTCGGTCCGCAGGAAGACGAATGCGCCGCCGTGCCCGATCTCGACACCGTGATCATCTGCCCGTGGGACAAACGTTTCGCCTACTTCTTCGGCGATCTCTACTACCACGGCGCGCCCTACGCGAACGACTCGCGGCAGATCCTAAAGCGCCAGCTCGATCGCGCCGCCGCGATGGGACTGAAGTTCAATCTTGGCATCGAGCCCGAGTTCTACGTGCTCCGCGAAGATCCGGAAACGGGCAAGCTCGTGCCCCTGCCCGAGCAACGCTACCTCGGCACCTGTCCCGCCTACGACGTCCACCAGTCGCTTGGCTCGATGGACTTCCTCGACCCCATGGTGAAACACATGAACGAGCTCGGCTGGGGTGTCTTTTCCTTCGATCAGGAGGGCGGCCATGGGCAATACGAGTTCGACTTCAACTACGCCGACGCGCTCACCACCTCCGACCGGCTCACCTTCCTGCGGCTCATGGCCAAAGAAGTCGCTGCCTCGGTCGGAGCCGTTGCCTCCTTCATGCCAAAGCCCTTCGCGACCGACTTCCGCTCTGGCTGCCATTACAACATGTCCCTCGCCAATACCGGAACCGGAGAGAATCTCTTCGCGATCGAATCGGGGTCGAATCCCTACGCCGAACGCCACGGGATTCCGCTTTCGAAGATGGCCTTCCACTTCGTCGCCGGCATCCTCCGCCATGCTTCATCCATCACCGCGGTGTCCTCACCGACCTACAACAGCTATCAGGGATTCATTGCCCAGGGCGACATGCCCGATGTGAGCTGGGCGCCCGTCCTCGTGGCCTTCGGGAAGAACAACCGCTCCGCGATGATGCGGCTGCCGCTCAACCGTTACTGCGTCGAGAACCGCGCGCCCGATATGGCGAACAATCCCTATCTCACCGCGGCGCTCCACCTCGCCGCCGGACTCGACGGCATCGAGGAGCAACTCGACCCGGGCGAGCCGGTCAACGACAACATCTACGCGAAAAGCCGCCGCGAGCTGAGAGAGGCCGGGATTCGCTTCCTCCCTCCGACCCTCCTCCACGCCCTCGACGCTTTCGAGGAGGATCCCTTCATCGATGGCGTCTTCGGTGAGATGAAAGGCATCTACCTCGCTCAAAAACGCCGCGAATGGGATCAGGCGTTTTACACCATCCACGATCTGCAACTCGAACGGCAGTTCACGAGGTTGTGAGCCTTGGTCGGCCTACGGAACACGCGGAAAACACAGAAATAGGAAGATGGACGACGGCGACAAAGACCCCGGTCTCCCACGGAAACGCTCGGAGTTTCGAAATCCTTCCAACCGTTCTGGAGCCGAGTTTTTTGTCTATTTCGGTGCCTGCGGCATCTCTCTCGGCCCTCTCTCTTTCCGCGGTTTCCGTTTGGTCCGTGGGCTGCCCCTCGATCGCTCGCTTGTGGGCCGTGTTTCTCCGTATACGCTCCACGACCTCCTGCTGCAGCTGGGCATCACCGTGTGCAGCTTCGTTTTCGTGGGCTGTCGGAGGTGACCTCCTTCCGTCAGGTCTATCCCCAGAGGTTCCCACCCCATAAGTCCTAACAAAACAATAAATTGTCATGGTTGGGAATCTCCCTCATTCCTCCAGCATTCCGATACTCCACCACTCCCTTCTCAGATGAATCCGGTTACCGAATCCGAAGTCCGCGCCGCCTGCCTGCCGAATCCGGCGCGCGCCTCCCGTCCAACCCTCCGCCAGGCCCCGCCCGAGCTGCCCGTCTCCGACATTCTCGCCGAGATCGGGCGCATCGCCGACCTACCGCTTCCCCAAGCCACGACCCTGCCGCCGCAGGCTTACACCAGCGAGGAGTTCTTCCGCTGGGAGATCGCGAATCTCTTCGAGAACGATTGGATCGCCCTCTGCCACGTCTCCCAGATCCCGAGCACGGGAGACTTCCTCAATCTCGAAGTCTTCGGCGAGCCGCTCATCATCGTCCGCTCCAAGCTGGGCGACATCCGTGTCCTTTCGCGCGTCTGCCCGCACCGCGCCATGGACATCATGCCGCCCGGCTTCGGCTACGACGGCCACAGCATGGCGACCCCGCACGAGGGAAAGCCCGGCTGCGGCAACACCCGCTTTTTCCTTTGTCCCTACCACTTCTGGACCTTTGAACTCGACGGCGGACTCAAGGCCTGTGCCGAGATGGGCGAGACCGAAGGCTTCCAGCGCGACGAATGGGGCCTGCGGACCTTCCGTTCGGAGGTGTGGAACGGCTTTGTCTTCGTCAATCTCGATGGCAGCGCGCCCCGCACCGTCGCCCAGCAATACACCGCCCTCGCGGAAGATATCGCCCCGTGGAATCCGGCGGAGATGGAGCTGATCGCCGCCAATGAGTGGGATTGCAGCTTCAACTGGAAAGTTCTCGCCGAGAATTTCATGGAGTCCTACCACCACGCGGGTGCGCACAGCAAAACCCTCCAGCCCATGATGCGCGCCCGCGACACCTGGACCGAGGAGGAGAAGCCTTTCCACATCCGCTGCCACCTGCCCATGCGCGAAACGGTGCGCGCCGAGATCCAGGAAAAAGAAACCACCGGCGATGGGTGGGACAACTTCCCCCCCATCCCCGGGTTGCCGGAAGAGGAGCGCTTCAGTTGGGGGCTCGTGATGGGGTATCCGCTCTTCACCTACGTCTACACCGCCGACTCGCTCATCTGGTATCGCATCCTTCCTGTCGCGCCCGACCGGCTCCAACTTCTTACCACCATCCTCGTGCCGAAGAGTTCCACCGGACTGCCCGACTTCGAGAAGCGACGCGAGCGTGCCAACCGTGCCGGGATTGAATTCCACCTCGAGGACATGGAGGTCTGCATGGCCGTGCAACGCGGGCTCACCACCGCCGGCTATCAACGCGGCCGCCTCAGCCACCTCGAGATGTCCGTCTGGCTCATCCAGCGCTACCTCGCGGCGCGGTCGCGCGGCACTTGGCCGACGATGGACCGGCCCGCAGCGGCTTCGCAGGAGCCGTGATGGAACCGTGTTATGTGGGAACCACGACCCCGTTTGGTGTAATTCCTTCACTCCTTCCTTCAGCTCATTAACACAACTTCATTCGTGTCAATTCGCGTTCCATTCGCGCCCATTCGCGTTCCATCTCCTTCAACGCGAATGGCCGCAAATATCCGCGAATTTTCGCAAATTCCAGCCACTGAGACCCCCTTTTGAATCCCAATTCCCGAATCTTTCCCCATTCCCTCCCACCATGAAATCCACCGAAGAACTCCTCCGCCTCCGCGACGAACTCAAAGCCAAAGGCGTCAAATACTGCGTCGGCGCCTATGTCGACATCCACGGCGTGCCCAAGGGTAAGTTTGTGCCCATCGATCATTTCGTCCACTTCGCCGAAGGCTCCGAGCTTTACACGGGCTACGCCCTCGACGGTCTCGGGCAAAAACCCAACGACGACGAGATCGCCTCTGTCCCGGACCTCGACCGCGGCTGCATTCTGCCGTGGAACCAGGAAGTGGCCTTCTATCCAGCCGACAACACCTTCAAGGGCGAACCCTATGAGGTGAACACGCGCGTCGTTCTCAAAAAAGTCCTCGCCGAAGCCGCGGCGATGGGCTTCGGGATGAATCTCGGGATCGAATGCGAGGTCTATATCCTCCGCCTCACGAAGGAGGGCAAACTCGAAGTCCCCAACGACGACGACAACCTCGTCAAGGCCTGCTATGACGTGAAGCGTTTCCTCGACCGCTACACCTGGCTCGACAAGGTCTCGACCACGATCAACGACCTCGGCTGGGACCTCTATTCGCTCGACCACGAAGACGCGAATTCGCAGTTTGAGTTCGACTTCAAATACGCCGACGCGCTCACGATGTGTGATCGCTTCGTCTTCTTCCGCATGATGGCGAAACAGTATGCCTCCGAAGAGGGTCTTATCGCCACCTTCATGCCGAAGCCCTTCGCGGACAAGACCGGCACCGGAGCCCATTTCAACATGTCGCTCTACGATCCGGCAACCGGGGCAAATCTTTTTGCCCGCGATCCCGCCGATGATCCGCGCGGCCATGGCCTTACCGATCTCGCCTACCAGTTCATCGCCGGCGTGCTGAAACACGGTCCCGCCCTCTGCGCCGCCTTTGCACCGACCGTCAACAGCTACAAACGCCTCGTGCGGCGCGGGTTGATGGCCTATTACAGCTGGGCGCCGGTCTTCAACAGCTACGGCCGGAACAACCGCACCAACGCCCTGCGCGTGCCCATGGGCGGAGGACGCGTCGAATCGCGCAACGCCGATGCCGCCTGCAATCCCTATCTCGCCGCCGCCCTCGTCCTCGCCGCCGGACTCGAAGGCATCCGCGAAGGACTCGACCCTGGATTCGCGCAGGAAGACAACCTCTACGAATACACCCCCGAGCAACTCGCCGCCGCCGGCATCCAAGAGCTGCCGCGGACGCTGGATGAAGCGGTCAAGGCCTTCGCCGACGATCCCTTCGTGACCAAGGTGCTCGGACAGGAGTTGCGCGACGAGTTCATCGCCTACAAGTCGGAGGAATGGCGGCAATACCACCAAACGGTCTCGCAGTGGGAGATCGACCGCTATGCGCGCATGTTCTGAGGAGAGTTCATCCCAACGGATTCACCTCCTCAACCCCCATCCGTTCGAGCTCGACGGGATTCCGCGAGGAGTCCGGATGACCGCGACCGAAGGTCCCGCCCCGAGGCGACCCCAACGGTCGGAAAGGGTCGGAGTGATCGGGAGAATCTTACTTTCGTAGCCGGGTTCCAGCCGCGCCAGCCAGCGTTCGAAGGACGGACATTTGGCCGGGTGATTTTCGTCGGAGGACCTCGGATCGTTCCCGGGAATCTGAATCCCATGAGATCGATCTGAACTGGAGTCGCGTCTGGCGAAAGATTTCGTCCGCCGATGCCGCGGCGTTTTTCCGCCGTCCGATCATCTCCCCGTCATCTTCATCGGGGAAACTATCGATGTCGGAGGCGGTCGCCTTCGGCTCCGTGTTCAAACCCCCTCGATTTTATGAAGAAGCAATTCGTTCTCGATCTCTCGGCCAACCTGCTGGGCAGCACCTTCACCTCGGTCCGCGCCGAGGGCATCTCTCTGAAGCAATGTCCGGAGTCGGTCCGGGAAACGATCCACTATCATTCCCAGCCGGGCCGGATCGACGGAGTCAATGCGGTGCGCGCCAAAGGCCGCCTTCTCTACGTCGCCGAAATCGAGCGTCCCGGTGCGGGCGAGCGCACCCTCCATGTCTCGGGCGACGGAGCGCTCCTGCGGATCGTCGATGAAGTCCGTCTTCGCGACCTCCCTCGGCCGGTGAAGGCCGCCCTGCATCCCTTTTTGGGAGACGGGAACCGCTTCGACGGCGCGGACCGCGTCATCTCGGAGAATCGCACCGAATACCACGTCGATTTCGATCTCATCGATGAAGTCGACCTGCATCTGGTCATCGGCGAAGGCGGCGAGATCCTCCGCCATCGTGAGGAGGCTGATTTTTGAAGGATCCCACAGGCATCGCTGGAGCGCAAAATCAGACCTTCCCCTTGCGACACCCGCGAGGTAGGATCATGTTTTTGCGGAGCGGAACCGGCCTCGAAGCCTCCGCACCAGCCAACATGAAGAGGAGGTTTTTCCACACCTTGATCCTGGCCTGCGCGGCCATCGCGGCGGGCCCGGGCGCGAGTCTCCATGCGGGGGACGAGGCGTCGAAACATCTTTCGGAGAACGTCCGTGCAAAGGTCTCGGAAAACCTCGGCGGGGGCCATGTCGATGACATCAAGGTGATCCGCATCGACGAACGCCAGCTTTACATCGTCGAGATCGACTTGCCCGGACCCCGCGAGCGAAAACTCCACATCACGGGCGAGGGTGTGCTCCTCAAGATGGTCGACAAGCTCCGGCTCGCGGATCTCCCTCCCGCGGTCCGGGCGGTGGTGGACCCGATCCTCGCGAACAAGGGACGCTTCGACAGCGCCGACAAAGTGACCGCCAGCGGCAAGGTCGAATATCACCTCGAGTTCGATCTTCCCGGGCGTGTCGAGCTCGAACTCGTCCTCAGCGAAAGCGGGGAAGTGATCAGCCGACGCGAGGAAGCCGATTTTTGAGGGAATCCCATGCGCCTCCTCCTCGTCGAAGACTCGCAGCGGCTCCGGACCACTCTGGTGCGGGCGCTCGGCAGGCTGGGCTACGCCGTCGATGAGGCGCGGGATGGCGACGAGGCCATGGCAAGCGTCGGGGTCCATCCCTATGACGCCATCGTTCTCGACCTGATGTTGCCGGGAAAAAGCGGGCTTGAACTGCTCGAGACGTGGCGGCGTCGGGGCGATCTCACCCCGGTGCTCATCCTCACCGCTCTCGCTTCCGTGGCGGACCGGGTGCGGGGACTCGCGCTCGGAGCCGATGACTACCTTGTGAAACCCTTCGCGATCGAGGAACTCGCGGCCCGTCTCGAGGCGGTGATTCGGCGACACCGCGGGCAGGCCGACTCCCGCATCCGCGTGGCGGATCTCGAGATCGATCTCGCCGCCCGTACCGTCAGGCGCGGCGGGCTGTCGCTCACCTTGACCGCCCGCGAGTTCTCCCTTCTGGAATGTCTCGCCCGGCACCCCGGCCGCGTCTTCAACCGCGAGCAGATCGAGGCGCGTCTCTACGGCGAGGCCGACAGCCCCCTGAGCAACGCGGTCGATGCCGCGGTCTATTCGCTGCGTCGCAAGCTTTCCCCCGGCGACGCTCCGCCCCTCATCCACACCCGGCGCGGGCTTGGTTACGTGCTGCAGGAAATGCCATGAAGTCGATCCGCCGACAAATGGCCCTGTCGATCGGTATGGCTGCGGCAATCCTCCTCATCGGTGGTGGGGCGGGCCTCCACCTCACCTTGCGCAAGACCCTCACCGGTCAGTTCGATAACGCGCTCGTGACCAAAGCCCAGGCCCTCGTGATCGCCTCGGAGGTCGATGATGGCGAATTCGAGATCGACCTCGACATCCAGGCCTTCGCGGGATTCGGGTCTTCTTCTCCTGGCGACTACTTCGAGGTCTACAATGGAGAGGGCCTGCCCCTGAAACGCTCGCCATCACTCGGCGACTCGGATTTGCCCTTGCCTCGGCAACTTGCGACCGCCGCGAGCGGATTCACCAACATCGTTCTGCCAGACGGGGTTCCGGGGCGGGCTTACTGGGAAACTTTCACCCCCTCAGACGATCTCGAAGACCAGTTTCGAGAGACCCGCATTCTCGTGGCGAGCGACACCTCACAGCTGCGGAAAACCCTCCGCACCGTCGCCCTCGTGATCCTCTCGTTTGGCGGTGGGGCGATCCTCACCAGCCTCGCGGTGCTTTATCTCGTCGTGGGGAGCGCCTTGAAGCCGATCGACCGGCTCAGAGCGGACGTGCAGCGCATCGACGTCCATCGCTTGTCGCAAGGTCTCGTCGTCGTCGACCTCCCGGTGGAATTGCAGGGGGTGGCCGCGAAGCTCAACGAGCTTCTCGCGCGTCTCGAGGTCTCCTTCTCCCGCGAGCGGCGCTTCACCAGCGACGCCGCCCACGAGCTGCGCACTCCTCTCGCCGAACTGCGCGCCATGACGGAACTCGGGGCCAAGTGGCCCGATGAATTCACCGCCGAACACGGTCGCGAAATGCTCGAGGTCCTCGCCGAGCTTGAGTCCCTCCTTGAAACCCTTTCTCTTCTCGCCAAGGCGGATTCCGAAGTCTCGCCACATCTCGAGGCGGTCGAACTCGAGGTCGGGGTGCGCGAATCCCTCGCGCGACTGGGGGATGACATCGCCGGACGAGGGCTCCAAATCGAACTCGACCTCTCGCCGGGTTCCATCACGACGGATCCGGTGCTCTGGAGGGCAATCATCGCGAATCTTCTCGGCAACGCCGTCACCTACGCACCCGGGGGCAGCACTTTGCGGATCAGCGCGAGTCCCCGCGTCTTCGCGGTCGAGAACGAAGCGCCCGACCTCGATCCCGGCGACCTCGACCGGCTCTTCGAGCGCTTCTGGCGGAAGTCCTCCTCCCGCACCGAGAAAGGCCACTCCGGTCTGGGCCTCTCCGTCGTGCGGGCGGCCGTCACCTTTCTCGGAGGCGAGTGCTCCGCGTCGCTGGATGGTGCGTGGCTGCGCGTGGAAGTGCGCTGGCCCGGGACGACCGTGTGATTACACAGGAGGCTCTTCCGTGGCTCCTACGCTCGCTCCGCCGAGCCGATCGACGAGGGATCCGAGAATCTTCGCGAGGTCGCGCGTTTCGGACGGATTCATCGCCTTGCCGAAATCTTCCTCGATGACCCGTTCGTAAACGGGCCAGGCCTCGCGCAGGGCCTCGCGTCCCGCTTCGGTGAGCACGGCATAAAAGACCCGCCCGTCGTTCTCACACCCTTTCCGCTGGAGAAAGCCTTCCTTCTCGAGGCGGGCGACACGGCGCGAGATGCCGCTGTTCGAGAAAAAGGTCGCTCCCGCGAGCTCGCTCATGCGCAGCCGCTGCCCCGGCGCTTCGGCGAGGGTGATGAGGACGTCGTAGGTGTCGAAGGAAATACAGTCCGCCGCGAGGAGAGCCGCGTCGACCCGCTTCGTGAGGAGCGCGTGCGCCTGGAGGAACAATCGCCAGGCGACCTGGCGGGGGCGGGGACGGGGCATCGGCGGAACGATTCGGGTGAGTGGGTGAAAAAAAGCTTCTATACCGGATCGGGCGCGTGATCAATGCCGCGTTTTTTCCTGACAATGCGATAAATCCAACGGAAAACTATTTGCGCACGCAAATAGTTTTCCCCGCTGGCATGACACCTGCGTTCCCCCCGTCCAGGTGATTTCATTGATGAACGGTATCACAACATGCGATTCCGAGATTACGACCGACTCGAAGGAGGCCGGTCGTTGCGTGAAGTCCAAAGGTGCCTTGAGACCGCTTTTCGAGTTCAAACGCGCCGTGAAGCGCCCCCTTGGCATCGGCCTCGCTCTCCTCGTGTGGATCCTTTTCATCGGCGGCTGGCATCTCCTCGCTGCGGCAGCGTTCACGCCCGAACAGCTCCTCCCCGGGCCCTTCGCGGTGCTCGAGGCGCTCTGGGGTCTTCTCCTCGAGGGTGGCTTCGGCTTGGACATCCTCCAGAGCGTGAAGCGCGTTCTCATCAGCTTCGCCCTTGCTGTCATGATTGCCCTGCCCTTCGGGGTGCTCATGGGAGCCTTTCCCGTGGTCGAGAGTTTCTTCAATCCGCTCGTCTCACCCTTCCGTTACCTGCCCGCGCCCTCATTCGTCCCGCTCCTGCTGATGTGGCTCGGCACGGGAGAGGGACAAAAGATCGCCCTCCTCATCCTCGGAGTGGTCTGGTTCCTCGTTACCCTCTTCATGGACAACACCAAGGCGGTGCGCGAGGAGCTCGTCGAATGCTCCCGCACCCTCGGGGCCTCGCGTCTGCAGGTGCTCTGCCGCGTCATCTTTCCCGCCGCGCTCCCGACCTACCTCGACACCGCGCGCCAGATGCTGGCGGTTAGCTGGACCTACCTTGTCATCGCCGAGATCGTCGCCGCCACCGATGGGATCGGCGCGATGATGATGCGCGCGAAGCGTTTTGTCAGGGTCGACGACATCCTCGCCGGCATCCTCGTGATCGGTCTCCTTGGACTCGCTTTCGACCTCCTTTTCCGGCTCATCCACCGCCTCAGCTTCCGTCATCTCCGCTGAGCCACGCCCCCCTCTCCTCGAACCATCAGAACCATCCATGAAGCATCCCAAACACCAAACCACAAAGAACCGGAGCCTCGCTCTCCTGAGCCTCGGCCTGCTCTTCCTCACCGCTTGCTCTGACACCACGCCACCCGCCGCCGAAACCCCGGCTCCCGAAGCCAAGCCCGAGCCTGCTCAGGCCCCGGCCGCACCTGCGACCGTGAAAGTCTCGCTCTTCTCCTGGCCCGGCTACGGCTTCTGGTTCATCGCGAAGGAGAAGAACCTCGTCCCCGAAATCGCCCTCGACATCCAGATCATCGAAGATCCGTATGAGAGCTTCGGCCAGATGGCCGCAGGCCAGCTCGACGTGACCTCCTCCACCGTCGAGTATGGCCCAATCGCCGCCGAGGAAGGTGTGCCGGTGAAGCTCGTCGCTTACACCAATCCTTCCTACGGAACTGACAAAATCATCCTCGCTCCTGGAATCAACGGCGCGAGCGATCTCGTCGGCAAGGAAGTCGCCGTGCTCGAGGGCGGACTCACCCAGATCTACATGGGCATCTGGCTCGAGAAGAATGGTGTCGCCTTCGACAAGGTGAAATACACCAACCTCATCATGGACGACGCCGTCGCCGCCATGGTCAGCGGGAAGGTCGCGGCCGGGGAATTCTGGGAACCCTTCGGCAGTAACGTCCTCAAGGCCCTCCCCGAGGCCAAGGTTGTCGCCACCTCGAAGGATCCCTATTTCAAAGAGACCGTCCTCCTCGGTGACGGGATGTACATGAGCGGATCCTTCCTCGCGAAAAAGGAAACCGCCATGCTGACGATGAAGGCCTACTTCGAGGCCGTGAAGTTCTGGAAAGAGAATCCCGCCGAGGCCAACCAGATCATCGCCGATGGACTGAAGTTCGCCGTCGCCGATGTCGAACTCGTCCTCGGCAAGGATGGCAGCGCCACCGACGGCGGGATCTATCCCTTCACCTGGACCGAAGCCGCCCAGTTCATGGGACTGACCGAGGGGGTCCCGCCTTTCGGCAAGAACGGCCAGATCGCCGACCACTGGAAGCTCACCAACGACTGGTGGATCAAGTTCGGGACGGTCAAGACCTCGCATCCGATGGAGGCAGGCGTCGCGATCGAGCCGATGAAGATGCTGAAGGAAAGCGGCTATTGAGTGCGGGCCCTCCAGCCACGAGGCTCCCCGATGAGAACCCCTGCCTTTCTGGTGACTTTGTCAGGATCCCGGGAGGGCGTTTTCTCATGGGGGGGCGCGAGGACGACAAATTCGCCAGCGCGATCGAGCTGCCCCGGCACGAGATCGCGGTGGCGGGTTTTCTCCTCGGCCGGTTTCCCGTCACCGAAGCGGAATGGGCCGCGTTTCGCGGAACCGTTTTGGACTCCCACCTGCCCGTCGTCGGCGTCACCTGGGACGAAGCGAACGCCTACACCGCGTGGCTTGCCATGAAGATCGGACTGCCCTGCCGCCTGCCGACCGAAGCCGAGTGGGAGTATGCCTGCCGCGGCGGATCCGCCACGATCTTCCCCGGCGGCAACGATCTCTCCGCGACCGAAGCGAACTATCTCTATGACGAATCGGGCTTTCCCGTCGGGGCCGGACGACGGCTCCCGGTCGGCTCCTTCGCCGCGAACGGTTTCGGCCTCCACGACATGATCGGCAATGTCTGCGAATGGACCGCTGATCCCTGGCGAAGCCTTTCCGACGTCGATCCTCACAAACGCACCATCCGTGGAGGGGCCTGGGACCATCTCCCCCGCCTCCTTCGCTGCTCCTTTCGCGACTGGGCTCCCCTCGGCGCCCGCTATGACAACCTCGGCTTCCGTGTCGCCGCTTCTCTTCCCCAATAATGGAACTCCAACTCTTCAAAACCCTCTGGGGCCACGATGGCTCGATCGCAGAGGCCGCCATGCTCTGCCGTGAATCCGGATTCCGTGGCATCGAGGGCCCCGTGCCGGCCGATCCCGGCGAGCGCGAGACCTTCCTCGCCACCCTCGCGGAGGCGCAGCTCGACCTCATCGCCGAAGTCTGCACCGCGACGCCGCCCGGTTTCTACGTGCCCACCCCGGGTGCGACGCCCGCCGATCACCTCCGATCTCTCCGCGAAGGAATCGAGCGCAGCCTCCCCGCCTCGCCCCGCTTCATCAACACGATGGCCGGGTCCGATGCGTGGACCTTTCGCGAGAAAGTCGATTTCCATGCCGCGATCGTCGCACTCGAGAGCGAATACGGCATCGCCATCAGCGTCGAGACTCACCGGGGCCGTCCGCTCAACTCCGCCTGGATCGCCCGCGATCTTCTTCTCGAAGTGCCCGGCCTGAAGCTGACCTGCGATTTCAGCCACTTCGTCGTCGTCGCCGAGAGGCTCGTGATGGACGAGCATCCTGACATTCTCACCCTTTGCGCCGACCACGCCTTCCACCTCCAAACCCGCGTCGGCTATGCCCAGGGGCCCCAGGTGCCCGACCCGCGCGCGCCCGAACACGCCGGCGACCTCGCCGCCCATGAACGCTGGTGGGATGAAGTCTGGCAAAGCCAGCTCCGCCGGGGCTTCACCGCCTCCACCCTCACGCCCGAGTTCGGTCCCGATGGTTACCTCCACTGCGAGCCTTTCACCCAAAAGCCCGTCGCCGACCTCTGGGACGTGAACCGCTGGATCGCCCTGCGCCAGCGCGACCGCTTTCAAGAACTTCACCCTGCCAAGACCACATGACCACCGCCGCCCCTCCCTCGCCCGTCTATCAGTTCCCCAAAGCCGGTTCCGTCTCCGACGGGATCGACGCTCTCTTTTCCCAACTCCTCGAGGCCGCCGCGCTGCCACGGGAACAGGCGCAATCCTCTCCCGCCGGGATCTACACCTCCCCCGAATTCCTCGACTTCGAGACCAAGGCGATCTTCCGCAAGGAATGGATCTCCCTCGCCCACGTCTCCCAGGTGCCGAATCCCGGTGACTACCTGCGCGTCGACCTCTGTGGCGAACCCATGCTCGTGACCCGCGGAAAGGATGGGACGGTGCGGGTCCTCTCACGCGTCTGCCGCCATCGTGGCATGGACCTGATGCCCGAGGGCGGCAGCTTGCCCGATCAGGGGAATCAGCGCGTCATCCTCTGCCCCTACCATCTCTGGAGCTACGATCTCAACGGACGCATGTTGGGCGCTCCCGAGATGCAGCAGGCCGAGGGTTTCGACCGCAGCGAGGTTTGCCTGCACGAGTTCCGCAGCGAGATCTGGGAAGGATTCCTCTTCGTCACCCTCAACCCGGAGGCACCGCCACTCGCGGAGAAGTTCGGACGCCTCCGCAACGAATTCCTCGGGGGTTGGAACCTCAGTGAGGCGAAGCTCGTCTGGGACCAGCATTGGGATTGCGGTTTCAATTGGAAGATTCTCCTCGAGAACTTCATGGAGGCCTACCACCACCTTGGCGCCCATCGCAAAACCCTCGAGCCCTTCCTGCCCGCGAAGGGATGCTCGACCATTCCCGAGGATCCCGACTTCTCGGCGATGCGTCTGCCGCTCCGTCCCGACCTCGTCGAGACGATCCGTGCCACCGGCGAGGCAGGCACGACGATGACTCCTTTCCCCGGCCTCGGCGTCGACGACTACACCGAGTGGTGGGTCTTCCTCGGCTACCCGAGCTGCCTCCTCTTCGCCGCGCCCGACCGGGTCTACTGGTATCGCCTCCTGCCGACCGGACCGGAGACGTGCAGCCTCACCACCACCCTCCTCGTTCACCCGGCCACGATGGAGCGTCCAGGCTACCAAGAGCTCTATCAAAGCGAGGTCGAGGCCGCGATCAACTTCCACCTTGAGGACATGGAGGTTTGCGCTGCAACGCAAAACGGGATGCGCTCGGGCGCCTACAAACCCGGACGCCTCAGCCATCTCGAGGAACCGATCTGGCAATTCCAGCGCTACCTCGCCAACAAGATCCGCGAATTCGCATGAGCGGATTCTTCTCCCTCGCCGGAAAAGTCGCCTTCGTCACCGGCGGCAGCTCCGGGATCGGAGCGGCCATCGTCTCGCGCTTCCGTGCCGCCGGAGCCCGCGTCGTGATCGCCGACCGCCTCGCGCCGCCGGAGGGCGATGGTGAGTTTGTCAGGGTCGACGTCTCGAGCGAGGAAGCGGTCGCCGCGGCGCTGGATGCGGTGGTCGCAAAATATGGCAAACTTGATCTCCTCGTGAACAACGCCGGCATCCAGCCACTCGGGGTGCGCTTCGCCGATCTTACCGAATCCGTCCTGCGCCGCACCTTCGAGGTCAACGTGAATGGCACCGCCTGGGGCATCAAACACGCCTCACGCCTCCTCACGCCGGGTGGCCGCATCGTCAATCTTTCCTCCTTCGTCGGACTCCTTGGCGTGCCCGCCGGCACCGCCTACGCGGCCTCGAAGGCGGCCGTCGCCCATCTCACCAAGTGCGCCGCGCTCGAACTCGCCCCGCGGGCCATCACCGTGAATGCGATCGCCCCGGGAACGATACTCACGCCCGCGGTCGAAGGCATCCCCGGGAATCCCGAGATTCCCTTCGCCGAGTCGCGCACCCCGATGGGACGTCTCGGCACGCCCGCAGAAATCGCGGCGGCGGCCCATTTCCTCTGCTCCGACGAGGCCTCCTTCGTCACTGGGGTGATCCTCCCTGTCGACGGCGGCATCGCTGCGGGCTGGGAGCGCTACGACCTCACCCTTCCCTCCGAGATTTCCGCCGACGGCACCTGGCATGATCCTCAATCCTGACCCGTATCTCCCTCCTTCCCGCTTCACCTGGCCCGAGGGCAAACGCTGCGCCGTGATGCTCTGCTTCGACGTCGATGGCGAGACCACTGCTCTTTCCGAGGATCCGGCCCTGGCCCGGCGGCTCACGACGATGTCGCAATGCGAATACGGTCCCACCGTCGGCCTGCCGCGGCTCCTCGGGCTCATCGACCACCTCGGCGTGCCCGCGACCTTTTTCATCCCCTCCTATATCGCGATGAAACATCCCGGAATGACCCGCGCGATCGCCGCGTCCGGTCACGAAATCGGCGCCCACGGGCACCTCCATGAAAAGCTCGCTTACCTCAATCCGGAGGAGGAACGCGACATCCTCCGTCTCAGTCTCGGCATTCTTGAGGAGGTGACCGGGAAACGCCCGATGGGATTCCGCGCCCCTTGGTTCGAGATCAATCCCGGCACGACCGATCTCCTCGTCAGCGAAGGGTTTCTCTACAACGCCAGCCTCATGAGCGACGACGTGCCCTTCATCCACGGGAATGGACTCGTCGAGATCCCCGGCCAGTGGATGCTCGAGGACTGGGAGCAATTCGCCTTCAACGCCGATCCCGCGTGGGGCGTCATCCCCGAGGACTGCGAAAAGGTCTACCGCCTCTGGTGGGATGAGTTCGCGGCGATGCGCGACTTCGGCTGCTGTTTCGTCCTCACCCTGCACCCGTGGCTGAGTGGACGTCCTTCGCGCGTCCGCCTTCTCGAGCGTCTCCTCCGCGACATCGCCGCGGCTGGGGATGTGTGGTTTTGTCAGGGCGAAGAATTGGCTCGCTGGGTCCTCGCGAATCCCGGGGGGCGGCGTGTCCTCGACTTCGACGCGGCCCCAAGTCCGCATAAAATTCGACGCTGACGCGAACCAAACCGTTTTTACGGAGCTGTAAGTCTATGAAAACAGAACGTGTCGCAAATCTTTTGAATGATTGGCTTTCCAGCAATCGCTACCAGCAAACCGCGCTGGCGCGAGAGGCGGAGCTTACTCAACTGAGCTTTCTCAGGAACGGCATCCGCGGCATGACTCGGGATGCTTTGGAGCGGATCCTTCCGGCGCTTCGGGAGGAGGACCGTTTCGTGCTGATCAAGCAGTGGGTCCGCGACGTCCTCCCCGATTCCTACCGGGACCGCGTCTCGCTGCGGCTCGACCGGAAGGCGGAAGAAGCGACCGAGACGTTCGTCGGCTACCCCAGCCTTGAAGACGCATTTGCGATCCTGCGAAAGAACGCTCCGGGAAATCGGGAGCTCACGAAGGTTCTCGTGAATCTGGCCAGTCTCTTGCGCGAGGGAAGCCTCAGGAAGTGACGCCCGGGATCGGCCCGGGAATACCCCATGATCCCACCGCCCACCATCGTCGTGCCCGGGGGCGACTTTTTCCTCGGGGCGCTCCCCCAGGACAAGTTCGCCAACACCACCGAACTCCCGCGCCGCCGCGTCGAGGTCGCGTCATTCGCCATGGGGGTTCACCCGGTCACGAACGGCGCGTGGGCTGCCTTTGCCCCCGGACACACCGGCGATTCCGACCTGCCTGTCACCCACGTCTCCTGGCACGAGGCCCAGGAATTTCTCGCCTGGTTGAGCAGCGAGACCGGCGATTCGTGGCGGCTCCCCACAGAGATCGAGTGGGAATATGTCTGCCGTGCCGGCAGCGAAACCCTCTTTCCCCAGGGCGACGATCTCACCCCGGCAGACGCGAATTTCCTCTTCGACGAATCCATCGAGCGCGTTGGCCCCGGCGGCATTACCCCGGTTGGCACCTACCCACCGAACTGCTGGGGATTCCACGACCTCCTCGGCAACGTGAACGAGTGGACGGCTTCACCGTGGGCGCAGACCCACGAGACCGATGCCTCGATCGTTCCCGGCTCTTTCACGATTCGCGGGGGATCCTGGGATGGCCTGCCGAGACTCTTGCGACCTTCGTGGCGGGATGGCATGGAGGCAGGCGCGCGAGGCGATCACCTCGGGTTCCGGGTCGCCAGCAGCAAGGGGTAGTCTTCCTCTTGACGCTTTGACGTCGGGCCTGTCCTGCCTGGCGCGGAGTTTGAAGGCGTGGAGAGAAACCGTTCCCATCGGCAGCGCCACGAAAGGAACCCGTGCAACCGTCGTTTCGACCCACCGACCGTAAAGAGGGAAGAAAAAGGGACTCGCCGCGGAAGGGCTGTTTCGATACAGTTCCCCTCCCATGAATCCCGAAACTATCCCCGCGACGTCTTCGCGACGTCACTTCCTCCGTTCGGCCTCCGTCTTTGGTGCCGCCGCCCTCGTCTCGAACGCCGCCACGGTGCGCGCCGCGACCAACAAAAACAGCAAACTGCGCATCTTCCAGATCGGCGTCAACGGGATCGGGAACCTCCAGCGCAAGGGCCTCGAAGGCCATCCCATGGTCGAGTTCGCCGGGTTCTGCGACGTCGATCAAACCGCTTTCGCCAAAGTCGCCAAGGGCTACGAAGGCGCCTGGCAGGTCGCCGATTATCGCGAGGCCTTCGCGAACCGGGTCGATCAGTTTGATGCCGTCATCGTCGACACGCCCGACTTCCATCACTGCCCCATGATGGTCACCGCGCTGAAGCACGGGAAACACGTCTATGGACAGAAGCCGCTCGTGCAACAGCTCGACGAACTCCGCATCGTCCGCGAAGCGCTCAAGGCGCGGCCCGGTCTCTACACCCAGATGGGCAATCAGCGCGCCTGCACCACGGGCCGGATGCAGGCCGTCGAACTGCTCAAGTCGGGACGTTTCGGCCGACCGGTCGAGGCCCACATCTGGACGGGTGGGATGAGCCGCGGGATGTATTTCGTGGATCCGTGGAGCCCGGTGACCCCAGCCCAGCCGGTGCCCGGAACGATGGACTGGAATCTCTGGCAAGGTCCCCTCCCGGCGGCGCCGCCCTACAGCGAAGACCTCCATCCCCGCCGTTGGCGTTCCTACTGGGAAACGGGCGGCGGCATGCTCGCCGACTGGGGCTGCCACCTCATCGACCTGCTCTATTTCGCCTACGATCTCCCCGCGCCCGAGACGGTGCAGACGGACACGATGAAACCCTCGAACGAGTGCCACTCGGGCTACAACCATTCGATCCTCACCTACCCCGGGGGCGGAGACCAATTCGCCAGGGAGAAATTCGTCCTTCACTACACCGACAGCGGGATCCGGCCGTCTTTCGCGGCTCTCGGCCTGCCCGTTTCCAAGATCACCGGCAGCTGCACCATGGTGGTCTGCGAAGAGGGCACCCTCCTCCTCGAGCCCGATGGCCGCTTCGAGATCTACCGCAAGGGCAAGCTCGTCGAGAACGAGCCCCTCCCCGAAGTCGGCGAGCGCCAGCATTGGAAGGATTGGGCCGACAGCTGCCTCGGCAACGAAAAGCCGCTCTGGACGCCGTTCGACATCGGCAGCCGCATCACCGAGCCCGCCCTTCTCGCGACCAAAGCGACCCGATTCCCGGGCCAGGAACTGCACTGGGATGCGGCGAATTACCGCTTCACCAATCACGAGGAAGCCAACAAGACGGTCCTCTCGCGCACCTACCGCGAGGGCTTTGCTCCCCCGAGCATGGCCTGAGGCCGTGCGGCTCGGGAGCGATCGCGACTTCCAGAAGTCCAGAAGGGAGGTGGTTTCGGCCGCCTCCCTTTTTTTGTGGGAGGTCAAACAAAGCGCCCGCTTCCGGCATACTAACATTACCAGAATCCGGGAACTTCACTCCCGCCGGATTTCCTCGGCACTGACGATCGTGATCAGGTCGCCGGCCCCCGTTTCGAGGAGCAATTCCCCGTCATCACCGATCCCTCGGGCGTACCCCGCGAACCAGTCGCGACCACTCCGCACCGACAGCCTTTGCCCGGCCAGAAAATCGCGGGGGCGGATCCACTCGAGCACGGTTCCGAAATCGGCAGTCTTCTCCGGATAGTGGCGCAGAAATCCCTGGACGATCTGTCCGAGGAGAAACCATCGGCTCGATTCACAACCGATCAATTCGTAGAGCGAAGTCGCGATCGGCTGGAGGTCAGGCGGCAACTCTTCTTCACGGAGGTTCACGTTCAATCCGATTCCGACGATGGCGTAGGGTTCGGGCGCAAGGACGATCTCGACGAGGATCCCGGCGAGCTTGCGGCCCTCATGGAGAAGATCGTTGGGCCACTTTGCCTGGAGACGGTATCCCGGTCCGAGGATGGACTCGACCGCCGATCCGACGATCCAGGCGGTGAGATGCGGGAGGCGCGGCCAGAGGTGCCGTTCCCCTCCGAGGGGCAGCGCCAGCGAAAAGAGCAAATTGCGTCCGGGCGTCGCCTCCCACCGGTCTCCTCGGCGGCCCCGGCCCCGGGTCTGGAATTCGGCCGCGACGAGATCGTAGGGGGAGACCCCTCCAGAGCGGGCCCGCGCAAGGAGGTCGTCGTTGGTCGATCCGGTTTCCTCGAGATGGCGGAAGCGGTCGACTGGAAAGCGCGAGAGGTCCGCCTCCGGCCAACCCCTGACGATCTCGGAATGGATTCTTTCGACCATCTCAGCGTCAATCAGCGAAAATCCGCGGTCCTTATCGTCATCACAGCGCCTCGAGATCGAGACCGAGATCAATGGCCCGCACCGAATGCGTCAGTGCCCCCACGGAGATGAAATCCACCCCGGTCTCGGCGATGCCGGCGATGGTCTGCAAGTTCACGCCGCCGCTTGCTTCAAGGAGTTTTTGCGGAGAAATCCGATCCCGCAGGGCGACCGCCTCGCGGAGTTGCTCGTTCGACATGTTGTCGAGGAGGATCACGGCGATTCCGTCGAGGCCGAGAAAGACCTCGACCTGGTCGAGTCGGTCGGCTTCGAATTCGATCTTGAGACCGGGGTGCGCCGCGAGGACTTCGCCGATGCGCTGGGTTAGGTCGACCGGGTCCGCGTTGGCGACGAGGTGATTGTCTTTCACCATGATGGCGTCGTAGAGACCGATGCGATGATTGGTGCCCCCTCCGTGAAGAACGGCGGCTTTTTCCAATTCGCGCCAACCGGGAGTCGTTTTGCGGGTGTCGAGGAGTCTGGCCCGCGTGTGGGCGATCGCCGCGGCATAGGTGCGGGTGACCGTGGCCACCCCGCTGAGGCGCTGCATGAAGTTCAACACGGTCCGTTCGGCCTGCAAGACGAGGCGGGTCGGTCCCTCGATCGTGGCGACGAGATCACCCTTTTGGGCCGGGGCGCCGTCCGGGATGACGGAGGTGAAGGCGAGATCGGCATCCCCGACCGCGGCACAAACCTGCCGGGCCACCCCGGTACCGGAAATGACGCAGGACTCCCGCGAGAGGATCTGTCCGCGGGAGCGGTGGCGGGCGTCGACGAAATGGCGGCTGGTGAGATCGCCGAGACCATCGAGGTCTTCCTCGAGGGCGAGTTCGACGAGGATGCGGGAGAGTCGGTTCATGGCTCGAGGGTGGAGTTGGGTCCGAGGGTGAGACGCCGGAAATAGAGACGGTCCATCTTGGGATCGAGACGACGGAAGAAGTCGATGAGCACATCGATCTTCTGATCGATGCGAGGGAATCGGCGGCAGTAGTCCCAGACCTCGGGATTCGTGAAAAGGTGGGCGGTCGTTTCGTTGAGGTCCTGCTCGATCGAGACCTGATTGTAGGGGGTGAGGAATCCCGACTCCATCAGGGCGAGATCGACCTCGAGGAGGCTGCTCCCGGAGCCCCCCGTTTTCTCCTGCTCGGCAGCGAGGACCCGGGTCGCTTCACTACGGTCTCCTTCATACTCCTCGACGATCCCGGGGGCGCGGTATCGAAACGAAGGGTCGTTCGCCTCCGACCAGCGGGTGGCGTCAAAGAGATCCTGATTCTGCTTCAGGAGGAGGGAGGAGAACTCGTGGTGTAAGCGTTGCTCGAAGCCGCGGGAGTCGAAGTTCTCGCGATAGACGAGGACGATGTGGCGGCCGTTGGACATGTAGGTGCCCCCGTAGCTCACATCATAGAATCGGAGCGACCCGACCACCGAGACCCCACCGAGGAATCGTTGGCGGACATTCTCGGGGTATTTCGCGAGGGCGGCCTCGAGGATGCCGAGCACGGCGAGTCGGAGCTTCTGATCGAGCGGCTTGATCGAACCGTTGATGGGGTCTTCGGTCCAACTTTTCGGGAGAAAGCTGCGGTCCTCGGGAAAGTTCACGACCGACTCAGCGAAGGCGGCGCTAGGGAGGGCCGCGGCGATCAGGATCGAGAGGAAGAGGGCGAAAGGTTTCATGCACCGTAGGTGGGCCGCACGTTTACCGCGAAGCTTTCTCGAGCCACACCGCGAGGAGGGAGATATCCGCCGGGGTGATGCCGCTGATCCGACCGGCCTGACCGAGGGTGCGGGGACGGATCGACTGGAGTTTGAGCTGGGCCTCCCGTTTCAGTCCGGAGATCTCAAGGTAATTGATCTCGTCGGGGATCTTCTTTTCATCAGCCCGGCGGGTCTTCTCGACCATCTCACCCTGGCGGCGGATGTAGCCCTCGTATTTGATGTCGATCTCGACGAGTTCCCAAATTTCGGGCGAATGGGCGGCGCGGAGTTCGGCATCGAGATCGGCCCAGCTCGCTTCAGTGCGGCGGAGCCACTTGGCGAGAGACCCCTCGGCACGGTGGGTGTTTTCGAGGAGATGGCGGAGGGTGTCGATCTGCTCCTGCTTCGCGAGCGAGGCCGCTCGGAATTCGGGAGAAATGAGACCTGCCTTTTCGGCCGACCCACAGAGGCGGAGGTCGGCGTTGTCGTGGCGGAGGAGGAGTCGGTGCTCGGCCCGGCTCGTGAACATGCGATAGGGCTCGTCGGTGCCCTTGGTGACAAGGTCGTCGATCATCACCCCGATGTAGGACTCCTCGCGGCCGAGGACGAAGTCGGGTTTCCCCGCCACCTTGAGGGCCGCGTTGGCCCCCGCGACGAGCCCCTGGCCGGCGGCCTCCTCGTAGCCGGAGGTGCCGTTGATCTGGCCGGCAAAATACAGACCCGAGACCGTCTTCGTCTCGAGGGTGGGAAGGAGCTGGGTCGGCACGCAGTAATCGTATTCGACGGCGTAACCCGGACGGATGATCTCCGCGTTCTCGAGACCAATGATTGCCCGGATGAAACGGTATTGAACCTCGAAGGGCAGGGAGGTCGAAACACCGTTCACATAATACTCGAGGGTCTGACGTCCCTCGGGCTCGAGAAAGACCTGATGGCGGTCCTTATCGGCGAAGCGCACCACCTTGTCCTCGATCGAGGGGCAGTAACGGGGGCCGATGCCCTCGATCTTGCCAGAGTACATCGGCGACTTGTCGAGGTTCGCGAGAATGGTTTCGTGGGTCACCGCCCCGGTGTAGGTGATCCAACAGGGCAATTGTTCCACGTGGAACGTCGGGTCGGACCAGCGGTTCAGGGTGAAGATGTCGTCCTCGCAAAACGGCTCGATCTCCGAGCGGAACGAAAAACGGGGCGCAGGTTCGTCGCCCTCCTGGCGCTCACACTTCGAAAGATCGATCGAGCGGCCGTTCAACCGGCAGGGCGTTCCCGTTTTGAAACGCCGCACTTCGAATCCGAGACGTCGCAGATCGTCGCTCAAAGTGGAGGGCGCATCGCCCATGCGACCGCCCTGCTGGTTCTGCATCCCGACGTGCATCAGACCTCGCATGAAGGTGCCGGTGGTGATAACGACGGCCGATGCCTCGTAGCGGACCCCGAGGACCGTTTCGGCGCCCTTCACCTGATCGCCCTCCACCAGAAGTGAGGCGATGTTCCCTTGGTGAAGATCGAGGTTGGCTTCCCTTTCGAGAAGCCATTTCATCCGGAACTGGTAGGCCTTCTTGTCGCACTGAGCGCGAGGAGCGCGGACCGACGGACCCTTCTTCGCATTGAGGATGCGGAACTGGATCGCAGTGGCGTCCGTGTTCAGGGCCATCGCCCCGCCCAGCGCGTCGATCTCTCGCACCATGTGCCCCTTCCCGAGTCCTCCGATCGCCGGGTTACAGGACATCTGTCCGAGCGTGTCGAGATTCTGGCTGAGGAGCGCGACCGAGGCACCGAGACGTGAGGCAGCGAGGGCGGCTTCGATCCCGGCGTGACCGCCGCCGACAATCAAGACATCGTATTTTTTGGGGTAAGCGAACATCTTAAAAAACCAAAATGTTCCACGTGGAACGTCCCGGAAAAGTTGGGGATGGAATGAAAAAACGACCTTTTCCCGTTTTCCTTCGCGGGCACTTTAAGCTACCGTGCGCGCCCTTCCAACTCCGGAGGGATTTTTTCTTTCGCGATGGCCTCGAAAACCGCAAACCCGTCCACCGTTCCCTTCGCTGACGCGCCCATCAATGCGTCGCTGACCGGGGAGCAAAAGATCGACCTGCTCCGGACCATGGTCCGCATCCGCCGGTTCGAACAAACCTCACTGAAGTATTATCACGATGGTCACATCGGGGGCTTCCTCCACCTTTACATCGGCCAGGAATCGGTCGCCGTCGGGAGCATCTCTCTCCTCGGCGAACACGACCACGTCATCACCGCCTACCGTGACCACGGCCACGCCCTCTCCGTCGGCATGGGCATGGACGAATGCATGGCCGAACTCTTCGGAAAAAAGACCGGCTGCTCCAAAGGAAAAGGCGGCTCGATGCACTACTTCGCCCCTGACAAAAACTACTGGGGTGGACACGGAATCGTCGGCGGCCAGACCCCCCTCGGCGCCGGCCTCGCCTTCGCCCTGAAATACAAAGGTCTCAAAGGATGCTGCCTTTGCTACCTGGGTGACGGAGCCATCAATCAGGGCGCCTTTCACGAGGCCCTCAACCTTGCCTCCCTCTGGGACCTCCCCGTGGTCTACATCATCGAGAACAACGGCTACTCCATGGGCACCTCGCAGGCCCGCTCTTCCGCTTTCCCGAAAGAGGGCCTCGCCGCCCGCGCCGAGGGTTACAACATGGCTTGGGCCAAAATCGAGGGAGTCTCCCTCTACGAAATCCGTGCCGGAGTCCAAGAAGCCGTCGCGCGCGCCCACAACGAGTCGAAGCCGACCATGCTCGAGATCATGACCTATCGTCACAAGGGTCACTCCGTCGCCGATGCCAATGCCGAGAAGTATCGCACGAAGGAAGAGATCCAGCGATACATGAACGAGCACGACCCGATCGAGTTCTGGAAGAACGTGCTCATCGGCGAAGGCGTCATCACCGAGGACGATTACAAGGCCATCAACAAGGAAGCCGGCGCCGAAGCCGAAGCCTCCGCCGCCTTCGCGATCAAGAGCCCTTACCCGGACGAGTCCGAGATCTTCGACGACATCTATTGGGAGGTCGACAACCACACCGAAGCCGGACGCACCGGACGTCACTTCTTCCACGGTTGATTCAGACCTTTCACCTTTCACCTTCCCACCTTTTCCCGCAGCGAGAGCTGCGTCCTCCCATGCCACGAGAAATCACCTACCGCGAAGCCCTCCGTGAAGGACTCGATGAAGAAATCGCCCGCGACGAGAACGTCTGCCTCATGGGCGAAGAAGTCGCCCAATACAACGGCGCCTACAAAGTCACCGAAGGCCTCTGGAAAAAGTGGGGCGACAAACGCATCATCGACGCCCCCATCTCCGAAGCCGGATTCATCGGCATGGGCATCGGCGCCTCCATGCTCGGGATCCGTCCGGTCATGGAACTGATGTTCTACTCCTTCGCCTACGTCGCCTTCGACCAGATGATGAACAACGCCGCGACCTGTCGCTACATGTCCGGCGGACTCATCAACTGTCCCATCGTCGTGCGCGGTCCCGCGAACGGTGGCACCAACGTCGGTGCGACCCACTCGCACACGCCCGAAAACATCTTCGCCAACATGCCGGGTCTGAAGGTCGTCACTCCGTCGAACCCCTACGATGCGAAGGGGCTCATCAAGTCCGCGATCCGCGACAACGATCCGGTCTACTTTATGGAGAGCACCGTGCTCTACGGCATGACCGGTCTAGTCCCCTCGAACGATGAACTCGAAGGCGGGGAACTCATCGTCCCGATCGGCAAAGCGAAGGTCGCCCGCGAAGGCAGCGACCTCACCCTGATCGCTCACGGACGCGCCGTCGTCACCTCCCTCGCCGCCGCCGAGATCCTCGGGGCTCAGCACGGGATCTCTGTCGAGGTCGTCGATCTTCGCAGCATCCGCCCCCTCGACGAGGAGACGATCATGGAGTCCGTCCGCAAGACCCACCGCGCCATCTACGTCGAAGAGAACAAACCCTTCTGCGGAGTCGGCGCCCAGATTTCCTCGATGATCATGGAACAGGCTTTCGATGACCTCGACGCACCCGTCCTGCGTATCACCTCCGCCGACGCGCCCGCCTTCTACAGCCCCCCGATCGAAAAACTCCAGCTCCCCAACGCCGACGAAATCGTCGCCCGCGCCCTCACGATTTGTTGATCTGTCAGGATCGACCTGCCACCGTTTACCGATCACCGTTCACCGATTCCCGACTACCTCCCCATGGCTTCCTATTTGAAAATGCCCAAGCTGAGCGACACGATGAGCGAGGGCACCCTCGTGAAGTGGCTCAAGAAACCGGGCGACTCCGTCGCGGTCGACGAGGACATCGCCGAAGTTGAAACTGACAAGGCGACCATGACGATGCCCTCCTTCGAGGAAGGCATCCTCCACACGATCTACGTGAAGGAAGGCGAGACCGTCGCCCTGGGCGCCGCCCTTGCCTTGATCCTCTCCGATGGCGAAGAAGCCCCCGCCGACGCCGACAAGGCACCCGGGAGCGAAGCGAAGGCGAGCGCTCCGGCACCCGACGCGCCCGCCGCCAAGACCGAAGCATCGGCCGCCTCAACTGCTCCCGCCACCGCGCCAGCACCAGTTGCTTCCGCCCCGGCCGTCACCTCCGGGCGCCTCAAGGCCTCGCCTCTCGCCCGCAAGATCGCCAAGGAGAAGGGCGTCGATCTCGCCCGCCTCAACGGGAGCGGGCCGGGCGGACGCATCGTGAAGAAAGATGTCGAAAACGCCCCCGTCGGTGGTGGCGGCGGCTCCCTCGGATTGCTTCCTCCGGCCATGGCGAAACCGGACCGTAGCGTGCCGCTCACCGGCATGCGTCGCGTCATTGCCGCGCGCCTTCTCGAGAGCAAGACGACGATCCCGCATTTCTATCTCAACATCGAGATCGACACCGAAGCGCTCATGAACCTGCGCGAACAGGTCAACGCCGCGAGCACCGCGAACGGCGGACCGAAGTACACGGTGAACGATTTCATCATGCGCGCCACCGTCCTCGCGACCGGTTCCGTGCCCGAGGTGAACGGCTCCTTCCAGGGCGACTCGATTCTCTACCATGGCGAGACCCACCTCTCCGTCGCCGTCGCGATCGAGGACGGACTCGTCACTCCGGTGATCCGCTCCGCCCAATCGAAATCGATCAAGGACCTCGCCGCCGAGCTCAAGGATCTCGCCGTCCGGGCACGCGACAAAAAGCTGACCCCGAACGAAATGACCGGCGGCACCATCACCATCTCGAACCTCGGCGCCTTCGGCATCGGCAACTTCGACGCCATCATCAACCCGCCCCAGGCCGCGATCCTCTCGATCGGCACGATCACGAAACAGCCCGTCGTCAACGCGCAGAACCAGATCGTTCCCGGCCAGCGCATGTGGATCGGGATGAGCTGCGACCACCGCGTCATCGACGGCGCCGTCGGTGCGAAATTCCTCTCCGAGCTGAAGCGCTTCCTCGAGACTCCCGTGCTTTTGGTCTCGTAAACAACGATCCACTCGAACGCGTGATCTTTGACCACGGATAGACACAGATTCACACGGATTCATGAAGGCAGACCGAACCACCATCCGTGTCAATCCGTGACCATCCGTGGTCTCATCCCTCACCCCTAACACTTTACTAAAAACATCATGGCCTCCTACGATCTCATCGTCATCGGCGGCGGACCCGCCGGCTATGTCGGCGCCATCCGTGCCGCCCAACTCGGCAAGAAAGTCGCCTGCATCGAGAACGACCGCGCTGGCGGGACCTGTCTCAACTGGGGTTGCATCCCGACCAAGGCGCTCCTCAAGAACGCAGAGATGTACACCACGTTGAAGCACAAGGCCGACGAGTTTGGCCTCAGCTTCGACAACCTCAACTACGACTGGTCGAAAGTCATCGGCCGCTCACGCCAGGTCTCCGACAAACTTGCCGGAGGGATTGAGTTCCTCTTCAAGAAAAACAAGATCGACTACCTCCGCGGCACCGGCTCCCTTGTCGGCAGCAGTCCCTCCGGTGGCAACCAGGTCTCCGTGACCGACGCCGAGGGCAAGACCGAGACCCACGACGCGAAGAACATCCTTCTCGCGACCGGCTGCAAGGCCCGCGACCTCCCCTTCCTCAAGTTTGACGGTCAGCGCGTCCTCAACGCCCGCGATGCCATGACTCTGCCCGAGCAGCCGAAGGAGATGCTCATCATCGGAGCCGGCGCCATCGGCGTCGAGTTCGCCTATTTCTACAACGCCTTCGGCACGAAGGTGACCATCGTCGAGATGATGGACCACCTCCTCCCCGTCGAAGACACCGACGTCAGCATCACTCTCGAGAAGTCCTTCAAAAAGCAGGGCATCAACTTTCTCCTCACCACCAAGACGACCGCCGCCGCGGTCACCGATGGCGGCGTCGAGCTCACCGTCGAACCCGCCAAGGGAGGGGAGTCCGTCGTCCTCAAGGGCGATGTCTGCCTCGTCGCCGTCGGCGTCGGAGCGATCCTCCCCGGAGGGGCCGAGAAGCTAGAGCTCACCGACCGCGGCTACGTCAAAACGAACGACCGCTACCAGACCAACCTCCCCGGGGTCTCCGCGGCCGGCGACCTCATCGGGCCCCCGTGGCTCGCGCACGTCGCCAGCTTCGAGGCGATCCACGCGGTCGAGTCCATGTTCGACCCCAAGCACAAGAGCAAGAAGGTCGAAATTTTCCCCGGCTGCACCTACTGCCATCCCGAAGTCGCCAGCGTCGGACTCACCGAACGCGCCTGCAAGGAGAAGGGCATCGCGGTCAAAATCGGAAAATTCCCCTTCCAGGCGAGCGGCCGCGCCCTCGCCGCGGGCGAACCGGAAGGTTTCGTGAAGCTCATCTACGGAGAGAAATACGGCGAGCTCCTCGGAGCCCACATCATCGGCGCCGAGGCCACCGAACTCATCGCCGAGATGGGACTCGCCATCACCCTCGAGGCCACCTACGAGGAGCTTGAGAGCACGATCCACGCGCACCCGACGCTCTCGGAAGCGATTCACGAAGCCACGAGCGACGCCTACGGTCACGCGATCCATATTTGAGGCGTCGTTACCTCATTGCTTCTTTTTGAAAAGGGCGCCTCCCTGAGGCGCCCTTTTTGTTTTCACGAGAGACTCCACTGGTCCTGCGCGGACCTCTTTTGAAGGTCGTGGCGAAGACGATCGAGTCAGGGAAGGGCGATCGTCGCCGACGAATGGATCGGAAAAAAGTCCCGGGAGGCTCTCCGGGACGAGGCGCCCCATGGAGCTTTCGCGCCGCGGATATGGACGAATCCACTCCGCTTCGGGCAGTTCGGCGCCGAACGGAAGCCGCGCGCCACCGGGCCTGGAATCGCCGCATCTCCCGAACCCTCAAAGGCTTCCGAAAGATCACTTCAGGACCTCCGCGGTCTGAGGGCGACTCACGGCTTCGGACCGTCTTGCCCTAATCGTTGCGGGGGGAAAAGAAAATAAAAAAATTTTATTATTTTTAGAATCCCATTTGCGTCGGAGGACGTATAAGCTTAGTATTTATAATATTTCTCACTAATCTTTAGGTTCTCATCATTATTTGAAAAAATGAAACACTCGTCCGCCACAATATTCGGAATTCTCGCACTTTCGGTTTTTGCGCTTGTTCTTACTAGCTGTGAAAAAGCCCCGGAGACTCTTCCTGTCGAACCTTCGAAACCGGAAACCGTGAATGCACCGGAAACGGGTTCGGTAGAGGTTGCGAAACCGGAAACGGCGAAGGTGCCGGAACCCAACGAGTTTGAGGCCGCGCTGATCCAACGATTCGAGGGAAATCAGCGAGACACCGACGCGATCCTTGAGCGAGTCCAACAATCCTCCGAGGGAGAGGCGGAGGAATCGACGAGCGAAACCACCGATGAAGGGGAGGGGAGTGACTCGGCGAGCGAAACCCCCGAAGCAGCCCCGGTGGCAAAATAATCCCCGGCTCTCTGTCGATCCAAAATTCTTCCGCTCCTCTTCCTTCCGATTTTCCCTCGCGGTTTCTTCCACCCTTCGGCCAAAAGAATCATGAATCGTTTCCTCCTCAAAATCCTCTCCTTGCTTGCCCTCTGCCTCCTTCCATCGGCAGCCGTCCAGGGTGAGGAACAGAAGGCGACGAGCAAATGGGGGGCGAATTACTTCCCCGACTT
>DGXY01000035.1:38523-71911 GCA_002396885.1 Akkermansiaceae bacterium UBA5020
AATTACTTCCCCGACTATCTTCTGACGAACCACCACGGGGAAGAGGTCCGGTTTTTCACCGACCTGATCGAAGACAAGATCGTGTTGATCAATTTCATCTACACCTCCTGCCCGGACGCCTGCCCGCTCGAGACCAGCAAGCTGCGCCAACTTTACCAGCTCCTCGAGGATCGGATGGGCAAAGACATCTTCTTCTACTCGATCTCGATCGACCCGGACACGGACACGGTTCCGGTGCTGAAGGAGTATGCCGAACGCTGGGAGGCGGGACCGGGGTGGACGTTTTTGAGGGGCAAGGAGAGCGAAGTCATCCATCTGCGGAAAAAATTCGGTCTTCTCTCGGCCCGCGACGAGGTGAACCTCGACGACCATCAGGTGAACATGATCATGGGCAACCAGAAGACCGGGCGCTGGATCCACCGCACCCCGTTTGAAAGTGCGACGGTCTTGGCGGAACACCTCGGCACCTGGCTGGACGGCTACCGGACGGCGAAAACGACGTGGAACGGCTACGAGAACGCGCCGGAGCTGAGGAGCCTCGACGGTGGCGAATACATCTTCCGCACCCGCTGCGCCACCTGCCACACCATCGGAGGCGGCGACCTGATCGGAGAACACACGGCCCACGCGGGGCCTGATTTGCTCGGCGTGGGGAGCCGTCGCGATCCCGCCTGGCTGGCTCGGTGGGTCCGTGAACCCGACGTTATGATCGCGGAGAAAGACCCGATCGCGCTCGCCATGGTGGCGCAATACAAAGGGGTCGTCATGCCGAATTTCCGTCTGACCGAGGCCGACGTCAAAAACGTGCTGGAGTTCATCCAAAAGCAAACGGAGCTCCGCATGGGCGGAGCCAAGGGCGAGTTTTCGGCAGCCCCCGCCCCCGTCCCCGCGACTGCGGCGAAATCAAAGCCTCCCTGTCCGGGATGCGTGAAAAACAAGAAGGCTCTCGCCCTGACCGAAACAGCTGAGCCGAAGACGTGGAAACCGGCGCGGGGCGGAGTCCCGCCACTCAAAGAACCGAAGTGAACTTTCAACCAGAACAAACAACAACCATCGCCAAATCAGGTAGCCAACAGATGAAAAAGAGGAGACTAACCCTATTCTCGTGGGTCTTCGCCGTCGCGATGACGGCGGGTGAGATGACCCAGGGGCAAACACCGGCCGGGCCGACCCAGACGGTCGATCCGTCCAAGCAGACAGGTCCTTGGATCGATAAAAACGGAGCGGATGCCTTCCTGCAATCGCTCCCCAAGCAATTCGAAGGCGCTTACGAGCACGCCGAGCCTCACGCCAAACCCTTGCCGGGTGAAGGGGGCAAGATCCCCACCGGGGGCATCGCGAGCCCTCTTTTCGGAGCCAAGGAGTTCGAGCAGCAGATGCTCCTCCTCGAAGAGTTCGGCACGAAAAAGATGGATGGGGTGACGGAACACCAGCAGACCCTACCTCTGCCCGCCAGTCCGACCAGCTTCCCCGATGGGCCGGCGCTCGACGCCTTCCTCAGCTTGGACGGCTTCACCCACCTCCCGACGAAGCTCTCCAACACCGGGAACCTGAACCCTTGGAAACCCGTCGTGGAATCCTTCCTGAAGCGCACCCTCGAAGCACCACCCGCCGAAGGCCGGCCACCCGGGGAGTCGTGGGCCCACCAGCGTTGGGAAGAGTTCCTTCCGGAGGCCTACTTCACGACCGTCCAGACTGGAGCGCGGCTGAACAGCGGAGTCCGGGATTCGAGGCAGCGCCACGGGTATCAAAAAGGAGAGTTCGCGCCAGGGGGACTGTATCACACGGTCTATGCCACGGATGCCCAGGGCGTGCTCGTCAGCGGCACGACGAACGGGATCACGCCGCGATTCCACCCCAACTTCCCCGTTCAGGATCCGAAGTCTTTGTGGACTTGGGACGGCACCTTCCCGGGGAAGGTTCTTGACAGTCGTTACGGACAGCCTGTCCTGATGCGGCACTACAACGCCCTGCCGATCGATACCTCGGCCAACAACGGGTTCGGATTGAACACCATCACGACCCACGAGCACAACGGCCACAACCCGGCCGAGAGCGACGGATTCACCGGGGCCTTCTACTTCCCCGGACAGTATTGGGATTACCGCTGGCCCATGGTCCATGCGGGTTATGACACAGTGAACACCACGGCCTCCGACCCGAGGGCGGCTTTCCCGGCAGAACCCGGAGAGTCCCTCTATGTGAACGACCTCAATCCCGGCGTTCGACAAGAACAGGATGGCCGGATCAACCTGCGCGGTGATTGGCGCGAAACCGCGTCTTCCCACTGGTTCCACGATCACATGATCGACCACACCGCGGAGAACGTCTACAAAGGCAACGCAGCCTGCCACAACATGTATAGCGCCCTCGACCGGGGCAACGAAGCCCTCGACGACGGGGTGAACCTGCGTTTCCCGAGCGGCTCCGCCCTGAATTGGGGCAACCGCGATTACGACATCAACCTCATGGTCGCCGACAAAGCCTGGGATGCCGAAGGACAGCTGTTCTTCAACCCCTTTGATCGCGACGGGTTCCTCGGAGACCAAGTTCTCACGAACTGGGTTTGGAAACCCTACTTCAACGTAAGACACCGCTCCTACCGGCTCCGTCTTCTCAACGGAGCGGTGGCGAGAATTTTCAAGTTCGCACTCGTCAAAAAGGTCGTCGGCGACGCCGGGGAATATCCTGGCGCTCCCGGATCCGGTGAGTCCTACGACCGGGTCGGCTTTCACATGATCGCCAACGACGGCAACATCCTCGAGCACACCGTTCCCTTCGACGGGAGCCTCGATCTCGATGCCAACGGCAACGCCGCAGAGCACAAGGGCATCCTCCCGAACCAGGGAATCGGCGAGCGCTACGACATCATCGTGGATTTCGCCAGCCAGGGAATCGTCCCCGGCGACACCCTTTATTTCGTGAACGTCACCGAGCACGCCGACGGCCGGGGTCCCAAGGGCGTCGTGCCCCTCGCGGACATTCTCTCGGGGCAATACGCCGCACAGCAGGCCAACGGCGTCTGGGTCGCGAACGATCCCGGTGTCGGGAAGTTCCTGGAATTCCGCGTCGTGGAATACGCCGGGGAAGACCTGAGCATGAACCCCGCCGATTTCGTCCCGGGAGCCGCCAAGATGGTGCCCCTTCCAATCGATCGGAACGATTTCGCCGGTGCCACGAGACGCACCTTCCACTTCGGCCGTTCCTCCGGGACGGACAGCGCCCCCTGGACGGTGAAAGCCGACGGCGGACCCGCGCTCACCGCAGATCCGCGTCGCGTCTCCACCGCCGTCCAGATGGGCACGGGTCCGACCGGGGCCGGCTTTGACGGGACGAACGCCCAAGGCTACGACGACACGGGCACCCGTGAGATTTGGACCTTGAGCACCGGAGGCGGATGGGACCACCCCGTTCACGTCCACTTCGAAGAGGGCGTCATCCTTTCGCGGGACGGGCAAGCTCCACCCATCTGGGAATGGTGGGCCCGTAAGGACATTTACCGCATCGGGCCCTCGGCCGATAGTTCGCGGGAGCTGGAGGTCGCCCTCCGGATCCGGGAATTTGCCGGGACTTTCGTGGAGCATTGCCACACGACCACGCACGAAGACCACGCCATGCTGTCGCGCTGGGACTCCGAGCATCCCGGCCAGGTGAAACTGTTGCCCACGCCGATCCCGTCGTGGGACGGGGTGGAATTCGTGGACACGGTCGCGCTGCCGACCTTCCGCTCGGGCGTTAATAATCCGGCGCTGCCAGATACCAATCCCTTCATCACCCCCGTGATCGACACCTTCACCGGCACCTCAGCTGGTGGGACTACCACCCTGTCGTGGAACGTTAATCAGACCATCGGTGACAACCTCATCGCTCTGGAACTGACCCCGGGCGTCGGCTCCGTCCTCGGCCGGGCCTCGACCGAAGTCAAACCCACCCAGACCACGATCTATCGCCTCACCGCGACGACCCCGGGTGGAGTCTCGACGGCCACGATCACCGTCAATCCGAACGGAACCGTCGGCGACGGCGTGATCAAAAACGGAGTCGCTCCAGGTTTCAACCTCCTCACGAATCATGATTTCGAGGCGGGCCTGAATGATTGGACCTTCGTGAACACGGATGCCGGCTCCACCACGGTGGCAGTGGACCCCGTGAGTAATTCCTACGCCAGCCTGCTCGACGGAAGCCGAATCCATCGAACGATCCCGGTCACGGCAGAGACCCGCTATGTGTTCACCGCCCACTACCGGACGCTCGGCCAGCCCGGCCTGCAGATGGGAATCGAGTTCCGCGATGCCGCGGGCACGACCTTGGACGCGACCACAAGCGAACCGCTCGTCAGTGAAATCTATCGTCCGGAGTCGATCAGAGCGAAAGCTCCGGTCGGCGCAGTCAGTGCCGTGGTTTACTTCCAGTCGAACAAGCCTGGCTCGAGCTACCTCGACAATGCCCTGTTCGCCGAGGAAGTGTTCGCTGCTCCGGATCAGGAAGTCACCTACCGGATCAAATTCACGGGCATGTTCGATCCCAACAAACATCCTCACACCGGATTTCCCGCCAATCCTCAGTTTGCGCCACTTCTGGCCGCAACCCACTCGAGCGGCGAGAAGCTTTGGGAGGGAGGAAGTCTCGCGCTCCCTGCGATCGTAGAGCTGTCTGAAACCGGATCACCGGACGCGCTTGCCCGTTTCATTGACAGCCAGATTGGTGCGGGTTTCGGGTCCTACAAGGTCTCATCGGGTAACGTCCCCGGAACCGGCGAGGTCATCCTCGACGTCACCGCATCCCCGTCCCATCCGGTGCTATCCCTCATCGGGGCACTCTCGCCGAGCCCCGACTGGTTTACCGGTCGCGGCGGAATCCAACTGGCAGATGCCGCGGGGAATTGGAAACCCTCCATCCAGCTCGATCTCTACCCGATCGATGCGGGCACCGACAGCGGAACGAGCTATGCGGCCGCGAACCTCGCGACCGTGCCTCGCACGCCAGTGGCGTCCCTTCGTGGAGTTGCGCCCTTCTCGAGTCAGCCGATTGGCAACGTTTCGATCACCCTTCTGAAGGCGGGTCCCGTCGTCAAAGGAGACAACCTCTTGACGAACGATGAGTTCGAAGACGGCTTCAACGGTTGGGAGACCTACGAAGCGGTGGGTGGAACAGCCAAGATCACCAGCACATCCTCGAACGGAGCCTCAGCCGCCGAGTTGTCGGGAGCGATCCTCCACCAAAGCGTCGCCGTCGACGGGGGCCACAGCTACAGACTCGCTCTGCAATATTACTCGACTTCGCAAGGAGGCCTCCTCGCCGGGATCGAGTTTTACGATCAGGATGGGAATTCGCTTCTCACTAAGGAGATCACCGCCGGAGCCAACGACTACTACGAATCCCTGGAAATTGGATTGGTGGCTCCCGATGGCGCGAGCACCGCGAAGGTTTACTTCTGGAGCCCCGTCGGAAGCACCGCCAACGTCGACGGATTTGAACTCCGCGAGGTTGACCGCCTTGCCAAGGATCCGATGGCGACCACGAGCAGCAATCTGATCAACGGTGACTTCTCGGCCCGCCTCTCCTCTTGGAGCACCCGCCCGACGGCAGGTCTCAAGTCGATCATTTTGGCGAGCCCTGAATCCTTTAAAGGAGAGTTCGCCTGCAAGCTCACCGGTGGAATGATCCACCAGGGCGTCACCGTCTCGGCCGGGGACTCCTTTACCCTGTCGGGTAATTACCGGTCGACATCGAGACGCCTGGATTCCGAAGTCGGTATCTCCTTCTTCGATGCCGCCGGAAAGGAGATTGAGGCTTCAACCCAGAAGTTCAACGTCTCCAAGACCTACCTGCCGTTTGCGATCTCCGGAATCGTACCGGCGCGCACGGTGCGGGCGACGGTGTATGTGATCGGAAGCAAGTTTGGATCGCTTCTCATCGATGAACTCGATCTCAAGGTGATCCCCAAGAGAACCTCCGTCCCCGAGAATCTCATCGGTCCCAAAGTGCAGTTGACCACGAACGCGACCAACGCGACGCAGCCCTTCTCGGTCAGCGCCGTCTTCTCGCAGGACGTGACCGGCCTCACGATTGATGACTTCGTCGTCACCAACGGCACCGCGGCCGGACTCTCCGACATCAACAAGTCAGAGTACTTCCTGACCGTGACCCCTGCCTCCGCGCGTGGTGTTCGCATTACCCTTCCCTCGGGAAGTGCGGTGAACAGCCTCGGACAGAAGAACCAGACTTCGAACGCCATTCAGATCGGGAAACCGGAATTGGATCCTGAAGGCGAGCCTGGTGGCGAGCCTGGTGGTGGGGAGCCGGAAGTGGAACCGGCCCCAGCGCCTGAATCGCTCACGAACCGTGTCGTTCCGGAGCCGACCAATCTTGCGGAATTCATCCAGAATAAGGAGGCCGCGATCGTTCTCGGGAAGGCATTGTTCTGGGACATGCGTGTCGGCAGCGACAACAGGTCTTCCTGTGCGACTTGCCACTTCCACGCCGGAGCGGACAACCGCATCAAGAACCAGCTGAACCCCGGAAGCCTCCGGGTCGATGCCAACGGCAAAGGCAATCCTGACGATACGTTCCAGATCAAAGGACCGAATCACACGTTCACCAAAGCCGACTTCCCGTTCCACAAGTTCTCGGACGTGAACGATCGTAATTCCGAAGTCATCTCCAGTATCAACGATGTCGCCGCTTCCCAGGGCGTAACCCTGAGCACTGCGGGTGGATTGAGTAGCTACAGAGAGGCGGAGAAACCCGCGTTCGCTCCCGATGACGTCTTCCATGTGGGAGGCTTGAACACCAGACGCGTCGAACCGAGAAACACCCCCTCGGTGATCAACGCCATCTTCAATCAGCGCAACTTCTGGGACGGACGGGCCCAGGACAAGTTCAATGGAGTCAATCCATTCGGCGAGCGGGCTGACGATGCCATGGTCTGGAAAGCCGACGCGAACAAAAAAGTGAGTCGGGTCAAGATCAGCATCGACAACGCAAGCCTGGCGTCCCAAGCCGTTGGTCCTGTGTTGAGCAACTTCGAGATGTCCTCGACCGGACGAAGGTTTCCGGAGCTCGGTCGGAAACTCCTGAGCCGCCGCCCTCTGGATCTCCAGTTCGTGCATGCGGAAGACAGTGTGCTTGGCCAATACTCCCGCCTTCGCGGCAAGGGATTGACCAAGTTCGCCGCTACTGATACGGGATTGACCATTGAGAAGTATTCCACTCTAATCGAAATGGCCTTCAAACCCGAATGGTGGAACGGCACGGGGAGACTGAACGTCGACCTCACCGATCCTTCGAACGGCGCTGCCGATACGGCGGGTAATGTCATCCTCAGCGGTGCCAACACCAAGCCGAAGAGAGGTCAGCCCTTGAACGGATTCACCCACATGGAGGCGAACTTCAGTCTCTTCTTCGGACTGGCTGTCCAGCTCTATGAAGCGACTCTGGTGTCGGATGAGACTCCTTTCGACAAGTTCGTGGAAGGCGACAAGAGCGCGCTGACTGCCGAACAACAGAAAGGCATGGCCCTCTTCTTCGGCAAAGGGAAGTGCGGCAACTGCCACAGCGGAGCGGAGTTCACCAAAGCGTCGGTTCACAGCGTCTCCACGGAACGCATCGAACGGATGACGATGGGCGACAAAAACCAAGCCGTCTATGACAACGGTTTCTACAACATCGGTGTCCGCCCGTCCTTCGAAGACCTGGGCATCGGTGCGAGCGATCCGTATGGTTATCCGCTGTCCGAGTCCGCCCTGGCGGAACAGTTCGGCCCGGAAGCCTTCAGGGAGCTTGTCGGAAAAGACCCTGACCTTGAGGTCGTTCCCGGGGAAAGAATCGCGGCGAAAGGGGGCTTCAAGACTCCTGGTCTGCGGAACGTCGAACTCACGGCCCCCTACTTCCACAACGGAGGCCAACGCACCTTGCTGGAGGTCGTCGAGTTCTACAACCGTGGCGGTGATTTCCATGAGGAGAACATCGACGACCTCGATCCCGACGTGGAAACGCTTGGTCTCACCGACCAGGAGAAGCAGGCCTTGGTTGCCTTCCTGAAGTCGCTCACCGACGATCGGGTCCGCCACCGGCGGGCGCCGTTCGACCACCCGGGCATTCTGATCCCCAACGGCCACAAGGGGAATGAAGCGCAGGTGACCGAGGGCGCCAAAGGAAGAGCCCGTGACGTCTTCATGAAGTTGCCGCCGACCGGCGCAAAGGGCGACAAGCCACTCCCCAATTTCCTGGAGTGAATTGAGTCCGGAATAGGTTCCATTTGAAGTAAGGGGGGGGGGCAACCTCCCCCCTTTTTTCGTGCTCCCACCACAAGGCGCGGTAAGCGTCACACTTGGCCTCCTTAGAAGTTCCCGGCATCATCGAGGCGATCCTCTTGAAGACGGGCGCGAACGGGCGCGTCGTGGTGCCGCTAGAACGTCAGGTGATTTCCCGGGCAACGTCCGCCTCATCGGCGGTGCGGCCAGACCGCCCTCGCCGAAAGGTTGCTCAAAGCCATCGAGACGACGCTGACCTTGGCCGCCTCGGCCGTCGACCAAGCAAACCCGAAAAGAAAGAAGGGCGGCGCCGCGCCTGACGCCTCTGACTCTATTCGACAACGAACCAGTGGGTAATGAGAAGGGTGGCTTGGTAGGTCCCTGACTCACCGACTTCGAGGCCCAATTCGTCGATGCCCATGAAATGGGTCGGGGTCTGGATCTTGTGGATGCATTGAACAATATCTCGCATGGCTCCCTCAACCACGACCCGGACACTGACGGATTCGAAATCACCGGTGGGGGCATCGCCCTCGTCGGACTCTTCGGAGGCGGGTGTCAGCTCCTGATTGATCTCCTTGAGGCGGTTGGCTTTGATGATCGGGATGATCTTGTCAAGCAAGGTGGAGGAGGCGATGACTTCCGACGCGTAGGTCGGGGTATTCTCATCGAGCCATGATTCCCGGCCCTTCCATAAATCCGATTCTTCCACGGCCGATTGCATGGATTGGAGTTGCGCCAACAGTTCGGTCGGATTGTTTGAGACGCCACTGGAGCCGGACGAAACCGATCGATACAGAACGGTCAGGCCGATGATCGCCACCATCGAACCGAACAGGATCCCAAGTCGCTTTTCTTTGGAACTCATTGGATGATGCCTTTGATCTCAAAAGTCGCTCCACTGGGGCCCACCTGCGGCGGTTGATATTCCCACGTGTAGCCTTGAAAGGATGGCCCGCTCGTCAATTCCTCGATGAATCCCAGCGCTTGAGAGGAACCGGATGCATTTCCGGTGACGGTGATTTCCATCCGGGTGATTTCCAACTTTTCGATCTTGATCGAGGCGATGCTTTGCAGATTGAAGAGGTTCATCCACGTTTCCAAGAGGGAGGCATCGGGGTCAACCCCCGTGGAAACTTCCTTCCACCTTGCCCGGATGGCCTCGATTCGGTCGACCTGAGGACGGATCGCGCTGATTTGGCCCTGCAACTCCTTGACTTGAAAAAACTGTGTCAGGAAAATGACGGCGCAGGTGAATCCAACGATCCCGAGGACGATGGAGGCGACGAGAATTTGGCGTTTCTTGCGAATCCCGGCCTTCGTCCGGCCTTGGCCCTCCCGGAACCACAGGGGTTGGAGGCTGTTATGGCCTGACATCAGGATCGGCGACGGCCGCGGCGCGATTTCGGCCTTCACTTGAAGTTTCTCCTCAAAGAATCCCGGCGGCAGATCCGCCCAAAGCGACAAGACCTGGGGCCTCTCGATCAGGCGAGTTCCTTCCAACTGCAATGCCAGACGATGGACTTCATCGGCCAGACCAGGTCCGGTCCCGCCAAGCTTGTCATAGTAGATAACCCTCCCAGCGCCTTCAAATGCGACGATGAGGGTTCCCAACTCAATCCATATCGCGATCGAGTTCCTGGTCAGTGGCAACATCGTCGCGGCCGGGACGATCAGATCGGGCATTAAGACCGTCATGCCGGATTGATTGAATTTGGACAACGGAGCGTCAATCCGGGCGATTGTCTTAGGCGGCGACCCCAAGACCGCTTCCACCATGATGCCCTCGTGATCAATCGCCTGACCCTGCTTTTCGGCGTACAACTGAGCTGATTGAGCCAAGGTTTGAGAGTCCGCGGCGTGAGAAGAGAAAAGAAGGGCCACCTGGTGGGCGGTTGGCTGCGCAAGGACGCGGATCGCCCGTAACGACGCGTCGAACTCAAGGACCTCCTCACCGGACCCGGAGGAGAGGAGTTGTGCCTCACCACTTTTGACGAACCAAAGCTCCCACCCGGCCGGCCCAGGGAACAAGATTTGATAAGCTTCAGTTGGATTTTCCGGCATATTGAAATGCTAGCCCCCCCCAATACCAAGTCAATCTCGGGAGGGGTAGTTTTTCCGCAAAATCTTGAGGTAGAATTGGGACGCGGCCCGCTCGCTGGAGATCTCGCGGGGCAGGGCTGAAACGAGGTGCACGAGCGTCGCTTGCGCTCGATCTTCAAACGACCCCGGAGACCCGGGCGAAGCTTATTGCTCCCTTCGCCAGAGAAGCAGGTTGGAGCGCCGCGTTTCGGAGATTCCTACCGCCTCACCTCGGTAAACACCTCTGCTGTAAACCCGTCGGGTGGCGCTGCGGGCGGTCAGAAGCGTGTTGCCGGGATCCGCCTGTGCTCCGAAAAACGCCACCACCGACTGGACGCTGGGGAACTTCTGGTCGTCCAAGGTTCCGGAAGCCCCATCGGCTCCGTCCCTCAGCAGAACGAACTCTTCGGCACGGGTAAGGTCGCCGGCTCCGATGGCCGCATAGACGATCTCCGCACTCGCTTCGTTGAGATCGATTTGGCCCATCGACCAGAGGGTGAAGTAATCTTTCCAATCTGGTTTCAACGCGGCAAGCCTCTCCATCCCGATCACCAAGTCGACCTCGCCGAGGGACGCGAAAGGTCTGTTGAACGGTAAACCAGGCCTCCCGGCCGCGTCGTAGGCGGGGGATTCTGCCCCGTTGAGTGAAGCAAGGCCGTCGGCATCGATCCAGTCCCTCAGCGCATCGACCAAGGAAGCCGCCTCGTCCGGATCTTGGCCCCAAATCTCGAAAAGTCGCTTTAAGCAGTCCTTTCGTCCCGACAAAAGGACCTGGTTCAGGGGAATGAGACCCTCCTCCGAGGTGATCCGAACCTCGTAGCCCGTTTCCGTTTCCGGATCAAACGAACGGAGGAGGGGATCTCCACTTTTCACCCGTGGGTGCGTGCCGAGCGCGAGCCCTGTCTCGGCAAGGTTTTTCGCCTCCGCCCGCTTCTTCACCTTGGTCGCCCACGAGGTGTCAAGGGTCACGAATTTGGCGGCGCCTAGAATCGCCAATCCGAGGAATCCGATCAGCCAGAGAACGGCCACGAGAGAGGCGCCGGACTGGCGGTAGGTCTTAAGGTGCTGGGGGCTCATTCTCCTGCGGATTCTGCGGACTGTTGAAATTGACCTGCGCGAAGCGGTGAACCCGGAAAACCTCGACGCGCTCCTTGGTATCTTTCGCGGATTGGTAGCGAACCTTCACGAGTGAGGGGCGAATGGGAGCGTTGGCAGGGACCGAACTCGTCCAGAGCCTCGTTTCCGCGTTTTGTATTTCGAGGCTGCACGAAATCAAATCGTCCAAAAGCACCAAGGAGGAAAGTTCCTCATCGCCGCGGTGATGGGCGATTTGGAGGGTTTTATCGACGAACCGCAGGTCGGTCCTGGTGGCTTGCGGCGTCCCGCCGGGCCATTGAAAACTGGTCTTGGCGTCGAGGAAGGTGAGGATCTCTCCGCTACCCATCGTGACTTGGCACTTGGGCGGCAGTTCGGCCAGACTGACCCGCAGGAAGCGGGAGAGTTGATGATGCCTCATCTCATCGAGCCTCGCCTTGCTTGACTCAGAAGCCAGATCCAGCGCCGAACCGGCGAGCCCGAAGACCCCCCCGATCACGATGGCCGAAATCGCCAACGCGACAATGACCTCGATCAACGTGAACGCCCGGTGATGGCTTGGTTTTAAAGTCATGTTCCTTCGATGTAAAGGGGCCGCCACCGGAGGCCGCCGCTCATTTTTCCCCTCTGCCCTGCTGCCGGAAGTAGATCAAGCGCTCGGTATTGAACGCCACCGTAGGATCATATTCGAGCATGCCCTTCACTCGCACCCGATAGATGGAGTCCAGGACCATCCCTCCGGCATCCGTGATATCTTCAGGGGTGATCTCCACCTCGACCGAGACATCGCTTCCGTCGGCTGGATAAACGGTCTTCCCGAGGGCGAGACGGTCGCCGGAACCGTGAACCACTTCCGCGAGAACGGAGTCGACCCGGCGGTAAATGGCGATCTCACTGCGGGAATCTCTCGAGTTCTTTGCCATGTGCTGCAAGGCGGCGACCATGGACGTCCCGATGAGGGCGAACAACGCGATCGATACGATGATCTCCATCAGCAGGAATCCTCGGATTCCCCCATTGCCTGATCGCCCCGCTTTCATCACGACTCAAAGAGGGTCAGAGCGCGGTTTCGCGTCTCACCGGTAAGGGGGTCAAAATCCAATTCAATCTCGCCTTCGGGAAGGGAGAATTTGATGCAGAGGGGTTCGCAGAGGCCGTTCGCGCCGAACTTCCACAGATACCCGTCCTTCGGCGGGGCCTTGAAGGAGGCGGCCTTTCCTCGATGGCAAATCGAGATCTCGCCCTCACCGAAAGCGACGGATCCGTCCGGTCCAGCAAATGACTCGGCGCGGATCGTCAAGAAAACGTCGCGTTGAAGGAAGCTCGACTGCATCGCCGCCTTCCTCGCGGCAAGTTCCAGCTTGGCAACCTCCGAAGCGAGCCTCTTTTCCACGGGAAGTCCCTGGAGAACAAGGCCGGCACCCATCGCGAGGATGATCAGCGAGATCGCCATCGCCATCAGGAGTTCCAGCATCGTGAAACCCTGTTGCGAAGCGGGTGTGGACCGGCCGATCATGTCTCAAAGATCCCAGTTTCCGATGTCGTCGGCATTTCCCGCCTCGCCGTCACCACCCGAGGAAAAGAGATCAAAACCGTCTCCGTTCCTTTTGCCGGGGCGAACATATTGATATTCATTTCCCCAGGGATCCATCAGGACTTTTTCCTTGAGGAATGGCTTCCAGTTCTTCGTCTCCGGTTTCGTCGTCGGCTTCGAAACGAGGGCGCGGATACCTTGGCGGGTCGTCGGTAGCTGCAGCTGTTGGGCCTCGTAGGCCCTCAAAGCACTGCTGATGGTATTGATATCAGCCTTGGCTTTTGTCTCCTTGCCGAGATCGAGCACGTTCATCATGCCGGCGACTCCCGATCCCACCAGCAAGGTGATGATACCGAGGACGAGGATCATTTCCATCATCGAAAATGCCTTGGTGTGTTTGTGTGAGGACGCACGTTTGTTGTGTTTCATGGTTTCGTTTGTGGTTGGTTAGGGTGTTGTTGTTGTGTTGTTGGTTTGTTTCAAGCTCCCAGTCCCGAGACGGTTTGGAAGATGGCACTGATCATCAGGTAAGCCATGAAGCCAACCATCACCGCCATCACGATGACGACGGTTGGCTGGATGATGGCGCTGATTCTCTCGACGTTCCGTTTGAGATCTGCCTCAAAACGGACCGAGGCCCGCCCCATGGCACCGGAAAGATCTCCCGTTTCCTCGCCGACGGAAATCAGGTCGGTCAAAATGGTCGGGAAACAGCTGGAATGAACAAGGGAATTCGAGAGGCCTTCCCCATCCTGGACCCTGGCCCTGATCAGATCGATTTCCTTCCGATACATGGGGCTGGGAATCGCATTGCGGGTGAGGGAGAGGGCATTGACGATCGGAAGCCCGTTTTCAAGAAGGCTGGACATCGTCTCAAGAAACAGGACTTGCTGCCGGAGATGCAATACTTTCCCGAGCAAGGGCGAAGCCATCAGGAATTTGTCCCATTCCAAGCTCCGATTACGGGCGAACCAAGAACAAAACAGGATCAGGCAGACGATCAAACCGAGCCAGAAACCCCACGTGTTCTGGAATGATTCAGAGAGGCCGATGATGAAACGGGCCCCCCCCGGCAGGGATCCACCGGTGGATTCGAGCAGATCCATCAGTTTTGGAATGAGATAGGTAACGAACATCACGACCACGCCCACCGCCGAGAGGCACAGGAAAGCGGGATAAATCATCGCGAAAACCACTCCGGACTTCAGGGCTTGGAGCGCTTTCAGGTGTTCGGCCTGGCGGGTAAGAATTCCGGTGAGTGCTCCGCTCTCCTCCCCGGCGGCGACGAGGCGGCAGTAGAGTTCACCGAAGTCCGGGGAACTGCTTCGCAGGGCGTCCGAGAGGGTTTTGCCATCCCGGATTCTGCTCCGTATCTCCATCGCGATGAGGGGTAGCCTGCTTTTTCCTTTGCGCCGTTCGATGATCGCGAGGGATCTTTCGAGGTGAATGCCACCGCGCAGCAACTCGGCAAGTTCCTCGGTGAACTCCAGCACCTCCGCAAGTTTCAACCGGATCGGTTCCTGTTGATGACCGCGTTCGGTTTCCTTGGGCTTCTTTCCCGCAGCCTCTTCGGTCAGCGAGAGCGGCTGCAACCCGAGGGTCTCGATTTGGTCGAGAGCGGAGGTCCGGTCCGCCGCCGCGAGTTTCCCATTCGAGATGGCGCCATCACGCGACGCTGCCTTGTAGAGGAACGTTTTCATGTCATGCAAGCGCGCCAGCCAGCGCGCTCTCAAGGGCTCGCGATGGCGAAGTCGTTACCGAAAGGACCTCATCGAGACTGGTGTGTCCTTCGAGGGCTTTCTTGAATCCATAATCCCGCATCGGAACGTAGCCGTCCCGCAGAGCCTGTTGTTGCAATTCCTTGGAACTCGCACGGCTTACGATCAGCTCTTCCATGGCCCCGGTGACGACGACCAGTTCGTAGAGAGCGAGACGCCCCCGGTAGCCGGTACCTCTGCAATACTGGCAGCCCGGAGCGCGATAGAAGATCGGGGCTTCATCTCCAGCGGGCTGGTAATTCCAGTCGTGACCCGAGAGAACGGCGGGACTGATGCGGTAGGGCTCCTTACAGCTCGTGCAGAGCCTTCGGACCAGCCGCTGTGCGAGAAAGGCGCGGACGGAGGAGGCGACCAGAAACGGCTCGATTCCCATATCGACCAATCTCGTGACACCGGAAATCGCGTCGTTCGTGTGAAGCGTGCTGAAGACCAAGTGGCCGGTCAAAGCGGCTCGGATCGCGATTTCCGTGGTCTCGAGATCTCGCATTTCTCCGATCATGATCACGTTGGGGTCTCCCCGCAAAATGGAACGCAAGCCCGTCGCGAAGGTCAGGCCGATGTCGTTTTTGACCGCAATCTGCACCACTCCCTCCAGGCGATTCTCCACAGGATCCTCGATCGTCACGATTCGGGTGTCGGGTTCGTTGATTTCGGAGAGAAAGGCGTAAAGGGAGGTCGATTTGCCCGAACCCGTGGGACCCGTCACGAGGATAATGCCGTTTGGCAGGGCCAACAGACTCTTCACCGTCGAGACCATCTGGGAATCCATCCCCAGTTTTCCCAAATTGAAGACTTCTTGTCCGAGAAGACGCATGGATACCGTTTCGCCTTCCACGGAGGGGATCGTGGCAACCCGAACATCGATCGGTTTCCCGTCGAGCTCGAGATGGATTCGTCCATCCTGAGGCAGTCGGCGTTCCGCGATATCGAGTTTCGCCATGATTTTGACCCGGGAAATCACGGCACTCTTGAGGCTGCCCATGTTTTCAGGAGTGGAAACGTCTTTGAGCTTCCCGTCGATGCGATAACGGATTCTCAAGTCGGAACCGAGCGGATCGAGATGGATGTCGGTGGACTGTTGTTCGAGGGCACCGCGGATGATGTCGTTGACCAGAGAGGTCAGGGAAGCGGAACCGGCTTCCGCGTCGAGAACCATGGTCTGCTCCCAGTTCTCGGCATCGGTGGCATTGAGACGAGATTCAATCAAGTCATCGAGGGAATCGTCCCCGACACCATAAAGCGCGTGGAGCCCATCGCGGATGGTCTGAGGCCGTGCCAGCACCCACGTGATCGGGAAATCGCACTCGCGGGAGGCAAAGGAATGAGCCTGAAGATCAAAAGGATCGGTGGAGGCCAGAACCATGCCGGATTCCTCCCCAGGCTGACCCTCTTCGAAGTCAACCGGTACGATGCCCCTCTTCCTTGCCGCGTCGGCCGGAAAAAATTTGCGGAGATCGCGAATCCGCTCCGGACTTAAGGTTCCGAAGCCCTCCCAGACCGTCAGGCCAAACCTGCGACCGATCTGACGGAGAAAGGCGTCCTCATCGACGATCTTGGCTTCCAGAACGGCGCGGATCGCTGACTCGCTCTCCGTTTGGAGGCCCTCCATGACGCGGTCGATCAAGTCGGGATTGGAACAACCCGCTTCCGTGGCAGACTCTTTGATGTGCGAAATCATAAATTAAATAACTTAACCACAATTATTATAACTTAATTTTCCAAACTTTCTCCACTTTTTATAATTTTTAGAAAGAAAATTCGCCCGCCACCGATTGGGGAAGGATGCCCGATCCTGGCGATCCGTTCACGCCGCGGGCCTGACGCAGATGCTTTGAAAGCCATCGCGTGGGCTTGAGCCTCGACGGCCCAGGTCCCGGAAGGCAGCCAAGGAGTGGCCGCCGGTTTTCATCGAGTTGGCCCCGTCCCAGACTCGGGGCAGGGGAACGCTGCGTGCGAGTCTGACTCGTCCTCCGGAATAAAAGGATCAGGCGCCCGGCTCCCGGAGCTCTTATTCGACAAGGGCGATGGAAGCAGCCGATGGACTCGTCGTGGACGGCACGTATTTCAAGGAAACCGTTTCAGGAATTGGATTCCCCGTGGTGGAACCCGTTAGAATCAGGGCCTTGCCCTTCAGGGTCACCGCAATGCGAGGAGAGGCACCGTTCTCGTTGTCAAGAATTTCAGTCAAGGTCATCCCTGAGGGGCTTGGGGAGGCCGTGTTGAGGTATTCGATCGAACCATTGGCGCGGTTGATCACCACTGCTCCGTCCTCCTCGCCCAAGGTGAAGATTCCCGCAACGGTCCAATCGTCACTCGTGATGGGCGCGCTTGGGGTGCGGCTGGACTTCTCAAAGACAAACGCCTCGTGCCAAATCACGCTGTAGCGATCCTGCGAATAGGGGGAGGGATCACTGAAGCCAAGGGTGGTCAGGGAAGACAGGAACGTCACCGAAAGAATCAAACGCCTCATACTTTTTAAAATGCCACTAATTATTAGAGTGTCAAATATTAAGGTTTGCAAAATTTATCGCGACGGTCGGCCGCTCCCAGCCCGATCACACTTTGAATCGAAAAGGCTGTTCTGCGGTCGCACGACTTCGGCGCGGTGTTCGGCTCCACAAGGGCTCTCCGGGACTCCCGCCCCTCGACACAACGCTCGAGGGCGGAGTCGAAAAGCTGCCGGTCGCCTCTTCTTCCGCGGCGACTCATTCACCTCAGACCGGCACCCCTCCCGGGCGGGATTCCATCCAATCGGAAAAACATCTAACTTTCATTGACTATTATGAAAACTTTGATAGTTTTCTTAAATTTACACCATGTTCACGAAGAAATTTATCACCAATCGGTGGATCGGGCTCGGTCTGGGCTTGGTTCTCTCATTCTCAGCGGTCCTCGCGGAAGAGGCGGCACGCGGGGAAGAGCCTTTGATGGTGAATTTCCCGAACGCCCCGGTGACCGCGATTCTTCCTTACTACGAGAAGTTGTCCGGGAAAAAAATTATCCGGGATGGCAATCTCGGGGCCACGAACATCTCCATTGTCACCGATTCACGACTCACCAAAACGGAAGCGCTCCAATTCATTGACAGCGCCCTGCTTCTCAACGGGTATGCGATGCTCCCGGTGGACGAGAAGACCCTGAAAATCATCTACTTCGAGGGCGGCAAAAGCATCCGCGCCCAAGAATTGCCGGTCGTCACCGAGGAGGCGGGGCTAAAGGACAACGGGCAAGTCGTCAATTATGTGATGCATCTGGATCACGTGGCCCCTGAAGATGCGATCACGACCTTTTCGAATATCGTGACGCTCAACCCCTATGGAGCGATGACCGCGCTGGGGAGAAGCAACGCCATCGTCATCACAGAAAGCACTTCGATTGTCCGAATGCTGCTGAGCTTCAAGGAGTTCGTCGATGTGCCGCCGAACAAGATGATTCATGATTTCGTGAAGTTGGAGCGAGCCGATGCCGAACGCGTCTCAGAGATCATCAACACCATCATCGAACAGCGGGTCGCCGGCGGAGAGGCGCTCCCTGGCGACGTCGCGCAGGCTTCTGGTGCGCCCGCCGAAAACGGAGCCGCCAAGGAAATTCCCGCCGTGGCAGGAAAAGACCCCGCGGCGGACTCCGTCGGCATCACCGTGGTGCCCTATCGCCGAACGAACAGCATCCTCGTGGTGGCCCCCACGGCGGATTTCGCCTTTGTCGAGGAGTTGATCAAATCCTTCGACAAGCCGGGCGAGAACGAGAATTTCTTCACGCGGAGGCTGCAATATGTCTCGGTCTTGGATTACATGTCATCCTTCTACAATGCGCTGGCGAGGGGAACCGACATCACGCAGAACGAGGAACTTGCCGAGGGTGGAGCCGTGCCCTCCGGAGGAGAGAGCGGACAGAACGGCGCTGAGTTTGCGTCCTTTGACCGTGGGTCCAACTCCTCGGGTTCGGGATTGGGCGGAGGCGCGACTGCCCGGGACCTGCTCGGCAATCCCGATGATGTGGGCGCTCCCGTTTCTTACACGATCGGCAACACGCTCTTGATCGGCGATCCTCAGGCGAACAGCTTGGTCGTTTCGGGGTCTCCCGAAAACATCTCCGTCATCGAGCGGTTGATTGATCAAGTCGATGTCCAACCGAGGCAGGTTTATCTGTCAACGGTGATCGGCCAATTGACGATCGGGGATGATTTGGACTACTCCCTCAACGCGCTGCAAACCCTCGCGACCCTGCAGACTCCAAGTGGGAACGTTCTTTCCGGTGCCGGGTCTTTCTTCAACGGCAAAGATCGTCTCCCGAACGTGTCGGACCTGGACAAGCGGGACGCGTTTGCGAATGCCTTTGGCGGTCTCTCCCTCTACGGCAAGTTCGATTGGGGTGCGGATGGTGCCGGAGTCAATGGAATGCTCAGGCTGTTTGCCCGGGAATCCAATTTCAAGATTCTCTCACGGCCGAGTATTTATGCCCAGAACAACGTGAAGGCGACGATTTCCTCCGGTCAGCGCATCGCCATCCCGACGTCCACCCTGACCAGTGGAGTCGGGTTCGAAAACGGCCTGGGCGGGGCCATCACCTCAAACATCGAGTTCCGCGATGTGGTGCTGAAGCTTGAAGTGATCCCGCTGATCAATTCCGACAACCAGGTCACGCTCAAAATCGCCCAGGTGAATGACAACGTCGTCGGCAGCCAGTCCATCTCAGGAAATGAAATCCCAACCCTGAGCACCCAGGAATTGATCACCACGGTGACCATCAACGGCGGGGAAACCGTGGTATTGGGCGGTTTGATCACCGAGCGGGCGGATGAGTCCGTGACCGGTTTGCCCGGGATCCGCAGGATCCCGCTGCTCGGCAAGATGCTTGGCTCGACGGATAAATCCACCTCTCGCGAGGAAACGCTGATCTTTATCCAGCCCCACATCATCGACGGAACCAATCATCGCACCCCCACCGACTTGGAAAGCGGACGCAGTGAAATCTTGGACACAACCCTTGCCTTCGCCGCACCCGCCCCGGAAACCTTGCGAGCCGAACCGGTGACGACGGTGCCGCAGAAGCGTTTCTTCAATTTCCGGATGAATTCCAGGAAATAAGGCAAGCAGCGCTCGAGAAGGTTTTCATGGAATTCTTTTGCCGCGCCGCCAACGGTCTCCGCCGGAGGAGGGTGGTGAAGGCACAGAATGCATGGTTCGACCGCGGACTCCCTCCCTTGCTAAAGGTCCGTTCGTAACAAGGGGAGTCTTTAAACTTGGCTGGGTCCAGACGGTTTCCTAAAAGTCCGTTCGTGAATCGGCCGAGGCGGAATTCGCGATCATCTGCCCACCAGTTCCAGGCCATCCCGGGTGGACGGAAAAGAGAGCCGTGAAGGGCGAGATCCTCCCAGTGGTGGACGCCCCAAGCGCAGCCAAAGCTTCCCATCGATTTTCGACTGGACGGGAGGGGCCAGGCGCGCCTTTCGTTCGAGCGCCTTTCGTTCGAGCGCCTTTCGTTCGAGCGCCTTTCGTTCGAGCGCCTTTCGTTCGAGCGCCTTTCGTTCGAGAGCTTGGACAGGGCCGACCTCGCCACACCGCTGCCAAATCCGGGCGAGCGTTTTCCGTTTACGGACGAGGGATTCGAGGTGACGAAGTTCCTCGACCGGTAGACTCGCTTTGAAAAAGCACGAGTCAGAATCCCATCCCCACCTCTCCTTTTGGCCCTAAGGGCCTACCCGTCGATTGCCGGGGGCCGACGAGGGCGATCGGAAGAGTGCCGGAGGGGGAGCGGTGAACAGAAAAAGAAAGTTCGCACGCTCAAAGCAGAATGGCGTGGGTCCTTCCGGGGGCCGTCTCACGACCGCCCGGGAAGCCCACGCCATCTCGCTGTAGAAAAAAGTGGCGGCGGCTCCCCAGAGCGGGGGGCCGTCGCCGTTCATCGGTCAAGCCCGGAAAGGACGGATATCAAATCGCTCCGTGGCCTTGACTTGGCCGGTCGTGGTGTCGATAGCCTGCATCTCGATGTGAGTGAGATTTCGGAGGTTGGTACGAGTGGGAACGATTCTCGCACTGTAGACTCCTTCTCCGGTAAGGGGATCGATCGTCATCGGGACGTTGAACTCGCGTCGGGTCTCCTGGCCCCCGATCGTCTGGATCATGACGGCGACGAGACGAATCCCCGCAGGCTTGTCGACCACACCGCGCCAGCGGGCTTCGGTCACGTTGGGACCGCGAAACGTGAACCTGTCGGCGGTGATCGTGATTCCGGCGTTCGGGTCGACGAAGGGGGACAAGACCTCCTGCACAAACATCACGTGCTCGCTGACCATGTGCCCGATCACAGGAAGATTGGTTTCGCCCGTGACGACCTGCTTGAAGAACTCCTCACGCGGGATCACGGCCTCAGCGCGTCCGAGCACGTCGGCTCCGAAGCGGGGATCCTGATTGAAAATGAGGAGGAGCTCACCCATGACGAAGGAGTCTGGGCGCGTGCCATCTCCACGCACGGCTGAGGTCACCACGCCCTCGGCGACATTCTCGGCGAGTTCGATCACGACCTCGATGTCGGGCACGAAGTATTCGTTCCCCGCTGTATCGACGTAGACATGGCCGGCCGACTTCAGGGTGCCGCCGGTGCTCGAAGGATAGGACCAATTCGCCGCGTCCTCGCCGCGAAGACCCGCCCGGCTCAGGAAATCTGCCGGCAGGGCTCCAGCATTGGCTTCGTAGCATTGCTGAACGATTTGGAAGTAATTCTGCTCGATCGCGGCTTGAGCCACATTGTCGCGCACCAGGCCGGGGGCGTCCGCAGCGCTGCGGCGGGCCTCTTGCGAGCTAAAGATCGATCGGGTGGGTCCGAGGCGACGAGGGCCAAGGTTCTCACCAACCACTGCGGTATCCACGTCACGGGTTATGGCGTTGGCATCGGTAAGCCGGTCGAAGTCAGCTGCGCCAATCCCGGTCAGTGCTTCACCATCCTGTCCCAGAACGGAGGATCCGCTGATCAGAAGTGGTGTTCCGTTCACCGTGGCAGGGATCGTGATCTTCTTTCCGGTCACAACGATGCCCTGGTTGGCCAGGTCGAGGTTCCAGATCGGACCTTCCGTCGCAAAGGGCGACTCTGGGACCTTTTGGGTGAGCACGGTTCCATCAAGCAGGACCGCAGTACCTGCGCCAGGAGTGGTGGGAGGCGTGGGGGGGACGACTTGCGCCGAGGCGAACGAGCCGACGGAGCAGAGCGCGGCCAGCACGGTCGCAAGGCCCACCTTGGAAGTCCCAGGGCGGGATGGGTTGTTTGAGTTTGTCTCAGGTTTCATTCTTTGCTTTGGTTGTTGTATTTTTACTATTCTATTTTGTTCCGAACTTGGCTTGTGTAGGTCCGAGTTAACGAAAGAGAAAGGGACGGTGCCGGTGGAGGACCTTCGGCATGCGTTAGCCCAAGGGGAGAGGGTCGGAAGCACGACTCTCCGGCAGGCCGACCGGGGTGCGGGATCGCTGATGTCTCAAGAGGAGAAGGACCGGCTGTTCTGCCGCCGCCGGTGCCGCGGTATGGGATTGACAGGGCCTTCGGTCCAATCTTCATCCTCCTCCAACTCGGAGAGATCGGATTCGATCTCCTCGCCGGGCGCCTCGGGACTCACTTCCGTAGCGCGCTCCGGCCCATCCTGAGCGGAATTTCCTGCCTTTTTCACCGGGGCGGTCGACGCGGGATCTGGAGTGAGGTCGAATTGGAGGACAAAGGTGCTGGACCCGGATCGTAGGCTCACCGAGTGCATCGCGACCTGGTCACCCATGGTGATTTTCGTGACTTCCACATCGCCGACCGGTTGATTCAGACGGAATTCATGAAGGGCTCCGGCCTTATCCTCAAGGTAGACATACGAAGTCCCTGCGATCTCGGCGATCCCTTGGAGAGTGAACTTGCAGACCGCAGGCGGGGGCGCCGGAGCGGCGACGACTTTCGGAACCTCCGGCTTGGCGGGCAGGTTGAACAGCTGGGCGGTCCACAACGTTTTATAACGCTCGACGCTGTAGGGCTCGGCGACGCTGAGAAGGTTCTCGCTCTCAGTGACGGGGGTGGCCATCGAGGCGTCCGGGAATGGAAAACCGATCCCGAGAACGAACAAGGCTCCCCGCACCGATAAGGTCCGGACTCTGGTGCGCAAGGTGTGGCGGAGGTTCATCAGGGAGGCCATGGCGGGAGTGACTGGATCGAGGTCGAGGACGTAGAAAAAGCGATTCAGCGGATGATCGATTCAGCAGCCGGCTCGGAAGGTGAGATTGGATAGCCGACCGGGGTTCATAGAATTTTTCGAAGAAATGCTTTCAGCTGATGGATTCGCTTTAAAAAATATTTCGGATCGTTTTGGCCGCAAAAAGCGGTTCACACGGCATAATTTGTAAATCATTTCTGCTTGAATGCAATCCTTTTTTTATGGAAAACCTGATTTTTATCACTTTTAGACTTAGAAGTAGGCTCATAATTCTTGCCGGAGCGAACCTTTCACCGGATTTCAGACCTCGCGGGGAACCGCAAGGAACCAGCGGCCTCCCTCGCCAAGCAGCGTGAGCCCACGACTGCGCGCCTTTGCGGAATAGCGTTCACTCCATGAAGAGGGTCCACCACCGGCTCCCCTCCGCGTCGTTCAGGGCCGGACGAAAACTCTTCCCACCCGGAAGGTGGAAGCGACGGCACTGACCGTGCCGCTCCGAAATCAATTCCCTATCCTCACCTTTTCCCCTTCAAGCGACTTCCGGAGCGCCTCCATCCCATAGCGGTAGCGGGAGGCGGCGGTATTGGGGGAAATGTCGAGGGTTTTGCCGATCTGGTCGAAGGTCAGCTCACCCCAGATCTTGAGCGTGATCACTTCCTGGAATTTCTCCGGTAGTTTCGAAAGAGCCACCTGCAGGGCGCGGCTCGTGTCATCCTCGGGCAGTTCGAACCAGGCCACGAGCTCGCCGCGATCGAGGACGGATTCCTCCTCGCGCCGCTTCCGGCGCTCGTTGCTGCGGCCCAGATCGATGGCACAGCGGCGGACGTTCGTGTAGGCCAGACTGACGACCTGATGGTCGGGGGCACCCTTGTGAACCTTCCAAGTGCGCACGAGAGCGGACTGGAGGACGTCCTCGGCATCCGCCTCGCACCGGGTTTGTTGCCGGGCAAAAAGCATCAAGCGGGAACCGTTGCGGTCCAGCCAGTCACGCCATTCCTGTGAGAATCGCTGCATCGGTGATAATGACGCACCAGTTGCCGGGAACGTTCAAAAATTTTGGTCCGGGAGGCGGGATTTTCGTCCTCCTCCCGGGATTCGATCATTCCTTCCGGAAGGTGAGGCCGGGATCGCCCTCGGGACTGCCGGCGAGGAGGAAGTGGAGCGAGCCATCCTCGTTGAGAGTGATGTCGCCGACCATCTGCACATCCGTGGCCGCGAGAACGAGGAGCCCGTCTTCGTCGATCGACCATTCCCCACTGAGGACATCGCCGGTGGCGCCTTCGTAGTTCCACGTGAAGGTGCCGATCGCGGTGAGAGAGAGGGTGATGGCCTTGTCCTCGGCCGACTTCGTCTTCCAGATGCCGTAGAGCGATTCCTCGGCGATGGGTGCCTTGGCAAGCTCGACCGGCGCCGGGGCCGGCTCGTTGCCGATCGCCGGCTCGGGAGCGGTCTCCGGAGCGGAGTCGGCGAGGAGGGATTTCAACTGCCGTGAAACGGTGTCGCTCGGCTGCAGGGTGGCGGCACGATCAAACATCGCATAGGCCTCGGTGAGATTTTCCCCGACCATGTAGTGGTAGCCGAGGAGGAAGTGCGGCTCGGGCGCGTCCGGGTGGGCGACGACGTAGTCTTCGAGTTTGCGGAATTGCTCCGTATAACGGTCGGTTTTGTCGTAGAAGCCGATCATCGTTTCCCAGTCCCAACCCGGTCCGGAGGCAAGCACGGAGTGCAGCACGCCCGCGGCATCCCCATAGCGGCCCAGGGCGAAGAGCACGAGCGAACGGAATTCGTGGAGGACAGGATCGCCGGGGGTATGGGAGATCCCTTCGTCGATCGCCTTCGAGGCCGAGACGTAGTCACCCACCCGGAAGGCTTCGCGGGCCCGATCCATCGCCGCCGAGGATTTTTCCGCAGCCGTTTCGGCGAGTTCCTCCGTCGCCGGTTCGGCATTGGAGGCGACCACGGTGATGGGCTCAGCGTAGCGGATGATCGTCGTCGAAGTGGTCACGGGAGGGGCGCTGTAGGGGTTGTAGTAGGAGTAATATCCCGTGTCATAAGCGAGACGACCAAGCGTCCAACTCGCGAGGCCCCACGGCACGAAGGTCGAGGGGGTGAGGTCATAGCTGCCGTAGCCGGGAGGGTAGTAGAGCGCGGGACGGCTGTAGTAGGCATATCGGCTCGTCCAGTCATGGTTCCATCCATAGTCCCAGCACCCGTTGTGCCAGGAATAGTTGTAGCTGGCTCCCCACCAGGGACGGTAGCCCCAGACCTCGGGAAGGTAGGCATAGTTCACCGAATGGCAGAAGGTCGGGCTGACGTAGCTGGTCCGATAGGGTGCGTAGGAGGCATGACGCCAGACGCCGTATCCACCACCGCCGGCCGAGCCACCCCCCTCGTAGGAGGCCGCGCCGCCACCGCCCGATCCTCCGCGTCCGCCGCCGGACCCTTCGCCAGCAATCGCTCCATCCACTCCGGCGCGGGGATTGTGGTAGATCCCTCCGCGGCTCGCCAAGGTGGTGATGCGCGAAGGACGCGAGGCTTTGTTGTTGTTGTTCTGTTGGTTGCCACCTTGGCCACCACCGGCTTGACCCCCGCCCTTGCCACCCCCCCCGTTTTCTCCGCCGCCGCGATTCGCCTGAACCAAGTTGGGACCGCTCGAGACACGCGTGTTTTTGCCCGCATTCGGACCGCTTGGATCGGGGCGCGGGGACGAGGCGTTGGATCCTCCCGCTCCGCCACGAGGACCCGCCGGGTCCACGCTGGCGACAGGCGAGTTGGTGGCGCGGCCGTTGCCTCCCTGTGCCGCCGCAGGAAGAGGAGCCCGGTCGTTGCGATCCTTGCGATCATTTCCTCCGTTCCCTCCTCCATTGCCGCCGCCGTCGGGCTTCCGGGCGACTTGCGAGGAGGGTTTCGGGGCCGGAGACGGTAGCGAACCGCGCGGATTGATCGAAGACCCACGCGACGCGACTGACGGCGAGGGTTTGGCACTCGGCTTCGCAGAGGGCCTCTGAGCCGGTTTCGGCGACACCGAGGGAGCGGGTGAATATCCGCGCGAGACCACGCTCGGCGACGGCTTCGAGACGGTGGGGCGTTGCGGCGGCCGCGGCGCCGAGACACTGCGATTGCCTTGGCTCGGGTTGTTGCTCCGCGAGGCCTGATTCGAGGAACCCCCGGAACGATTCGGAACAGAAGAACGTTGGCTCACACTCGGGCTCTTCACGACGGGACGCGGAGAAGAAAATCCTCGCGACACGGTGGGCCGGGAGGGCACGGGGCGCGGAGCAACGACACGAGGCGCACCACCTCCGGAACGGGTGCCCATGGAAGACCCGCCCATGGAAGGCGTGGAGGACTGGCCGCGGTTGGAGTTACCACCGCCACCACCGCCACCACCGCCACCACCGCCACCACCGCCGCGGTTCTGGTTTTGTTGCTGGCCCTGGCCACCGCGGCCGAGCGCATCGGTCGGAAGCGGACCGGACGGTACAAGAAGCAGGGCCGCCGCGAAGGCGGCGACCCGGGGAGGGGATTTTTTCATGGTCGCAAGGATGAGTGATGAGAGACGAGACCTGCAAGAAGGTTCGCACGAGGTGGGACGAATGTAACCGAGCAATCATGCAAAAAAGTTCCGAAAATGACTCTCGCCCTCGAAAGGAGGCGGAACCGACCCTCTCGAAGCCCCGGCACGACAGGGTTCGCTCGCCAAAACGACCCGGACGGGTTAGGATCGCGACCGATGGCAAGCGCGCATTCCGAAGACGAGCGATTCATGCACGAGGCTCTCGCCGAAGGGGCGAAGGGGCTCGGCACGACGAGTCCGAATCCCCCCGTGGGAGCGGTCGTGGTGCGCGAAGGGGAGGTGATCGGGCGCGGCTGGCACGAGCGCGTCGGCGAACCCCACGCCGAACGCCACGCCCTCGGAGACGCAGAGCGGAATCATGGCCCGGCCGCCACGCGCGGGGCGACCCTCTACGTGACGCTGGAGCCTTGCTCGACCCACGGCCGCACGCCGCCCTGCACCGAGGCCATCCTCGCTTCGGGCATCGCCCGGGTCGTCGTCTCGGCGACCGATCCGAATCCTGCCCACGCGGGAGCCGGACTCGACCTGCTCCGCGAAGCGGGCGTCGAAGTGACGACGGGGGTGCTCGAGAAAGAAGGTCTCGATCTCATCCGCTTTTTCGCCCGTCACATCACTACCGGACGTCCCTGGATCATCGCCAAGACCGCAGCGACGCTCGACGGACACACCACTCTGCCAGAAAGCCTGGGCCGATGGATCTCGAACGAAGCCGCGCGCGAGGACGTGCAATCCTGGCGACGCCAGTGCGATGCCATCCTTGTCGGAGGCGAGACCTTCCGCCGTGACAATCCCGCCCTGACCCTGCGGGGAAAATGGGCCGAAGGCCGCCCGCAGCCTTGGCGCGTCGTGCTCACTTCCGACGTGGACCTGCCCAAGACCCACCAACTGTTCAACGACCTCCACCGCGAACGAACGATCATTCACGAAGGCCTGACACTACCACAATCCCTCGACCGCCTCGGAGAAATCGGGGTTTGCTCAGTGATGCTCGAGTCGGGCGGACGCCTCCTCACCCACGCCCTCGGGGAGGGGCTCGTCGACGAAATGATCCTCTACCTCGCTCCGCTTCTCGGAGGCGGCGGCAAGCGGATCCTCGCAGTCGAGGGTCTCGTGGCGCGGCTCGAAAATCCCGAATACCTGGCGATCGGTGATAATCTGAGAGTGCGCGGCCGGGTTGCGAAACCCTAACGAACCAACAAAATCCCCTTCGCCGGGGCGATCGTGATGACGACGTCGAGAAAGGAAGAAGCGTCACGGAATCGCCAGTGATCTTCCTTGACCTGATGCCCGATTCCCGCGAACCAGTAAACGGATTTTCCGTCCGATCATGAAGTCCCTCCTCATCCTGCTCCTCGCTTCCGGACCGTTCTTTTTCCTTTCCGCCCAGGAAACCCACGGCACCTCGCTCGCCACGATCAACGACGCCGCCGCCTTCCTCGCAGGTGAAGAGCTGCCGAATCAGACCGATCACCCGCTCACCCAGACCGCGGCCTGGAAAAGTCACGTGAGCCAGTTCGGCAAGGACTTCACGAACCACCAGGAGCGCGTCCTCTTCCCCATGTCCGAGTGGTCCGCCGCCGAAGTCTCCCCGGCCCAGCCTCCTGGAGCGGTGGTGCGCTACCTATTCAGCGGTCCCGACATCCTCCACGCCATCCATATGTTCCCCACCGCGGGGACCTTCATCCTGTGCGGCCTCGAGCCCGTCGGCCAAGCCCCTGATATCACCGCCCTGAACGAAGGCAACGTCGCCACCGCCCTCGGCGAAGTGCGCAACTCCCTCGGCGAGATCATCCAGCTCAGCTTCTTCCGCACCAAGGACATGAAGGACGACCTCCAGTTCGCCACCTTCCAAGGCACGACCCCGATCATGATGATCTTCCTCGCGAAGTCCGGCCAGTATGTGAAGGAGCTCGAATTCCTCAAACTCCAGCAGGACGGTAGCCTCGCGAGCCAGGGCTCCGACCACAAGGGCGCGAACGCCGTGCGTTTGGTCGTCTCGCCGCGACGCCTCAACCAGACCAAGACGATCTACTATTTCTCGAGCGATCTTTCCAACGGCGGCTTCGACCCGACCGGCTTCGGCACGTGGATCGCACAACAGCCCAAGGGTAGCGCCTATCTCAAGGCCGCCTCCTTCCTCATGCACAACGACTGGTTCTCGAAAGTGCGCGACCATCTCCTGACACACAGCGAACAAATCATCCAGGACGACTCCGGGATCCCCTACCGCCGCCTCGATCCCGCGACGTGGAACGCGACCCTCTACGGCGTCTACACCGGCCCAATCGATCTCTTCAAGGACTCATTCCAGGGCGACCTCGTCCAAGCCTATCAAAGCGACAAAAAGCCGCTCAACTTCGGCACCGGCTACAAGTGGCGGAAGGGCGAATCGAATCTGATGCGGTTCGTGCTGAGGGATTTGCCGGCGGCTCCGGCTCCAGCCGTGACGCCTGCGGAGGCACCTCCCGTTCCCCAGTGAGGTCCGCTCAAAACGCCCCGGGCAACCGGCTGCATCTTGGGGAAGTCCCAATGATGTCTCTTGAGCCCAACGCCTTCCAACCCGAAGCTGCCCCTTTTTTTACTCACCCCTTCGACCCCCATGTCCACCCACCCCAAAGCCGCCCGCATCAAGGAAGCCACCCTTTATTTCCTCCCCATCGCGATGCGGGTGCCGCTGAAGTTCGGGGCGCAGGTGCTCGACTCGGTCACGTGTGCGCGGGTGCGGGTCGTGATCGAGGGGGAGGGCGGCAAAACCGCGGTCGGCTGGGGTGAAACGCCTCTGGCGGTCGCGTGGGTCTGGCCTTCGCCGGTGCCCTACGAAGAGCGCCTCACCGCGCTCAAAGACTTCACGATCGCCATCGCCAAGCATCTGCCCACTTGGGGCGCGACCGGTCACGCCTTCGAGCTGGGCCACGATTTTATCGAGCACGAGCTGCACGGCCTGCAGGACACCTTCAACGCGGACCGGGCTCCCGAGGCGCATTTGCCGCACCTCGCCGCGCTGGTTTGTTTTTCTCTCTTCGACATCGCCTTGCACGATGCCTACGGCAAACTCCACGACCGTCCCGTCTACGAGACCTACGGGCCCGATTTCCTCCCGCGCGATCTCGCCGACTTCCTCGAGCCGGTCGAAGATGGACCTTCTTTCCGCGGGCTTTATCCCGCCGATTTCCTGGTGAAAGAAGCGCCGAAGAAACTCCCCGTCTGGCACCTCGTCGGGGGTCTCGATGCGATCGATCCGGCGGACCTCACCGGCAGCGAACCGAAAGACGGCCACCCCGTGCTGCTGCGCGACTGGATCCGTGAGGACGGGCTCGACTGCCTGAAGATCAAGCTGCGCGGCAATGACCAGATCTGGGACTACGACCGCATGGCGAAAATCGGCGCGATTTCCCGCGATCTCGACGTCACCTGGCTGACCGCGGACTTCAACTGCACCGTCACCGAACCCGCCTACGTCAACGAGATCCTCGACCGCCTCAAGAGCGACGATCCGGTGACCTACCAGAAACTTCTCTACGTGGAGCAGCCCTTCCCCTACGATCTCGAGGCGAACCGCATCGACGTGCGCAGCGTCAGCGCCCGCAAGCCGCTTTTCATGGATGAAAGCGCCCACGATTGGCGTTTTGTGAGGCTCGGCCGCGAACTCGGCTGGAGCGGCGTGGCCCTGAAGACCTGCAAGACCCAGACAGGCGCTTTGCTGAGCCTCTGCTGGGCAAAGGCCCACGGCATGACCCTGATGGTGCAGGATCTCACCAATCCCATGCTCGCGCAGATCCCGCATTTCCTCCTCGCGGCCCACGCCGGCACGATCATGGGCATCGAGTCGAACGGCATGCAGTTCTATCCCGAAGCCAGCGCGCCGGAGCGCGAGGTGCATCCCGGTCTCTACCGGAGGAAAGAGGGCGTCCTCGACGGCTCGACTCTGTCAGGTCCGGGCTTCGGGTATCGGCTCGAGGAAATCGCGCGGGAATTACCCGAAGCGGTGGGGTGAACGTGTGTGGCATGGGCATCCTGCCGGGGCCGCCTTCGGCGAACGACAAAAACTCGATGCATCGACTGTGAGCCGATGCCACCTTCTCCCAATGAAATCTCTGCTCGCTCTCTCGCTGCCGCTCCTGGCGATCTCTCTCGCTCACGCCGAATCGCCTCCCATCCTCAATCCCTCCCAGCTCGCCGAGATCCCCGCGGCGATGGAAGCGGAGGTCGTGGCGCACCGCACCGCGGGTGCCGTGACCCTCGTCCTTCAGGACGGCAAGGTGATCCACCACGGCGCCACCGGCATGGCCGATCGCGAAAAATCGATCGCGATGACCGAAACCCATCTCTTCTGGATCGCCTCGATGACGAAGTCGATCAGTGTCACGGCGATCATGACCCTCGTCGACGAGGGAAAACTCTCGCTAGATGTCCCAGCTTCGAAGTGGTTGCCACAATTGGCCGAGGTCAAACTCGCGAACGGATCCGCCCCTTCGCGTCCGATCACACTCCGGGATCTCATGTCCCACACCTCAGGCCTCGCTTTCCCGCCCCGCAAGGCCGATGACGGCGCGCAATCGCTGAAGGGCTACACCCTCGCCTTGGTCAAAGCTCCACTCGCCTTCGAGCCGGGCACGGACTATGAATACGGCTTCGGGATCACCGTGGCGGGCCGCATCGCCGAAATCGTGAGCGGCCAAGCCTTCGACGTCTTTCTCCAGGAACGTCTCCTCGATCCGCTGGGGATGAAGGACACCACCTTCCACCCCGACGACCGCCTTCGCGCCCGGATCGCAAAGAGCTACAAAACCGTCGAGGAGGGAGAAGGTCTTGTCGCAGCCCACAATTCTTTCATCACCTCCGAAGCCACGGTGCGTCGCATGACCGAACCCTCGGGAGGCCTTTTCTCCACCGCCGCAGATCTCGCGAAATTCTACGAGATGATCCGCAAGGGCGGCATCCATGAAGGGAAACGCCTCGTTTCCGAAGCCGCCATCGCGGAAATGACGAAGCCGCACACAGCCGGCGGAAAACTTCAGAATTACGGCCTCGGCTGGCAGTGCAATCTGGCCGAAAAGGCGATCGTGCCGGGCTTCTCCGCCGGCTCTTTCGGCCACGGCGGCGCCTACGCGACGAACGGTTGGATCGACCCCGAACGCCGCCTCGTCGCGATCTTTCTCGTGCAGAATGTGCTGGTGAAGGATGGCGGTCAGGCTCGTCAGGCGTTTCACGGAAAGATCGTGCCATTACCAGGCCGTTGATCTCGCTCGCGTCATCGTTTACCCGTCGCCCCCGCGCGAAACGTTCATGCCAGCCTCCCATTCTCTCCCCCCCACCTTCGTCATCCTCATGGGCGTCTCCGGATGCGGCAAGACGACGATCGCGGAACGCGTCGCCGAAGAGATCAACGGGATGTTTCTCGAAGGCGACGCCTTTCATCCTCCGGCCAACAAGGCGAAAATGGGCGCGGGCATTCCTTTGACCGACGAAGACCGCTGGCCTTGGTTCGATTTGCTCACCCACGCCGCTCATGCCGTGATCGAGACAAACAGCTCTCCGGTGCTGGCCTGCTCGGCCCTGAAGCAACGCTACCGCGACTACCTCGTCGAAGACTTCCCCCGTCATCGCCTCGTCTACCTGAAGGGGAGCTTCGAGCTGATCAAGGGCCGCATGGACGCCCGCGAGCACGAATACATGACCTCGACCCTCTTGAAGAGCCAGTTCGACACCCTCGAGGAGCCCGTGGCGGGACCCGGGGTCCTCATTCTCCCGATCGAGGAATCGCCTGAGTCACTCGTGAGTGAGATCGTGGCCTGGCTCAAGAACTCGTGACCGTGACATGGGACGCATCCTCTTCATCCGGGGCGGAGCGGTCGGGGATTTCATCCTCACGATGCCTTCGCTGCGCCTCGTGCGCGAATCCCTGCCGGGCAACGAGATCGAAGTGCTCGGTTACCCGTCGATCGCCTCGCTCGCGGTCGCGGCGGGCCTGGTAGACAGGGTGAGGCCGCTCGAGGATCCTCGGCTCGCGACCTTTTTCGCTCCCGGCGCCAAGCTCGATGAAGAATGGTGCGCCTATTTCGCGAGCTTCGACGTGGTCGTGAGCTGCCTCTACGATCCTGACCGCTATTTCGCGGGCAATCTGCGCGTCGCCGGGGTGAAAACCCTGATTGCCTGTCCCTACCGACCCGATGAGACTCCGCCCCATGTCCCGGCGGCGGTGCAGTTCGCGAAACCGCTCGAGTCCCTCGGACTCTACCTGGAGGACGCAAAGCTCGATCTCGATTATGGTGCCGCTCCGGAGATTCCAAGAATGGGCGATGGACCGATCGTGGCCCTCCATCCCGGCAGCGGAAGTCCGAAAAAGAACTGGAGCTTTGAGGCTTGGGCCAAGGTGCTCGCCACGCTCCATCGCGAGGGTCGGGTGGCCCGTTTCCTCATCACCAGCGGCGAGGTGGAGGGAGAGGTGATCGGAGCCTTTCTCACCCAGCTCAGAGACGCAGGAGTGCCGCACGATCATCTCGCTGGACGTCCCCTCGCCGAGCTCGCGGCGGTCTACCGGCGGATCGATGGTTTTCTCGGTCACGACAGCGGACTCTCACATCTGGCAGCGAGTGCGGGGGCGAAGGGTCTCTTGCTCTTTGGTCCGACCGAACCCGGGATCTGGGCTCCGGTGTCGTCCCAGGTTCGTGTGCTTCGTTCACCGGACGGTTCGCTCGGTGGTCTTGACGAAGGGGTGGTCTTGGAAGAAGCGCGAAAGTTATTCACCGTCTCTTAGAAGAGGATTTATTTTTAAGGAAGTGATTTATCTTCTTCTAGTCGTGAATAACTGTGAAGTATCGATGCAAGTGGTTCAAGGAGAGGATTTTTGAGCTGGAATCTCAGTGACCAATAAGTAGGTCTGGTTTC
>DGXY01000035.1:72077-72939 GCA_002396885.1 Akkermansiaceae bacterium UBA5020
TGACCAATAAGTAGGTCTGGTTTCGTGTGAAAGTCTCCCGAATGAGCCAATAAGTCGAAGTTCTTCAGAGTTCTTCAGAGTTCTTCACTGCTTCTTCACGATCTTGTTTCTCTTTCCAGCGACGTTCCCGGAGGGCTTCGGTGGCGGCGTTGATCTCGGCCTCTTTTTTGCTGTTTCCCGATCCCTTGCCCAGGGTCATGCCCTCCCAGCGGACCTCGGCGACGAAAGATTTGAGGTGATCGGGACCTTCCTGACCGACGATCCGGTAGGTGGGACTGGCAGGAGCGATGGCTTGGAGACACTCCTGGAGTTCTCCTTTCGGGTTCATCTCCTCGGATTGGGAGAGGATCTCGTCCATGAGGACGCCGAAATTACCGAAGAGAAACCCGCGCGCGGCCTCGAGTCCGCCATCGATGTAGACAGCCCCGGCGAGCGCTTCAAAGGCGTCCGCAAGATTCGAGGGCCGATTGCGCCCGCCGCTGGCGAGTTCGCCTTTGCCGAGGAAGAGGTGGGATCCGAGCTCAAGGCGGTTGGCGAAGAGACAGAGCGCCTCTCGCGAGACGAGACGGCTGCGCAGTTTGGTGAGGCGGCCCTCACTTTCGCCCGGGTAACGTCGGAAGAGTTCCTCGGTGAGGACGAGTTGAATCACGGCGTCGCCGAGGTATTCGAGCCGCTGGTTATCCGGCTGGGTCCGTTTCGTCTCGCAGGAGAGACTGGGGTGCGTGAGGGCTTCCGAGAGGAGGGCGAGATTGGCAAAGCGATAGCCGATCTTGGCCTCGATGGAATCCATGGACGGGAAGGAACGCGTTTCCCGCGAGGGGGAGAGGGTGGGGTGGCTGACGGGGATCGAACCCGCGACAAC
>DGXY01000035.1:73125-77696 GCA_002396885.1 Akkermansiaceae bacterium UBA5020
TCGAACCCGCGACAACCGGAATCACAATCCGGGGCTCTGCCACTGAGCTACAGCCACCATCTCGATGGACGGTCGGGAACCGATCCAAGCGGGGAGGGGAAAATTAGGCGAAAGCCCTTCCTTTTCCAACGGAAAATGAGGCAGCCTTGCAAAAACGGCCCTTTCGCGGGAGGTTTGGGACTTATTCACAGGTTATTCAACCTTATTCACATTCCGCCCCGCCCTTTTTCCGGATGCACCCTACCGCCCCCGCCGACTGGAGACCGGTCGCTTTCAAGGAATGGCAGCTCGTCTCGGACGCGATCGTCTCAGGCGAACAGGCCGTGCTCCTGCGCAAAGGCGGCATTTCCGAGGGCAAGGCGGGCTTCCAGTGGCTCCACGAGCGCTTTTTTCTCTTCCCGAGCCTTTTCCACGAACAGGCCGAGCAGGTCGCACCGATGGCGGACGGGACCCTGCGGTCCTTCAAGCCGCGCGAGGGACTGGCCGAGGATGATATCGTTTTCTCCGTCTACCTCGAGACGATCGCGAGCGGGCGGATCACCGATTGGGACGAGGTTTTGCGCCTCGCGCCCTATCACATCTGGCGCGAGGAGATCGTGCGCGAGCGTTTCGAATGGGGTGACGAGCCCGGGATCTCCTGGGCAACGATCCGGGCGTGGAAGCTCGACGAGCCCTGGATCCTGAAGGACCGGGCGACTTTCGGAGGATGTCGTTCGTGGTTCGGTATGCCGACCGACGAGGGTGGCGACTGGCGTGCCCGGCTCGAGGGTTCCCGAATGGTCGAGCCCTCCTGTGGCTTGCCTGATTGGCTGATTTAGGATTGGCAAAGAAGCGCGCTTGCGGTTTGATAGGGAAAGCCGGGTCCGACCCGGGTCTTCTACTTTTCCCCTCCCCGCGTCATGCTCCCCGAAGTCGAGAAACTCCTCCGCGTCCAGCACCACGACCAGAAGATCAAGGCCATCGACAAGGAGCTCGTCGGCATCCCGGTGGAAGCGGCCGACATCCGCGATCGCCTCGTCTCCGACCAGCGCGCCGTCGAGGCGGCCAAAGTCGAGATGCAGCACACCGAGGTCGCGATCAAAAATCTCGAGCTCGATGTGGCGACCCGCCGCACCACCATCGGCAAGCTGAAGACGCAGCAATTCGAGACGCGCAAAAACGAGGAATACCAGCGCATGGGAGTCGAGATCGAGCGATATGGCAAAGAGATCGCCGGACTCGAGGATCGCGAGATGGTCTTGATGGAAACGGCGGAGACGCAGCGCAAAGCCCTCGAGGCCGCCCGGGCCAAACTGGCCGAGAACGAGGCTTCGGTGAAGGAGGAGCTCGAGGACCTCGAAGCCCTCGGCGTGAAACTCAAGTCCGACCGCGAGGCCGAGGTCGCCGAGCGCGACCGTCTCGCCTCCGCCGTGCCGGAAGAAATCATCGACAGCTACCACCGCCTCTTCAAATCGAAGAATGGCATGGCCGTCGTCGGTCTCGTCGACGAGGTCTGCCAGGGCTGCCACATGAAGGTCGTGAAATCGACGATGATCGAGGTGAAAGCCGAGAACCACCTCGCCCATTGTGAGAATTGCGGCCGAATCCTCTACTGGTGGACCGACGAACGCGTCGGAAAAAATCGCGGCGAGTATTGAGCAGAGGCCGCGACGACAGGGTCTATGCTCCCCACCTGAACCGATGGCGACCCTGATCGAGCAACTCATCCGCGAACAAGGCGACGAAGTCGCGGCCCATATCGCCGCCCGTCTCGGAATTCCGCGTGAAGAAGCCGCGAAGGCCCTGCCGGCGGCGGCGGCGATCATTTTCAAACGCTTCGAACCAGGAGCCCAAACGAACGTGGAGGCTCCGACTCTCGACGGTGTCCTCGTCGATACGGGGGAACAGATCAGAGAAAGCGTCGGAGCTGGTCTCGGAATCACGCCCGAGCAGGCCGCCCAGATCGTGCCCTTGCTCTTGCCCGTGATCCTGCGCTTCCTCGTCCGGCGGGTTCCCTACGGGGGGACGGCCCTCATGCTCCTGACCAAGACCGTAGAGCAGCAGGGCTACGGCTCCCTCGACGAGATCGCGATCCGGCTCGTGCAGCAATGGATCCCCAAACCCGATCCCTCGGGGCGACCGGCACCCAGCCTCGCGACTCGCTTGGGGAGGCTTGCGGGAAAGTATTTCCCCAGCGAGCGGGATTGAGGGGGGGGGAATTGCGGCCTGTCCGTGTCATTCCTCTCGGGGCAAGTCGATCTAGCCCACGAAATCGCAGTTTCCCGAAGCGGCGATTTGGGCTTCCTTGGTCCATGACGGACTCTCCGGAAAGGGTTGGTGAGCTCCGAAACCTTTTTGTTATGCAAATCCTCATGTTCCGGCCGCCGCGTCTCCTTTTGGTTCCTCTGTTCCTCCTCACGATCGCTCCGGTGTTGGCCGAAGTGGTGCGGGTCGAAGTGCACTCGGCCTCCGATCTCGGCGAGACGGGCTATGAGGAACTAGTAGGCACGCTCCACTACGAGATCGATCCGCAGGATCCCCGCAACGCCATCATCGCCGATGTGGCCCTTGCCCCGCTGAACGAATCCGGACGGGTGAGTTTCTCCGGCGATCTCCGCGTCCTCCGTCCGAAAGATCCTTCGCGCGGCAATGGGGCCGCTTGGATCGAGATTCCCAACCGCGGCGGCAAGGCGCGCCTGCAGGAGTGGTTTGTCAGGCACGGCTTCACCGTCATCAGCGTCGGCTGGGAGTTCGACATGCTCGCGGAGGAGAAGAACATGCGGCTCGAGGCGCCCGACGCGCGCCATGTCGATGGTAGTCCCATTCGCGGAGTCGTCAGCGCCGTTTTCACGCCTGACAAAGCACTCAATGAGCAAAAGGTCACCGACCTAGCCGTGTATCCACCCGTCGACGCCGCCGGACCCGACAGTCGTCTCGTCATTCGCGACCAAGCCGCTTTTCCCGGAGGACGCGAAGTGCCGCGGGAAACGTGGTCGGTCGAGGGTCATCGGGTGCAGCTCAAAGGTGGCTTCGAGCCCGGCCTCACCTACGAAGTCTCCTGGCTCGCCGAAGGACCTCCCGTCGCTGGTCTCGGCTACGCGGCGATCCGCGACGCGACGGCTTGGCTGAAACACGGCGACGATTCCCTTGCCCCGGTCGAGCACGCCTACGCCTTCGGATCCTCGCAATGCGGGCGTTTTCTGCGCGACTTTGTCTACCTCGGCTTCAATACCGACGAAGAGGATCGTATCGCCCTCGACGGGATCATGGCCCACGTCGCCGGAGCGGGTCGTCTCGTCCTGAACCAGCGTTGGTCGAAGCCGCGCGCCATCGCGGGCTACGACACCTCTTCCTTTCCCTTCGCCGACAGCGCCCTGACCGATCCCGTGAGCGGTCACACCGATGGTCTCCTCGAGAATCCCCGTGTCCGGCATCGTCCGAAGATTTTCTACACCAACATGGCCGCGGAATACTGGGGAGCGGGACGAGTCGCCGCTCTGACCCACACCGACGTGGCGGGCACCCGGGACATCGATTTCCCCGAAGAGGTGCGATCTTATTTTTTCGCCGGCACGTCGCATGGTCCCGCCCCTTTTCCACCGACGGCGCTGGTGACGGGTGAGCCGCTCGCCAATCCCGTCACCGCCAGCCCTTCGCTCCACGCTCTCCGCCTCGCGATGCATCAGTGGGTCGTCGAAGGAATCGAGCCGCCTGCAAGCGTCGTGCCGAAACTCGCCGACGGTAGCCTCGTGACGGCTGCGGCAGTGAACTTTCCCGCCGTGCCCGGTCTCCCTTCGCCCCACGCCGTCAGTGCCGGAGGCCGGGTGCGCAATCCGCAGTGGCCCGATGGAGCGGGCGTGGGCACGAGGTTGCCGCTCCTCGTGCCGCGCGTCGACGCCGACGGCAATGACTTGCCGGGCATCCGTCTGCCCGATCTCGCGGTGCCGCTCGGCACGGCTGCGGGCTGGGCCTTTCGTCCCAAAACGATGGGATCGCCGCACGAGTTCTATCTGTTGCGTGGCGCCTGGGTGCCTTTTGCCGCGACCCGGGCCAAACGCGAGGCCGCGGGAGACGCGCGCCCTTCGGTGGAGGAGCGTTATGCTTCCAAAGATGATTACCTCACCAAAGTCCGGGCCGTCCTCGAGGAGCTGGTGAAACGTCGTCTCCTCGAAGAGATCGATCTCGAGAAGCAGGTGAGCCAGGCGGGTGAGCGATGGGATTGGGTCGTCGGAAGTGGCCATTGAGAAAGCGCCTGGAACCCTTGCAAAAAGCGGCTGCATCCCGGCCCGCCGGGTGTACAATCCCGGCCCACCCCATCCCAGACCATGGCCGAGCAACGCAAGAGCTTTCCTTTCAGCGAATTTGAACCCAAATGGCAGGCCCATTGGGAGTCGGAGAAAACGTTCTCGGTGCCGAATCCGGGAGAACCGGGCTTTGATGCCTCGAAGCCGAAATACTACGTCCTCGACATGTTCCCCTACCCGAGCGGGGCCGGTCTCCACGTCGGGCACCCCGAGGGTTACACCGCCACCGACATCATCACGCGCTACCGTCGCATGAAGGGCGACAACGTCCTCCACCCGATGGGCTGG
>DGXY01000035.1:77895-80952 GCA_002396885.1 Akkermansiaceae bacterium UBA5020
GACGCCTTCGGCCTGCCCGCCGAGGAACACGCCCGCAAGACCGGCGAACACCCGCGCATCAACACGGAGAACAACGTCAACAACTTCCGCGGCCAGCTCAAGCGCCTCGGCTTCGCCTACGATTGGGACCGCGAGGTGAACACGACCTCGCCCGACTACGTGCGCTGGACCCAGTGGATCTTCCTGCAGCTCTACCATTCCTACTACGATGAAGCCACGCAAAAGGCCCGCCCCATTTCCGAACTCAAAGGCCTCAGCCGCGATGAGATCGACGCGAAGCGCCTCGCCTACGTCGCCGAGGCACCGGTGAACTGGTGTCCCGATCTCGGCACCGTGCTCGCGAACGAGGAAGTCGAGGAGTGGCGCTCGAAGGGCCACACCGTCGAGCGTCGCCCGCTCAAACAATGGATGCTGCGCATCACCGCCTACGCCCAACGCCTCATCGACGAGCTCGACGGCCTCGACTGGCCCGAGGGCATCAAGCTGCTCCAGAAAAACTGGATCGGACGCAGCGAGGGGGCGGAGGTCGATTTCTCCATCGGCGGCGAAAAGGTGACCGTCTTCACGACGCGGCCTGATACCCTCTTCGGCGCGACCTACATGGTCCTCGCGCCCGAGCATCCCTTGGTGGATAAAATCACGACGGCTGAGCAAAAGGACGCGGTCGAGGCCTATCGCAAGGCTTGCTCCGCGAAGTCCGATCTCGAACGCACCGAGCTCGCGAAGGAAAAGTCCGGCGTCTTCACCGGTGGCACCGCCACCAATCCGGTGAACGGCGAGGAGATTCCGGTGTGGATCGCCGACTACGTCATGATGAGCTACGGCACCGGAGCGATCATGGCCGTCCCCGCGCACGACGAGCGCGATTTCGAGTTTGCGAAGCAGTATGGGATTCCCGTGATCGAGGTGGTCGTTCCTGAAGGTGGCATGGGCTTCCAGCCCATGCATCGTGGCAAGACGCTCGAAGTCCGGGAAGGAGCCCGACTCCCTCACTGGACCCAGGACGACGCCACTTATGCCGTCACTTTTCGCTTGGCTGATTCCCTCGCGAAATCCGTCTTGGATAGCTACCTCGCCGAGCGGGATTCACTCAGCGCGGAAGTGGCGAAGAAGGGAGGAAAGGTCACACCGGAAGATGCCGCCCGGCTTCGCTTCCTCTACTCGGAGCGCATTGAGAAGTATCTCGATTCGGGCAAGGGCGAATGTTGGCTCGCCCGCTCCGAAATCGCAGGGATCGTCGCCGACGCTTTGCGCCATTTTGACGGAGAGCGCTACGATCTTCACGCCTGGTGCGTGATGCCGAACCATGTCCATATCGTGGTGCAGCCGCGCGAAGGACATTCGCTGGAAGCGATTCTTCACTCTTGGAAATCTTTTACGGCGAACGAAATCAACAAGGCCTTGGGTCGGACTGGAGAAGTTTGGCAAGGCGAATCTTACGATCACTTGGTGAGGGATTTGGATGACCTCAACGAGCAGATCGGCTACGTCCTGAACAATCCGGCGAATGCGGGGCTTGAAGAGTGGTCTTGGGTCTGGTCGAACTACGGGAGTCGCGCCACGATGCATGGGCAGGATGCCCATGCCACTTCCTTCCAGTGTTTCACCGGCAACGGCACCGCGATCCACTCCGGCTTCCTCGACGGCCTTTCTACTCCCGAAGCCAAAGCCAAAATCATCGTCTGGCTCGGCGAGAAAGGACTCGGCAAGAAGACCGTGAACTTCAAGCTGCGCGACTGGCTCTTCTCGCGCCAGCGCTACTGGGGCGAGCCCTTCCCCATCGTCTGGAAGGAAGGCCGCCACGAGGCCATCGCCGAATCCGAGCTGCCCCTCCTCGCGCCCGAGCTCGAGGATTACAAACCGAGCGGCAGCCCCGAGCCCATCCTCTCGAAGGCCACTGCCTGGGTCGATCTCGGCGACGGCGTCACCCGCGAGACGAACACGATGCCGCAATGGGCCGGTTCGTGCTGGTACTACCTGCGCTACTGCGACGCCCGCAACACCGATCGTTTCATGAGCCGAGAGGCGGAGGACTACTGGCTGGGCAAAAACGGCAAACCCGGCGGCGTCGATCTCTACGTCGGCGGCACCGAGCATGCCGTGCTGCACCTCCTCTACGCGCGTTTCTGGCACAAGGTCCTCTTCGACCTCGGCCATGTCGGTACGCCCGAGCCCTTCCAGAAGCTCGTCAACCAGGGCCTCATCCTCGGCGAAGACGGGCAGAAGATGTCGAAGTCGCGCGGCAATGTCGTCAATCCCGACGATGTCGTCGTCGAATACGGCGCCGATTCGCTGCGCCTCTACGAGATGTTCATGGGACCGCTCGAGCAGGTCAAACCCTGGTCGATGAAGGGCGTCGAGGGCGTCTACCGCTTCCTCGCCCGCGTCTGGCGCCTCGTCATGGAGTCGAACCAGGAGGACGTGTGGGTCCTCAATGCGAAACTCGCCGAAAGCGATCCTGACAAAGCCACCGACAAAGTCGTCCACGCGACGATCAAGAAAGTCGGCGAGGACATTGAGGACATGAGCTTCAACACCGCGATCTCGCAGATGATGGTCTGCACCAACGAGCTGACGAAGCTCGAGCAGGTGCCGGTTTCCTCTGTCGTCCTTCTGTTGAAAGTCCTCAATCCCTTCGCCCCGCACCTCACCGAGGAGCTCAACGCGACCGTCGCTGCGGCCTTCCCTTCCGTCGATCAGACCGACCTCGCCAGCCAAGCGTGGCCTGCCTACGATCCCGCGAAGTTGATCGAAGACGAAGTCGAGATCGTCGTGCAGGTCAACGGCAAGGTCCGCGACAAGCTATTCGTCGCCAACGGCGCCCCCAACGAGGAGGTCGAGAGACTCGCCCTCGCGAGCGACAAAGTGAAATCCTTCATCGAAGGCCTCACCGTCCGCAAGGTCATCGTCGTGCCCGGCAGGCTCGTGAACGTGGTTGCGAATTGAGAAAGCCGCTGGGAGCGCCGGCATCCTGCCGGCGTTTTTAGCCAAGGAGGGGCGACATTCCTGTCGCCCTTTTCACTGGTCGGCCGGGCGACAGGAATGTCGCCCCTCCTT
>DGXY01000081.1:0-9637 GCA_002396885.1 Akkermansiaceae bacterium UBA5020
CATGAGATGAAACTCTTCCCCAGGTTCGACCTGCCCAGACCAAAACCCAAGGTCCCTAGCAAATTGAAGGGATTCAAACTCACAAATCCGGAGAGTCGGAGGAACCATTCCAACGGAGGGGTGGGGATCCAAGTTCGCTTCCGCATAAAATTGGGAAGCTTGACTGCCTGCTTTTCTAGGCTTTCCACCAATTACAGCCAGGCTTCCCGTGCTATGTCCCGACGCACCATTGATCGTAAGTGGAAAAGGAATTTCGACAATTTTCTCAACCGACAAGGTGCTAACGACTCCCAAGTAAATGTCAGGCGCCATTGCATGAATCAACCTTCCGTTCCTCACCAACCTTCTCAGCAATGACACTCTTACAAGGCCATGGTAAACCCGGGCCAAATCGGTATATCTGACCTTGCCACTTACGAAGCTCTGAAACACTTCACTGGCATCCCGAGCCGTCGGCCCTGTGAAATCCAAGGGAACATCCAGGACATTAGGCATCGCCTTATCAACAACTGAAGGCCAAGAATACCCTGGATACCTCCAAGTAAATGCTTCAATTCCTGAAAACTCAGCCAGAACTCCTCCTATTCTTTCAAATCCAAGATTCAAGACACCATCGTCGTCACCAATTATGGTCACGTAGGCGCTATCATCTTCATGTTGAAGCACGTCTTGGAGAGCGAACTCGAAATTCTGGCTCATTCCAACGCGCCGATCTGTAGAAATAACCTTAATTCTAGAGTCACGGATCGAGTCGATTACCTCAAGCGTATCATCGTCGCTGGCATTGTTTGCGACAACCATCCCGAGATTCGGATAATCACAAGCTCCGAATGTCTTCAAGCAAGACAGCAACGTATCGGCTCGATTTCGCGTTGGAACGACAACGACAATTCGCGGAAACATAGGTGTTACAGCCACTGGTGAGGCAATGTTTGAAGGCGAACTTGTTGGGACATAACCCAAGTTACAAGTCAATCTGCAATGCAGACGAGGTAACCATCCGGCGCGACAGTGATGGATAGTTTTGCTTCTAGATCCTTATCGATTTTGAATCGCTTGTTTGTCTCCAAGAACTCCCACACCGCGGTCTTTGGGTTGTTGCCAGGCCCCCAGGGGCGGTCGCCAACCAGGTCCACCGGCATGTCTTCGATCAAGGTATCGTAAACCACCAGATAGCTACCTTCCCGAACGAACGGTGAGAAGAGCTCCAGTTCACGGAGAACGTGTTCATGGGTATGGTTGGAATCAAGGATGACCAGCACCTTCTTCCCCTCCCCTACCATTTCCCGCACCTGGCTCACCACAGCATCATCGACCGATGACCCTTCGATAAGTCTGACACGCCTCGAAAGCGGATGCGCCTCGATCTCGGTGCGATTGTGCTTCCGTATGTCGATGTCGATTCCGATGACATACCCCTCTCCGCCGACCAATTCCAGCATCGAAGCAGAGAACAGGATCGACCCTCCGTGTGCGACACCCGTTTCGATCACGACGTCCGGTTTGATGCTCCAGATCAGCTCTTGAATTGCCATCATATCCTGAGGGAACTGGATGACCGGGCGGCCGAGCCACGTGAAATTGTAGGCGTATCGGTGACGGGCGATCTCACGGATCCAGATCCGCGAAAGCGCCTGCACATCCTTGTCCCCTGCCAGTCCGGCGATATTGCGAAGGACTTCTTCCTTGAACTCTTCTATTGGATTCATTGTAAAAATTGCCGCCAAGGCACTGTCCCCGATCTGATTCGATCCACGCCGGCTCTTCCGACATTTGCGATCAGGTCGAGCGAGGACACGAAAGGGGTGAAGTCCCCATGTAACTGCGGGTAGGGCGTTTTCTCGTAGTTCAGATATTCGACTGAGACGCCGGCCTGCTCGAACAAATCATGCTCGAGGTAATTCTTTGCTCCGTGACCAGTGATGTAACGAGATCCCCCGAGCGAGACGACCATGCCGAGAACGCGCTCGCTCGGAGACCCTCTCACCTCGAGATCTGCGTCCGAGTGGAAGAAGCGGGGAAGCGGGAAGTTGAAGTAGGCGTGAACCGCCCGCATCGAGCGCATGGAGAGGTCACCGATGCGGTCACCCGTAAACCCCTCGAAAACCTGGTCCACCAGATCGAGCATTTCGGATACAAAGGGAGCCTTCGCGTAGGCTTGGGCGAGGGTGGCTCGGTGCCTTCGGCGCCAGGAACTCCTCTCGTCGATTCTAACCTCCTCGATCGGACATCCGAGGGGAGCGTCGCGTAGTGGCACCGTCAGCCAATGAACTCCGTTCGCCGTCTTGACTTGGACACGGTTGGTGAAGCCACCCTTTGAAAATGCCGCACCGGCGTAGCTGACAAAATGGTCGGCCAATCTCATCTGTTCGAGCATTCCTATCCAGGGGAAATACATCGGCTGTGTGATGACAACGGAGATCATTTTCCTATTACAGAATCTTCTCCATGATCTTCACATCATGGAATGCTCCCTTGTTGAAAAAATGTTCCTTTAGGATACCAACTTCACGGTAGCCAAGCTTCAGATAGAGACGGACCGCGTTCTCATTCGCCGAAGCGACGTTCAGGAGAAGTTTCCGTAATCCGAACGTGGAGATCAGATATTCCTCAACCATTCGCAACGCATTGCCCCCGTGACCGCTTCCCCGGCTGGCCTGCCCGATGGCAAGTCCAACGGTTCCGTGTCCATGGACAAAGTCCATCGCTCGCACCTGGATAAACCCGACGAACCGGCCATCGCCCGCGCAGGCGATCACAAAGAACACGGAGGCCGGATCATTGTGGATTGCCTCGACCCATCCTCGGACCTTTTCCGCCGGGTTCGGGCGACCGAGGCTGAGTAGAGAGGTCTGCAGTTCCAGGTCGTTGCGCAGTTCCTGAAGAGCGTAAGCGTCTTCGGCGCGAGGCTCGCGTAGAAGGGTTCTACCATCAGAGGACTTGATCATACGGAAATGGAATTTCTCGGCTCAGGGGACAAAGATCGCGAGTTCACGACTTTGGAGAGCCTCAACGGCCTCGATCGCCTCTCTCGCAATTCTCGGATTCAATCCGACGTAAAGCACCTCCAGGTCCGATGTGATTTCCTCGGCTGAAATCACCGGGATGCCCAGATGGAGAGTTTTCCGGCGATACGGGTTCTGGTCGACAAAGTAGCGGACCTTCGAGGGTTCCCGGAGCGAGGCATAAATGAAGCTGCCATAGAACCCGGATCCATAGATGGCCACGCCACCTTCGTTGGGGTGTCCATCCTCGAATTCGCGGACGTTTCCGACATATCCCTCCCAATATCTTGCGATCTCCATGACTTGTTCTTCGAGACGGGTATCCCCGGGCAGGGTGTTTCCTCGACCTTCCGAATTCTCTGCGATAAAGAGCAGGGCTCCCGGGTGTTTTTCGTCGGAGATCTCGATTCCGGAAAAACCGCAGTCGCAAAGGAGCCTTTCCAGGGAAGGGACCGTGAAATGGTTCACATGATCCGCCACCACGAGATCAGCAGTATTGGTGAGCAAGTTGGGGACGATTCCATAGACTTTACCTCCGGGCCTGAGAAGGCGGCGTATCTCGCCGAGGAACTCCTTCGGACGCTCGACGTGTTCGAGCGCGAAAAACGTGGTGACGAAATCAAAGAAGGAGTCCCATTCTTCCCTGGCCCGGTGCGTCGACCAGTTTCCCTCGGGGACAAAGGTCTTCCAGAAACCGGCGTAGTCGTCGCTTACATCGAAGCAGAAGGGAACGAGATCCTGCCTGGCTTGACAGATGCGCCGCAGGGTCTCGGCCTTGGCGCAACCGTAGTCGAGGATCTTCGCCCCGGGGGGAATTTCGAGGGACTCCAGAAGGGTTTCCGCCTGGTGCTGGAGCCGATAGGCCAACTTGCCGTTTGCTAGCGTCAACAATTGATCCTCCTCCGCCGACTGGGCGAGGATCTGGTAATTCTCCGCATAATACTCGGCCAAGTTCGGAAGCGGGGTTGTTTGGACGTGCCCGCAAGCGCGGCAGAAGAACGAGGACACCCGACCCTCGATCGTCTTGCAGAGCGACGTGATCGTCAGCCCTTGCGAGAGGCGCAAGAGAGGGACCAGACCCGATGATCCGCATACAAGGCAGGAATTCATGGCTCCGAGGAAATCAATTCGGGGTGAACTTTTCCAATATCCACCCCGGCTGCGAATGATCCAACCCAGTCATAGCCCCGACCGATCGGTTCCCTGTAGTTGAAATAGCGCATCTGCATCGACCACCGGGCCCTGTCGCTACGATTGTGACCGGAGGCGTGGAGATTGAGGTAGTCGATCAAGAGGAGGTCGCCAGGTTCGGAGTAGCCTTCGATTTTTTGATATCTTCCGAGCAGTTCCTCCTCGTCGCGAAGTCTGAGCGCGTAAGCGCCGGACTTCTCCGCATTCTCCGGATCATTTCTCAGGAGCGGAGCAATGCCCTCCCGGTGGGACCCGACCGCGATCTGCAGGGGGCCGATTTCCTTGGTGATCGGGACGAGCGGCGACCAGAAGACAAGTCCGTCCATGCTCCTGAACTGGCTCGGGTAATCCTGATGCCAGTTGGCCCGGAACAGATCTTCAAAGGGAATGTCAATGCGTATCCCAGATCCACCTGACGGCAGGCCCGGAAGATCGGTCTCACGCAACTGCATCATCAGGGAGTCGTGCTTCTTCGAGGCGCACAAGCGCACAAATGCAGGGAGATGCTTCACCGCATCGTAGACGCGCCCCCCGAGAGCACGATCATGGCTTACGAGGTCCAGAAAGCCGTCATCAAATTGACGATCTCCTCCTTCTTCCATCCGTTTCCCGGGAAGATACTTTTCGACCATCATTCCGATGATCTGACGGATCCCTTCTTGAACCGGGAAGACCTCCGACTCAAGGTCGTAGAATTTGTCGAGCTTGATGAAGCCATCTCTCCGGAATGCGCTGACTTGCGCGTCCGTCAAAAGCCGCTCGTAAGAATTCTGATTGCTCGGTTTCATTTCTTTCGCTCCGAATTTTGGTGGCCGGGAAATCCCGGACGTGAGGTTTGCCTGAGAGTTCCGGGTCACAAGCCGGACAAAAGTTTCAGCCAGGTTTTTGAAGATCATCCCGGACAATGGAAACCACCCGGTCCATCTCCTCCTCGGTCAGATCGTGGTAGCTGGGAAGATTGACCCCGCGGATCGAGAGCGACTTGCTGACGGGTGTGACGTGCCGGGACTCGAAGTGGCCCGTTTCACTGAGCGGCCAGAAGAAGACCCGCCCATCGATGTTGCACTCCTTGAATCGGGCGAGAAGCAGACTGCGGTCGAAGGGAACGCCTTCATCGACCACGAAAGTCGGCATCCAATAGCCATGAACCCGCCCGGGAGCGTCCGGCGGATTGATCCGCAGGGGAAGGCCAGCCAAGCCCGAGCGGTAATACGCGAAAATGGCCCGTTTTCTCGCGATCAACTCCTCGATCCTTTCCATCTGCCCGCAACCGATCGCGGCGGAGACATTGGACATCTTGTATTTGAAGCCGACTTCGTTGGGCCAGAACTGACGATCCTCCCCGGCACGCCGACCGTGATTGGAGAGGGTGCGGACTCTCTCAAACAGCTCGGAATCGTTCGTCACCCACATTCCACCTTCTCCTGTCGTCAGGGTCTTCGTCCCATGAAAGGAAAAGGTGCCGAAGGCGCCGATCGAACCCGCGCGAGCCCCCTCGAAGACCGATCCGATCGCCTCGGCACTGTCCTCGATCACGGGGATGCCGTGGCGCTTTCCGATCTCGAGGAGTTGCCCGAGTTCGCAGAGGTTTCCATAGAGGTGGACGGCCAGGATCGCCTTGGTCCGCGGGGTGATCGAGGCCTCGACCTGCTCGGGGTCGAGGCACCAGGTATCGCGCAACACGTCCACGAGGATGGGTTTGGCCCCGAGATAGGTGACGGGTGCGGCACTGGCAATCCAGTTGATGTCGCCCATGATCACCTCGTCCCCAGGGCCGATGCCAAGTGCCGCCATGCCCATGTGCAGGGCACCGGTGCAACTCGACGTGGCGATGGCGTGTTTCACCCCGAGGTGATCGGCGAAGGCTTGCTCGAAGCGGACAATGTAATCGTAGCATCGCTCACCCCAACCGTTTCGAGCCGCATCCGTCGCGAGTTCGACCTCGCGTTCGGTGATCGACGGCTTCGTGTAATGGATTCGGGTGCTCACCAGATGCGAAGTTGGGGGATGGCGGTGACGAATTTCGTACCCGCTTCACGCAGGAAGGACATTTGCTCCTCGACTTCTCGGGCGATGTTCCAGGGCAGGATGATGAGGAAGTCGGGGGAGTAGGCCGCAAGCACCTCCGGCGAGAGAATTGGAATGTGGCTGCCCGGGAGGAATTTGCCCTGCTTGGCGACGGCTCGGTCGCAGACAAAAGGAAGCAGATCCGGTTTCACTCCCGCATAATTCAACAAGGTGTTTCCCTTCGCTGCGCCCCCATAGGCCGCCACGCTGAGGCCCGCCTGCTTTTGCTCGAGGAGGAAGGAAAGGAAACCGTTTTTGACCGAATCCGCCCGCTCTTGGAACTGATGGTAGGTCTCGATGGTGAGCAAACCCGCCGATACTTCCCGAGAGAGAATGCCGGCAACGGAGGGTTGCTCGACGAGATGGCTTTCCTGATGGCACGCGAAGACCCGGAGGCTGCCACCATGGGTGGGCAGTTCCTCCACGTCGTAGACGCGAAGTCCGGCGGCCGCGAAGACGCTCGAGACGGCGTGAAGAGACAGGTAGGAAAAGTGTTCGTGATAAACCGTGTCGAACTGATTCTCTTCGATCAATCGCATGAGGTGCGGAAACTCGACCGAGACGGTGCCTCCGGGCTTCAGGAGTCGACGAAACCCACGGACGAAATCATTGATCTCCGGCACGTGGGCAAGGACATTGTTTCCCACAATCAGATCGGCCGCATACCCTTCGGCCGCGAGCCTTGCCCCGAGAGTTTCCCCGAAGAACTCGCGGATGACCGGGATCCCGAGTTGCTCGGCGAAAGCGGCGGTGCTGGCGGTGGGCTCGATCCCCAGACAGGGAACACCGGCGGCGAGATAGTTCTTCAGTAGATATCCGTCGTTGCTGGCCACTTCCACGACGCGGCTGTCACCGTCCAAACGGAATCGCCCGATGCTGGACTCGGAGAATTTCCTGGCATGCTCCAACCAGCCCACCGAAGTGCTGGAAAAGTAGGCATACTGATCGTCGAAGAGTTCCTCCGCCCCGGCATAATCTTCGGTCTGGACGAGCCAGCACCGATGGCAAACTCCCACTTTCAAGGGGAAGTATTTCTCCGGGCGCCGCAAATCGCCCGGCAGGAGATAGGCATTGGATGGCGGCGCAAAACCGAGATCCAGAAAAAGATGCTCCACCGGAGCCTTGCAATGTCTACAATTCAAAATTCGATGCCGGTGAAAGTTTCATCGAGGAGAGCGTGCGACCTGTCGCGGTCCGACAGGTTGCTGATGGCAAGTGGCCAAGAAATCCCGAGCAGCGCATCCAGGGGATTGAGACCGCCCTCTGCGTCAGGTGCATAGGCGGCGGTGTGAAGGTAGAGCAGCTCCACGTCGGCGCTCAGCGTCTGGAAGCCATGGGCAAAACCCTCCGGAATCAGCAAACACCGACCGTTCTCCCCGGAGAGACGTTCGGCATGCCATCTGAGGAACGTCGGGGAACCGGCCCGCAGATCAACGGCAACGTCCCAGACTTCGCCGCGCAGACAGCAAACCAGCTTCATCTCCGAATGGGGCGGATACTGAAAGTGAAGGCCACGCACCACTCCGACTTCGCCGGTGAACGTGACGTTGATCTGCTCGATCCGGCGATCTCCGAAGAAAGGGGCAAACTCCTCGGCGCAAAAGAGGCGGGAAAGAAATCCCCTCCCGTCGCCACGAAACTGGCGCACCACGCACCGCAGGCCGGCCAGCGGCGTCTCTTCGATGGAAAACCGACTCATGGGGAAAGGTCACGGACGGGCGTCCCCGCAGGCGGACACGTATCGTCGGATCTGGGCGATCGTTTCCTCGCGAAGCTCCTCGTTGGATCCGCCACTATAAAACAAGCGATACCATCCGACCGTCTCGCGGACCGAGTCAAGAAACTCCCAGGTCGGCGTCCATCCGAGCACGGCCCCGGCTCGGTCGATGGAGACCGCCAAGCGCCCGGCCTCGTGGGGTGCCAGAGGATCCGAACGGTCGATCCATTGCCCCGGCCAAAGCCCGAGGATCTGCTCCACAAGCTCGGCCACCGAACGCCGGGATTCGGCGACGGGCCCGAAATTGAACGACCTTTCCGAGGCCCCGCGGAAGGAACCATCGAGAAGCCATTCCCCCAGCCTGAGGTAGCCTCCGAGGCAATCCAAGACATGCTGCCAGGGGCGGATCGACGCGGGATTGCGGACCTCGATGGATTTGTCTTCGGCGAGGGACGCGACGCAGTCGGGGAACAAACGCCCCTTGGTGAAGTCGCCTCCGCCGATCACATTTCCTCCACGCGCCGTCGCCACGCCGCACCTGCTTTGGAAGAAAGACGCGGTCCACGCCGCAGTGATGATCTCGGCCGCCGCCTTGCTCGCGGAGTAGACGTCACGCCCGCCGAGATGATCATTCTCGCGATAGGCATATTCCCATTCCCGGTTCAGATAGCACTTGTCGCTGGTGACGACGACGCAATGACAGTCGTAGGGAAGGGCACGGACACACTCGAGCAGATTTGCCGTACCGACCACGTTGGAAGTGACCGTATCAAGGGGATTCTCGTAGGAGGTTCCAACAAGGGCCTGCGCCGCGAGATGGAAGACGATGTCGGGTTGCACCTCCTCCAAGACCTTCCGAAGACGGTCGAGATCCCGCACGTCGCCGCGTTCGTCGCGTGTCAGGGATGGCTGGAGAATTCCGTAGAGTGAGATCCCGTCGGGATCCAATCCGTATCCGGACACTTCGGCCGAGAGGAGTTCGAGCCAGGTGACAAGCCAACTCCCCTTGAAGCCGGTATGACCGGTGACCAGCACCTTCTTGCCTTTGTAGATTGAAAAACTCATGCCCAGATCTTCCATGGCGCTTGGGACGATTCCCACAACCCATCGAGATGCTGCTTGTCGCGCAAGGTATCCATGGCGCGCCAGAACCCGTGATGCTTGTAGGCGGAGAGTTGACGATCCTGCGCAAGCTGGATCATCGGAGCACCCTCCCAAGAACTTTGATCTCCCTCGATCAAATCGAACACACCGGGTTCGAGGACGAAGAAACCGCCGTTGATCCAACCTCCGTCTCCGTCGGGCTTTTCAAGGAAGTCTTGCACCGACCCCGGTTCGTCCTGGAGGAAACTCACGGTTCCATAGCGTCCGGGAGGTTGGACGGCGGTAAGGGTTGCCAGCTTTCCCCGCGAGCGGTGGAACTCGACCACCGCCGAGATGTCAATATCGGCGACACCGTCGCCATAGGTGAAACAGAATGATCCGTCCCCCACATAATCGCGCACCCGGCCGAGGCGTCCTCCGGTCAGGGTGCTCTCTCCGGTATCGACAATCGTCACCTTCCATGGCTCGCTCCGGCGCTCATGAACCACCATTGAGTTGTCGGTCATGTCGAAGGTGACGTCTGAGGTATGCAAAAAGTAGTTCGCGAAATACT
>DGXY01000081.1:9904-10786 GCA_002396885.1 Akkermansiaceae bacterium UBA5020
CTTCATGATATGCCACAGGATCGGCTTCCCTCCGATTTCGATCATCGGCTTGGGCTTGAGATGCGTTTCCTCGGCCAGCCGCGTGCCGAGTCCCCCGGCAAGAATTACCGCTTTCATCAAATCGAACTTTAGTTATTACAGGCTCCTCAACGACCCTATTGATGGAATTTTACTGCTCAACCTTGAACTCAGTCGCCCAATTCACGTCCATTAGCACGGAATTAAAGGGAAATCGAATCTGGGAAAGCTTCTTATCAATTTCATTCGGAAGCACTTCAAATACGACAGGCGATTCCTTTGAACCGACTAAATCAAGCGCACGACTTTGCTGCGATATCCCCATCCACATTGAATAGGTTCCGGGCGCAAGCCAAAGAGGTCCCGCAGTCATTTGGAAGAGGCTTCTCCCGGTCGGCAACGTCCAGGAAATCCCGTAATCGTCGGATGACTTTGTTATCAGAAAGGTAACTCCATCCAACCGTGAAATTGCAAAGGACCAATTGAATTCATCAATGACTCCTGCTGATTCGACCAATATTTCTAAATTGATCAGCTCTCTAGACACAACTCCGGAACCGTTCGGGCCGCTGAAATGGAACTCAACAATCCGGGCCCCCGCTTCGCTACCATTCAAATGAGCGGTCTCAACAGCCGCTTCATCTCCGTTGACAGCAACCTCCTCGTCCAAAGCTGATTCATCCAATGATGCCTGGGCGATAGCCATCAGGGTCTTCTTTTCACTTAGTATGGCACCCCAATTGACGATGGCTGATTTTCCGTGAGAAACAACCATTCTTAGCCCAAAAATAAAAACGACCATCCATACGATCTTATGCTCGTCAAAAGCCCCCTTTGATGAAACGAGGATGAAAACGACCGCCA
>DGXY01000138.1:0-6298 GCA_002396885.1 Akkermansiaceae bacterium UBA5020
TTTCAGAGCCTCTCGAACCTTTTCCATTTCTTTTTCCGTATTTCTTCCCTCCGCATCCTGACGGATCGAGATTGTCCCCCTTTCCAATGAGCGAATCCGAGTCTTTCGCAGAAACCAGTCGTCCTGACGCCGGGAACCTCCGCCCTGAAAGCGCCGAGGGAAAAGCGACGACTCCGGCTCGCAAGCGCGCCCCGCGCAAGACGGCGGCGGCAAAAAAGACGACCTCTCGGCCACGCTCCACCAAGGCAGCCAAGGCGGGATCGGAAGGGGCTTCTGCGGAAAGTTCTTCTCACCCGTCGACTCCGGCGGCCAGCGAATCGAATCGACCTTCGGTTGAGCATGCTCCGGTCGTTCGCGAGGCACCCGCCCCCGCTCAGGCGCCCTCCGCCCCGGTCGAACACAGTGAATCGTCTGCTCCGCGCGAGGGTGGGACGCACCCGGGACAGGGACATCAAGGCCCCTCAGGGCACGGCCAGCCCGGCCAAGGACAAGGCCAGCAAGGAGGTGGGCGGAAGCGCAATCATCGCAAGCGCCGCCGCAACAAAGGCAATCGCGAATTTCAAAATGAAGGCGGCGAACGCTCCGCCCAAGAGTCTCCTCGCCACGGCGATGAGGAAGAGGATTTCGACGAAAACGACCTTTCCGATGAGGACGGAAATGGCGAAGGCGCTGAAAGCAGCGGAGAAGGCGGCGGACCGCGCCCCTTCAAGACCCGCAAGCAGCGCTTCCTCGAACGGAAGGAGAAAGAACGTGCCCGTGAGCTCGCTGCCTTGGAATCCTCCCCCGCGATCGAATCCGAGGGCATCGTCGAGATTTCCTCGAAAGGCTTCGGCTTCCTCCGTGAACGCATCCGTGGGTTCCAACAATCGCCGAAGGATGTCTTCATCACCCCGGAAGTCGTGCGCATCTATGGGCTGCGTGACGGACACATGGTCCGCTGTGTCTCGAAGATGGGGGTTCGCGGTCCCCAACTCATCGAACTTCTCGCGATCAACGGCAATCCGCCCGCAGATTGCGCGAGACTCCCCTATTTCGAAGAACTAACGGCGATCAATCCGAACAAGAAGCTCACGCTGGAAACGGAGCAAGGACGCCTCACAACCCGGGTCATCGATCTCGTCGCCCCGATTGGCCGCGGCCAGCGCGGTCTCATCGTCGCTCCTCCCCGCACGGGCAAGACGACTTTTCTCCACCACATCGCCGAAGGATTGATCAAGAATTACGACGACGAGATCCACCTGATGGTGCTCCTCGTCGATGAGCGTCCTGAGGAAGTGACCGATTTTGAACGTTCCTTTCCCGACGTCGAGGTGTTCTCGAGCTCCAATGACGCTGAGGGCAAGGATCACACCCGGATCGCCCTGCTCGCGACCGAGCGCGCCAAGCGCCTCGTTGAGGGGGGGCGCCATGTCGTGATGCTGATGGACTCGATCACCCGCCTCGCCCGCGCCTTCAACAGCCAGATGCGCGGTGGCGGCAAGCGCGGCACTGCCAGTGGCGGTCTCATTGTCGGCGCTCTCGAGGTGCCGCGGCGAATCTTCGCGGCAGCGCGGAACACGCGCGAGGCCGGCTCTCTCACGATCATCGCGACCGCACTGGTGCAGACCAACAGCAAGGCAGACGAGGCGATTTTCCAGGAATTCAAAGGCACGGGCAACATGGAACTCGTCCTCGACCGCCAGCTCGCCCAGAATTACATCTACCCGGCTGTCGACATCAACAAGTCCGGCACTCGTCGCGAGGAACTCCTCCTCCCGCCGCACATGCTCGAAAAGATCTACGTGATCCGGCGTGGACTAGGCGGTTATCGTCCCGCCGATGCGATGGAGTGGCTCATCCGCTGCATGCAGCGTTATCCGAGCAACGCGCAGATGTTGATGGACATCAAACTCACCGCGCTGACCTGATCGGGCAACGTCCCCCCATCGTTTGTTTCACAGGGATTGCGGTTGCGATCCGGCACCGATTCTGCTAGGAACTCGGCCATGAGCGATTACGTCGAAGTGACCAGACGAGGCTTTGGCAGCCGGGGCAAGGATTCCATCGGAGGCGCCTTGTTCGGCGTCGTCCTCGTCTTGATCGGGACCGTCCTCCTCTTTTGGAATGAAGGGCGGGCCGTGAAACGCTACAAGGATCTCAAGGAGGGTGCCGCAGCGGTCGTTTCCATCCCCTCTGACCAGGTGGATCCCGCGATGGAGGGAAAGCTCGTCCATCTCAACGGTGAAACCGAGACCGGGGCGCCTCTCAAGGACGAGGCTTTTGGGGTGACTGCCCAAGCGGTGAAATTGATCCGTAAAGCGGAGATGTATCAGTGGGTCGAGGTCGTGCGGACCGAAACCAAAAACAAGATCGGCGGCGGCACCGAAGAGGTGAAGACCTATTCCTACGAAAAGGAATGGCGCAACAGCCCGGTCGATTCAAGCCGATTCAAAGTCGCCTCTGAGCATCAGAATCCTACCGAAATGCCCTTCCGCGACGCGTCCACCGCGGCCAGTCCGGTGGCCTTCGGCGCCTTCACCCTTCCGGATTTCCTGGTCGCCCAAATTGGAGGCGCGCAAGCTCTTCCGGTCGAATCGCTCGAAACCGCCTCGGAGGGGGTGCGCACGGCCGCCAAACTCGACCGTGGGTTCGTCTATTTTGGCATCGATCCGAATTCCCCCGTGGTCGGCGACCTGCGCGTCAGCTTCCTTAGCGTGCCCAACGGACCCGTCAGCGTCATCGCCCAGCAGAGCGGCTCGACCTTTGTCTCGTATCGCACCAAAACAGGCGGCAGTGTCGATCTCCTCGAGTCCGGTCACGTCAGCGCCGCCGACATGTTCCAGATGGCGCAGGACCGCAACAAGTTGCTCACTTGGGCGATCCGTATCGGAGGATTCTTCCTCCTCGCTATGGCCTTTTCGATGATCCTCCGGCCCATTGCCGTGCTCGCGAGCATCCTCCCTTTCCTCGGCCGCCTTGTCGGCACCGGCACGACGATCGTCGCCTTCCTCCTCGCCGGAATCATCTGGGGACTCACGGTGTCTTTTGCGTGGATCTTCTATCGTCCCGTCCTCGGAATCATCCTCCTCGCGGGGGCGGTTTTCCTCCTCATCCTCGTCGTGAAGCGGCTCCGCCGTCCCGCCAGCCCGCCGCCGCTGCAGACGAGCCCACCTCCGCTTGCCTGATTGCCTGAGTCCTGTCATGGCCCCGTTTTCACCTGCGGACGCCGACGATCCAGCCGGGAAGACCTCCCCGGTGCAGACGCTCGGCAATGTCGATGACCTGAGAAAACTCCTCTACGAAAAGGCCAAGGTCTCGCGGAAGATGTCGTGGCTGCTCGACGAATGCATCCGCATTCCTTGGACCCAAGTCCGCTTCGGTCTCGATCCGCTTCTCGGTTTGATTCCCTATGGCGGCGAGACGGTGGCGACCCTTTTCGGCACGATGATTCTCGGTGAGGCCGCCCGCAAGGGGCTGCCCGTCGGCACCCTCACCCGCATGGGGGGCAACATGATCCTCAATGCCGCGGTCGGAACCATCCCCGTCCTCGGTGATGTCTTTTCCTTTTGGTTCAAGTCGAACACCCGGAACTACCGCCTCCTTAACACCTATCTCGAAAGTCCCCACGGCGAAGAGGAACCCGGTGGCTGGTGGCCGGCGATTCTCATCCTCGGCGTGATCGGGACTGTCTTCGCCCTGAATATCCTCGCGTGGATCCTCATGGGGACGCTTTTGCTCCACCTCTGGTCGAACTTGATCGGGGCGGTCCGCTGAGGTGGGTCAGCGTTTGCTCAACTTCCAGAAGAGGCGCAGCCCAAGCCCGAGGAAAAGCAAATTGGGCAGCCAGACGAGGAGGTGGGGATAAAGGTATTCGCGCTCCTTCATCATGTCGGCGACGCTCAAGAGCGCGTAGTAGCTCACCGCGATCCCCATCGCGACGATGAACCCCGCAGTGCTCTCCCGGCGCTGGGCCGTGATCCCGAGGGGCACGCCGATGAGGGCGAAGGTCAGGCACGAAACGGAGAAGGCGAAGCGGGTGCTCAGCTCGATACGGCATTCGGCACGCACCGCCGGTTCGAGCTCAGGGTCGTTCGATCGCTCGAAGAGACGGCCGAGCGGCAGGTTGTCGGGTTTGTTGATCGCTGTGGCACCCCGTTGCTTGAACTCCTCCACCGAGACCCCTACCGGAGCCTCCTTCATGTAGATCGGCTGGGCGGTCGCATGAAAGTCGCCATCCTCCCCTTTCGTGAGAATATTGACATCCTTCATGTCGAGGAGCATTTCCGGATTCGGGCTGTCGAAATCCACCGTCACCCTTGCCTCCCTCGCAAAGACGACCGCCTGTGGCTCGAAGGCTTCCATCTTGATGAGCTGCAGGCTTTTCAGGACGCCGTCTTCCTTGTTCGCGAAGACGAGATGATCGGGCAATTCATCCATGACCTGCTGGTCGGGGAAGAGCAACATCGGTTCGCGCTTCATCAGGTTGAAGAGCGAGGCTTTCATCCCCTCCATCTCCGTCTTCGCCCAAGGGGTGATCGATAAATTCACCCAGGCACAGATGGCCGTGAAGAAAATCGCGACGAGCCCGACCGGGGCGCAGATCCGCCACATGCTGAGGCCCGCCATCCGCATCGAGACAAATTCACTGTCCGCAGAGAGACGGCCGAAGGTGAGGAGGATCGCGGTGAGGAAAGAGAACGGAATCGCGAGGCTCAGGGAGATCGGGATGACGAGCGCGATGAATTTCAGGACAAAGCCCAGGCTGATGTCGGGACGTTTGGCTAGCTCGCGCAGGATCTCCTTGAAGACATTGCCCAGCACCAGGATGATGATGATCACCGCCACCGCGTAGAGAGCGGAGACCAGCACCTGTCGGGCGATGTAGCGATCGAGCAACTTCATCCTTTGATCTAGAACGTCCCGCACCGGGATTTCTTGGGCACGCCGGGCGGGAAACTTCGCTCTTCGCTGATGATCGGCAAGCCTGAACTGTTCCCCTGTGGTCGCTCTTGACTCCCCGCCCCGCACGGTTCATCGTGCCCGTGTTCTGACGGGGGCGCGGTTCGCCGCTGAGATCGCCATCCGGCGAGACCCTTCGAACCTGATGCAGGTCATGCTGCCGCAGGGAGTCACCCATGAATTGCCCGCCACCAACCGCCGCTCGCGAGTCCGGAGTTCCCTCGGAGTTGCTACAATTCACGGAGCTTCCTGCTGCGAACCGTGGAATGCGTCGATTTTCCGGCACCCGTCCCACCGATCACCGTATACCGTTCAGTCCTTTCACCTTTGACTCCTGACCCATGACCTCCACTTCCCCGCTGCCCGCATCCACCCGAGTTTACGTCGAAGGACAGATCCACCCCGATGTCCGCGTTCCGATGCGGGAAATCGCCCTCAGCCCTACCAAGGACTTCAACGGACGGATCGAGGTGAATGAACCTGTCCGCGTTTACGACACCTCCGGTCCCTGGGGCGACACCAGCTACACCGGCACCGTCGAGACCGGTCTGCCAGCGCTGCGCAAAGCTTGGATCCTCGGTCGAGGCGACGTCGAGGAATACGAGGGTCGGGCCATTGAAGCCCGCGACAACGGTTACCTCACCGAGCAGCACGCCGAATACGCCGCCGCCAAACGCGAAGGCCTCCTGAGCCCTCTCAAGGCGCCCATCAACGCCCAGCGGAAGCCCTTTCGCGCCAGCGCGGGACACCCTGTGACGCAGCTCTGGTATGCCCGCCAGGGCATCATCACCCCGGAGATGGAGTTCATCGCCATCCGGGAAAACATGCGCCGCGCCCAAATCGCCGAACTCGGCGAGGACATCGTCCGCAATCACCTCGACAAACAACACGCCGGCTCCTCCCAGGTCCCGTCCGAATACACCCCTTCGGTCTTCCGCCGTTTCCCCCAGCGCATCCCCGCCGAAATCACCGCTGAGTTCGTCCGCTCGGAAATTGCCGCCGGGCGAGCCATCATCCCCGCGAACATCAATCACTCCGAGCTCGAGCCGATGATCATCGGTCGGAACTTCCTCGTGAAGATCAACGCCAACATCGGCAACAGCGCCGTCGCTTCCTCGATCGAGGAAGAAGTCGAGAAAATGCGTTGGGCCACCAAGTGGGGAGCCGACACCGTCATGGATCTCTCCACCGGGAAAAACATCCACGCCACCCGTGAGTGGATCCTCCGGAATTCGCCCGTGCCCATTGGCACCGTGCCGATCTACCAGGCCCTCGAAAAGGTGAACGGCAAAGCCGAAGACCTGACCTGGGAACTCTTCCGGGACACCCTCATCGAACAGGCCGAGCAGGGCGTCGATTA
>DGXY01000138.1:6633-10339 GCA_002396885.1 Akkermansiaceae bacterium UBA5020
ATCTGCGACATCATGGCCGCCTATGACGTCTCCTTCTCCATCGGCGACGGTCTCCGTCCCGGCTCCATCGCCGACGCGAATGACAAGGCCCAGTTCGGCGAACTCGAAGTGCAGGGAGAGCTCACCAAGCGCGCCTGGGCCAAGGGAGTCCAGGTGATGAACGAGGGCCCCGGCCACGTCCCCATGCACCTGATCGAGGAGAACATGGCCAAACAGCTCGAGTGGTGCCACGAGGCTCCCTTCTACACCCTCGGCCCCTTGACCACCGACATCGCCCCCGGCTACGATCACATCACCAGCGGGATCGGTGCCGCCATGATCGGCTGGTATGGCTGCGCCATGCTCTGCTACGTGACGCCGAAAGAGCACCTCGGTCTTCCGAACAAGGACGACGTCAAAGCCGGCGTCATCACCTACAAACTCGCTGCCCATGCCGCCGACCTCGCCAAGGGTCACCCCGGCGCCCAATACCGCGACAACGCCCTGAGCAAGGCCCGCTTCGAATTCCGTTGGGAAGATCAGTTCAACCTCGGACTCGATCCTGAAACCGCGCGCGCCTTCCACGACGAAACCCTCCCTCAGGACGGAGCCAAGAGCGCCCACTTCTGCTCGATGTGCGGCCCGCATTTCTGCTCGATGAAGATCACCGAAGATGTGCGGAAGTATGCGGCCGAGCAGGGCTTGAGCGAGGAGGAAGCGCTCTCTGCAGGGATGGAGGAGAAGAGCAAAGAATTCGTCGAGACCGGGGCGGAGGTCTACACGACAGCCTGAATCGCAGGAAACACCCACGCTCCGAATCTCCTCCCCCGTTTGCCACCGCCATCGAACCGGGTTAAGTAAGAGGCCCGACCCTCTTGGGTCCGCTTTTCCGTCCTCGATGGCCATCATTCCTCCGGAAACAGTCCAGCAGATCCTCGACGCGACCGATCTCGTCGAGATGATCCAAGGCTATTTTCCGCTGAAACGATCCGGGTCGAACTTCCAGGCAGTCTGCCCCTTCCACAACGAGAAGACGCCGAGCTTCAACGTCAATCCGCATCGCCAGATCTTCCACTGCTTCGGCTGCCAGGCCGGCGGGGATGCGATCAAGTTCGTGATGCTCTATGAGAACCTCTCCTTTCCCGAGGCGGCCAAGAAGCTTGCCGACCGAGCCGGGGTGACGGTGATTGAGGAAACCCTCGATCCGAAGGCGCTCGCAAAACAGCGCGGCAAGAGTGACCTGATGCGGATGCAGAAGGCGGCGGCGGAGTGGTTTCACCGGCTCCTCTTCAAGAGTCCGGACGCGCAACCGGCCCGCGATTACCTGAAATCGCGCGGGCTCTCGATGGAGACCTCGCGGAAATGGAAGTTCGGCTACGCGCCGACCGATCAGCGTCCGTTCATGGATTGGGCCAAGGCAGAGGGCTTCGCGGTGCCGCAGCTCGTCGAAGGTGGTCTCGCGAAATGGCGGGACGAGGGGCGACCTTCCGGCGGGGCCTACAGCTTCTTCCGCCACCGGCTCATGTTCCCGGTGAACAATGACCTTGGCGATCCGATCGCCTTCAGCGGGCGGGTCCTCTCGGCGGATCAGGGCGGCGGGAAATATGTGAACTCGCCCGAGACGATCCTCTTCAACAAGAGCCGCACCTTTTTCGGCCTCGACAAAAGCAAACGGGCGATCCTGAAGGAAAAGCGGGCGATCATCTGCGAGGGACAGATTGATCTGATCTCGATCCACGAATCGGGGATCGAAAACGTCGTCGCGGGCCTCGGCACGGCGTTGACGGCGGACCACGCAAAGATCCTGAGACGCCACACGGAGGAGGTCGTGCTTTGCTACGATTCCGACAATGCGGGGTTGAACGCGGCCTCGAAGGCGTTCCGCATCCTTGCGCCGACCGGGATGCTCGTGCGCCTCGCGCTGCTGCCGGAAGGCGAGGATCCGGATTCCTTTCTGCGCAAGCAGGGGGGCGACGCCTTGCGCGAAATCCTCGAAGCCGCGCCTGAATTTTTCGATTTTCAGATCGACCGCCGCGGCGGCAAATTGAACCAAGGCAGCCTGCGCGATCGCCTCGCCTTCGCCCGCGAACTTTCGGCGGACATCGCACTGATCGAGGACAAGATGATGCAGGACTCGCTCATCAGCCGGGTCACGATCCGTCTCGGAGTCGGCGAGGACGACATCCGCAAGCTCGTCCGCGACGCCATCGCCGCGAAGGCGCGGGCGGAGAAGGTGGTCCACAAACGCGAGATGGTGCAGCAACGGCGGACCGAGAGTGGATCTGCTGCCACGAGTCGTGAAGAGGGGCGCGAGTCGGAGGATGTCTCGGCATTCACTCCGATGATCGAAATCTCGAACCGTTCGATCCGACTCCTCTGCCGTGGACTGCTCACGGAACCAGGGGTAAAGGCTTCGATCGCGACAGGTCCCGCTCCGGACTTCTTCCGAAACTTGACTGAGACGGAGGTACTGACCCGGCTCTGGACGGGCGATTTCGACCCCGGAAATGCCTCCAGCGTGAACGCTTACATCGGGAGGCTCCCCGAGGGCGAGCGGCAAGCGGTGTTGCGGCTCCTTTCCGAGGAATCGGCGTCGGTCACGCCCGAGCTTGCCCGCGAGTGCCTGATCGCCCTGAAGCGGCAGAGCATCCAGCGCCAGATCTCCGTGACGAAAGCCCAGATGGGGGCACCCGGCCTTCCGGAATACGAGGTGACACGTCTCGCCAAAGTCCTCCTTGACCTCCGGTTGCAGCTAAACGAAACTTAGAGGCTTCCGCCAGCCCGGAGGCGTTTTTCTTTCCCCCCCTTTTGTCTGGAACATGGCCAACCATCAAGGCAACGGCAGCGGCCCCGAGCTTAGCAAAGCAGCCGGGAAACGATCAGTGAAAAAAGCGGGGGATATTCAGGGCCCTGCGATCATGGGATCCACCGCTCCGGTCGAGAGCACCTCTCCCCTCGATGCGCCGGAATTCCGCCCCGTCATCCGTGATCTCATCCGCCTCGCCAAGGAGCAGGATTACCTCACTTACGACGACATCAACGAGGCCATTCCCGACACCGAGACGGATATCGAGCTGTTCGAGGATCTCATCGAGCGACTCCGCCTGATGAAGTTCCGCATCATCGATTCGGCCGAAGTCGACAACCAAAAGGCGGGCGCGGTCGAGGATGCCGAAGAGGGCGGCGATGAAGAGGGTGAGGAAACCGGGGAAAAGCGTTCCTCTGGACGCGAGGGCCGCCTCGACATTCTCGATGACCCGGTCCGGATGTATCTGAGGCAGATGGGGCAGGTCCCCCTGCTGAACCGCGAACAGGAAGTGGCCATTTCGAAGCGAATCGAGAAATCGGAATCGGAAACCCGGAAGATCCTCAGCCGGTTCGGGTTCATCCCCGACGCCTACCTCGAGATCGCCTCCCGGCTCGAGCAAGGCGACGAGCGTTTTGACCGTCTCATTCTCGACAAGAAGATCGAAAGCCGCATCCGTTACCTCAAGAACCTCGAGAAACTCCGCGAGCAGGTGGCCTCGCTCCGCGACAAACTCACCGAGACTTTCACGGAACTTCGCGACCCCAAGACCGAGAGCCCTTCCCAAAAACTGACCGACGCTTGGGAAAAAGGGCATGCCGAACTCGCCAAGGCCTATTCCCGCTTCTATTTCAAACAGCGCGTGACCGAGGATCTCTTCGCCCATACCGAGACCTTCACGGTTCGCTCCGCCGCCCTTTC
>DGXY01000138.1:10529-10789 GCA_002396885.1 Akkermansiaceae bacterium UBA5020
CGCCCTTTCCGCCCAGATCGCCACGGCGGTCGAGCGCAAGGACAAGACGGAGGCCGCCAAGGCGAAATCCGCCTTTGAAAAGGAAGTCTGGATGGCGCAGGAAGAATTCGACCGGCTCGCCCGATCCCTGCGCGAGCAAGTGGACGAAGCCCGCAAAGCGAAGGATGAAATGGTCGAAGCGAACTTGCGCCTCGTCATTTCGATCGCGAAAAAATACACGAACCGCGGCCTTTCCTTCCTCGATCTGATTCAGGAAGGCA
>DGXY01000138.1:11113-13468 GCA_002396885.1 Akkermansiaceae bacterium UBA5020
GCACATGATCGAAACGATCAACAAGCTGATGCGCGTGCAAAAACAGCTCGTGCAGGAATACGGTCGCGAACCCACCGCCGAAGAGATCGCGGACGAAATCCACCTCCCCGTCGAGCGGGTCAGTGCCGTGCTGAAGATGGCTCAACAACCCATCTCCCTTCAAGCTCCTGTCGGCGACAGCGATGAAACCAGCCTTGGTGACTTCATCGAGGACAAGGGTGCCGAAGACCCGAGCGATATGACCTCGATGTCGATGCTGAAGGACCGCATCAAGGATGTCCTCGACACCCTCAATCCCCGGGAGCGCGAGGTGCTGGAGCAGCGTTTCGGCCTCGTCGACGGCTACAGCCGCACCCTCGAAGAGGTCGGCAAGCAATTCCGCGTGACGCGCGAGCGCATCCGCCAGATCGAGGCGAAGGCCCTCCGAAAGATGCGCCATCCCACCCGCATCCGGCAGCTCGAGGGATTCATCGACGCTCCCCATCCGGGCTGACCCTTATCAGCCGGGCAAAATTACCTTTTTTTTCCCGATTTGCGAAACTTCGCCTTCGCGCGGAGGTTTCCTCTGAGATGAGTGATCTGGAACCCAACGATCCAATCTGGAATGTCCTCGGCCAAGCGAAGGTGGTGGATCCTTCCCCTTTCTTTGCCCGGAATGTCGTGCGCGAAGCCCGGCGTCTTGAAGGAGACCGCTCGGGGCTCTGGAACCGGGTCAACGCTCTCTGCTCAGGCCCGCGCGCCATTTTTGCGACGGCCGCGTGCGCGCTCTTGGCGATGGTGCTCGTCTTCGTGGCCCCGCGTGACGAGGCGCCGATCCATGCATTCCCCCTCTCGACGAGCGAAGAACCTACCGAAGCCTTTGACCCCGCTTCGGAGATCGCAAACGTGGAGTATCTTGGGCAACTCATGGCGGTCGCGGATCCGGGCCAGCTTGATGACGCTGCCCTCGGCGACCTTTTCTTCTGATCGTTTGAAAGACGATGTGACTTCGGGCGTATCGGAGGATCGACCGCTCGACAAGCTCTCCACTTTCGACGAGACCCGAATCTCGCAGCTCCAGCATTACCTGCCCGAGGCGCTCGCCGAGTATCAGGGCTGAGCGAAGCAAGCCGCCCTCACCGATGAACAAAAGCGAGATTCGCCGGCAACTCTTCGCCCGCATCCGGGCGCTGCAACCGATTGAACGCGCGGACCATTCCGCCGCGATTCGAAGCTGGCTGGAAAGGGATCCCTCGTTCCAAAAGGCGGCGGTGGTCTTCTCCTTCCTTGCCCTCCCCGGCGAGCCGGATCTCGCCCCACTGGTCGAGGCCTTTCCCCAAAAGCGATGGGCGTTTTCCCGGGTCACAGCGGACGACCGAATCACCTTTCACACGATGCGCGGCATCGGTGAGGCCGTCATGGGCAGCCATGGGATCCTCGAACCCGATCCCACAAGGCATCCCGAAGCCTCCCCTCTCGACGCGGATCTCTTTTTGATTCCCGGAGTGGGCTTTGATCCAATGACAGGCACCCGTCTGGGACGCGGCAAGGGGCACTACGACCGCTATCTCTCCGTCGCCCGGATCAAACCGCTGCCCGCGGAACGGGTCGGGGTCGCGTTTTCGATCCAATGTCTCGACCTCGTCCCGGAGGATCACGACATCGCGATGGACCGCATCGTCTCGGAAGCCGGCTGGGCTTGAAGGCGCGGGGAAGCGTCCTCTTTCTTACTGGAAGGTTCCGGCGAAGCCGGCGTCGCGCAAGGCCTTCATCACCTCGTAGGTCTTGAAGCCTTTCCCGGTCACCTCAGCACGCGCAGATCCGACCTTTGCCTCGCAGGACTCCACTCCATCGACCGACTCGACAGCCTTGGTGTAGGCTTTCACGCATCCTCCGCAGCAGAGATGCGGATCGCGAATGACCATGGTGTCCGTGGTGAAATCGTCCGGCTTCAGTTCCGCAAAGCCCACTGCCGGGTTGTCCGAGACCCCATAGAAGCCCGCCTTGAACACGGCGCGGAGAGCGGCCTGAGCATCCTTGCCGGTGGGGGCCTTGACGATGATGGAGCCCGCCTTCCGGTCAGCCGAAAGCGTGACGCCAACGGGAATGGGATTCGTGTCGCTCGTCCCGATTTTGGCGACGGCGTCGACGCAGTCTCCGCAGCAGAGATGCACGGAAGAAATCGTCACCGTCGTTTCTCCTTCGGGAACGGCGGGGGCCGCTCCTGCGGCGGGTTTCGTGCCACCCGCCATTTTGGCGTTGGCCTCCTTGATGTAGGCATTGTCTTCGGCGGAGAGCCCCGTGAGCGGTAAATCAAAAATCTGACCGTTCCCCATCTTGATCTTGACCGTGCTCTCGTCCTTCATCCCCACGAAT
>DGXY01000138.1:13644-48349 GCA_002396885.1 Akkermansiaceae bacterium UBA5020
CGTCCTTCATCCCCACGAATTCAGCCGAGATTTTTCGTCCGTCAGATGCCCGGGTCCATTCGCGGACTTCCGCGAGAAGGGTCCCGGCGGGGAAGAGGGAGGCGAGCGCGAACGCAATCAACCGTGAGGGGATTTTCATTCCGAGAGATTACCGAAGCCGGGGAATCCTGGTCAATCTCCAAATGGAATTTTTCCACAATTTCGTCCGAGGAGAACCCGCTATAAAATCCAGCCTCTCGCCAAGCCGCCAATTGACAGTGAAATGGAAGCCAACGAATCTCGCGTTGATGAACCCCCTTTTCCGCCTTCTGCTCGCCGCGACGCTGCTCGCTGCGGCCACAGCCCGATCCGAGACCCCGCCGGAACCACTTCACTTGGCCGATCTCACTGCATGGACCGAGACGGGAGCCTGGGCCATGGCCAATGAGATCCACGGCAGCAGTCAGGAGAAGAAATGGAAGTCGGTGACGCCGGGCAAGGCCATCCTATACAACGGTCCCGAGGGAAAGACGATCAATCTCGCGAGCAAAGGCACCCATGGTGATGTCGAGGTCGAGGTGGAATTCATGATTCCCAAGAGTTCGAATTCCGGCATCTACCTGATGGGGCGCTACGAACTTCAGATTCTCGATAGTTACGGCAAGGCCGACAACGCCATCTCCGTCCATGACGGCGGTGCCCTCTACGAGCGTTGGGACGACTCGAAGCCCGATGGATCGAAGGGTTTCGAAGGCACTCCGCCATCGACGAACGCCTCGAGCGCCCCCGGCACCTGGCAAACCTACAAGATCCTTTTCCGAGCCCCGCGCTTTGATGCCGCCGGCAAGAAGACGGAGAACGCGCGTTTTATCCGGGTCGAACACAACGGCGTCGTCATCCATGAGGATGCCGAAGTCACCGGCCCAACCCGCGGCGGTGCCGCCGATGAGGTCGCGAGCGGCCCGGTCGTGGTGCAGGGCGACCACGGACCTGTCGCTTTCCGCAAGCTGATCGTGCGGCACACGAAATTCAAGTGAGAGGGGCCACTCTCTCCGTAATCGAGACGCTCGCACGCCGGGATTCTTGGCCCACGGTGTGCGGCAAGGCGCCGGAAGAACGCCGCGTGTCGAGGTGATCTTCCGCGTGGGGTGGCTCCGGCGGGCTCACTTTCGAAACATCGGGTCCGTTTTGTTACCGCCCGAAAGCAGGTAGGCGAGGAGGTCGAGAATGTCTTCTTCGCGGAAGGAATCGAGCAAGCCCGCCGCATCCTGCCGATCGAGGTGATGAACCTCGTGGGTTTCCTCAAGGCTCGCGCTCGGCGCCAGAATCGCCTCGAGGAGATCCCGCGGACTGGCAGTCTCTCCTGCTTTCGAAAGATCCGGAGCGACCGCTCCAGCGAGCCCCTCGCCGGCGAACCGGTGGCACTTCACGCAGGTCGCCTTGGAAAAGAGCCGACGTCCGTTTTCGAAATCCCGGTAGCCCTCGAGCGCGACGAAGATCACCGCATCGAAATCCTCCACCGCCCAGTTTTTCACGAGCGGACGCGGGTCGGCCGCAGTGGCGGCGAACATGCCGACACCGTTGAGAACCAAGCAGAGAAGACGAAAACGGCGCATGTCGGAGGAGGCCCCCCTAATGAACCGCCGGGTTCCCTTTCGGCAAAGAGGTTTTCATCTCGTCCACCGATTTTATCGAAGTGCATCCCTCGAAGCAAGGTCGGCGGCACGGAGGTTGAGTCCCCCGAGGGTCTCGTCGGGAAGAGATTGGACAGGGCGTGGTTCCGCCGGTCTTGATGGACGGATCTTCCGTGGAAAATCTGCGGTAACGTGGCAAAATGGCGACTCTTTCCCGCCGTACCATGAAACGCTTCCCCTTGATTTGGCTCGTCACGATTGCCACCTTCCCTCTGCCGCATGCGATCGCGCAAAAACCGACAGGCAAGACCGTCGCCGCGGGCAAGACCGTCGCCGCTCCGGGCGGGTTTCTTAACCAGGAAGCCTACGATGCCGAAGCCAAAGTGCGAATCCAGAACTTCAAGCTTCCGGCGGGAGTCTCCGCGGCCCTCTTCGCGGATGCGAGCCAGACGCAGAACCCCAGTGCGATCTGCTTCGACGGATCCGGGAGGCTCTTCGTTGCGGAGATCCACCGCTGGCGCGCCGGCGTGCAGGACATCCGCAACGAGCAGCAAATCCTCCTCGACGACATCGACAACGAAAGCAGCGCCGACCGTCTCGCGATGTATGAGCGCGATATTGTCACCCGCCCCCTTTCCTTCTACACCGAATTCACCGACCGGATCATGCGGATCGAGGATGCCGACGGTGACGGCCGCGCCGACCGAAGTGGCGTTTTCGCGACTGGGTTCAACGACGTGCTTGATGGCCCTGGGATCGGCCTGATTTCCAGCGAGGATGGGTCGATCTATTACACGAGTATCCCCCATCTTTGGAAATTGAAGGATACCGATGGAGACGGCTCCGCCGACGAGCGGCTTTCCCTCCAGGATGGCTTCGGCGTCCGCATGAGCATCTCGGGACACGACATGCACGGCCTCGTCTGGGGCCCCGACGGGAAGCTCTACTGGTCGATCGGCGATCGGGGCTATTCCCTCACCACCAAGGAAGGCCGCCACTATCACCGGCCCTTCAGTGGCGGAGTTTTCCGGTGTGATCCCGACGGCTCGAACCTGGAAGAGGTCTACACCGGCCTCCGCAACCCGCAGGAACTTGCCTTCGATGCCTTTGGAAACCTCTTCACCTGCGACAACAACGCCGATGCCTGGGACTCGGGACGCCTCGTCTACCTGATCGAGGGCGGCGATTCGGGGTGGCACCACGGACATCAGGTGCTCATGAACTTCCGCAACCAGCTGAAACTGCGCACCCCGAATTACACCCACCCCGGCCACAAGGAAATCCCGCTCAACCCCTGGACCGCCGAAGCGATCTGGGAGCCGCAGCACGAAGGACGTCCCGCTCATGCCCTGCCGCCGATCGACAAGGTCTCCTGGGGACCTAGCGGGCTCGTCTACAACTATGGCGTAACGGCGATGCCGGAGCGCTACGACGGCCACTTTTGGGTCTGCAACTTCGGTGGCGCCAACGGTGACCTTGAGGCCTTCGCGGTAAAAGAGGCGGGTGCGGGGTTCTCGGTTGCCCACAAAGAGGTCTTCATGGTGGGGCTCGGGAATACCGACGTCGAGTTTGGTCCAGATGGGAAAATGTATCTTAGTTGCTTCAACAACAGCGGGTGGTACAAACAGGACCTCGGGAACATTTACACCCTGTCCTCGACCGAGGTGGGAGAGGCGAAGGCCGCTGCGCTCAAGGCGACGGAAAAGCTTTTGACCCAGCCTTTTTCGCGACTCGACGTCCCCGCCCTCGACGAATTGCTCGGTCACGCCGATCTCCGGGTGCGGCAACGGGCCCAGTTCGAACTCGCCCGACGGGGGGCGACGAAGGTCTTCACCGCGGCGGTTGCCCAAACCGGAAATCGCTTCAAACGCCTTCACGGTCTCTGGGGGATCGGACAGCTCGAGAGGAAGGATGCATCGCTCATCCAGGCTCTCATCCCGAGCCTGCAGGATCCTGACGCCGAGGTTCGCGCCCAGGCCGCCAAGGTGCTCGCTGACTCTCGTCGAACCGAAGCCGGCGAGGCTCTCGTCGCGGCCCTAGCCGATTCGTCGGGCCGGGTGAAATCCTTCGCCGCGATCGGTGTCGGAAAGTGCGGCATCGTTACCGCCCTGCCCGAGCTTTTGAAACTCCTCGCTGCGAATGACAACCGCGATGTCTTCCTCCGTCACGCCTGCGTGCAGGGCCTGTGGTATCTGAACGAGCGCGAAAAGATCCTCAAAGAGGTGAAAAACGAATCCGCCGGAGTCCGTCTCGGGGTGCTCCTGACCCTTCGAAAGCTGGAGGATCCGCGAGTGAAGTATTTCCTCCCGGATACAGATGAGGCGATCCGATTGGAAGCAATCCGGGCGATCCACGATCTCGACCTCCTTACCGCCATGCCTGATCTTGCGCGCGGGCTTCAGCTCTATACCGACGCCGCGGAGGGACTGCGCCTGCCTCAGGATCACCGAGACACCCTCATCCAAACCCGCCTCATCAATGCCAATTTCCGGGTCGGTGGAAAAGAGGAGGCCGCCCGGCTGCTGGCCTACGCCGCCCAATCCAAGTTGCCGGCGATCTTGCGCGAGCAGGCGCTCCTCGCCCTCCTCGAATGGCGGGAACCCACGAAGGTCGATTCAGTGACGGGACGTTTCCGCCCCCTCGACGCAGCTGCCCGCACCGATATCACCGAAGCCGTGAAGGCCGGTCTCCCCGCTCTCTTCGCCAAGGCGGAGGGGTCTCTCGTCGGGCTCGCAACGCGGTTGGCCCTCGACTACGATGTCCCCGCTCCGGCGGAGCTACTCAAAGCGCAGGTCTTTGACGATGCCGCGAAGGTGGAATCCCGAATCAGCTCGCTCGAAGGCCTTTTCCGACAGGATCCCGCTTCCCTCGCGCCGCTCTGGGGCGACCTCTTGAAGGTCGAAAGCGCGATCGTTCGTGCGGCCGCCGTCGGCCTGCTCACTCGTCAGGATCCTGCCAAGGGCACTGCCGCCGCCATCGAAATGGCGAAGTCCGAAAACCTGCGCCTGCGGCAGGCGGGATACCGCGTCCTCGGCGACTCCACCGCCGCGGCCTCGACGGAGTTTCTCCGCGAGCGTCTCGAGGCCCTCTCGAACGAACCTGCGGGCGCTCTCCTTGATCTCATCGAAAGCGCCGCGCTCAAGAACGACCCGAAGATCCAAGAGATCCTCGCCGGCCGCGAGAAGCTCTTGGATCCCGCCGATCCCCTCGCCCCGTTTCAGGTCGCTCGTGAAGGGGGCGATCCCGTGAAAGGCCGGGAAATCTTTCTTACCCATGCCGCGGGGCAATGCTCGAAATGCCACAAAATCGATGGTGACGGTGGCATCGCGGGTCCCGAATTGACCGGAATCGGATCGAAACACGATTCGCGCTACTTCCTTGAGGCGCTCGTTTCGCCCAGTGCCATCGTCGCACCGGGGTACGGCATCACGCTGATTTCCATGAAAAACGGCGAAAGCCTCGGAGGGATCCTCCTAAGCGAAAACGACAAGGAAATCGTTTTGAAGATTCCCGATCCCTCAGACCCCGCGAAGCAGATCGAGCGTCGCATCCCCTTGCAGGACGTGGCCAACCGGCAACCGCCCGTCTCGGCGATGCCTCCGATGGGTTATCTCTTGAAGAAGTCGGAGATCCGCGATTTGGTCGCATTCCTCGACTCGTTGAAAGCAGGCGGTGCAAAAAAGGGCCATTGATCGCGAAACTCGCCCGTTACAGGAAGGGGACCAGGCTTGAACCTTTTGTCGGAGTCCTTTACAGTTACAGAGATGAGAATTCTTCTCCTCAGCTTGATCACCGCCCTCGCCTTCCCGGTGGAGGCCACAGATCCACCTTCCAAGCGGGGTGGTGGCCTTTTTGGTTTTGGAGCGCCCCCCGCCGAACAGATTTCGGCCGGACTTTTCCCCGAAACCGATGCCAGTTCGGCCCCGCAGGCAGATCTCTCTTCCCGTGGCACACGCCAAGGGGAAACGACCCCGTCCACCGAAGGGATCTTTCGATCGGGCGGCCCCCAGCGCGTCGCCCCGGTTTCCTATGTGATCGAAAACGGCCGCAGGGTCGAACGTCCCTTGGCGACAAGCCCCGTAGCGTCGGCTCCTGAAGCCTCCCCGGTCGAGAAGCCCGCCCTCGCGTTGCAGTCAGTCCCCTCCCCGGCTTCCGCGCCTCTCTTGGCTGCAACCAGTCAGGTTGCGGAAAAGAAGCGTGGATTTCTGGGCTTTGGTAAAAAAGAATCTGAGGCGGCTGACCCCAATCCTGTCGTCACCCCCGTGCCCGCCGCCGCTCCGATTCTGGCGGCCACCCCGGTCGCGAGACCGGCGACGCCCGTCGCGAAACCCGCTCCCAGCGCCAAACCCGCTGCTCCTGCGACGGTCGGCTCCCCGGCGGCAACCCCTGTCACGGTTGACACTCCGACCTTTGCCGGAGTGAAGCCAGAGAAGGAGAAATCGAGTTGGATCCCTTTCCTCGGCCGCAAAAAGAACGAGGAGGCACCAGCCGCACCTGCCGCCCCAACCCTGGCCGCCATCCCGGTCGTGGCCACGCCGGCGATGGTGGCGACGCCGGCTCCTGCCGCGAACAGCGCCTCACCGGCATCGACGAAGCCGGCCAACCAAGAGACCGCGACTTACGAGATCCGGCGTGACGAGTCCAAGCCTTCCGATCCCAAAAAAGAAGAGAAAGCGGATCGCGAGGGGGGTATCCGCTCCCCGATCGCCAAAATACGGCCTCGGAAGGAGCTCGATCTCACCGGGGCCGAGACGATTATTGCCAACGGCGAGATCGTGAAAGAAACGTCGACTTCTCTTCCGACCGCGGCCGCGCGCCCCGAGGTGCCCGCGTCCGGGCCGCGGCAGGCGCCCCAGATCGTCAATGGCGTAAAAACCTACACGTCCTGGGACGACGTGAATGCCCGTTCTTCCTCGGCCGCCGACCGCATTATCAACGGGATGCGCTGAACTCCGGCAATTCCCGTGGAAATGAACGGGAAAGCGTTCGCAATCCAAGTATTTTGGTCCAGCATTCCCCGCTTCCGGGAAGCGATGGACTTATGGATACCGCAGTGAGTGACGCCACCTACTTTCGGCGAGCCTTGTTACTGGTCGGCGCGGCGCTGCTCTTTCGCCTCGTTTATGCGGCCGTCTTTGCGAAGAATCCCGCCGGGGATGAGGCCTACTACTGGGATTGGGGCCGTCAACTCGACTACGGGTATTATTCGAAGCCGCCCTTCATCGCGTGGCTCTACGCCTTCGTCGACCTGATCGGCGGCGGCAGCCTCTTTGGGATCCGCGCCACCGCGGCAGTGCTCGGCACTCTTTCGCTGCTGCTTCTCTTTCGGCTCGCGGAGGCGCTCTTTGACGCACCCACGGCTTGGTATGCGGTGCTCTTGGGGCTCGCCACACCCGCCAACTCCGTTCTCTCCTTCTTTCTCACAATTGACGCTCCGCTCGTGATCTGTTGGACCACGGCCCTCTGGATGTTCTGGCGGATCGTCGAGGGCAAAACCGGATCGGCAACCTACCTGCTCCTCTTTCTCGCACTGGCGACCGGGCACCTCTGCAAGCAAATGATGATGACCTTTCCCCTCATCGCCCTCATCTTCCTTGCGATGGGAACGGAGACAAGGTCCCTTTTGAAACGCCCGACCTTGTGGCTGGTGCTCTTCGGATCGTATCTCTCCCTCCTCCCTCCCTTGATCTGGAACGCGCGTCACGACTGGATCACTTTCCAACACACCCGCCATCACTTCGAGGTGAAGGATGGGGGTGGGAGTGTCCTCGTCGAGCGCCTCGGGGACTTTCTCTCGTTCCTCGGCACGCAGTTGGGCGTGCTTTCTCCGGGGACCGCGTTTGTCCTCTTTTCCCTGGCCCTGGGTGGGCTCGCACTCCTCCGCACGGCTCCGCGCCCGCACCGCTACCTGCTCGCTTTCGGGGCGCTCCCTCTTGCCATCATGCTCCTGCTTGCCCTGCGGCAGGGACTCCAACCCAACTGGGCCGCGGTCTTTTATCTCTCGGGCATCGTCCTCGTCGCGGCGTGGTATCGGGGCTCGATCACAGCGGGATTTCCCCCGGTCTCGTGGCGGCGTCTCTTCCCCCTCACCTTGACCGTCGGTTTCCTCCTTGTCGGTTATTTCTATGCCGCCTCCCCGGTCTTTGCCGTGCTCGGAAAGGCCGGCCACACCGCTGATCCCAACCGACGTCTTCTCGGCTACGAGGATCTCGCCTCCGCCTTCCAATCGGTGCGGACAAAACTGCCCGAGCAGGAAGATCCCTTCCTGCTCGTGATCGGGCACCGCGATCTCACGAGCCAGCTTGCCTTTGGCTTGCCGGATCAGCCCCGGGTCTACAACTTCGACGCGCAGCCCGGGATCAACTCGCAATACGAAATGTGGAATCTTTCCCAGGCCGCCGCGCTGATTGGACGTGATGCCCTCATCCTCCACCCCGAGTGCGAACGTCTCCCCAAGCGTTTTGCCGTATCCTTCGATTCCGTGGAAAAGATCGAGACGATCACGGTGAAGCTTCAGGACCGGGAGAAACGCTACACTCTCTTCCTTGGCCGCGGTCTCCGGGAATGGCTCCGCGACGATCAGGGTTGAATGATCGCGAGATCACCGACCTCGAGCTTTCCGAACAAGTAGCGGGCTCCTTCGTAACTCAAGCGAATGCACCCATGCGAGGCCGGATAACCCGGGAGATGCCCCTGGTGCAGGCCGAACGCGGCGAAGCTGAACCTCTGGAAAAAGGGCATGCTCGAGTGATAGATCGTTGAGGTGTGGTGGCGGTTCTGGTCACTGATGACATACTCACCTGCCGGGGTCCGGTAACCGGAACGCCCCGTCGAACATGCCGTCGAGTAGGTCGCTACGCCGTTTTCAAAGAGGGTTACCCGCTGGCTCGAGAGATCGACCACGACCGTGCGCGGTTGCGGATCGGGCACTTTCCCGAGCAGGCAGATCTGTTGCATCCGGGTGTCCTTGAACCACGATCCGATGATGGCTCCGGAAAGATACTTGCGCGAATAGGCGTTCCCCTTGGCCCCGGCATCCATGAGCGCTTGGGCAATCTCGTGATCCCGCTGAGCCGACGCCATCATGATGGGACGAATACGGCGGTCAACCTGGAGGTGGTAACGGAAGGTGGTGCTTTCGAACTTCTCGCGGAAGGCCGTCGTCGCCGGGATTTTCTCGTCCCCATCGAGCTCGATACCCGATTTGATGAGGGCAACGGCAACATCCGTCATCCGATTGGCGATGGCCCAGCCGATCAGGGTATGATCGTCGCTCGCCTTCACTCCCCTGACCGTCGCCCCTCTTTCAATGAGGGCAAGGGCAACGCCGGAGTTGCCTTCACGGATCGATTTTGTCAACCAGGTCTCGCGTTCGTCGTAGCGGGCGTTCGGATCTGCGCCACCATCCAGAAGCACTCGCGCGGCCGCGAGGCGCTCGTTCGTGAGGCAATAATCGAGCGGGTCCTGACCGTCTGGTCCCGGCTGACGTGGATTCGCGCCTGCCGCGAGGATGAGGCGGATGAGGTCATCCTGCCCGGTGAGGAGAGCGGCCCAAAGATTGTCGCCGATCTTCGCTCCGGCTGCGAGAAGTGTCCGCACCGCCCCGGTGGCTCCGTCGCGCACGGCGGCATCGAAGACGCGCTCCTTCGATCCGGGGAAGGTCGACTCCGGATCAGCCCCGGAATCGAGCAACATGCTCATGAGGGGATCATTGCGCTGTTGGAAGGCCGTCGTGAGCAGCGCTTGTTTGTCAACTTTGGCGCCGGCACCGATGAGCTGCCCGGCAATCGCGAGATTACCCAGTTCCACCGCGGCGACCAGGGGCGAACGCTCGCCCTCCGGAGTGAATGACGCATCCGCCTTCGCACCAAGGAGGATGTCGACGAGATCGAGGTCTTCGCGCTCGACGGCGGTTATCAAAGGCGATTTCTTTTCCTCCGAGAGCACCTCGCACTTCGCTCCCTGGGAAAGGAGTCGTTTCGTCAGCGCGTGATCTCCCGCCGCGACCGCCTCGTAGAGAAGCGGATCTCCTCCAATGCCAGAAACCTCCGCGGTGGCTCCGGCCTTCAGCAGCGCCTCCTGCATGGCCCTGTCTCCTTTGCCGATGGCGTAACTCAGCGCCGTCATCTCGCCCCCGTTTCCGTCGCGGGTCTTCGCATTGGGGTCGGCCTTGCTCGCAAGGAGGAGGTCAAACTCCTCCCGACTCCCGTCCTTCACGGCTTCAATCAGCAGCGACTTGCCCGAAACGCCGCGGGTGTTCGGATCGGCTCCGGCCTCGATCAAGCGTTTCATGAGAGGCGCCTCCCCTTTTTCGGCGGCCAGGGCCAGCGCGGTCGTCGGCTGGGCACTGCGGTAGTCTACCTCAACCCCCTTCCCGAGCAGATAGTCGATCGATTCGGCATCACCTGATCGCACCGCGGCCATCAGAAAGGGAACCCCCGGCTCCAGATCCACCTCGAGTGAAGCGCCCTTCTCGAGAAGCTTGTCGACAAGGGCGAAATTCCTCTCCCGAAGGGCGACCGCGAGAGGGGTTTCCCGCTCAGGTTCGCTGACCCGGTTGATCGAATCGGCCACCGCCTCGCGGGCCATGAGAAACTCGATCGAAGGGTGATTCCCTGCCTTGACCGCCGCGAGGAGAGGAGTCAAGCCGCGGTCATCGCCGCTACCCAGGCTGATTCCGGCCACTTCGAGCTGCTCAAGCAGCAACAATTCCCCCCTCCTGGCCGCCTCGATCGTACTCGATGGGGAAAGCTCCACCCCGCGCGCAGCCAGGAAACGCTTCGCTTTCCGCGTTACCTCGTGCCGCCCGTAATAGTCCGCCAGGATCGCGCCAACGAGCAGCGAGAGCGTGAACGCCGAGAGGAGAAAGGTTCTGAAGAAAAGGGCCGCGGGATTCATCCGGGTAACGAAAATCTCAGTGCATGAGCGAATTCCCCGATGACGGAGGGCTCTAACGTTAGCACGATTCCCGCCAGACAAAACGCCTTTCACATGGCGTTTTCGCTCCCTGCCGGAGAGGGGGTGTCCACCTGCCGCAGACGGCAATCACACCACCACGCGCAGCGCCAAGGGCAAGACCCTCACCTTTTGGGGCGTGGTGGCGATGACATCACCGTCCACCTGGATCTCGAGGAGCGGGTTCGTTCGGATCTCGACCGTTTCCACCGCCCAATGCGTGACCATCTGCGAGGCATCGAGGGCGGGGAATTCATCCTTGATGAGACGGTCCAGGCCCGTCATCTTGCCCGCCAGTTGCACGATCCCTTCGATATTGGCCCGCTTCAGAAGGAACAGATCGAGTTTTCCATCGCTGACCTCGACCGAGGGAGCCAGCGTGAGCCGCCCGACCCCGACGGTGCCGGCATTCGCCACGACACAAGCCACGCCGCTCGCCTGGACGATCTCCTTGCCGTCGATGAGCAATTCGTAATCCGCCTCCGGGATTTCCTGGAGCATCTTGATCGCAGCCCAGACGTAGGCCCATTTACCGAACTGGTCCTTGAGTTCGCGGGTCGCCTCCTGCACCACCCCCACCTCGATCCCGCAGCCGATCCGCAGGAGGAAGGGCTGGTCGCCGATCATGCCGGCATCGATCCGGCGGGTGGAAAACTCATCGCCGCAGATGAGATCACAGGCCTTTTCCAAATGGGTCGGGAGCCGTAACTCGGAGGCGACGAGATTTCCGGTGCCTCCGCCGAGGATGAGCATCGGCACATCGCTCTCGAGCAGGCCCGAGGCCACCTCCATCACCGTGCCGTCGCCGCCGTAAACCGCCACCACGCCGGCCCCGGCCTCGACCGCCTTGCGGGCGAGGGCGGCACCGTCGCCGGCACCATGGGTGATCGAGATGTCCCAGTTGATTCCGGCGTCGCGGAAAGCTTGGTTCAGGATCGCCAGCAAGGGAATGCGCCGCGACGGAGCCGGGTTCACGATGACGTGGACCGACTCCGGTTTCGGCTGGCGCTCTGTCTCCCGGGATTTGCTTGCCATGTGGTTGAATTGTAGGCTGTGATTGCGAAAACGTCACATGGATTGTCTGCCAAAATGGCGGTTCCACGGCCGCATTGCCCCCATGCGTTGTGACGGGATTGTCACGGGCTTGACCTTTCTATTCACGGAAGTCACTTGACAATGAAACCAAGACACCCTCCCACACCGTATCCATGCCTACCATTTTGATCGTCGACGATGAGGAAGATATCCGCGAGCTCATCGCGGTCAATCTCATGCGTGAGGAGGATTACAAACTGATCGAAGCCGTCACCGGTCTCGAAGCGCTTCACTTCGCCCGCAGTTCGAAGCCCGACCTCATTATCCTCGACCTGATGCTCCCCGAAATGGACGGGCTCACTGTCTACCGGAACCTCCGGGAAGATCCCCGCACCAAAACGATCCCGGTCATCATGCTTACGGCACGCGGTCGGCTCGAGGAGAAGATCACCGGGCTCGAACTTGGAGCCGACGACTACCTCTCCAAGCCTTTCAGCCCGAAAGAACTCATGCTGCGCGTGCGCAATCTCCTTCGTCGGACCAATCCGCTCCAGGGAAGCAGCGTCGTCGAGATCGGACCTTTCAGTCTCGACAAGAGTGCGCTCAAGCTCCATCTCGATGGGAGTTCGATCGAGCTCACCGCCACCGAGTTCAAACTCCTTCTTCTCATGATCGAGTCTCCCGGCATCACTCAGGAGCGTGGCGATCTTCTCAAGCGCGTCTGGGGCTACAACGACCTCATCCAGACCCGCACCCTTGACACCCACATCAAGCGTCTCCGCGAAAAACTGGGCAATCATGGAAATTCCATAGAAACCGTGCGCGGAGTGGGGTATCGTTTCCAAGAGGCCTGAGTGAATCCGCCTCTTCACCTCTTCACCGAGAGGAGCCCCGATTGGACTCTCCGTATTTCATCCTCCTTTGCTCTGCCGTTGCCGCTTGGTATGCGTTCCGCTATTTTCGGCTGAAGCGCGGCATCAGCGATTTGACGCAGGCTCTCCGTGCCACTCCGCCCGATGGGCCCATTGAGTTGCCGCGCTTCACTGACATCCCAACGCTCTATGAGTTCCGTCGCGTCCTCGCGGACACCCTTTCCGAGGCCAGCCTCCTCCGCGACTCCGAGCGCAAACAGCGCGAATTCCAGGACGCCCTCCTCAACGAGATCAAGGACGCCATCTTCATCCTCGATCGGAACCGCGAGATCCGTTTCGTGAACGAAGCCGCCCGCCAGCTTTTCCCGAGTCAGCAGCCCTACCAGTCGCGCGATTTTCTCGAAGTGTGTCGTGATCACCGCGTCGAGGACACCCTCGACCTCGCCGAAGAACTCGGATCCAAGGTCTCCGACCACATTTCCCTCCGCGTCAGCGACGGCCGCAGCGACCGCCTCCGCGACATCACCCTCCTCGTCGAGGCCGAACCGCTCTCCTTCGGCCAGAATGCCGGCATCACTGGCTCTTGGCTGATGATGAAGGACATCACCGCGGAGCTCGAGACCGAGCAGATCCGGCGAGATTTCGTCGCCAATGCCTCCCACGAACTCCGGACCCCGCTCTCCATCATCAATGGCTACCTCGAAACGATGGACGAGCCCGACACCGATCTCGGGCAGGCGATCTTTCGCCGCGCCATTCGCACGATGCGCAAACATGGGGAGCGTATCGCCCGCATCATCGAGGACATGCTGATGATCTCGAAGCTCGAGAGCGCCGCCGATCTTCTCAACTTCGAGCCCTTCGACTTGCGCGACTCCGTCGAGGAAATGATCCGCCAGCTCGCGCCCATCATCGAATCGAAACACGCCCGCGTCTCCGTCCAGGCCAATCCGGCCCAGGATTGGTCTTTCGTCGGTGACCGCTTCTACTGGGACCAGATCTTCTTCAACCTCATCGAAAACGCCCTCAAGCAAAACGGAGAACCCGGACTTCACGTCACCATTTCCTTCACACGGGAAGAAGGACGCTACCTGGTCCGTGTCATCGACGACGGCATCGGCATTCCCGCAGCGGATCTGCCGCTCATCTTCAAGCGCTTCTACCGGGTCGAGAAACACCACGCCCAGAATCAGGTGAAAGGCACCGGTTTGGGGCTTTCCATCGTCAAACGTGCCGTCGAGGCCCATCACGGCCGCATCGAAGTCGAAAGCCAGCCCGGGGTGCGCACCACCTTCACGATCACCGTGCCCCAGAGTTTCGTCCGCACCCCCGATGCGCCCGTCGGGCGCGACGGGAACGATGCCTGACCCGACAGGGTGGTGCTCATCCTCCGACCCTCTTCACTTGCCCACTTTCACGAGGGCTTCGGCCCAATCTTGCTCCTCGAGGTGCGGACGAGGCCAACCCTCCCCCGACCTATGATACGAAAAAGGGCGAAGGATCGCTCCCTCGCCCTTCGCAAAGAGGTTCCGTGGCTTCTCAGATCGCGACCGGCTTGCCGCTCATCGCGGATGCGTAGATCGCATCAATGATCTGCATCAGGGCGAGACCCTGCTCGGCATTGTTGAGCGGAGCTGCCTTGCCTTCGATCGCCTCGACGAAGTTGGCGGCGGAATTGATCCGGCCCATGTCTTCGCAGGCTTCCACCGTGATCGTCTTGTCGACGCGTTGGCCACCTTCCTGAGTGTAGAGTTCGCAGGTGTCGATCGCGGTGTCGTCGAGACCGTCGGTGCCGAAGAGACGCTCCACCTTGCCGCCGGCTTTCACGCCCTGGAAGACGACCGAGACCTCTTCGCGCTTGATCATCTCGGCCCAAGACATCTGGAAGCTGAGAACTTGCCCGGTCTCGAAGGTGACAAACCCATGGGCAGCCGACTCAACGTCGGTGGTGCCACCTTCGCGGTCGGGAATCCCCCACGGGCCCTTGAATTCCTTGAGGGTGATGTGGTCGTCGAAGGTCTGGGCGACCACGTGGGCGGGTTTGGGATTGCCCATGAAGTAAATCGCGAGATCCATCATGTGGAGCAAGTCGATGACGGGACCACCTCCGGAGAGCGCCTTCGTCGTGAACCACCCGCCGAAACCCGGGATGCCGGCGCGGCGAATCCATTTGGCTTGGGCGGAATTGATTCTTCCGACCGTGCCGTTGTCGATCAGCTTCTTCATTTCGCGCGATTCGGGCCGGGCGCGGTTGTTGAAGTTGAACATCAGGTGCTTCCCGGCCTTGTCACGGGCGGCGATCATTTCGTGAACCTCGGCAGCATGCATGGCCGGGGGTTTCTCACAGAAGACGTGTTTTCCCGCCTCGAGCGCCTGGATCGCGAGCGGAGCGTGGAACTTGTTGGGGACGATGATCGTGACGGCGTCGATGTCGCTCGCGAGGAGCTCAGCCACGTCGCCGTAAACCTTTTCAATGCCGTTGGCCGCGGCTGAAGCCGTTGCCGCCTCGACGTTCACGTCCGCAATGGCGACGACCTCGCCACCCGCTTTTCTGAATCCGTCAATGTGATAGCGGGCCATGCCACCCGCTCCGATTACGCCGATTTTGATTGCCATAAAAAATTCGCTGGGGTGAGTCCACCCCGGATCGCGGGGCAGACGGATTTCTGCACCGTGCCGGGTCACTCACCCTTGGACTTGCCCTTTTCCTTCCCTTCGCTCTTGGCCTTGCCGCTGGAGGCGGGAGTGGCTGCGGGGGTGGCGGGCATTGCCACGGGAACCTCCGGAGTCGGGGCATTGGTAACCCCGGCGGCCTTCACCTGCATGCCGGCATCAAGGGCGAGCTTGACGGTCGCTTGGGTGATCTCGACGCCCGAGGCGTAAGTGAAGACGGGCGGAGTGACCTTCATCAGGACCACCTCGAGCCCGACTTCCTGAGCGGCCTTGAGCGCGATCGGCTCGAGGCGGATGCGGAACTCATTGATCATGCGCACGCGTTCCTGAGCAAGGGTATTCTGCGCCTGAGCCTTGAGACGGTTGAATTCCTCATTGAGCTGCTGGTTCGTGGCCACGATCTCCCGCTTGCGCTCTTCCGTGGGGTTTTCCCCGGCGGCCTGCTCGACTCCGGCCATCTGCTTTTGCATCGTCTCCTGAGTGCGCTTAAGATCGGCATTCAGGTTGTTTTGCATGGTGAGAAGATCGACACGCACTTTATCTTCAACCCCGAGTTGCTTGGCGACCTCGTCGATGTCGAGGACGGCTACCCCCCCTTTCTGGGCGGCGGCCGGAAAGGCGAAAGCGAGGAGCAAGAACGAGCTGAGGAGGATGGATTTCATCTGCGTGGAGAACCTTCGGAAAATGGGGAGAGCCTAGAACAGAAAACCCTGCAAAGTCCAGATTTTTTCGAAACCAAGACCGGCTCCCTGGCGTTTCCCAGCAACCCTTCCGCCGCGGTTCAAGGGATCACTTGCCGACACAATACAGGGAGCTTCCCCCGCGCAGGAGGACGCGGTCACCCATCGGCACGGGCACGGCGCGGAAAGTCTCGCCTTTGGCCGCGTCGCCGAGGCTGTTCCGCGAAACGATCTCGAGGGTCTTGCCCGGCTTCACGACGATGACATCGCCGCCATGAACGGTCTGAAAATACGCGAGCCCATTCGCCACGAGCGGCGCGGCAGCGATCTCGATGCCCTCGCCGAGGCGTTCGGTGAAGAGGGTCGCGCCACTTTCCGCATCGTAGGCCGAGGCGACCCCGCTCATGCTGGAGATGAAAAGAGTGTCTCCGACGACGACGGGCGTGGGGAGATCTCGTCCGCCCTTGCGCGGAGCGAGCCAGAGTCGGTGGGTGGCGGTGACTTTGCCGGAGCCGCCGGGCTTCACGGCATAGGCATCGCCGGGTTTGCCGCAGACGACGTAGAGCTTCCCGTGCGCGTATACGGGAACGGGCTCGCCGCGCCCGGTCGGGGCCTCGCAGAACCAGAGTTCTTTTCCGGTAACAGGATCGTAGGCCTGCACGCCGAATTCCCCGTTCAGGACAAGTTCTCGGCGTCCCTCGTGTTCGATCAGGGTCGGGGTGCTCCAGCCTCCCTTCGGTTTCGTCTCACGCGGAGTTTCCCAGGCGATCTTGCCGGTGGTGGCATCGACCGCGACGAGGCGCGAGGGCCCTTCGCTGTCGCAGTTCTGAATCACCTTGCCGTCAACGATCACGGGAGAGGCAGCGAATCCCCAGGTGCCGCCGCCCACGCCGAGATCGAGGGACCAGAGCTTTTTCCCGTCAAGGTCCCAACCATGGAGGCCGCCAGGGCCGAAATAAGCGACGACAATCTTTCCGTCGGTGGCACAGCTCGGGGTGGCGTAGCTGTTCATGTCGTGGATCGCCTCGGGCGTGGCACAGGCGATCGTGTCTTCCCAAAGGGTCGCTCCGTCCTTGGAGGAAAGGCACATCATGAAGCGTTGCTTTCCGTCAACCGAGCCGCCCGTGAGAAACAGTTTGTCCTCCCATTGTGCCGGCGAGGATTGTCCCGAGCCCTTCAAGGTGGCTTTCCAGAGGATCTTCGAGGCATCCCACTGCGCGGGCAAACCGGGCGCGACAAGGGCGCCGTCGAGGCGGGGGCCACGGAATTGATTCCAGTTCTCCGCGTGAAGCGTGGTGGCGAGAAGAACGAGGGCGGGCAAGAGCGAGCGGATCATGGGGCGGGCTTTTGGAACACGAGGAAATGCTGGATGGGAAGGAAGTCGCGGACTTCGACAAAACGGAGACCGACGCTTGCCATCTCGCGGGTGATCTGTTTCACGGTCATTTTGTGGAGCGGCTTGATTGGCACGTTCGGGTCCTCCCCGCGGTATTCAAGAAAAACGACGCGGCCGCCGGGCACAAGGCCCTTCACGATGGAGAGCATCATCTCGCGGGGATGGGAGAATTCGTGATAGGCGTCGACCATCAGGACGACATCGACTTGCCCCTCGGGAAGCTTGGTGTCTTCGATGGTGCCCAAGATCGTCTCGACGTTGCGGACCTGCTTCAGCTTCTTGCGTCCCTCAATGAAATCGAGCATCTCCTGCTGGATGTCGACCGCGAGGACCCTCCCCTGGGGGACGAGGGGGGCAAGGAGCAGGGAAAAATATCCCGATCCAGCCCCGATATCGGCAACGACATCATCGGGCTTCAATCCGAGATTCTCCATCACGAGCGTGGGGCGCTCCTCCGCTTCGCGGTCACGGCGCTCGAGCCAGGAGATCGCGTGCGAACTGACCGTCTGCGAAATCTCGCGCCCCAGGTAGACCTTTCCGGTCCCGTCGCGCGACGCTTCCTTGGCCGTGTAGGGCACTTCCTCGGCACGAGCCGCAAAAGCGCCCCATAGCACCGCGGAAAACAGAGCCACCCGACCGGAAACGGAAAAACCTCGCAACATGGTCGAATCATGAACGATTTGGACGGTCCTGCAATGCTCGATTGGCGCTGATTTGCGCCCTTCTCTCGGGGCGGCCCCGGCCCCAAAAGGTTTGGAGAGGATGAAATTTGGCCATTGCCGTAGACCGAGTGGCAGTATACCCTCGCCCGCTATGGCTGAGGAAGATCAGAAAAAAAACCACGCCATCTTTGGCAGCGCCGGGATGGCAGCAGCGGGAATGATCCGTGGAGGCAGAGACAGCGCGCGAAAGGCGAGTGCTCCCAAAACGCCCGCAGCGGATGCCGATGCGGCTGACGAGGGATCGGCAACGGTGGAATCCGCCGAAGTCCCCGCCCCCCATGCTTCGGTCGAGGCGAACGAGGAGGATGCCACCTTCATCGAATTCGCGACCGAAGCGATCACCGCGGCCGTCGCCGAACTGGAACCTCCCACCCCGCCCCGTCCCGAACCGGCCGCGCCGAAATACATCCGTGCCGCTGCGATCGGACATACCGGTGCCGGCAATTTCGGACACGGGCTCGACATTCTCTTTCAACGCCTCGACGGAGTCCGCCTCGTCGCAATCGCCGATGCCGATCCCGAGGGACTCGACGCGGCGCAGATCCGGACCGGGGCGGAGAGACCCTACGCCGACTATCGCGAAATGCTCGAAACCGAGCAGCCCGAACTCGTCTCGGTCGGTCCGCGCGAGACGAGCGAGCGTTACGCCATGGTTAAAGCCGCGCTCGAGGCAGGAGCCCACGTTTGCTGCGAACGCCCCCTCGCCCGCAATCTCCGTGAAGCCGACGAACTCGTCTCCCTCGCCAAGGAAAAAGGCCGGAAACTCGCCGTCCTGCATCCGATGCGCCTCGATCCCCACGTGACGCGATTTCACGCCGAACGCGCCGACATCCTCGGTGACCTCATCGAGATGAAAGTCTTCGGGATGATGGACCACCGCGCCGGCGGCGAAGATCTCCTGGTGCTCGGCACTCATCTCTTCGACCTCGTCCGCCTTTTTGGCGGAGAAGCGAACTTTTGCTCCGCGACGATCACGAAGGAAGGCGAACCCGTCATCGCCGAGGATGCCCATTTTTCCGAAAAAGAGGACATCGGCCCCGTCCTCGGGGATGCGATCCATGCGGAATTCCTTCTCGATTCGGGCGTCCACGTTTCTTACGTTTCCGATCGGAGGCTTCACTTCCTCCATGGGCCTTGGGGGATCGAATTCATCGGCACGAAGGGCAAAGCCCGCCTTTTCGCCGGGCAGCCTCCCACCCTTTCCCTCCTCATCGACGACGATCCGGCCTCGCCTGACCGCAGCGCCCGCTGGGTCCGTTGGCCGGAGAAGGACGAACCCTACCATGAGTCCGTCGATGGCTTTTCCGGCAACGACGCCGCCAACCGCCTCGTCGTGCGCGACTGGCTCGCCGCCATTGCGGAAGATCGCGATCCGGTCTGCTCGGGTGAAAATGCCCTGAAGTGCCTCGAGATGGTCCAAGGAGTCTGGCAAGCCGGAGCGACGATGAAACGTGCCTATTTCCCTCTCGCGAACCGACTCCATCCGCTCGAGGAATCGTGAACCTGACCGATGGCTCCGCGGAAACCGGCCCTTGTCTTCATCTTCATCACCCTCTTTCTCGATGTCCTCGGGATCGGCCTGGTGGTGCCGATCCTGCCGAAGCTGGTCGAATCTCTTGCGGGCGGCGGTGTTGACCGGGCTTCTTTTCTCTACGGATGGCTGGTGGGGCTTTATGCCCTGATGCAGTTTCTCTTTGCCCCCATCCTCGGGAACCTTTCGGATCGCTTCGGTCGCCGCCCCGTCATCCTCTTTTCCCTTTTCGGATCGGGACTCGACTACCTCCTCCTCGCTTGGGCCCCCACCCTGCCGTGGTTTTTCCTCGGACGCATCGTCTCCGGCATCACCGGCGCGAATTTCTCGGCCGCGGCCGCCTACATCGCCGATGTCAGCCCGCCGGAGCGGCGCGCCGCGAATTTCGGCCTCATCGGAGCCGCCTTCGGGATCGGCTTCATCTTCGGGCCCGCGCTCGGAGGCTGGCTGGGGGACTACGGGCTGCGGGTGCCCTTCATCGCCGCAGGCATCCTGACCCTCGTCAACGGGCTCTATGGACTCTTCATCCTCCCGGAATCCCTCAAGCCGGAGAATCGCCGTTCCTTCAGCCTCAGTCGCTCCAATCCCATCGGTGCCCTTCTTGAGCTGCGCCGCCACCGCCTCGTCCTTGGTCTTTCGGTGAGTTATTTCATCAGCAGCCTCGCCCACCAGGTTTACCCGAGCATCTGGGTGCTCTACACCGGCTATCGCTACGGATGGGACACGAAACAAACGGGCCTTTCCCTCGCTCTCGTCGGCTTGATGGCGGCGATCGTGCAGGGAGGGCTGGCGAGAAAACTGATCCCGAAGTGGGGCGAGCGCCGCTCCGCCATCGTGGGATTCGCAATCATGGCGATCGCCCTCACGGGCTATGGACTGGCTCCGGAAGGCTGGATCGTCTATCCCTTGATCGTTTTCGGCTCCCTTTCCGGACTCGCCGTGCCCGCGATCCAGGGCATGATCTCGCGGACTGTTGGCGACAACGAACAGGGCGGCATCCAGGGTTCCCTGACCAGCCTGCAAAGCGTCGCCGGCGCGCTCGGACCGCTCCTTGCCACCGCCGTCTTCGGGTTTTTCATCAGCGAGAAGGCTCCGGCGATCGTCCCCGGCGCCCCGTTCTTTTTCAGCTCCGCCCTGGCGGTGATGGCGGGATTCCTCGCGGCACGGAGCTTCCGGAGGAATCCGGTGGAAACGGTGGGTGAGATTCCCGAGCGCTGAGGCAGGCAGTTTTCAGAATTTTCACAGATTCTAGGGATTCAGGCACCCTTCGCTCCCACGCACTGAATTGGCGGGATTTCCGCAAAACACCACATCTTGTGGTCGAATTTGAATTGACACCCCAAGATGTTGTTGCAACTCTAAGGGGTGAGTTGCAATTTTGCGATTCCGCCCCCAATTCCACCCATGCGCTGCATCAAGTGTAACAGTATCGAGGATAAAGTCATCGATTCCCGCGCATCCAAGGACGGGTTTTCGATCCGGCGGCGTCGGGAATGTCTCGCCTGCGGCCATCGTTTCACCACCTACGAGCAGGTCGAGAGGCGCGATGTTCTCGTCGTGAAACGCGACGGCACCCGCGAGCCTTTCAAGCGCGAGAAACTCCTCGGCGGCCTCATCAAGGCCTGTGAGAAGCGTAAAGTCTCCCTCGAAGTGCTGGAAAACACCGTCGATGAGATCATCAACGAGCTCACTGCCGACAACCTGCGCGAGATCCCGACCCGCATCATCGGGCCGACGGTGATGGCGCATCTCCAGCACATCGACCCCGTGGCCTTCGTCCGATATGCCTCGGTCTACCGGCAGTTCCAAGAGGTGGGCGAGTTCAACGAGGTGATCGAGTCACTCGAGAATTCCCCCATGGACAAACTCCTCCAGCCCGACCTTTTCCAGCCGAAATCCTGACCCGGGTTTCCTTTCCCCGCGCACCAACACACCGACACACCACCCTTCCCAGAGAAACTGCCATGATCTCCTTGCCGCACGCCCTGCCCTACATCCGCATCGGCTCGTCGAGCCTCGCGCTCTGCGAATCCGACTGGCTCGCCGAGACGCTCTCCAACGCCGCCAGCGGCACCGATGTGCCCGACTGGATGGCCCGCGATATTTCCCGCGGAGTCGAGAGCTACCTCGCCAACCATTTCCAAGGCACCGTGATCGACTCGGCCGATCTCTTCGCCCGCATCGAGAAGACCCTGATGAGCCTTGGCCTCGACCATGTCGCCGCCAAGATCGATCGCACCCCTCCTCCCGTGCGCATCTCCCTCACCGATCTCGCGCGCCGCGCCGGCAGCGGCTATGAACTCGCCTTTTTCCGTCTCCTCGAGGATCAACTCCACTCCGCCGTGACCGGTGGCGCCTCGATCGTCGAAGTCCATGGGCTCGAGCGAGGCGTGCGCCGTCTCGTCTCCACGAAGAAGTGGACCGGGCGCTGCGAGGTCCTCAAGCACGAGATCACCGACTTCGTCTCAGAGGTGCGGTCGCGCGTGAACCGGATCCGCCCCGACCTGAGCCTCGTGATCGCTTCTTAATCGCTTCGTAATCGTCCGCCGATCCATGACCCTTTTCGAAAAGATCATCGCCCGTGAGATTCCGGCGGACATCATCCACGAAGACGAACTCGCGATCGTCTTCCGCGACATTCATCCCCAGGCCCCGACCCATCTTCTCGTGATCCCCCGCAAGCCGATCCCGCGGGTGGGCGAAGCCTCGGCGGAAGATGCGGCGGTCTTGGGTCATCTGCTCCTCGTTGCGGGAAAAATCGCCTCCGAACTCGGCTTCAACTCCGTCGAAGAGGGTTTCCGCCTCGTCATCAACAACGGTCGCTACGGAGGTGAGGCAGTGCCGCACCTGCACGTGCACCTCCTTTCCGGCCGCGAACTCGGCTGGCCTCCGGGCTAGGCGCGGAGGGATGACACCTCGGGGGCGAATGGCGATCTGCCGACCCTCCCCTCACCCGTCGCTCAGCGCGCCCCCGGCGGCATGGAGTAGACCGGTGGCTTCCAATCGGGTGGCAGTTTCCCTTGCGGCTTCACCCCGTAGGCGGTTGCGGGGATGGGATGATCCCCTGGCTGAAGCAAAGGCAAGTCATCAGGTAAGTGCCTGATTTTAAAATCTTTGTATTGGATTTTCATCGCCGGACCGACATGGACCTGCACGGCCAGAACGCCTTCGAGAGCCCGGCCTTTCGGGTCGAAATCGATGAGGTCAGCGGTGGGATGGCCATCGATCCAATGGCGGTGGTGATTCCCCTCGACGAGGATGCGGTATTCGTGCCACTCATCGGGAGCGAAGGTCTTTTTCTCCATCGTGCCGACGACCCACGGCTGCCCCTCGGGATCGACGATGACTTTTTCTCCCGTGTGGGAAAGAATGCGGCGCCCGCGTTCTTCGTAGAGCATGCCGTTGTATTCGGGGGTATTGGCGACGACATCACATTGGTAGCCCGAGACGATGTCGAGCCCCACTTCGGGAAGGGACCGGCCCCGATACTGAATCCCGCTGTTGCCGCCGGCCGTGACCTTCACCTGCACGAGGATCTCGAAATTGCGGATCGTCGACCCGGTCCAGGTGAGGAAAAGGTTCCTCTTCAGGCTGCCATCGGTCTTTCCGGTGATGGCGCCTTCCTCGACCGACCAGTATTGCGGATCGCCCTCCCAATCACGCAGGGATTTGCCGTCGAAGAGCTTCACGAATCCGTCCGCGTCGGTCTTCACTCCAGCAGCGGCCGAGGCGGCGGGATGGGCTTCGGTCGAGGCTTTGAAGGGAGTTTTTAACGGGGGCAACTTTCCTCCGTATTGGGCCACGAGTTCGTCAGTGCGCTTCCGCAGGGCCTCCAGGGTCGCGGTGTGGGCGGGGTCGTCCGCAAGATTGGCGCGTTCATCAGGATCGTTCTTCAGGTCATGGAGGAACTCATAATCGTGGTCGAAGCAACGCACGTATTTGAATTCCGCCGTCCGCACGCCTTCCCAGGCCGGGATACGGTCACGCACCGCGAAATGCTCGTGAAAGGTCTCGGTGCGCCAGTCGGCCGGTTGCCCGCCCTCGACGAGGGGCCGGAGACTGCGCCCCTGATAACTCGGGGGAATCTCCGCGCCGGCCCAATCGAGGAAGGTCGAGGGCAGGTCGAGATTCAGGGCGGGAGCCTCACTCACCTTCCCCTGCTCCGCCTTTGGCACCCGGGGATCGGCGACGATGAGGGGCACGCGGATCGATTCCTCGAAATGCGACCACTTGCCGGAGAGCCCGCGGTTTCCGAAGTGGTAACCATTGTCAGCCGAGTAGACGACGATCGTGTTGTCCGCCATTCCGGCCTTTTCCAAGGCCTCGAGGAAACGTCCGATCTCACGATCGATCCCCGTGACCATCCGGGCGTAGGCGCGGGCGTTGATCTGATACTTCTCCGGCGTGTTCAGCCCCCAGAAGTAGCGCTCGCGGGAGAGCGAGGTTTGGTAGAATTCCGGAAGAGCTTCGAAAAAGGCGGGATCGTCCAGCTTCGGGCGATACATCTCGACGTCGTCGTAGAGTCCGTCGACCGAACGCGGCCAGGGATAAAAGCCGATCCCGGGACGACGGTCGCTGTCCTCGGCGTGACAGGCATTGAACCAGAGATTCAGGGCGAAGGGTCGGTCCTTCGGCTGATCCTTGAGGAACTCGATCCCGCGATCGACGATCACCTCGGTCTCATGACGCAGGGTGCCATCGGGCATCCTTTTGTAGAAGGGATTGCGGTGGATGTCTTCGAACTCATCGAAGTGCGACTTGGGATCGAAGCCCTTCGGCATCTTGGCGTGCCATTTCCCGTAGAATCCCGTGCGGTATCCGGCGGCACGCAGCCGATCCGGGTAAAGCGTCTCTGCCGCCGCGGGACGGGTTTGCTCGGGATTCTCCGGGGTGCCGTAGCTGCGCCCGGTGAGTCCGGTGAGGATCGTGGTGCGGCTCACCCAACAGATCGCCTGACTGACAAAGGCATTCTCAAAGCGAACCCCGCGGGCGGCGAGATGGTCGAGAGTCGGCGTCTGCACCACGGGATTCCCATAACAACCGAGCGAGCTAGAGGTCTGGTCGTCGGCGAAGAAGAAGACGATGTTGGGCCGGTCCTGCGACCACGAGGAAGCCGTCAAAAGAAGGGTCGAGGCGGCGATCAGAAGGGCGACTTTCATGAGGCGGAATGCTCACGGACTTAAGCGTTGGGAGATCGGGCCGGTCAATCTCTTTCGTCCGCCCGATCGCGGCGGCGAAGCATCGCCCCGCTCACACGCAACCGTCGGTCATGCCGAGCCGGCGCAACTCACCGACCATTTCATCGAGCAGGGCGAGGCCGATCGAGATCTTTTTGAAGAAGCTCGGATTGTGATGCACCAAAACAAAGCGTGGGTGCCGGGACCAGAATCCACGCAGCTTGGTGTCGAGCGCGACGGCCTCGGCGAGCGATTCACGGCGCACGGGATTCCCCCCTTCGATCCCGAGCCCTCCGACAGCGGCGCTTTCGAAAAAAATCACCCCGTCGTAGCGGGACAATTCCTGGTCGATCGTGGTCTCGAGCGCTTCGAAATAATCGCCATCCCGCTCCGGCCAATAGGCGGCCCCGTCGATCGTGCCGCGGTCGCAGAGAAGGATGCGGTCAGGATAACGGGTCGCCTGGATGTCCTCGAGGTTCCTCTGCACATGGTAGATCGCGAGCTGGGCCGAGCGGACCGCGTCGTGCTCGGGATAGCGTGGAAATCCGCCCGTGAACATCATCGTCGCCGCCTCTGGCACGATCACGACCGCCTCGCCCATCTCGCGGCGAAAGAGGTCCGCTGCCGTCGTCTTGCCCCCGCCTGGGCCGCCGGTCAAAACAATGCGACAACGATGGGTGGAGGGATCAGAGAGACTCATGGTCGGCGCGGAGGAGGGTCGTTCGGTCAAAAATCGGTTTACTTTTCGGGGAAATCCACCATATTCCGCGCCTTGGGCGTCTTAAAATCTGCCGTCGGTCCTTGGTATCTCGCCACTTGGGTGGCGAAAAGTCAACGCTCTACCTCTGGGTAACCCGGCTACTTGTATCCATTATGTCGAAAGCACTCGCTCCGTTTGAAATCCCGGACCGTCTCGTCAAGGACGAGGCATCCGCCTCCGAAACCTACGCCAAATTCGTCGCCGAGCCCTTCGAGGCTGGTTTCGGTCACACCATTGGCAACAGCCTTCGCCGCGTCCTTCTCTCCTCTCTTGAGGGCGCCTCGATCACCTCGGTCCGGATCTCCGGAGCTCAGCATGAGTTCACCTCTCTCCCCGGTGTCGTCGAGGACGTCACCGAGATCATTCTGAACCTCAAGCAGATCCGCTTCAAGCATTTCGACGATCGCGCTCCCGCGACCCTCTCGATCAACGTCGACAAATCTGGTCCCGTCACCGCCGGCGACATCCAGGAGATCTCCCAATACGAGATCGTCAACAAGGATCAGCACATCTGCACCCTCGACCGGGCCACCAAGTTCAGCATCGAGATGGAAGTCCGCGTCGGTCGTGGTTTCAACACCTCGGAGGACAACAAACACCCCGACATGCCCATCGGCGTGATCCCGATCGATTCGATCTTCTCCCCCGTCCGCCGCGTCAAATATGCGGTTGAGAACACCCGTGTCGGTCAGCGCACCGACTACGACAAACTCATTCTCGAAGTCTGGACCGACGGCCGCATCGAGCCGCACGACGCCCTTCTCCAGGCCTCCGCGATCCTCCGCCATCACCTCGACGTCTTCGTGAACTACGACGATAGCGCCATCCTCATCGAGGACCGCCCCGAGACCCAGAGCGAGGAAAACGCCGAACTCAAGAAGCTCCTCAACATGAGCGTGAACGAGATCGAGCTGTCGGTCCGCGCGGCCAACTGCCTCAACAACGCGAACATCACCACGGTCGGCCAGCTCGCCATGAAGAGCGAAGCCGAGATGCTCAAATACCGCAACTTCGGGAAGAAGTCGCTCAACGAGATCAAGGACAAGCTCCACGAGCTCGGCCTTTCCCTCGGTATGTCGATCGACCCGAGCCTGCTCGAGCAATCCTTCACCTCCACCCTTCTCGGTGGTGACCGCTCTCACGAGGGTCCCGGCCTTGCCGCCCTCATCGCCCAGAACATCCACGACTGAAGCGGCCCCCCGGCCTCAACCATCCTCTCCCGATGAGACACAATCGAAAAACACCGAAACTCCAGCGCAACAAGTCGCACCGCGACGCGCTCCTGCGCAATCTCGCCGCGAGCCTGATCGAGCACCGCCGCATCACCACGACGCTCGCGAAGGCGAAGGCGCTTCGCCCCTTCGCCGAGTCCCTCGTGACCCTCGGCAAGAAAAACGATCTCCACGCCCGTCGTCGCGCCCTCACCATCCTCGGCAGCAACCAGCTTGCCCAACGGAGTGTGAAGACGCTCTTCGAAGTCATCGCTCCCGCCAGTGCGACTCGTCAGGGTGGCTACTGCCGCATCATCAAGCTGGGTCAGCGTCAGTCCGATGCCGCTCCCATGGCGCTGATCGAGTGGGTCGATGCCCTCGTCACGGTGGGTGAAGCCAAGGCCGAAGCCTGATTCGCCGTTCGGGTTTCCCGAATCTCAAGAACCGCGACCGGAAACGGGCGCGGTTTTTTTGTGCCCACGCCACGCACGCCAAGTCGGCAAAAATCCGCCGATCCAGATGCCGACGGCGATGAGCGCAAGATTCTGGGTCACCTTCACGGGATAGTTGATCGTTTCCTCGCCGCCGAAACAACCGCAGGTGATGTCGAGGCCCCGGATCCAGGCCGAAAGGATGCCGATCGTGAAGACGACGAGCATTCCCGTGAGAAGCGCGGCCGCGCCTTGACGCATCCGCTCCCACATCACCGCGAAACCGGCGAAGACCTCGAGCCAGGGCAGGAAATGTGCAAGCGCCGGAGCGATCGGATCGCCGACGAGCCGATAGTTTCGGATCGCTTCGGCGAAGGAGATCGGATCTTTGATCTTCGCGATGCCGCTCCAGAGAAAGAGCGCGCCAAAGGCGAGTGAGGCCAGAAAGACGAGCCAGCCTTTCATCGGGCCTCCCCCTTCTCGGCCCGGTAGCTCGCGGCAAGAAGTGAGATGGGATGTTTTACCACGGTCTCCCCTCCCACTGCATTCTGGATCTGCAAATGACAACCCGGGTTCGCCGTGGCGACAAGGGTGGCGCCGGTCTTCGCAATGCAGGCCGCTTTTTCGCGCTGGAGTTTTCCGGCCTGCTCCGGCTGGGTGATGTTGTAGACGCCGGCGCTGCCGCAGCAATGGGTCGCGTTCTCAAGCTCGACGAATTCGAGTCCGGGGATGGCCTTGAGGATCTCGCGGGGCTGTTTCGAAATCCCCTGACCATGACACAAATGACAGGCTTCGTGATAGGTCATCACTTGTGAAGTCTCCGCAACGCCGTTCGGTTTGCGGAACCCGATCTCGACGAGCCACTGCGAGATGTCGCGGGCCTTGCGATCCCAGGCATCGGCCCGCGTGGCGTAAGCGGGATCGTCGCGGAGGAGATTCGAGAAATGCTTCAGGTGCGAGCCGCAACCGGCCGCGTTCGTGATGACCGCGTCGAGGGAGGCGAGGTCGAATTGGTCGATGAGGCGGCGCGCTTGGATTGCGGCCTGCTCGAGATCGCCATTGTGCGCGTGGAGCGAGCCGCAGCACCCTTGATCGCGCGGCGTCACGACTTCACAGCCGTTTGCAAGGAGCACTTCCACGGTGTCGAGATTGACGTCGGAGAAGACGAGGTCCTGCACGCAGCCGGTGAGCATGCCGACGCGATATTTGCGGGCGGGCGGAGTCTCGATCTCGGCGATCAGCTGCTCGGAAAAGTGACGGCACACCGTCGGCGTCGTCGGCTCGAGATTTCGCAGGTTTTCCGGGAGGAGTCGAAGGAGACCGCTCTTCCTGACCAACGCACAAAGCCCGCTCGCCTGATAGAGCCAGAGCATCCGGCCGACCGCTCGGAGCATCCATGGCTTTGCGAAGAGCTGCCGCAGGGTAAGCCAGCGCCAGAATCGGCGACCGGGCGTGAAGAGCACGTCCGCCGCCTCGACCTCGGCCCGGGCGTGCTCGAAAAGCTGCGGATAATCGACCCCGGCCGGACATGCCGTGGTGCAGGCGAGGCAGCCGAGGCAATAATACATCTCCTCGCCGAATTCGCGCGTCACCTCGAGCTCCCCGTCCGCGATCGCCCGCATCAGGGCGATGCGACCACGCGGACTGTTCCGCTCCATCCTCGTCTCGAGGTAGGTCGGACAGCTCGGCAGGCACATGCCGCAATGCATACACTGCTGGACCACAGAGTAGTCCAGATCGGCCATGTGGCGCAGCGGGCGGACCGCTGATTTACGCTGATCTTCGCTGATTTCTTTTGTGGAGGCCATGGTCGGAGCGGATCAGAGATACTGGGAGAGAAGGTAGCGCTTTCACTCGTGAATCAGCGGTCCAGATCAAAGATTTTGCCGGGGTTCAGAAGGCCTCGTGGATCCAGGGCCAGCTTCACCTGTTTCATCAAGGCGTAGCTTGCCTCGTCGAATTGCCCTGAAAGGAAGGGTTTCTTCGCCAGGCCCACCCCATGTTCTCCCGTGATCGTTCCACCGAGCGCGATCGTCTTCGCAAAGATCTCCTCGAGGGCGAGATGGACGCGCTCCATTTCCTCGTGATCGGTCTCGTCCGTGAGGATCGTGGGATGCACGTTGCCATCGCCGAAATGACCAAAGGTCGCGATCTGGAGCCGATGCCTTGCGGCCACTTCCTCAACAAAAGCCACGATCTCGGCGAGATGGCTCCGGGGCACCGTGACGTCTTCGAGAATGGTCGTAGGACGAATCCGCGCCAGCGCGGAGAAGGCGCTGCGGCGGGCCGTGGCGAGACGGACGGCGTGGGCCTCATCGGCGGCCTTTTCGACGGAGATGGCGCCGCATTCCCGAGCGATCGCCTCCATCGCCGCGGCTTCTTCCTCGACCACGGCGGGATGGCCATCCGTCTCCATGAGCACGACGGCGGCGGCGGAGGTCGGCAGGCCGACCTTGGCGTAATCCTCCACGCACTCGCAGGTGCGGCGGTCGAGAAACTCGAGGGTGCAGGGAATGATCTGGCGCTCGATGATTTTCGAAACGGATCGGGCCGCCGCTTCCATCGAATCGAAGGAAGCGAGCAAAGTTCGTCGAGCCTTTGGCCGGGGCACCACTTTGAGGAGCACCTTGGTGATGATCCCCAGCGTGCCTTCGGAGCCGACGAAAAGATCCTTCATCGAATAGCCCGCCACATCCTTGACGCACTTCGATCCGAGCCAGGCGATAGAACCATCGGGCAGGACCACTTCCATCCCCATCACATAATCCCGCGTGACCCCGTATTTGAGGCCGCGCAGTCCGCCGGAGTTGTTGGCGACATTGCCCCCGATCGTCGAGATCTTCATCGAACCCGGGTCGGGCGGGTAAAAGAGACCGTGGGGCAGCGCCGCGTCGTCAATCGCCTTGGTAATCACGCCCGCCTCAGCGAGCAGGGTTAGGTTCGCGGGATCGACCTCGAGGATGTGATTGAGATGGACGAGGGTCAGGACGATTCCGCCATCGACCGGCACGCTGCCTCCCGATAGCCCCGTGCCCGAGCCGCGGGTGACGACCGGAATCCCTTGGGAAACCGCAAAACGCAGCACCGCCGCGACCACCTCGCTCGTCCGCGGCATCACGACACAGGCGGCACCGTGTTTCAAGGCGGCGGTGCCGTCGAATCCATAGGGAATGAGGTCCTCCGGTTCGGTGAGGACGTTCTCCGCGCCCGCCAATTCGCGGAGTCGGGCGATCGTGGAGGAGGAAAGAGTGGCGACAGGAGCGGCCTTCGTGACGGAGGTCATGTTGCCGTTGAACTAAGCCCTCGAAGCGGGATTCTCAAGGGCGGGATGAAGGGCGGAAACCTCACTTGCCCTCCAGCGCCGCGATCCGCTGGGCCACGGGCGGATGGGTGTAGTTGAGGAACACGTAGAAGGGATGCGGCGTGAGGTTGCTCAGGTTGTCGCGGCTCAGTTTGCGCAGGGCATCGGCCATGGCACGGGCGTTGCCGGTGACATCGGCGGCGTAGGCGTCGGCCTCGAACTCGTGCTTCCGGCTGAGCCAATTCCCGGCGATGGAAAGGAGGTCGTTCACCGGGGTCATGAGGATCCCGAAAAGGACGAGGCTGACATAGACGGACGTTTCCTTCACCCCGAAGGCGTCAAAGAGCGAGCGATTGTGCATCATCAGTCCGAGCAGGAAAAACAAGACCCCGGTCGTGATCGTGCTGAGGACGATCGACTTCACGAGGTGCCCCTTCTTGAAATGACCGATCTCATGGGCGAGGACGCCGACGAGCTCGTCGTCCGCGTGTTTCTCGATGAGCGTGTCAAACAGGGCGATACGCTTGTTTTTCCCGAAACCGGTAAAAAAAGCATTCGACTTGGTCGAGCGCTTCGAACCGTCCATCACGCTGACCTCCGTGAGCGGATAACTGCATTTCTTCGCCATCGCCTCGATCGACTGGCGGAGGCTGCCATCCGGGAGCGGCTTGAATTGATTGAACATCGGGAGGATCCAGGTTGGCGCGACGTAGGCGAGCAAGAGCGAGGCGACCGTCACCAATCCCCACCCCCAGAACCAGGCCAGCGGCACCGATTCAAAGATCCAGATCAGCAAGGCCAGCAAGGGAGCGCCCAGCAAAAAGGACAGCGCCGCCCCTTTGACGAGATCACCGATCCACACGCCGAGGGTGGTGCGGTTGAACCCGAATTTCTCCTCGAGGACGAAGGTCTCGTAGTAATCGAAGGGTAGCTTGAGAATCCCCAAGGCCAAGGCAAGGGCGCTGATGTAAACCACCCCGGCGAGGATGGGACCGCCCTTTCCGACGAAGGACCGCACCTCGCCATCGAGCCAACCAAAGCCGCCGAGGCACCAGAAGGTGAACAGCAGGAACAAGGAAAAGATCCCCTCACCGATCCCGAGCACGGCCTTGTCACGGGTGTATTCCTGGGAGCGCTCGTAGGCCTCCTGGCCGATCACCCCGCGAAAGGCCTCCGGAATCTCCGCCCCGAGCGACTTGAGATTGAGCAGCGTCGCGAAAAAATCGACCTTCCACAGGATGATCAGGGCGAAGGCAATGAGGAGAAACCAAGCGTTGATCTGCATTCCCCTTCGTTTACGCCAGCCACGCTTGCGGGGCAAATGGAAAGGGTCCGGGGCGATGCAGGCGCTCATGGGCGGCTCGACTCCGGATCGTCGCGTTCCAGCTCCGCCTGACGCCTCATCAGTTCCCGCGCATCGGCGGCAGCCGCGGCGAGTTCTTTTTCCAGATCCCGCACCCGCTTCTGGTGGTCGCGCCTTACCCGGGCAAGATCGTAGATCGCGAGGGCCAGGACCCCTGCCGCAAGCACAAAGACCCCGGCCCAAAAGACGGTGAACCGCACGGCACTGAGCGAGAGCTTCGCGTGATAGGGCACCGCCCCGAGGAAAACGAGGACCAGCGTCAGCAGCGTCGCCACGAAAAGAAAATTCCGCCGGAAGCGGAAAGCGTTGATTGGCTTCGTTACAGAGCGGTCCGGTTCCCTCGATTGCATCCTCGGGAGGAAACCATATCCGGAAGCTTCTGCCAATCTGCTTCTCGCGATCGGCGACCCCGCTCCTGAAGACCTCCGAAGTTCCCCTTTTAGATCTTTTGGCTCTGCGTCGATTTGAGTGGTCCGGATGATGGAGATTCTGGAGCGTCCCCTTTACGGTTTGGACAGGAAATAAGGAAGACGATCGGTTAACTTCTCGCGAGAGCGCCCGGTGCGCCGGATCACGCGTCGAACCCCAACCCGCCTTTCCATCGCGATGAGCAACGAATCCGACGACGTCAAACGCTGGACGGCCCGCGGCAAGGCCACCGCCGTCATGGACATCCTCAAAGGCAAGACCACTGCCTCCGAATTGGCCCGGTCCCACGAATCGACCGTGGCCGAGGTCGAGCAATGGCTCGAGGACTTCGTCTCCATGGGGACCGAGGTCCTGCGTTCCCATCCCCGGGACGCGGAGGCCCGACACAAAGCGGAAAAGAAGGAACTGCTTGCCAAGATCGGAGAGCTCACCATGGAAAAGGAGGTCTGGATGATCGCCAGAGACATCCTGGGAAAGCCACTGCCCGACGCGAACTCATGAACCGGGTTCAACAACACCTGCTCGCGGCGGGAAAAAGCCTTTCCGTCAGCCGCCTTTGCCAACGGCTCGGGCTGCCCCGCTCCACGGCCTATTACCAGCCGAGGGAACGCAAGGCCCGGCCACTCGATGAAGTTCTCGCTGCGAGGATCCAGCGCATCCACCAGGAGGAACCGGCCTGTGGGGTGCGCGGCACCAGGGGCCGGGCGCGGTTCAGCCAAGGCATCCGGGTCAATCGCAAGAAGGTCCACCGGATCATGAAGCTCAAAGGCTGGACCCTGCCGAGGCGGCGGACCGGACGCCGCCCCCGGGTCGAGGCCTCCCGGTCAGTCGCACCATCGCCCGACGTGCGTTGGGCGACCGACCTTGCCTTGGTCCACTGCGGCAGGGACGGCTGGTGCGTCTTCGTTCCAATCATTGATCGCTGCACCCGTGAAATCCTCGGACATGCCCTCGAGCGAACGGGCCGAGCCAAGACCGCGGAGCGGGCCCATGAGGAAGCACTGCTAAACCGCTTTGGCACGCTGCGCAACGCCCCTCACGGCATGCTCCTGAGGCACGACAACGGCCTGGTCTTCGGATCGCGCTAATACCGGGCCGTAGTCAAGGACTACGGCCTGACACAAGAATACACCACGCCCTACACGCCGCACCAGAACGGTCTTTGCGAGCGCTTCATAAAAAGTTTCAAGGAGGAGCTCTGCTGGACGCGGCGCTTCCAGTCCATCGAACACGCCCGACTCGCCGTGCGGGCCTGGTTCGATCATTATAACACACGGCGACCTCACCAATCCCCCAACTACACCACACCAATCGAATACCACGAAAAACAATGCAAACTGGCAGCCTGAATGAGATCAAAGGTTCTCCAACTTACAGGGGAGCACAATACTTCTTCTGCGGCAAGCTCGACCTCGAGCCCCGCCTCACCCACTCAATTTACCGAAGAACCACTTTTGTCTGCCACCTTTCGTCCGCTCTTGCGCTTCCTGAGTAGCAACCAGAGGATACCGATTGTTACCACACTCAATACGAATACCACTGACCGCGACAATGATGACGGCGGCTCGTCATCTTTCGTGACTGACTTTACTTTGTCGCCGTCTATCGAGATCTGGGATTTTGACGACGCTAAATTTGACGACACTGGTCCGAATGAACTTTGTGATTGCGCTTCCCAATAAGGCGGTTTTGGCAATTCCAACTCGACACCCAGTTTTTCAATCATCTGATCGCGCTGGATCAGGTCATTATTGTCTACGTCGAGCAGAGGGTAAGCCTCCCCGAGTCCCATTCTAGAGACAAGAATGTTATAAGCGACGTCACACACGCGCTTTCCTTCGCTTGAGTATGCGCGTGCCTCTCCGTACCTACGTAGGCCGGAACCTCTGTCATAAAGCACACTCTCAGCGAGTTTCTTGACGATTTCACCTTTCGCGTGATCTCGCACGCCGAGATTGAGGAGATGGAGAGTGTAGGCCCGCTCGGTTGAAGTGGTGCACGTCTTAAATCGCGTGACCATCGGATCAAACGGGAATGTCTCTAATGCAAGAATGAAACGCACAGCTGCAGCTTCTGAGGTAGCGTCATTACTCGCAAAGAGGAATTCGAGCGCTTCGTTGACCAATGATTCAGGTCCGATTTTTGATTCTGCTCTGGCCGCTTCATTTACCACTAAATCCCTGTTAGATAATTCCCCGGCAATGCTACGAAGCGACTCATCCAAACTGCCCGAGTGCGCGCTCAACACCGATAGGGTGGAGGCCAGAGCCACAGTGAAAAGACATTTCATGTATAGCATTTTCTCAATACCTTACAATGCGATACGATGGCTTTGAGGGATCTACGTCAGGCATCCCGATCTGCGTATCATTCATGTCTTTAAGCATATCCCCCTCGGCTTTTCCATCGATAATTCCGAACACAAATTCATCCGTCGAGCCTCCGTCGGGATAGCAAGAAACGTTGCTCAAAAAGACACGCCCATGCTGAAACACCTCACCAAAATCTCGCGCCGTATTGCACGAATTGAAAAAGAACGTCCTGTATCCCAATGTT
>DGXY01000007.1:0-47491 GCA_002396885.1 Akkermansiaceae bacterium UBA5020
CTTTTCCACAAAGGGCCGTAATTTAAGCAAATTTCATGGGATTTGAAAAGGTGCAACCAAATCAACTGAGTCTCAAAAGAGCGACTTTTATAAACCTTAAGAATTCCCCCTTCAAGCCCAATTCGAGGCTCTTCGGCTCGATTTCCTTGCAAAATCGGGCCTTGCGCCGTCCTTTCCCCTTCTCCCGCATCCGGGACTGTTGAAAATGAGACTTTTTGATACGATGAGCCGCGAGGTGCGCGAACTAGCGCCTCGCGATGGCACGACCTATCGCTTTTACTGCTGCGGACCGACCGTCTATGGACCCGCCCACATCGGGAACTTCCGTACTTTCGTCCTCCAGGATGTCTTTCGCCGCAGTCTCGAACTTTCCGGCCTGCCCGCCTTCCACGTGCGGAATCTCACCGATGTGGACGACAAGACGATCCGCGATTCTCAGGCGGCGGGACAGTCGCTGAAAGATTTCACCGACCACTGGCGAGACCGCTTTCACACCGATTGCGACAAGCTCAATCTCCTGCGTCCGCATCTCGAGCCGAGCGCGGTCGAACACATCCCCCATCAGATCGCGATGATTGCCGAGTTGATGGAGAAGGGCCACGCCTACGCCTCGGCCGATGGCTCGGTCTACTATCGCGTCGCCAGTTTTGACGGCTACGGACGCCTCTCCCGCCTCGACCAGCGCGAGTTGAGAGAAGGTGCCTCGGGTGCGATCGCCGACGACGAATACGACAAGGATTCGGTTTCCGATTTCGCCCTTTGGAAGGCCCGGCGTGACGAAGATGGAGAAAGCTGGTGGGAAAGTCCCTGGGGACAAGGGCGCCCCGGCTGGCATCTCGAGTGTTCGGCGATGTGCCGCGAGTATCTCGGCGACAGCTTCGACCTCCACTCCGGCGGCGTCGATCTCGTCTTCCCCCATCATGAAAACGAGATCGCGCAGAGCGAGGCCTGTAGCGGCCACGTCATGGCCGACCATTGGTTCCACCTCACCCACCTCCTCGTTGATGGTGGCAAGATGTCGAAGAGCGTGGGAAATTTCTACACCCTCGACCAGCTCGAAACGGCCGGATTCTCCCCCGCCGAGCTCCGCTACGTCCTCATCTCGGCCCACTATCGTCAGCCGCTCAACTTCGTGGCGAAGGATGCCGACGGGAAGGAAACCTTTCCCGCCCTCCTCGGTGCGAGGCAGGCCCTGCAACGTCTCGCGAAGTTCGAAGCGGCCCTCGGTGCGAAAGCGGGGAACCCTGACATTCCCACCTACGATACCCTCCTCGCGCTGAAGGACGGTGCCTCCTTCCATCCCGCTTTCGAATCACTGCAAAACGATCTCAACACGCCCGAAGCCCTCGGGCGCGTCTTCACGGCGATCAAGTCGGTGAAAGTCGAGTCGCTCTCGCCCGAAGGGGCCGCCCGCGAACGCCTCGGATTTCACCGCGTCATGGCCGCGCTCGGCCTCGTCCTGCCCACGTCGGCAGAAGAGGATGCCGCTGAAGCCCCGGCGGAGATCCAAGCTCTCGCCGAGGCCCGCCGCGAAGCGAAAGCCTCGAAAAACTGGAGTGAGGCCGACCGCATCCGCGATGAGATCTCCGCCCTCGGCTGGGAATTGAAAGACAACAAGGAAGGTTACGAGCTATGTCCGAAAAACTGAATCTCCCCATTCGTCCGCGCCGCAACCGCAAACACGAATCCGTGCGCGGACTCGTGCGCGAGACCGTGCTCACCGCGTCGGACCTGATCTATCCGCTCTTTCTCCACGACGAGCCACAAAACGATCCCATTGCCTCCATGCCCGGCTGTCATCGCTGGAGCCTTGAGGGTCTCGTCGGAGAAGTCGGCGAGGCGTGGAACGCGGGGGTGCGCGCCGTCGTTTTCTTCCCGAAAATCGCCGATTCCCTCAAAACACCGCGGGGCGAAGAGTGCTTCAACCCCGACGGTCTCATCCCCCGCGCGATCCGTGCGGTGAAGAGCCGCTATCCCGGCATCACCGTGATCACCGATGTCGCACTCGATCCCTACAACTCTGATGGCCATGACGGCGTCGTGGAAAAGACGCCCGACGGCGATCTGAAGATCGTCAATGACGAAACGGTCTCGATCCTCTGTCGCCAGGCTCTTTGCCATGCCGAAGCGGGTGCTGACATCGTCTCGCCCAGCGACATGATGGATGGTCGCGTCGGCGAGATCCGCACCGCTCTCGACGAGGCGGGATACGAGGAGGTCTCCATCCTCAGCTACACCGCCAAATACGCCTCGGCCTATTACGGCCCCTTCCGTGGCGCCCTCGACTCAGCCCCGAAAGCCGGGGACAAGAAGACCTACCAAATGGACCCCGCGAATCGCCGCGAGGCACTGCGCGAAGCCGAGCTTGATGTCGCCGAGGGGGCCGACATGATCATGGTGAAACCCGCTGGCCCCTACCTCGACATCATCCGCACCCTGCGCGATGCCTTCGACCTCCCCATCGCCGCCTACCAGGTGAGCGGAGAATACCTCATGATCAAGTCGGCCGCGAAGGATGGCTGGATCGACGAAGAGAAGGTTGCGATGGAATCCCTCATCGGCATCAAACGCGCCGGAGCCGACATGATTCTGACCTATTTCGCGAAGGACATTGCCATGAAACTCGGCCGCCCATCCTGATCGACCGGTTTCTGGGAAAGCGGAAGGCCAGCCTGATCAGCAGACCGGCTCAATCCTTCCGCTTCAATTGCGGGAAAAGCACGACATCGCGGATCGACTCCGCTCCCGTCAGCATCATCATGAGCCGGTCGATCCCGATGCCGATACCACCGGCCGGAGGCATCCCATACTCGAGCGCGAGGAGGAAATCCTCGTCGATCTTCTGGATCTCCTCACCCGCCTGCTCCTCGAGGCGGCGGCGCTGCACATCGGGATCGTTCAACTCGGAATAACCGGGCGAGATCTCGGCGCCGTTGATGATCAGCTCGTAGACATCGACGATGGAGTCGTCCTTCACGTTCTGTTTCGCGAGCGGCACGAGCTCCTTGGAAACATGGGTGACAAAGACCGGGTTGATCGTCTTTTCCTCGACGAGCTTTTCGAAAACCTGTTGGGAGATCTCGTAATCCTCCATGCCTGGTGAAACCTCGACGCCCAGGTCCTGGCAGCGCGCGCGTTTCGCGGCCGTGTCGAGCGACCACCAGTCGTCACCCGCTGCCGCCGCGACGAGATCGCGGTAGGGCGCGCGCTTCCACGGACGGGAAAGATCGATCGTCTTGATCACCTCGCCCTCAGCATTGCGATGCTCGATGAGGAGACCTCCGCAATACTTCTCGGCGAGATGACAGACGAGGTCCTCGACGAGATCGGCCATCTTTTCGAAATCGGCATAGGCCCAGTAGGCCTCCAGCATCGTGAACTCGGGATTGTGACGGCGGCTGATGCCCTCGTTGCGGAAACTGCGGTTCAGCTCGAAAACCTTCTCAAAGCCGCCGACGAGGAGGCGCTTCAGATAGAGCTCGGGAGCGATGCGCAGATACATGTCCATTCCCAGCGCGTTGTGGTGCGTCTCGAAGGGCTGGGCGGCGGCCCCTCCCGGGACATCCTGCAGCATTGGCGTCTCGACCTCGAAGAAACCGCGGTCCTGCAGGTAGCGCCGGATCTCCGCGACCATGAGACAACGCTTCTTGAAAATTTCACGCGAACGCTCGTTCGCGATGAGGTCGAGATAACGCTGGCGATACTTGATCTGCGGATCAACCACACCGTGCCACTTCGAAGGCATGGGACGGAGCGACTTCGAGAGCACCGTCACCTCCTTCACCTTCACCGAGGGTTCACCCGTCTTTGTGAGAAAGGTCTCGCCCACCACCCCCAGCCAGTCGCCAATGTCGAGCTGCTTGTAGATCGCCCAGGCGTCCTCACCGATCTCCTTCTGGTTCACGAAGGCCTGGATGCGGCCGTTCAGATCGGAGAGATCGAGGAAATTGCTCTTGCCCATGTCGCGCAGGGCGGTGATGCGTCCGGCCACACGCACCTCGAGGCCTTCGGTGAACGATTCGCGCAGGGCACCGGGCGCGTGGGTCGTCTCGAACCCCTGACCAAAGGGATCGACCCCGAGGGCACGGAGTTGATCCAGTTTCTCGCGGCGGACCTTCAGGAGCGTTCCCAGGTCTTCCATCGGTGGCACTTCGGTTTCTTCTGACATAGCTTGGCGCGTCGTATAAAAAATGGCGAACCGAAGCATGATCGACCCGAAAGAAAAATCAACCGGCCTTTCCCCTCTCCTTCCGGGCGAGGGAACGGCTGAAATCAGCGGGGGACTCATCCTCGATGGCCGGCTCGCCCTGATCGACCCGGCGGCGCGATGGCTCGCGGTATCCGATCTGCATTTCGGCTACGAGGCCAACCGCCGCCGCGAAGGCGCGCTCTGGCCGATGTGGGGGATGGAGTCCATCGCCGCCCGCCTTGAGGGCCTCGTCCACGATTGGCAGCCGGAGACACTGTTGCTGGTCGGCGACGTCGTCGATGGCTCGGCCGCGCCCGACGAAGCCATCGCCTGGCTCCGGGGTGTGGGTGAACTGGGTCCCCGTCTCATCCTCATCGAGGGCAATCACGACCGCGGTCCGATCCGCCGTGAATTCGACTGGGTCGAATCCTGGCAAATCGGCGAGGTCTTTTTTGAACACGGCCACCTCACCCGCGAAGCGCCGGCCAAGGGCACGCGGATCCGCGGCCATCTCCATCCCTCGGTGAACTTCAACGACGGCAGCGGCACGCGACTGCGACTGCCCTCGCTCGTGGTCGAAGAATCCGCTACGGGTTCTCGGGAGATCTTTCTGCCCGCCTTCTCCCCTTGGGCCGGGGGCGCGCGCTATCCGACCGCAGCGGGCAAGTCGATGCGTCAATGGGCCTGCTCGCCCCGGCGCGTCTTCGAAGTGATCAAGTGAATCGGGTCGGGGCCTCGATGCAATCCTCTTCGGTCGCTTCGGTCGCGAAAATGTTTGCCCGATCCGTTTGCCCGCGTCCGCTCCCCGCTTTAAGATGCGCCGCCCCCGCATGAATCTGCCCAACCAGCTCACCGTCGCCCGGCTCGCCCTGACTCTCGTTTTCGTCGGGGTGCTCTCGATCGATGGGCTGCCCCATGCGGGCACGATCGCGCTCGCCGTTTTCTCGATCGCAGCCTACACCGATCTACTCGACGGACAAATCGCCCGGGCGCGCAATCTCATCACGAACTTCGGCAAACTGATGGATCCGCTCGCGGACAAGGTGCTGATGTGTGCGGGTTTCGTGATGCTCTGCGAAGAGGGTTTCATCCCTGCCTGGATCGTCGTCCTTATTCTCGCACGAGAGTTCCTCGTCACGGGACTGCGCCTCGTCGCCTCGGCCGAGGGCATCGTTCTTGCAGCGGAGAATCTGGGCAAATACAAGACCACTTTCCAGATCATCGCGGTGATCTATTTCCTCATCGTCATCGCCGCGAAGGAACCTCTGCTCGCTTGGCTCAATCCCGTCCTCGAGTGGCGCGGCCTCGGCCCTCACGTCCTCGGGCAGATTCTCATCTGGATCGCCCTGATCCTTACCCTCGTTTCGGGCTTGAGCTACCTGTGGAAAAATCGCAAGCTGTTCGGGGACTGCTGAACCACTCGGCACGAAAAAACCCGGAGGTCGCCCTCCGGGTTTTTCAAATCCTTCGCATCAGCCGATGACTCACGCCTCGCCCGCACCCTCGGCCGAACTCACCGATTCAACGGCATCGTCCTCGGTCGAATCAGCGACCTCGGGCCGGAAAGTGAGGTATTTCTCGTCCTTCTTGTGGGTGATCTTCACGGTCTGGCCGGGTTTCACATCGCCACGGAGGAGGTGTTCCGCGAGCGGATCCTCGATGTGACGCTCCACCGCGCGGCGCATCGGACGAGCGCCGTAGTTCGGGTCGTAGCCCTGCTCGATGAGGAATTCCTTGGCCTTCTTGTCAAGCTTCAGGTGGATGTTCTTTACAGCTAGACGCCTCACGACGGTGTCGATTTCGAGATCGACGATCTTGATGAGATTCTCGCGGTCGAGCACGTGGAAAACGATCTTCTCGTCGAGACGGTTGAGGAACTCGGGCTTGAAGGCCTCCTTCGCCTTGTCGAGGATCTTGTCCCTCATCGTGGCGTAATTCTCGTCGCCACCACCCATCGCGCCGAAACCGAGGGCGACCTGACGCTTGATGACGTCGGCACCCACGTTGGTGGTGAGGATGATGATGGTGTTACGAAAGTCGATCTTGCGGCCGAGCGAGTCGGTGATCATGCCCTCTTCCAGGATCTGGAGGAGCAGGTTCATGACATCCGGGTGGGCCTTCTCGATTTCGTCGAAGAGCACGACGGAGTAGGGACGGCGGCGCACCGCCTCAGAGAGCTGGCCGCCCTCTTCATACCCGACGTAGCCGGGAGGCGAACCGATCAGGCGGCTGCTCGTGAATTTCTCCATGTACTCGGACATGTCGATCTGGATGAGCGCCTCCTTGTCGCCGAACATGAACTCGGCGAGGTTGCGGGCGAGGTAGGTCTTGCCGACTCCGGTGGGGCCGAGGAAAATGAACGAACCGATGGGACGACGCGGATCCTTGAGGTCGGCGCGACTGCGGCGCAGGGCGCGGGAGATCGCGACCACGGCCTCGTCCTGACCGATGACGCGGCCCTTGAGTTCGTCTTCCATCTTCAGGAGCTTGTCCGCCTCCTTCTGCTCCATCCGCTGGAGGGGAACACCGGTCCACTTTGCGACGACAGTCATGATGTCGTCTTCCTCGACGGTGACGATCTTCTCCTCGTTCGAGGCACGCCACTCACTGAGGATGTCTTCGACTTCCTGGCGCTTGTGTTTCTCCTTATCGCGCAGGGCGGCGGCGTTTTCGAAATCCTGACCTTTGATCGCGGCCTCCTTCTCGGCCACGATCTTCTCGATCTCGGCCTCGAGATCCTTGACCTGAGGCGGGCGCGTCATCGAGGCGATGCGCGAGCGGGCTCCGGCTTCGTCGAGAATGTCGATGGCCTTGTCGGGAAGGAAACGCCCGGTGAGGTAGCGGGCTGAAAGCCTGACACAGGCATCGATTGCCTCGTTGGTGTAATGGGCCTTGTGGTGCGCCTCATACTTGGAGCGCAGCCCCTGAAGAATGAGAATGGCGTCTTCGACGCTGGGCTCCTCGACCTTGACCTGCTGGAAGCGACGCTCGAGGGCGGCATCCTTCTCGATGAATTTGCGGAACTCATTCATCGTCGTCGCGCCGATGCACTGGAGCTCGCCGCGGCTGAGGGCCGGCTTGATGATGTTCGAGGCGTCCATGGCACCCTCGGCTGATCCGGCACCAACGATGGTGTGAAGCTCATCGATGAAAAGAATGACGTTCTTGGAACGCTTGATTTCATCCATCACCGCCTTGATGCGCTCTTCGAACTGGCCGCGGTATTTCGTGCCCGCGACCATCAGGGCGAGGTCGAGGGTGATGACCTTCTTGTCGCGGAGCAGCTCGGGCACGTTACCGGAAGCGATCTCTTGGGCGAGGCCCTCGGCGATGGCAGTCTTTCCGACACCGGCTTCGCCGATGAGGACAGGATTGTTTTTGGTCCGGCGGCAAAGGATCTGGATGACCCGTTCGATCTCGCTGCCGCGTCCGATCACGGGATCGAGTTCGCCCCCGTTGGCGAGTTCGGTAAGGTCGCGTCCGAAGGCTTTCAACGCGGGCGTCTTTCCTTCCTTGCGGTTGCCGCTGTTGCCGGGCTCTTCGAAATCGCTTTCCTCGTCGTCGGCGGCGTTGCCGGAGAAATTCGGATCGAGCTCGCGGAGGATCTCGTTGCGGGTGCGCTCGATGTCGACGTCGAGATTCTTGAGAACACGAGCAGCCACACCGTCGCCCTCACGGAGAAGGCCGAGGAGGATGTGCTCGGTCCCGACGTAGCTGTGATTCAGAGCCTTCGCCTCTTTCCCGGCGAGGGCGAGAACCTTCTTGACCCGTGGCGTGTAGGGGATGTTCCCGACCATCTTGGTCTCGGGCCCGTTCCCGACCTGTTTCTCCACCTCGAGACGCACCGTCTCGAGATCGAGGTTCATTTTTTGCAGGACGTTGACCGCGACCCCTTGGCCGAGCTTGATGAGCCCGAGCAGCAGGTGCTCGGTGCCCACGTAGTTGTGGTTGAATCGATCTGCCTCCTTGCGGGCTAGGGCGAGGACCTGTTGGGCGCGGGGGGTAAAATTATTCATCGTCGTTGTCCCTGTTGGTAAGTATACTCCCGAAATCGGGCGGAGTCAGCCCAATTAAGCTCTTGCGGATGATGTCGGCACGCAAAATGTCCCGCTCTTCCGGAGAAAGTTTGCACTTGGCCGAGATCTGCAGGTGGGCCGGCTGGATCTCGGTGAGCAGCACGGTGATGCACTCGCGCTCCTCCTCGGGGATGAAACCGAGGTCGCAGCCGAGGCGGATCATGGAAAGGTGGTTCAAGGCCTCCTTCGACGAGATGATGTGGGCGTATTTGAGGACGGCGAAGGCCCGGCCGATCTGGTCCTGCATCATCGTGGGCCGGTCCTCGAGGATCTTCATCCGCGCGTTCTTCTCGTTCGCGATGAGCTGGCCGATGACGCGGTCGAGGTGGGCGATGATATCCTCCTCGCGCATCCCGAGGGTGTTCTGATTCGAGATCTGGAAAAGGTTCGCGAGCGCCTCGGTTCCCTCCCCGTAGAGACCACGCACGGCGAGACCGATTTTATTGGCACCCTGGATGGTTTGATTGATCTGCTCGCTGAGGACAAGGCCGGGAAGGTGGAGCATGGCCGAAGCGCGCATCCCCGTGCCGAGGTTCGTCGGGCAGGCGGTGAGGTAGCCGTATTGGCGGTCAAAGGCATAGGGCAGGTCGACCTCCAGCTCCGTATCGATCTGATCGAGGGAACGATAGGCGGCGAGCAGTTGCAGACCCGGCCGGATCGCCTGCATGCGGAGGTGATCCTCCTCGTTGATCATCACGCTGACGGTCTGCTTGCGGTTCATCACCGTGGCGCAGCCCGGACCTTTCGCGGCGTGTTCGCGACTGATGAGGTGACGCTCGACGAGGACCTGCTTTTCGATCGCAGTGAGCTGAGTCATCTCCTCGGAGAAGGAGTCCTTCATCTCCGCAAGTTCCTCGAGGGCGGGTCGGACTTTCTCCATCACGCGGGTGCGATCGTCTTTTTTGGCCCACCCGGGAAAAGGAAAGCCCACGAGATTGCGGGCGAGGCGAACCCGGCTCGTCATGACGATGTCGTTCTCCGGGCCGGTGGTCCGCATCCATTCGGCCGGTTTTTTGAGGAGGGTGGAGAAGCGCATCACTTCGTTACGTCACTGATGGTGGGAAAGGCTAGCACCCGAAGTGCCAGTTAGGTGGGGGAAGATGAAAGAATGTTCAGGATTCACCGAGAATCGTTTCGAGCCGGGAAATGGCATCACGCAAGCGGGCGGCCTCTTCGTAATCCTCGTCTTCGACCGATTTTGACAGCGCCTGGCGCAATTCGCTCAAACGCGCGCGCGGATTTGTCTCGGCAACACTGACAGGAGCGGAAGCTGCGGCGCGGTCGTTCGCCTCCGGAAAACTCTGCGGCGCCTTGCCCACGTGGCGCGTGTGTTTGTGCATGGCCTCAAGGAGACCATCGAGGCCCTCGTCGAAGACGTGATAACAATCGGCACATCCGAAGCGCCCCGTCTTCTTGAAGTCGGTCTGGGTGAAGCCGCAACTGCCGCAGACGAGCTCGTTCCGCGCCGGACCGGTGTCCACCGCAGTCTGCTTGCCCATGCCCTCGAGCATGTCGGCGAGGGCGAACCCGGTCGGATCGGTCACGCCCTTGTCGTCGGCACAGACCTTGCAGAGGTTCACCTTCTGCAGTTTCCCTTCGGCCATTTGGCTGAAGAAAATCGTCGCTTTTTCGGTATGGCAGATATCGCAGTTCATGGCAGGACCGGGGGCGCCGGCATCCCACCGCGCGGGCCGGGGGAAACGCACCCACCGAACGTTACGACACGAAAGCCTTTTCGTAAATCGGCGTCCCGGTGGTTTGCACGAGATTCCGGAACCTCTCGATGAGCTGCCGCGTGATCGGTCCGGGCTCGCCCGTGCCAATAAGGCGCTTGTCGTATTCCGCCACCGGCACGACCTCCGCAGCCGTCCCGGTAAGGAAGAGCTCGTCAGCGGTGTAGAGATCGTAGCGGGCCATTTCGACCTCGCGGAGTTCCAGGCCCGCCTCGGCGACCAGTTCCATCACGACGCCACGGGTGATCCCGTAAAGCGATCCCGAAGCCACCGTCGGGGTGTAGACGACGCCGTTTTTCACCACAAAAATATTGTCGCCGGTGCATTCGGCCACGTAGCCGGCGCCATTGAGCATCACGCCCTCCTCTGCCCCGCTCGCCATCGCCTCGACCTTGGCCATGACGTTGCTGAGGTAATTGAGCGACTTCACCGCCGGGGAAAGGGCGTCGTGATTGGGCCTGCGCGTCGCGCAGGTCGCGAGGATGAGGCCTTTCTCATATTTCTCGGCGGGGTAAAGCGAGATCGTCGAGGCGATCACGATGATCGAGGCCCGTTCGCATTTGTAGGGGCTGAGACCCAATTCCCCGACTCCACGGGTTACGACGAGGCGGATGTAGCCGTCGTGAAGATCGTTTTCGCGGATCGTCGCGAGGGTCATCTCGCAGACTTCCTCGCGCGTCGCGGGGATGGTGAGGTGAATCGCCTTGGCCGAGTCGAAAAGGCGGTCGATGTGCTGCTCGAGCCGGAAAACGCGGTCGTTGTAGAAGCGGATCCCCTCGAAAACCCCATCGCCGTAAAGGAGCCCGTGGTCGAAGACGGAGATCTTCGCCTCCCCTCGGGAGTAGAATTGACCGTCGATGAAGATCTGGAGGGGTTTGTCGCTCATGAAATTTGAATCAAAGCCGGGAACCTTGCCCGAAGCAGCAGGGAAAGCAAGCTTTTCGGGGAAGGGCTCAACCAAAGAACCGCTCCACCTTTCGCATCGCCCGGACAAAGGCCTCGACATCCTCGTGGCTGTTGTAAAACGAGAACGAAGCCCGCGCCGTGGCCGGAACCTTCAGATAATCCATGAGCGGCTGGGCGCAGTGGTGCCCGACCCGGATCGCGACGCCCTCGGTGTCGAGGATCGTGCCGACGTCGTGCGGATGGGCGGAGGCGCAGTGGTAGCTGAGAATCGCCGCCTTCCCCGGAGCCGAGCCGAATACGCGGATGCCGTCGATTTTCTCCAGTTCCTCCGTCGCGTGGACGAGGAGTTCGTGTTCGTGTCGGTTGACGGCGACCCAGTCGAGTCCCTCCAGATAACGGAAGGCCTCGGCGAGCCCGATCGCTCCGGAGATGTTGGGCGTGCCGGCCTCGAAACGTTCGGGCGAATGGCGGAAAGTCGTGCCCGCGATCGAGACCCGCTCGATCATGTCGCCGCCAGTCTGGTAGGGGGGCATCGCATCGAGAATCTCGCGACGTCCCACGAGGACTCCCACGCCATCAGGAGCGAAGACCTTGTGCCCGGAAAACGCGTAAAAATCGGCATCGATCGCGCCGAGATCGACCGGCCCATGCGGCAGGGCCTGGGCTCCGTCGACGAGGACGAGGGCCCCACGCTCGCGGGCAAAGGCGGTCATTGCCGCGGCGGGATTGATCGTGCCGAGCACATTCGAGACCTGGGTGAAGGCGGCGACGCGGGTGCGCGGGGTGAAGAGTGATTGCCACTCCTCCAGATCGAGTTCGCCGTTGTCGCGGAGCCCGGCGAAGCGCAGCACCGCGCCGGTCTGTTGCGCGAGGACCTGCCAGGGGACGAAGTTCGCGTGGTGCTCCATCATCGTCAGGATGATCTCGTCCCCCTCGCGCAATTCCGAAGCGAGACCGTGCGTGACGAGATTGATCGCCTCGGTCGTGCCGCGGACGAAGATCAGCTCATGCGAGGCGGGGACGCGGAGCCGCTCCTTGAGCAGATCGCGCGCTCCGTCGTAGGCATCGGTCGCCTCGCGACTGAGGTAGTGGACACCCCGGTGAATGTTCGCGTTTTCGTTCGAGAAAAAGCGAGAGAGCGCCTCGATGACCCGGCGCGGCTTTTGGGTCGTCGCGCCGTTGTCGAGGTAGACGAGGGGCTTTCCCCCGATCTCGCGGGAGAGGATGGGAAAGTCGGCGCGGACCGCCACTGGATCGAAGGAGAACATTTCGGGAGGTTACGCCCGAAGTTCGGGGGAAAACGCCCGCTTGCAAGGGAAGGGTGGGATTTGAGGAGATTCCTGAAAATCTTTCGGGAATTGCTTGCCGTCGGGCTCAGGTCCCGTCTAGTTTCTTGCCCCACCCTTCCCTCGCCGATGGCCAGACCCAAAAAATCGACTGCGGATCATACCGAGGCGGCCGCCCCCGTCCCGGTCATCGGGATTTGCGGCCGCGCCGCCAACGGAGAAAGCCGCCCCTGGCTCGTCGAGGGTGCCGACGGCCATTTCTATTTCCTGAAGCGCGACAACGTCTCCCGCGACCGTCTCGCGATGGACTATCTCATGAGCCGCCTCGCCGAGGAATGCGGCCTGCCCGTGCCACCGGTGCGCCGGCTCGTGCTGCCCGACATTCTTCTTTCCCACAGCGCCCTCGAGGGCAGTGAAGAACTCACTCCGGGCCTCGCCTTCGGCTCGCTGCGGGTCCCCTTCGCCGAGGAAGTCCGCACCGCCCACCTCCGCTCCATCGACGAGGAGACCAAGCTCCGCTGCCTCTGTTTCGATTGGTGGACGCGCAATCCCGACCGCTGCCTCGACCGCATCGGCGGCGACCCCAACGTGCTCTGGGACCCGATGCTGCAGCAGATCTTCCTGATCGATCACGACCGCTGCCTCGATCCCGGTTTTGACGCGACCACCTTCAAGCGGGAGCACGTCTTCCGCGACGTGCGCCCCTTCCTCGAAAAACCTTTTCTCACGAAGTGGCGCACCCGTTTCGAATCGGCGATCTACCACCTCGCGAAGATCTGGGAGGAAATGCCGGCGGACTGGCACACCGGCCCGAAGCGGAAACGGCTCCTTTCCTTCACCCGTCAGGATCTCGAGGCAAAGCTCATCAAACCCAAGTTGCCCGTGGAGGGTCTGCTCGCCGGTTGAACCCTCTTGTGTTGACCCCGCCATGAATCTGATCCTCAATTACGCCGCGATCGGCTTCCGACCCTACCCGGAGCTGGGCGAGTTCGTGAACGTCGGCATCGTCGCGGTCGAGGCGAAGAGCCGCTACCTCGGCTACAAACTCATCTCGCCGCAGCGCACCAAACGCATCGCGGTGTGTTTCCCGCAGCTCGACCTCGGCCTCTACAGGGCAGGCCTGAAGCGCCTCGCGTCCGAGCTCTCGGCCCTCGCCATCGAAACGAACCACTGGACCGACGACGCCCGCCAGGTCGCGAAAAATCACCCGGCCCAGCGCGATTTCCTCGTCGCCGAGGAGGGCGACCTCTTCGCCAAACTCACCGCCCCGCAGGGCTCGCCGTTCTTCTACGCGGCCCGCGGCAGCCGCCTCTGTGAGGACATGGAGGCGACCATCAACGGCCTCTATGACCGCTACGTCGAGCACCGTCACCTCACCCAGGCTGACTACGAGGAGAAACAGCTCACCCGCGACGTGCGGCGTCTCCTTTCGGGCCATCGAATTGGGCGCCTCTATCGAGAGGCTTCCTGGGTTGGCACCGACGCCTACCACATCGGCATTCCCCTCGCCTTCACCCCGCAAGGAGCCGAGACCCCGGAGAAGGTGATCAAGCCGCTCAATCTCGCGCGCAGCACCCCGACGCCGATCTACACCTACGGCGACGAATGGATCGCGAAGGTGAACCGTCTCAAGCGCGTCGGATGCCTCCCCGAAGAGTTCCTTTTTGTCGTGAAAATGCCCGAGGGCGAGGAAGAACGCATCGCCGCCGAAGAGATCTGCGAAGGTCTCATCCGCGAGGGGGCGAAAGTCGTCAACATCGGCGACGAGGAGGCGATCCTCGCCTTCGCCAAGATCGAGGAACAGCGCGAGTTGAAGCTGACCAATTGAATTTTCTCAGGACGTCTCGAACCGGTCCACCAGCTCCAGTTCGAGCAGCGCGTTGCGTTGCAGGAGGATGGACTCGCGGATCGTTTTGTCGCGGGGATGCGGCCCGTATTCGACATCGAGGCTCACCATCATCGGCTGGATCTCCAGACGGGTGACGCGGAAGACGGGTTCGATCTTGCTGCGGAAGAAGCAGTGCAGCGGCACGTCGGCATGGCCCGCATTCCAGAGGATCTGAGCGGGAGGAAAGGTCTCGATCGCCCCGAGGGTGGAGAGGATCTCGCGGATCTTCGCGGCGCCGTGTTTTTTTGCGAGCTTCCTTGCCGCGGCGAAGTTGCGGAGCCGCTCGAGATACGAGGTCTTCGGATTCCTCTGCTCCTCGACCATCTCGGCGATGAGACCCCGTGCATGAACCGCGAGCGAGGCATGCAATTCCTCGCGGCTGATCTCGCCCCGCTCGAATTGACGAAAGAGCTGCGGCGGCGTGGGATGGCGCTCGAAATTCACAGCCGGGAAAGGGAACGGGGACCGGTCGGAGCGTCCCCTAGCGCTTCCGTTTGAAGATCTTGAAAAGACCTCCGTTGTTTTCCTGAAGAGGTTGCGGCTGCGCGACCTGCTCCTGCACCGGTGGCATCGCGGCGGGATCTTGACCAGGCGGCACCTCTCCCTCGCGGAAGATCGAGGTGGTCGGCTGGAAATCGCGGTAGGAGGCGGGCTCCTCTTCTTCGCCCTGCTCGGCGGCGATGCCCTCGGCCCGCTCGCGGACCTTGTTGTAGTTTTCTTCATTGAGATATTGCTCAAGGAAGGCCCCCACGACCGGTGCGGACGTTTTGCCGCCACTGACGACTTCACCCGGGTCACCCTCATAAATGACCGAGAAGGAGTAGATCGGATTCTTCGAGGGGAAATATCCGGCGAACCAAGAGATGTTCTGCTTCAGGGCGACATTCCACTGTCCCGTCCCCGTCTTGCCGGAGACCGTGATCTTGTGATAGGCCTGCTTGCCTGTTCCGTTGCCCGCATTGACGACATCATAGAGGCCGCGTTGCACCGCCTTGAGCGAATGCGAATCGACATTCAAGTTGTTCGCCACCTCGACCGGGAAGGTGCGCTCGAGTTCGTGATTGATATCCTGCACCTGGAGGACGAGCCGCGGCTTGAGGACCTGGCTGCCATTGCCGACCGCCGCCATCATGCGGGCGACCTGCAGGGGCGTCACCTCGACTTTGCCTTGACCGATGCTCATCACCGCCTCCTCCCCGTCCGACATCAGGTAACCGTATTTGTCAGCCCAGTAGCGGTTGTTCGGGATGAAACCATCCGCCTCCTTGAGCGGCAGTCCCGACTTTTCCCCAAGACCGAGTCGGGTCGCCATGTAACTCATCGAATCGGCGCCCGCTCTCGTCGAGACCTCGTAAAACCAGGTGTTGCAGGAACGGGTAAGCGCTCCGACCACGTTCATCGAGCCCTCTCCGTTCTTGTTCCAGTTGCGCATCACGAGATTGCCCACACTCCAGGCGTTCGGACAGGGATAAAGATCGTTCGCCGTAATGTAGCCGCTCTCAAGGAAACCGAGGGCCGAGACCACCTTGAAGGTCGAGGCCGCCGGATAGGTCCCACGGAAGGCACGCGGAAAGAGCGGCTTCGCCGGATCGTTGACGAGGACGGCGTATTTATCCTGCGTGATCGCCGGGATGAAATCATTGGGATCAAACTGCGGAAAACTCGCCATCGCCATGACGTCGCCGTTCCGCACATCCATCACGACCATGGCGCCGCGCTTCATGTTGGCGGCCAGCAGCTCCTCGCAGATCTTCTGCATTTCGAGATCGATCGACGTGACAATATTGAAACCGGGACGCGGGCGGGAAAGGACCTCCTCTTTAACCTTCGTGCCGTCGCCCTCGAAGACCACGTTGACTCGACCGGGAGTGCCCTTCAGCTCGGCATCAAAGGTCTGCTCAAGCCCGTCGACCCCGATCGCCGGCCCCCAGAGATCCTCGTCGTTGACGATCGGTCCCGTCGTGCGCGGCGGACGTTTCCCGACATAGCCCACGACATGGGAGAGGGTCTTGTTCTGAGGATAATGGCGCAGATAGACGGGATGCAGGGTGAGCCCCTCCATCTTTTGACGGTTCAGCTCATCGACCTCGCTGTCGGTCAGGACCGAGGAGAACGTGAGAGGCACCCAGCGCCGGTGACGATAGTGATCGATCACCGCTTTTCCGGCGAGATCCCAGTCGGTTCCGAGGGTATTGTTGACGTGGACCATGCGTTCCCCCGCATATCGCAGGACTTCCGCGTCGGAGACCTCGCTCCCGAGGAAAGGAAAGGTGATCGCGGCATAGTAGGCGACCTTGTTTTGGGCCAGCGGATAGCCGTTGCGGTCGAGGATCTGACCCCGTGGCGCGGGAATCGCAAAGGTGAAGGTCCGCGCCTCCGTCCGGGTCAGCACGGACGAGCCCACCTGCCCCGGATTTTCCGGAGGCGCCTGGGCCCTCACCTCGCTGGCCGTCACCGGCGCTTCCGAGGCATCGACACCGAGCGTGTCCATCTTCTTCAAGGTGGAATCCTTCTCCGGCACTGCCTCCTCCACATCTGCTTCGGTCGCCATCGGCTCGGCCCGAAGGATGGCGGGCTGCTCACCCTGAAGTTCCTTCGGAATATCAACCGGTCCCGCCTCTTCCTCCCCCACCGGCAGCGCGCGCACCGATGGCACAGGCGGTGCGACAGCAGGTGCTTCCTCAAAACGGGGAATCGCCAGCATATCGGGCACTTCGGCCGGATCGGCGGACACGGGAACGGGAGGCTCCACCCCCTCGGGTCGCGGATCGCCCGTGACGACACCGCTCTGGATTCCAGGGACCGGTTGCTGCCCGACGGCATGGCCCAGGCAAAGGAACATCGCCAAACCAATCGCGGCGCGGGAAAGTCGGGGAAAAAGAAGGCTCATGGACGGATCCGGGATGAGGGCGCGGGGCAATGCGGCATCTTAACACGAAAAGAACACCGGTCACCCTCCCAATACGCACTTTTCCTCAGTGTGTTTTCAAAAAGTGCACGATTTCCCCGGCCAGTTTCTCGTTGATCCCCGAGACCGAGGCGATTTCCTCCGCCGTCGTCTTCCGCATCCGCGAGACCGAGCCGAATTTTTCCAAAAGCCGCTCCTTCCGCGCCCGGCTGATGCCCGGACAGTCGTCGAGGATGCTCTCCTCCACCCGCCGCTTCATCAGTAGTTGGTGGTAGCCGTTCGCGAAACGGTGCGCCTCGTCGCGGATCCGCTGCAACAACTTCAGCGCCCCACGGTCATGTGGGATCACGAGAGGGTCCGATTCGCCCGGACGAAAGACCTCCTCGCGCTGCTTCGCCAGACCGATCACCGGCAGATCCTGCAGACCGAGACGCCGCAGCTCGCGCACCGCCATGCCGAGCTGGCCCTTGCCGCCATCGACGATCACCAGATCGGGCAAACGCACGAAAGGCCGCCGCGCCTTGCCCTTGCCCTCCCCCGCCGCGGCTGGCGCCACGCCCCCCGCCGCCCGCGCCTCCTCCTCGGCCTCGATCCGGCGCATCGCCTCGAGCGGATCCTCTTGGCTGGCGTCCGCCTCCTCCGCGCCGACGTGCTCGCGTGCCTCGAGAAGGATACGGGAATACCGCCGCCGGATCACTTCCGCCATGCTCGCGAAATCATCCTGACCCGACACCGTCTTGATTCGGTAGCGACGGTAGTTCGCGTTGTCCGGCATCCCGTTCCGGAAGCGCACCATCGAGGCGACGATGTGGTTCGACGAGATGTTCGAAATGTCGAAGCACTCCATCACGAAGGGCGCGCCCCCCAGCCCGAGGATCTCGCCCAGCTCCGCGACATCGGCCTCCGTGTCGATCGCCTGACCCGGCACCCCGCGACCGCGGAACTGCCGGGTGGGTTTCAGGGTCTGCTGCAGGTTCGCGATCATGTCGCGCAGCTCCGCGGCCCGTTCGAAATCAAGCGAGGCCGCCGCCTCGCGCATCTCCTCCTCGATCGAGGTGACGAGGTCGCGGGAGTGTCCTTGCAGGAAACCGCAGCCCTGCTCCACCCGGGCAAGGTATTCCTCGCGGGTGACCCGGCCGATGCAAGGTGCCGCGCAGTTCTTGATGACGTCGTTGTGACAGTGCCGGTAGTCGTTTTCGCCGGGATTCAATGGACGACAACTCCGCAGGCCGAATTCCCGGTTCAGCCAGGAGATCGTGCTCCGCAGCGCGCCCGAGTGCGCGAAAGGACCGAAATAGCGTGCCCCGTCCTCCTTCTTCGTCCGGGTCAGTTGGAAGCGCGGCCACGGCTCCGCCAGATGCACCTTCACGAGGAGGAAGCGCTTGTCGTCGCGGAAGGCGATGTTGTATTTCGGACGGTATTCCTTGATCAGCTTGCCCTCGAGCAGCAGCGCTTCGGTTTCGTTGCGCACCTCGTGGTGATCGAAGTCCCAGATGCTCTCGATCAGCGCCCGCGTCTTGTGCTCGGCCATGCGCTGGCGCGAGGGCGTGAAGTAATGGGCGAGCCGCTTGCGCAGATCCCGGGCCTTGCCCACGTAGATGATGGACCCGAGACGATCCTTGTGCAGGTAGACCCCCGGTTTGTGGGGGACTTCCCGCAGCTTCTTCTGCAAATCCGGTTTGGCGTCACTGGGCACGGAAGAGTATACGCGCCCCGGACGCGAGCTCATCCGATTTCGAGCGTGGTCTTGGGAGGGTTGGCGCAGCCCTGACGAGGCGGCGGGAAAGCGCGAGGCTACGATGCACGAAGCCGGGATGGAGGAAACCGCGAGGGGGTCTTTGAAAACCGGGCGGGCTCCGGAGATCGACGCGTTTCCCATCGGAAAAGAAGCGTTTAACACGAATCGCGGCGGCCGCGCGGGTTGCGACATGGCGGGGCGGGCGCACTATCGCTGTGCGGAGAGCGAATTCGTCGCCATTTCGCCCTTGTCATTTCTTTTGTTTCTGTCACATCTTAACGCTTTGATTCAAACGTCATGACCGCGACACGCCAAGCAACTCCACGCCAGCGCCACACCAGCGCATGGCTCTTTCTTCGGTCGTTGATCCTTGCCTTGGGATGCTTCGGAGCGGTCGCTTCGACTCAGGCGGCACCGTTTCCGACAAAAGCTGACTGGGTATTCCGACATGCTGGGAGTGGAGGGCTCAAGGTCAGTGACGGAGCGATTTTCAACAATGCCGCTTTCAGCCGCGATGGCATCACCTTCAACGCATTCACCAACCCTCCCTTCGCCGCCTGGGGGAACCAAACGGGTCATGGAGGTGGTGTCTTCGTGAAAACTGGTGCGGTGGGGCAGATTTATACTAGCACTAACGGCGTCGATTGGGCCAACCGTAGCCCGGGCGGTGAGGACATCACCGATGTCTCTTATGGCAACGGCATATTTGTGATTCGCAAGTTTTGGTCTACGGGTGACATGTGGGTAACTAGCAACTTTGGCGCCTCATGGACCAGCGTGGACACGGGTGACGCGCCGAGCCGTTTTTACGGTACCTTAATTTATGGATCGGGGAAGTTTCTCTACCCGCTGGTCAATGTGGTGCGTGAGAGCAGCAATGGCCTAACTTGGACCTCCCGCGTGATCCCTTCAATCCCCGCAGGTTTTGAGATGTCCATGGTCCACATGCACGATGGGACGCACTTTGTTGGCGCACGGGAACTAAGGCGCAACGGCGGCGCCGTCGAGGTGGTTACCGCGCGCTCCTCAGATGGTGTGAACTGGACCTTCAAATCGGCCAACATTACATCAACGGCTAGCGGACCTTTTGCTTCCTCCGGCCACGGCGGCGGCTACATCATGATTTGCAGTCAGGGTGCGCCCGCCGAAGTATGGGTAAGCGCGGATCGTGGCGACTCCTGGAGCAAAGTGGACGGCCCATGGGCGGATGTGTCAGTAAGCGGAGCCAATTTTGCCGTCAAGGACGAGATGCTAGCAGTGTCTACCAGTGCCGGGATCTATTCCACCGAGATGGGCATCGAACAGTCCCCTACTGTGGGCACACCGACGGCCTCCAGCATCACCGCCACCAGCGCGACCCTCGGCGGCAACGTGACCGCCGACGGCGGTTTCGAAATCACCGAGCGCGGGGTGGTATATTCCGTCACTGCGACCAACGCCGATCCGCTCATCAATGGCGCCGGCGTGACCAAAGTAACCGCCACCGGAACCTCCGGCGTCTTCACTGCCCCCGTCAGCGAGCTGACCCCGGGCGCCAACTACAGCTACAAAGGCTTCGCCACCAACAGCCTGGGCACGACCTACTCAAGCGTGGCGACCTTCACGACCCTGAGCACGAACGCCGACCTCAGCGCCCTGACCCTGAGCAGCGGCACGCTGAGCCCAAACTTCGCCAGCGGAACGAGCGCCTACACCGCGAGTGTCTCTAATGCCACCACCTCGATCACCGTGACGCCCACGCGCTCCCAGACCAACGCGACAATCGAGGCGCGGGTCAACGGCGGCAGCTACGCCGCGGTCACCAGCGAGACGGCAAGCGGTGCACTTCTCCTCAACGTCGGGATCAACATAGTAGACCTACGCGTCACCGCCCAAGATGGCACGACCCAAAGGACCTACACCGTGACCGTGACGCGGATGGCCCAGCTGGCGAGCAACGTCACCGCCACCCGGCGGCCCGGGACGAAGGTGGTGGACATCACCTATGATCTGGCGGCGCCGAGCGTTGGTTCCGCGGTGGTGACTCTCGAGGTCTCGAGCGATGGCGGGGCGACCTGGACAGTGCCGGTAGCCTCGGCCACCGGGGCGGTGGGCGGGAGTGTGACGCCCGGGACGGGGAAGGCAATTGTGTGGAACGCGGGGGCGGATTGGCCGCAGAGCTACAGCACCCAAATGCAGTTTCGAGTGGTGGCGGATGACTTGGTGCCGCAAGGTTTCTCTTCGATCCCCGGCGGCAGCTTCACGATGGGGCGGACGAGTGGGGACACGGACGTCGATGCCCCATCGATCACTGTGACGGTGAGCCCTTTCTACATGCAGCAAACCGAGACGACCGAGGCGCAATGGGACGAGGTTAGGACTTGGGGCCTGAGCAACGGCTACACGGACCTAGCGATGGGTGGCGGGAAAGATACCAACCATCCGGTGCAGGCAATCACTTGGTGGGACGTGGTGAAGTGGTGCAATGCCCGAAGCGAGAAAGAGGGATTGACTCCGGTTTACACGGTATCCGGGGCGGTGATGCGGACGGGGACCACGGAACCGGCGGCGAACTGGAGCGTAAACGGGTATCGCCTGCCGACGGAAGCCGAGTGGGAGAAGGCGGCGCGGGGCGGCCTAAGCGGGAAGCGGTTTCCGTGGGGTACGGACACGATCAGCCATGCTGAGGCGAACTATGGCGGGAGCCCGGAGATTGTCTATGATCAGAGCAGAAATTACCACCCGAGCTACAAAGACGCAAACGCTCCCTACACCGCGCCAGTGGGTAGCTTTGAGGCGAACATGTATGGATTGTATGACGTGGCTGGAAATGTTTGGGAGTGGTGCTGGGAGTGGTATGGACCTCACTACTACACGACGAGCAATGGGACGACGAACCCGCGGGGTCCCGAATCGGGCTCGGTCCGGGTGCGCCGGGGCGGCAGTTCGCAAACAAGCTCGCCCGAGGCACGCTGTGGGGCGCGCAACCACTTCACGCCTGGGCTTATTACGAACGCAGATACAGGGTTTCGTCCTGCCCGCAGTTCAGTCGGGAGTAGCAATCCGCAAACCGTGAGTCTCACTCTCGACACGCGCGATGCCCCCACCGTGAACACGACCACTTCCACGAGCATCACCGCAACGAGCGCGACCCTTGGCGGAAACGTGACCGCCGACGGCGGAGCGCCCATCACGGAAAGTGGGGTCGTCTACTCCGTGACGGCGGCCAATGCTAATCCAGCCATCGGTGGCACCGGCGTGACCAAAATCACGGCCACCGGCACCACAGACGTCTTCACAGCCCCGGTCACCGGCCTGACCCAGGGAAGCAGCTACAGCTACAAGGCCTACGCCACGAACAGCCAAGGGACGTCCTACTCGACCGTTGTGACGTTCACGACCCTGAGCACCATGACGACACCCACTGTCACCAGCATCACCACCACGGGCGCAACCCTCGGCGGAACCGTGGTTTCCCTCGCCGGAGGCCGCCCCGTCGAGCGGGGCGTGCTCTATTCGGACGTGGCGGCAAATCCGGATCCGCAGCTCGAAGGCCTTGGTGTGATCAAGCTGCCCCGTAGCGGCTCGATCGGCACCTTCACCGTGGCTGCGTCCGGCCTTTCGCCCGCGAAGACCTACGCCTACCGGGCCTATTTGACCACCTCGATCGAGACATCCTATTCCGGAGTCGGATACTTCACCACCGACACGCCCGTGGCCTTCACCTCCGGCATCGGAACGGTGTCGAACCGGGTCATTCGCGGGGGCGAGAGTCAGCTCTTCGTCTTCGACCTGGCCCAGTCCAGCGCCGCAGCCTTCAGCACGACGGGCGCTTCCCCCGCGATGCAGTGGGAGTTGCGCGACTCCCAAAACGGCCTCGTCGACTCCGGTATGGGCAACGTGGATTTCTCCAGCGTCCTCGCACTCGGAGGCTACCAGCTGCGGATCACGAACCCGGGGGCTTCTACGGAAACCTACTCGCTGAACCTCGATGCCTCCACACCCGCCAGTCCAAGGCCGGATGTCTCGGTGGGGCTGGATCGCACCGCGTCGTCGGGCGTGGATCTCTACAATCCCCCGGCACCGCAGCAATCCGTCCTCGCCATCTCGACGAAGGCGGCCATCAAGAACGTTTTCTTTCGGATCGACAACGATGGGCCCTTGCCCGATGCGATGCGGATCAACGGCCCTGGACACGACAGCCGCTTCCGCGTCCTTTATGTGCTGGCTGGGAGAAACGTCACCGCCGAGGTCATCGCTGGAACGGCGACGACCGCAGTGTTGGCAGCGGCGGATGCGCCGGTGCCGCTCTTCGTGCGAATCAGCCCGAATCGCAAAAACACCGACATCCTGCGGAAGGTCGTGGTCAACCAGCGGCTCACCTGGGTCTACGGCCGCGAGACCTTCGGTCCGAACGGATTGACGGTGCGGGCAACGACCGACCCGACCCTCTCAGACACGGCGACCTTCCAACTGAATACCGTGCCGTGATCGGGAGGTAGGCCTAGGCCCCTTGCCGGCGAAGGGTCTAGACGCCGTCGCGGATGACGGATCCAACGAGGATCGCGCACCTTTCGAGGGGAGTAGGCCCACCGCTGTCCTACCCCCTGGATTAGAATGTCTCCATGAGCGAGAAAACCAAAACCGAAAACAAGCCCAAAACCACCGAGATCGCCTTCATCCTCGACCGCTCGGGTTCGATGGGGGCGCACACCGGAGCCGCCATTGCCGGGTTCAACGAATTCCTCCGCGATCAGCAGTCGGTCGAGGGACAGGCCCGGCTCACGCTGGTGCTGTTTGACGACCGGATTGAGATCCCCATCGACAACATCCCGGTGAGCGAGGTCGTCGAGCTCGACACCCGCACCTACACCACCCGCGGATCGACGGCCCTGCTCGATGCGATTGGAGAGACGGTCGATTCGTTCAAGGTTCGCACCCGTGATCTTCCGCCGGAGAGCCGGCCCGATCAGGTCATCTTCGCCATCTTCACGGACGGGGAGGAAAATGCCTCGCGCCGTTTCACCTGGAAGGAGATCGCGGGCAAGATCCGTCGGCGTCAGGAGAAGCAGGGCTGGCAGTTTCTGTTTCTCGGCGCCAACCAGGATGCGATTGCCACGGCCGCGCAGATGAACATCCACGCCCACAACGCCGCCACAGCAAGCTACAGCGCCGACGGTGTGCAGGGATCGGCGCGCGCTTTCAGCCGGAAGGCCAGGGCGATGCGGGAGTCGCTCTCGGAAAACGACAATGCGGCTCCGAACGCGGACTTGATGAAGCCGATGGGTGATATCCTGCGGGAGGAAGAGAAGAGAGGATGACCCTGGCTTACTGAAGCGGACCTGATATCCTGCGAATCACCTCTTGATGCCGCAGTCCTTCCCCCTTCGGACTGCCTCTCAGCAGCCTGCCTCAACTTCACATCACGCTGCATCCGGCCCACGTTAGTCGGTTCTCCCCCAAAGTCCCAAAGGCCCGCCTTTTGATGGCAATCTTCGAGACCGTCGGCGGAGTCCGCTGGGATCACCCTAGAACCGAAAAAGTGGTAAAAGAATGGAAAAGCATTCTCAGGCGAAAAACCAACTTCTCCGTAACTGATTGAAAATGAACGCACGCCCTACTGGACTCGAACCAGTGACCTACGGATTAGAAATCCGTTGCTCTATCCAGCTGAGCTAAGGGCGCCTTTCGGGATTTCCAAGATCGGTCATTCAGGTCGATTCGCAAGCACCTGACTGCAAAGACTTCTCACACCTTCTGCAACTGCCGCTTCAGACTCGCGTGGAGGAAGAAAAAGGCGCCGATGACGAATCCGATCATGGCGAGGAGGTTGAGGGAGACGGTCTTGATGCGGAAGCCAACGAGCGGCTTATCGCTCTCGGGCGGGAAGCGGAATTGGCGCTCGGCTCCGAAGAAGACGTTGGGTGGATTGACCTTTTTCCGGTAATCCTCACGCTCGACCTCCGCGCGGGTGAAGAGATCCTGGACCTTGCTGTTGAGGTAGAGCTCGCCGACGGAGTAGGTCTTTTCCTTCGTTTCGGTCGTCTCGTAGTAGGGCTCGGGATCAAAGGTGCCGGCCTGGAGATCGCGGCGGATGCGGGCAAGGATCTTCGAGACCTCGCCGGGTGATCCGGCCTTGATCCCGTGGATCACGGAAAGGGCCTGCTTGAACTGGTAGAGCCGCTCTTCCTGTAACTCGGTAAGTTCCTGATCGAGGGGAATGAGGCTGAATTTCTGGATCTCGTCCTCGATGTAGTTGGTCAGGACGCTCGCGGGATTGTGATCGGCGTGGAGGATGATGATGGCCTCGTAGCTCCAGCGCAGGGGCATGAGGTGGCAGATCGCGGGCACCTTCAGCTTGCTCGCCTCCTCGCGCTCGTCTTCGGGCACGAACCACTGCCGGATGTTCTGGATGATGTCGAAGCTGCGGTTCATCTCATCGTATTTGATGAGCGCCCCGCCGAGGATGATGTTGGGGATGAGGATGAGCGGGATGATGTTGATCGCGGTCTTCGGGCTGCTCACGATCGACGAGATGAAGAGCCCCGCGGCGATCCCGACGAAGGAGGTCATGAACATCCAGAGCAGGTTCGGGAGGAACATGTCGCGAATCCCGAGGATGGCGTTGCCGATGAGCAGGTAGATGACGCACTGGATCAGGGCGAAGAAGCCGAGCGAGAGGTATTTCCCGACGATGTAGCCGCCGATGCGAAAACCGTGGTGCCGCTCGCGATGGAGGAGATTGCGGTCGCGAATGATCTCTTCGGCGGAGTTCGTCATGCCAAGGAAAAGGGCGGTGACGAGACCGAGGAAGAGGTAGGTGGGGATGTGGAAGGCGTTGGCGAAATTGTAGTCGCCGTCCTCCGAGTAGCGCATCACCATGGCGATGAGAACGGCGAGGGCCGGTGCCTCGAGCAGGGTCGTGGCGAGATTCGCCCGGTTCCGCAGCTTGCTGAGGAAGGCGCGCTTGAACTGGTTCGAGAAACGCACCCAGTCGTGACGCCACTTCCGCACGGGAGCCTGCGGCGTCTTGTGGATCGTGGCGGTCTGAGCGGTGTCGCTGTCGAGCTCGCGCAGGTTCACCTCCTCGAGGAGGCGGTGGGTCTGGAAACGGTCGGACCAGAAGGAGGCATTGAAGCGCCGCGCCGGGATGAGGTTGCCGCGGGCATCGCGCTCGTAGATGACGTCGCCGCCGAGATCACGCAGGGGCGTCTCGAGCACGTCGAAGACGAAATCGGGCGTGAGACCGAGGATGCCCTCGATCCCCTCGCAGCCGGCCGGCGCGGCGCTAGTATAGATGCCCTCCTGCTTCCGCGCTTCGTGGAAATACTCGAGCATCTGCACGGGCGTGCCGAAGAAGGCCATGCGTCCGCCGTTGTCGAGGAGCAGGGCCTTGTCGAACATGTGGAAGAGGCGGCTGCTCGGCTGGTGGATCGAGACGAGGGTGATCTTGTTGTGGGTGAGCCCGCGGATCATCTCGAGGACGTGCTCGGAGTCCTTCGAGGAAAGACCCGAGGTCGGCTCGTCAAAGAGGTAGATGTCGGCGATGCCGATCATGTCCATCCCCGCGTTCAAACGGCGGCGCTGACCCCCGGAGAGACTTTTCGTCTCCTGATCACCGGCGAGGCGATGGCGGATTTCATTGAGCCCGAGTTCGATCAGCTTCGAATCGACGCGGCGCCGGCGCTCGTGGATGGGAAAATGCGGGGCCCGGATCGCGGCGGCGGTATCGAGATTCTCCTCGACGGTGAGGAGCGGATCGAAGGTCTCGTCCTGCGGAATGATGGCGATGTAGCTCTTGAGATTGTCGTGCTCGGAATAAAGATCGACGCCGTTGAGATCGATACGCCCGCTCTTCGGTTTGAGCTGGCCACCAAGGGCCTTCAGCAGGGTGCTTTTGCCGCAGCCGCTCGGTCCCATGACGCAGACCATCTCGCCGCGTTGGATCGTGAAGGAAATCCCATCGAGGGCCGGGATCTTGCGATCGTAGCTGTGGGCGATCTCGCGGACGCGCAGGGTGCTGATGACATTGCGCTCTTCCTCGATGATGCCTTCGGTGAAGTGACAGCGGAGGAACTGGTCGCTCCCCAGCGAGATGACGCTGCCGTCCTTGAGCGGAGCCGAGCCCTTCACCTGCTCGCCTTCGACCGCGACGGGACGCTCGCTCTCGATGATCTCGAGAAAACCGGTCTTCGTGCTGTTGTCGCAGCGGATGCGCAGGAGGATGCGTCCGGCGGTGCCGGGGGAGAGGAGGATGTCGCCCGAGGCGAGTTTGTCAGGATCGTTCGAGACGAGGTAGACGGTGCGATTCGGCGGCAGGCTGTAGCGACCGCCGAGTTCGCGAGCCTTGCGGCGCAGGTCGTCGAAGGAGATCTCGCTGTGGTCGGGGAAGTCGATTTTCTCCCGCGAGGTGACCTCGAAGCGAGCATCCTTCTTCAAGGCCCGCGGGCCGATGACGGCGTCACTGGGGTTGAGCACCTCGACCCGGATCTTCAGCCCGAAGGAAACCTTCAGATAGCTCTGTTTCGTGCGGACCTTTTCGATGAAATGATTCCCGTTGCCGTCGAGAGCGAGGTAGAGCTGGACAGACGAGAGATTCTTCTTCGTGTTGAAGTAGAAGACGAGATCCTCGAAGGCGAGAACCTCCTCCCCAATGATGAGACGCTGCCCCTCGTAGACCCGGCAGAATTCTCCCGCATTGACCTGCCGACCCCGCGCGAGGATGGGCGCCGGACCGAGGTTCTTGACGAGGACGAGACTCTGGAAGCGAAAGGCAACGACGGAATGCTCGGCCTCGGCCGTGGCGATGGTGACGTCGGCGGGCTCTTTCGTCGAGAGGATGAGCGACTCGAGCCGGTGATTCTCCCCGGAGCCGCCCCGTCCATCGAGGCCACCACCGCTGCCGAGCTGGGAAAGCTCGCTCGTGTTGAGTTGGTAGACGATGTTGATCGCCTCCGACGCAACTCCCAGGGTCGTCATGAACTGGTAGAAGGAGATGAGGTTTTCCTTCGGCAAACCCGCCCGGCTGATGAGGACGTAGAGCTGCACCCCGAGGAGCACCTTGTCCTCGAGAGGGAGGGTTCCGGCGAGGTTCGAAGCGATCGCGTCGAGATCCTGGCGACGGCGCAGCGAGCGGACAAAAAGCTGTTTCAGCTCGGTGTAGACCGTCTCGGGGAAATCGTAGCGGAGGAAACCGAGGATGGAATCGATTTCCGCCTCGACGGCACGTCCGTCGAGTTTCGTGAAACCGGCGAAGACCTCGATGAGCATGGGCAGCATCGACTCCTCGGTGCGCGGCATCTCGCTCTTGAAAAAGGTCCGCTGCAACCGGCTCCAGAGACGGCTGCGCCCGCGCGTCAGCCCAGACTCGGCGCGGGACTTTTTCCCGGCGCCCCCCGTTTCGGGATGGGGATCGCGCAAAGTGGGGGAGGAATTCGACATGAGGCCGGTGGACAGGAATCCCGATACCTATACCACGTCCCCATCGCTTGAAAACCCGGGATCGAGACCCAGGCAGCACCACAACACCCTCTGCGATTCCGCCTGTCGGCCTTAACTTTTTTTAATTTGTTCTTTTATTTATTAATATTATGGTTATTATATTCAAGAAATCCGAAATGAACTCCTTCCACCAGCCCGAAATCCCGGCCACCGCCAAGGTCCTCAGCCTCGTCCGGCTGCATCACGGACTCCCCTCGCGCGGCGGAGAGGAGATCCCCGAGGCGCCGGCCAAACGGCTCGAGCGCCTCTGGAAAATGGGGGCCCGGCTCAATCACCTCTCTGCCCGCCGCCGCCGCATCGCCCTCGAGGAGATCCCCGAGAGCTGTTTCCCCGTGATCCTCGAGCTCTCCGGCGGGAGCAACTTCGTGATCCTGCGCGAGCGCACCGCAACCGGGCAGAGCGGCGACGCCTACATCGTTCAATTCCCCGACTCCCGTGAAGCGCTCGTGCGGGGCGATCGTCTCCGCGACCTCTACGACGGGGTTTGCGTCTTTCTTCGTCCCAGCAGCCCGTCCGGCCCGTCCGGCCCGTCCGGCCCGTCCGGGGGGGCGGGCCTTTGGCGTCGCCTCCGCGAGCGTCTCGCCGCGAAATCCTCGAAGAAGGTCGTCGTCGCCGCTTTTTTCGCGAATCTCCTCACCCTCGCCGCCGCCATCGGCGTCTTCGTCGCTCCGAGCCGTGCCTTCGGGGAAAATGATGCGACGCCCTTTCTTCTCACCTCACTCGGCGTGATCATGGCTGCCGCCGTCACGGGAGGCCTCGCCATCCTCCGCCGCCGTCAAGCGAACGATCCCCTCCCCGGCGCGCTGGTCGATTGCGCCTTCATCCCCTTTCTCGCCGTCGCCATCACCTACCTTGCCGGCTGGGCGGCCCTACCCTTCCTCGCCATCGCGGGGATCTGCATCCTCGCCCTGCTCGCCTCGCGGCACCTCGGCGCGACCTCATCGGCTTTCCGGCAATTGCGTCCGCGTCTCCTCACCTTCACCTTCGTCCTCGGCGCCAGCGTCGCCGCCGCACTCGCCTTGGCCGGACTGCTTGCCCCCGCCCTCGTCGCAGCCGGTCTCGTCCTCGGCACTGCGCTGATCGACCGGCTCTTCGACGGCGATCTCGTCCTCCGCGAGCTCCGGCTCCTCGCCTGCCTGTGAGAAGTTTTTCTGGCGACTCGGCCGGGCAACCGTTAACCTCTCCGGGATGGACACGGTCTCAATCCGGGAATTGAAACAGCAGGCGGGCACGGTCTTCCAAGCCTACCGCTTTCACGCCCAGCTCGACCGTCTTTTCACCAAGACCACCAAGACCGGCAATCCCTTTTACGAGCTGACCTTCGCCGACGCCGAGGAGACCCTCTTGCTGCGGGTCTGGAACAACGCCCCCATGTTCGCGACCTGCGGCCAACTGCGCGCAGGACAGTTCTTCGAAGTCTCGGGCGAGTTCGGACTTGGCGGAGACGGACGCTCCATCGACGGCAAGACCTGGACCGCCCGGGCCCTCGACGACGACGAAGCCGCCCAGGTCCTCGGCGGCACCGCCGAGCTGCGAGCGAAGCAGGAGACCGACTACGCATCGATCGAGACCGCCGCCGCCACCCTCGCCGATCCGCGACTTCGTGCCCTCTCCCTGGCCTTTCTCGACCGCTACGGAAAACGTCTCCGCCGCACCGCCGGCGCGCGCGACTACCACCACGCCCGGCGCGGCGGTCTCGTCGAGCACGTCGCCCAGATGATGCGCGCGGCCGTGCAGATCTGCGTGGCTTATCCCATCCTGAATCGCGATCTCCTCGTCGCCGGAATCCTCTTTCACGACGTCGGCAAACTCTGGGAAAACGCCTATCAGGAAAACGGCTTCTCCATGCCCTACACGGAGATGAGCGAACTCCTCAGCCACATTCCCCTCGGCATGGAAGTGGTCAACAAACTCTGGCGCGAGATTCACGAAGACGCGGAATCCGTGAAAGCCTGGGAGGATCTTGAGCCCGCCTCGGAACGGGTGCGCCTCCACCTGCTCCACCTCATCGCCTCACATCACGGCGAGCTCGAATTCGGTTCACCCGTGGTGCCAAAAACGCCCGAGGCCCAGGCCCTCCACTACATCGACAACCTCGACGCGAAGATGGAGATGTTCGAGCGCGGCTACCAGGTCGCCCCTGAACTCGGCAAACACGTCTACGACCGCGTCCGTCCCCTGCCCGGCCGTCTCATCAGTCCCCTGCCCGTCTTCGAGGTTCGCGAGGCTCCCGTCCCCGGGTCTGGAGGCGAAGAGCCCGGCGAGGGATTTTCCGAAGAGGAAGAACTGGCCTGAGAAAGCAGCTCAAGCCATCAGGGCCTTCACCGGCTTCACCACTTCGACACCGGTGAGACGACCATCAAGACCTTGGTGTTTGAAGGTGAGTCGCTCGTGATTGAATCCTAACAATTGCAGAACGGTGGCGTGGAATTCGCTGATGTGGAGCGGATCGCGCACGATGTTGTAGCTGAATTCGTCGGTCTCGCCGTAGATCGCGCCGGGCTTTGAGCCGCCCCCGGCCATCCACATCGTGAAACAACGCGGGTGGTGGTCGCGACCGTAGTTTTCCTTCGAGAGATTGCCCTGGGTGTAGATGGTGCGGCCGAATTCACCGCCCCAGATGATGAGGGTGTCCTCGAACATCCCGCGCTGTTTCAGATCCTGGATGAGGGCGGCACAGGGTTGGTCGACATCGCGGCACTGCGAAGGCATGCGACCGGCGACGTTCGAGTGGTGATCCCAGTTGTTGTGATAGATCTGCACGAACCGCACCCCGCGCTCGGCGAGGCGGCGGGCCATGAGGACCGAGTTCGCAAAACTACCGGGCTTCTTCGCCTCCTCACCGTAGAGCTTGTAAGTATGCTCGGGCTCCGAAGAAAGGTCGGTCAACTCCGGCACGCTCGCCTGCATGCGGAAGGCCATCTCGTATTGCTGGATGCGCACCCGCGTGTTCGGATCACCGAGCGTCTCGTAGGCCATCTGGTTCATCGTGTTGATCCCCTCGATCGTCTGGCGGCGCACCGAATCGGGCACACCGGGAGGATTGTTGATGAAGAGGATGGGATCACCCTTGCTACGAAAGGAGACCCCGGCATGCTCGCCGGGCAGGTAGCCGCTCGACCAGAGGCGCGCGGAGATGGCTTGCTCCTGCTCACGGTTGGAAGGCGTCGCGACGAGGACGACGAAGGTGGGGAGGTTTTCGTTCATCGACCCGAGCCCGTAGGAGGCCCAAGCCCCGAGGCAGGGACGGCCCGTTACTTGGTTGCCCGTCTGCATCGCCGCGATGGCGGGCTCGTGGTTGATCGCCTCGGTGTGGAGTGAGCGCATCCAGCAGATGTCGTCGGCGCGCTGGCCGAGGTGCGGGAGGAGGTCGCTGTTCATCCACATACCGCAGTCGCCGCGCTGCGCGAAGTTGAATTTCGAAGGTGCGACCGGGAAACGCGCCTGACCACTCGTCATCGTTGTGAGCCGCTGGCCCTTGCGGATGCTTTCGGGCAGGTCCTTGTCGAACCACTTCATCATCTCCGGCTTGTAGTCGAAAAGATCCATCTGCGAGGGACCCCCGACCATGTGGAGGTAGATGACGCGTTTCGCCTTCGCCGGAAAATGCGAGACCGGCCCCTTCGCTTCAGTCGATCCCGAAGCTGAAAAAATCCGCTGCGGCCCCATCAGCGAGGCCAGCGCGGCGCTACCCATCAGGTTCCGCCCCTTCGCGAAGAAGTGGCGGCGCGTCTGGTTGAGGAGGAAATCGGAAGAGAGGTTCATGGCGGTTATTTGTTCAAGACCTCGTCGAGGTTCATCAACTGGTTGCAGACCATCGTCCACGCGGCGAGGACGGAGGGATTGAGGCTTTTGTCAGGCGGGGTGGCACCGATGCCAAGGAGCGCGGCGGCGTCTTCCGGCTTGGATTGATAGTGCGAGAGCAGGGCGAGGCGGCTCGAGTCGAGGAGAGCGGTCTCCTGCTCGCGGAGGGGACGCGAGAGGACGCGGCGGGCGATCAGATCGAGGGTCTGCTCGTCCTTGCCACCGCTCTCCTTCAGCGCCAGTTCGCCGAGGCGGCGCCCCGCCTCGATGAACTGCGGATCGTTCAAGGTCACGAGCGCCTGGAGCGGCGTGTTGGTGCGGTCGCGCTTCACGCAACTGACCTCGCGGTTGGTCGCATTGAAGATCTCCATGCTCGCCGGCGGAGCCATCCGTTTCCAATAGTTGTAGACGGTGCGGCGGTAGAGGTTTTCCCCCTTGTCCTGCTCGTAGCGGGCGTTGCCCATGCCGACGACTTCCCAGACATTTTCGGGCTGGTAGGGTTTCGTGCCAGGACCGCCCATCTGCGTCGAGAGGGTGCCGCTCGCGGCGAGCGCCGCGTCGCGGATCATCTCGCCGTCGAGACGGAAGCGCGGACCACGGCTGAGGAGCCGGTTGTCGGGATCCTTCTCGAGCTTTTCGGGACTGGTCAGGGCCGCCTGACGATAGGTCGAGGAAAGAAGCACCGTCTTGAAGAATCCCTTCACATCCCAACCCGATTCGATGAAGGTCAGGGCGAGCCAATCGAGCAACTCGGAATGGCTCGGCGCCGCCCCCATGATGCCGAAGTCATCCGGCGTCGCGACGATGCCGGTGCCGAAGATCTCCTGCCAGAAGCGGTTCACGGTGACGCGCGCGGTGAGAGGATTCGCCGGATCGACGAGCCATTGGGCGAGCCCGAGCCGGTTCGCCGGAGCCCCCGCCGGGAGATCGTGGAGCACCTCAGGCGGAGCCGCCGCGACCTGCTCGCCGACCTGATCGTAGGCACCACGCATGAGGATATTGGCCATGGCCGGAGCGTCTTTTTTCTCCTCCTGGATGTGCGTGACCGGGCTCCGGTCCTTGATCGCATCGCGCTCGCCCTCGAGTTTTGCGACGGCGCGATCCAGATCCTGCCAAGCCGCGTCGCGGGTGGCGAGGTAGTGGGCGAAAAGACTCTCGATCTGCTGTGGATTGCGTTTCGCTCCGGCGACGAGCGCGGCATGGAGCATCGGGATCTGTTGGAGGCGCTCGGCTTCGGACGCGGAAAGGCGCTTCGCGAAGATCCTCAGGTCCTGCACCTGGCCTTCTTCGAAGACCATGCCCGCACTCCGTTGACCGAGACGGAGCGGCGTCTTGCTGCGCGTCTCCGCGTCGGCCTTGAGCTTGTCGGAAAGCACTCTCGAGGGTGCCTCCTTGCCGTTCACGTAGAATTTCACGCCCGCCGCCTTGCCACTGCCGTCGTAGGTCGCGACGACATGCGACCACTGCCCGGGGTTCAGGGCAGGACGCTGCGTGCCGGCTTTTAGGGCATTGTCAGGCCAAGCATCGATGACGTGGAACGCGAGATTGCGCCCCTCGACGAGGAGGTCCCATCCGCGATGCCCTCCCGCCACATCCATGCGCGCGACGACGGAAGCGGAAACACCATCCGTGGCCGGGCGCACCCAGGCGGCCACAGAGAAGGGCTCGTGGCGCGCGAAGTTCGCGAGATCGCCGAGATCGGCCGTGGCATCCTTTTTCAACACGGGCGCGGACCCGAATTTGCCACCTGCCGCCCAGGCGATCGACTCGGGTGCCGTCCCCTTGCGGTCCGCGGGGAAGCGTGCTGCGAGGGCACCTCCCTTGCCCTCGTTCAAGGGGAAATGGGCGGTGAGTTTGTCCGAGATCGATCCCTCTTCCAGCATCGCGGGCGTGGCCGAGGCGAGCCAGAGATCAAACGCGGGACGCGCGGCGCCGCGGGCTTCGTTCCGTTTTCCGGAGGTGGCGGCGATCTCCCCGGGCAGGGCATCCCAGCGCGGGCGATCGGCTTCGGTCGGGACGACGAGGATGGGGCCGCTGTCCTTCACGTTGCCATCTTTCGGAGCCTGGGTCGTGTTGCGGAAAAACGCGGCCATCGCGTAATAATCATGCTGCGAGAGCGGGTCGAACTTGTGATCGTGACACTGCGAGCAGTTCAAGGTGAGTCCGAGATAGACCCAGCCCATCGTCTGGACACGGTCGGAGGCATAGAGGGCGATGTTTTCCTCGTCGATCGTGCCACCCTCGTTCGTGGTCATGTTGCAACGCTGGAAGCCGGTCGCGATGAGCTGGCTCTCGGTCGGCTTGGGCAAGAGATCGCCGGCGATTTGCTCGATCGTGAACTGATCGAAACGCTGGTTTTGGTTGAAAGCCCCGATGACCCAGTCGCGGTAGAGCCACATCTCGCGGTAGTTGTCGAAATGCAGTCCGTGCGTGTCGGCGTAGCGCGCCGCGTCGAGCCAATAGCGGCCGCGGTGTTCACCCCAGCGCGGCGAGGCCAAGTAGCGGTCGATCAGCTTCTCATAGGCCTTCGGATCCTGATCGGCGACAAAGGCCTCGACTTCCCGAGGCGTCGGCGGCAGGCCCGTGAGATCAAACGCGACACGTCGGGCAAGGGCGCGGCGATCGGCCTCGAGGGCAGGCGCGAGGCCAGCCTTGTCGAGTCCTTCGAGGACGAAACGGTCGATCGGATTGGTGGTCCATTCGGCCTTCGAAACCTCCGGCTCCGGTGATTTCTCGGGTTTCACAAAACTCCAATGCGGCTGCCACTTCGCGCCTCCCGCGATCCAGCGGCGGATGATCTCGATCTGCTCGGGCTTCAGTTCCTTGTGGGACTCCGGGGGCGGCATGACGTCGTCCGGATTGTCCGTGAGGAGGCGGTCGTAGAGCGGGCTCTCCTCCGGCTTGCCCGGGATCACGGCGGCTTCGGCTCCGCCGTCCTTGCCAAAGAATCCGGCCTCAGTATCGAGCCGGAGATCAGCCTTGCGAGTCACCGAGTCGGGACCGTGGCAGTGAAAGCACGCCTCGGCGAGGATCGGCCGCACGTCGCGGTTGAAGGTCAACGGGACCTCGGCGGCGGCGAGGGGCAGGGCCACGAAGCCGACGCAGGAGGCGAGAAAGAGGGGGGATTTCCGGATCATGCAAAAACCATTCAAAGAGGAAAGATCGAGCGTCTCTCGAAGACGTCCCGAATTCCCCAAAAACTTACGCGGAAAACGTCCGTCCGATTTAGCGCGATCAGGGACAGGCCCCACGAACCGGGAGCGTCAGGTCGCCAACTTGACCCTCTTTCGCGCCCACGGAACGAAGGCGAAGCCCAGTGCGATGAGGCCAACGGCGATGGAGAAACTGTCACCGATCCGGGCGAAGACGGTGATGGGAGGATCGAGGTCGATCGCGAGGGTCGCCGGGACGCTTCCGCGGATGTAGGTGGATCCACTCTCGAGATCGCGGACGATGCGCTCGTTTTTCTCGCGTCCGCTGCGGTCGTAAACACTGCCGCGCTCGTCGATGAAGCCGCTCACGCCGGTATTGGCGGCGCGGATCATGGGGCGGCGCAGTTCGATGCAGCGGAAGATCGCGTTGTTGAAATGCTGTTGCGGCTGGACGCTGTCATAGAACCAACCGTCGTTGGTCACGTTCACGAGAATCTGTGGTCCGGGGCGGACGAAGGCCCGCGCGTGAAAGGGGATCGTGTCCTCGATGCAGATCAGGGGAATGATGCCGATCGAATGACCCTCTTTTTCCACCGAGAGCGGCTCGATCGAATCGCCCGCGGTGAAATCCTGCACGATGACACCGCCGGCGATCCAGGCGAAGAGCGGGAAAGTCTTCCGGAACGGGATGTATTCCCCGAAGGGCATGAGGTGACTCTTCCGGTGCATCTGGTGCGATCCGGTATCGCTCTTCATGATCGTGATCGTGTTGTAGATCTCGGTGTTCTGGAGGTTGCTGTCCTCGAGACCGGCGATGAGATAAAACTCTTCGCCCTTGAGGATGTGATCGTTCAGATACTCCTGCACCCAAGGGAAATTGAAGACTCCCGGCAGGGCCGTCTCGGGCCAGACGACGAGATCGTGCGGAGCCGCTTCGACAAAGGTTCGGGTGAGATCGCGGTAATCGAAGATCACCTTCTGCCGCACCGCGAGATCCTCGGACCATTTGTCTTCGAGATCGATGTTCATCTGCATGACACGGGCTCGGAGATCGACCGTCTTGTCCGGCTGCCGCATCATCGCGGAAAGGCCGTAAAGGAAGAGCCCGGCGACCATCGCCGAGGCGATCCCGAGATCGAAATGCGGCCGCAGGCGACGGCGTGAACGGACCTCGTGCCAGACCCTGACAAAAGTGCAGAACAAGACCGTCCCCGCGAACATCAGGACAAATCCGTAGCCGTTCACCCCGATGACATCGGCGAACTGGACAAGGGTGAGATGTTCTTTCAGCGCGACGCCGAGCCCGTTCCATCCGAAACCGGGAATGACGACGCCGCGCAGCCACTCGAGTCCACACCAGGCCGCGCCATTCAGAAAGGCGACGCGGAGGACGGAGAGCGAGTCGGCGAAGAGGTCGCGCTTCTTTGCAATCCCCGAGACCGTCCGGTCATCCGGTTTCCACCGGCCAACGGTCGCGGCGAAGGCCCCGAAAGCAGCAAAATACAGCGCAAGGTAAGCGGCCATCGCAACCAGCCCGCCGATCCCGGCCCAGATCGTGCCGGCGACACGCCACATCTCCACCACCCACGAGGCGTTGATCGAGACAAAAACGAAACCGGCGACGAAGCCGAGACGGAAACCGTGCCGCCAGCGCGGACGCGCTCCCTTCTTTCCTGGACGTGGTTCCGAAAACCAGAGGGCGGCAAGGAGCGGGGCAACCCAGATCCAGACAAGCCCGCCGAGATCGAAAGGCGGGTAACACAAGGCGAGGAGCAGGCCACTGGTCGCCGCTGCCACTTCGGGCCAAAAACGGCGCACGGCGGGAGGGAGACGGAAAGAGCGCTTGGAGGAGGAGGCAGACACGGCAACGCAATGGACACGGGATCGAGCCGGGTGTCAAAAGCGGCGCGGCTGGAAGCGGGCGACACTTTAGAAACGGAAAGCGGCGATCAGGCCGGCGCCGCGCCGATGCGGCTGTGCTGGAGGTAGAGCGCCTCGAGCGATCCCTCCTCGGCGGTGAAGCGCGAAACCCGCCCCCCTCTGGCGATGATCGCGGCAAGAAGATCGGCGGCGTTATCCGACGAGGCGAAAGAGACACAATCGCCCAGCATTTCCCCTCCGAGCTTGCGGCAGATCGTGATCGTGGCTTCGGGATTCTCCGACTCAATCCGGTAGAGAACCCGCCCCTCCCCGGCGGCGTTGACGGAGCCATCGTAGACCTTCCTTCCCGCTTGGAGGATGACAATCTCGTCACAGACCTGCTCGACTTCGCCAAGCAGGTGCGAGCTGAGGAGCACGGTGAGCCCGAGCCGCTCGCGCAGTTCGAGAATCTGGCGTCGAAATTCGACGATCCCCTCGGGATCGAGACCATCAGTGGGTTCGTCGAGAATGAGGAGCTCGGGCCGGGGCAGGAGGGCCTGGGCGAGGGCGAGGCGCTGCCGCATCCCGTGACTGTAGGTCGAGACACGGTCGTGAATGCGTCGAGTGAGACCGACCCACTCGACCGTCTCGCGCATCAGCGTTTCGGGCACGCCTCCGGAATACGCGGTGAGGACTTTCAAATTCCGCCATCCTGACAAATACTCATAAAACGCCGGGGCCTCGAAGATCGCGCCGACCTTGGCGACGGCTTTTTCCCGCTCGCGCTGCACCGAGGCTCCGCCGATGACCGCCTCACCCGCGTCGGGATGGACCATGCCGAGAAGGACGCCGAGAGCGGTGCTTTTTCCGGCACCGTTGTGACCGAGCAGCCCGCAGATCTTCCCCTTCGCCACGGAAAAAGAAACCGCATCGAGCGCCGGGGAGGCGGCGCGCGGGAAGCGTTTCGAGACTTGGTTGAAGGCGAGCATCATTTTCTCTCGACGACAAATTGCACCTCGCGGAGGACGTGACCGTCGCCATAGAGGACGTTCACGCCGTCGCCGACATCCTCGTGGAAGTTCTCCTTGTCGGAAACGAGGGGAATGCCCGAGGGATGACCTTTCATCCCGAGGAGCTGGAGGTTCGAGGTCTTCTGTCCATTGACGAGGCTGTTCCAGAAATAGCTCGAGCCGGTCTTCTCGAAAATTTCATGATCGGCAGGACATTGGAAGGCGAACTCGTCGCCGAGGTAATCCAAAAGCACGGTGTCGAGGGAGGGATCTTCCTGCTCGCGGCTCTCGCGGGCGGCGACAAGGTCGGGATAGGTCAAACCGTGATCGGAAAAATACTCGTTCAGTCCGATGCCGATCTCGCGGAGCTTGCCCGCGCAGAGGACGGAACGCGCGTTCGCTTTCATCATGCGAAAAGTCGGCACGCCGATCGCCGCAAGTAGGCCAAGGATCGCCACCACGACGAGGATCTCGACCATGGTGAGCCCTCGGGAACGGTGGCAGTCGATGGCGATCGTGCGATTCATTTCCCTCGCATCGTCGACATGGAGCGCTGCATTTCCTCGAGGAGCGGCGCGAGGTCGAGCTTGGTCTCAGCGTTGGCGTCCTCGTAATAGGACTTCAATCCTGCCTGGGTGATCTTCTCGGCGATCGCGGGATCGGCTTCCTCGAGCCGGCCGGGACCACCGCGCTCCTCCTGCAGGCGTTTGAGAGAGCGCTCGACGATCTTTTTGCGCTCCTCGCGCTCCATTTCGTTGAAGGATTGCATCATCTGCTGGAAGGCGCGGCCGACTCGGCGCTCGAGGAAGAAGAACTGCTCGTCGGGCGTCAGTTCGCGGAAGAAATTGCGGCGCGGATCCTCGCCCGCCTTTTCCTCGAGCTCGCGCACTTCGGAGGGCTCCAGTCCGTTCAGCATCGTCGCGAGCTCTCCGATGATGCGCTTCCGCTCCTCCGGATCCTCGATTGCCGAGAGATCGTTTTCCGCTACAAAGGCCTTCACCTTCTCTGGCGTGGGACGCGCCGAACCGGCCCAGCGCATCAGCCCCCAGGCGACGCCCCAGACCAGGGCGAGCGCGACGAGGCCCTTCACGAGGAGGAGGTTGCGGGCGGACATGAGAGGAAGGTGGGCGCTGAGGAGAATGACGGAAGAGACTCCCGAAGGTTACGCTGGAAAGAGCGCCCTTGGAAAGACTCTTTACCTACCCTCACGCCGCCTTCTTGCCACGGCGGAAGCGCTTCTTCAGCTCTTCGAGCGAATAAACCCTCAACCCCACGACGGCGGCGAGGTAGGCGATCAGTCCGATCGTGACGAGCCCACCCATCCCGCTGAAGCGCCGGATGAAACGTCCTTCGCTCATCAGGAATCCCTGCCCGTAGTGGGCCAGCCCCCAGACGATCCCGCCCATGATCACGGCCGCGACGAAGAGGCGAATGACCCGTCCGGTGAAGCCGGGAGCGAGTTTCATGAAGCCGGCGCGGCCGAGTCCCATCCAAAGCAAAAGAACATTCACCCAACCCGCGATTGAAGTGGCGGCGGCGCATCCGACCGGGCCGAGCCAGAGGAACATCGGGTAGACAAGCACCATGTTCAGCACCGCCGCAGCGATCGTGAAATACATCGGCGTCTTGGTGTCCTCGCGGGCGAAGTAGCCGGGCTGGAGGACTTTGGCGAGGATGTAGGCCGGCGTGCCGGTGGCGAAGGCGGCGAGGATCCAACCCATCTCCGCGGCGGCCTCACCTCCGAATTTCCCTCCTTCGAAAATCGTGAACATGATCTCGCGGGGAATCACGAGCATCGCCACAGTCGCAGGGAGGCAAAGAAACAGGGAGAGCTCGATTCCCTGATTGAGACTGCGGCGCGCGGCGTTTTCATCCCCGCCACGGAGATTGCGGGTGATCTCTGGCAGCAGCACGACGCCCGCCGCCATGCCGACGAGTCCAAGAGGCAGCTGATTGATACGGTCGGCGAGATTGACCCCCATCTTGCCGCCGACCTGGAGCGAAGCCACGGTGCCACCGACGATGAGATTGAGCTGCTGCACGCTCGCGCTAACGAGCCCGGGAGCCATCAGCAGGGAAAGTTGTTTCATGTCCGCATCGAAGTGCGGCACGAGCGGCCGCAGGTCCAAGCCGTGACGCAGGCACGAGACCACGACGATGGCGAGCTGGATCACCCCCGCAACCACGACTGACCAACAGAGCACGGTGAGAGGATCGCCGGTTCGCGGCACGACGAGGACCAAACCCACGACAAAAACAATATTGAGCGCAACATAGGAGACCGCCGGAGCCCCGAAGACTTTCCGGCTATTGAGGACGCCACTGAGCCCGGCGACGAGGCAGATGAAAACGAGGTAGACCACGGTGATGCGCGAGGCGGCCACGGCGGCCTCGAGCCTTCCGTCCGCGGCGAAACCAATGTTCGTCACCTGCACGATCTGCTCCATGAAAATGAAGGAAAGCACGAAGCAGGACAGAAGGATGACGAACATCGTCGAGAGGGTGCGGCGCGCGAAATGATCGGCCCCTTCGTTGCCCTGTTCCTCGAGACGCCGGCTATACATCGGCACGAAGGCGGCGTTGAAAGCCCCCTCGCCGAAGACGCGGCGGAAAAGGTTCGGAAACTGAAAGGCCGCGACCCAGACGTCCGCCATCGCCCCGCTTCCGAGGTGATAGGCGATCAGTTTGTCGCGGACGAATCCGGCAACGCGGCTCAGGAGGGTGAGCGAGCCGACGGTGAACATGGAGCGGAACATGGCGGTGCGGAGAGAGGTCGCAAAGCGGCGTGACGGCCCTTTTTCCTCAATTCCCGGAAGCGGGAGCCGGGGCAGGGGCAACCGGTGCCGCAGGTGCCTGCACCCGACTCTGGAAGAAGACGGCGGGATGAGCGAGGTCGTTGTTTCCCTCCTCGAACTTCGTACCCAGCTCGGTGAGCGTGCTCATCTCGAGGAGAGCCTCGATGCCTTTAGTGATTTTGTCAGGATCAAAGACGAGACGGGTCAGGCGCATGCCGCGCAGGGGACTGAGGTCGCTGACGCCGGTTTCACCAATGTGGAGACGCTGCAGGGCGGTGCCGGCGAGCGGCTTCAGATCGGTCACCCCGGTGCGGTGGAGAGTGAGACTGACGAGGGGGGATTTCGCGAGCGGCGCGATGTCCTTCACCGGCGCTTCTGTGAGCCAGAGCATCTGCAGCGGCATGCCCTCGAGCGGGGAAAGATCGACGACCTGGGTAGCGACGAGATTCATTTCGACGATACCGAGCCCCTTCAACGGCTTGAGGTCGGAGACCGCCGTGCCGCTGAGGTAGAGCTTCTGGAGCGAGGTCATTCCCGCGAGGGGCGAGAGGTCCTTCACCGCCGATTTTTCGAGGTAGAGTTCGACGAGCGGCATCCCCCTCAGCACCGAGATCTCCGCAACGGCGCAGCCTTGGAGATAGAGCGCCATCAACGGCATCCCTTGGAAAGGCGAGAGATCGGTGACCCCACAATTGTCGAGGGCGACGGCATTGACCTGACCCCGCTCGTCGATCTGGAATTGACCGTTGCCGGTGTAGGCGGGGTTCGCCGCACGGATCACCTCATGGAGCTTCACCTCGCTCCAGAATTGGGGTGCCGCCGTTGTCGGGGGCGTTGCCGGGGCCGGGGCTACCGCCTCCTCTTTCGTCGGCGAGGGCGGTGGGGGCGAATCCCCGCAGGCGGAAAGGAAAAGGCCGCAAAACAGGGCGGGAAAGAGAAGGCGGGCGGTCATCCCGGATCCTCACCGAACTTGGCCCTTCGATCAAGAAAGGTCTTCGGTCCGGCGATCTTTGAAATAACCGCCTGAGATCTCACGGAACCAAGATCCGGAAATTGCCATCCCTCGTCCTCTCCAGAAGGGAATCCTTGTATCGCTCGCGGATGAAGCCTCCCGTTGCAAAATCGAAGGTAAACAGATCGTAATCCCCGGGTTCGTAGGTCACCGTCACCTCGGCGGTAGTTACCGAAGGGGCGTAAACGTAAGTGAATGCGTCGGTGCCGACACCCTCCATCTTATCGCCGACCGTGGGGGAGGTGAAATTGAGGATCTGGGTCTCCGGATCGTCGCCTTCGGCGAACTCGTAGCTGATCCCGGTCAGCGCCGCCGGAGCATTCCCGTCACCGACCACGGCCGGGTCGATCGCGACAACTTCATCTTCGTCCTCGACTCCGTCGCCGTCGTCGTCGGTATCATCTTCGTCATCGAAGCCGTCGCCGTCATCATCGTCATCCTCGATTCCATCATCGAAACCGTCTCCATCGGTATCATCCTCTTCGGTGGAATCATCGTTGAGACCGTCGCCATCGGTGTCCTCTTCGTCGATCGAGTCATCGTCGAGACCGTCTCCGTCGATGTCGTCCTCGTCGATCGAGTCATCGTCGAGGCCGTCTCCGTCGATGTCATCTTCCTCCTCGGCATCGTCCTCCAAGCCATCGCCATCGATGTCGTCTTCGCGGAGGGAGTCGTCGTCGAGACCATCGCCATCGATGTCATCCTCGCGCCGTGAATCGTCATGCTTTCGGTCACCGTCGATGTCGTCTTCCAGGTCAGAGTCGTCCTTGTCGCCGTCTGCATCGATGTCGAGCTCTCCTTTGCTGCCATTGGTGAGCCGGTCCCCGAGGTAGCGGCCTTTCGTCCTCCCGCTGCGCGAGCGCCCCCCATCGACGTTGCGGTCGCGCCCGTTCTCCAAGCCATCGTTGTCCACATCGCTGTCGATGGAGTTGGGCTTTCCATCGCCGTCCAAATCGCGGTTTGCGGCCTTCAGCGAGAGCGGAGCCACGAAAAGCACTGCGGTGAAAACGAGGCGCTTGAGTGAGCTGAACAGGAGTGGGAGTTTCATAATCAAAAAGTGGTCGAATCGAATGCGGTGAACCTTCAATTATGGAAATTCGATTATTTCTAAGGAATGTCACGTTACCGTTTGGTTAGGTTGCTGCCTTCCGACCTCCCACGCCGATGTGCCGGGCTTCTCGAAAAGCGCCCGTCGAAACCGAAATCCAACCCCTCCCGGGGAACCTGCGGGATCGCTGAATCAGCGCAGATCGAGGCACTTCAGGATATCCTGACCGCGCATGACGAGGCGTCCGTCGGACAGCGCCATGGGTGACCAGTATTTGAAATCGGGCATCTTGATGGTGTCGCGACCGGCCGCAACCTGCTTCGCAACGTCGGTATCGACCTCGGCTTTTTTGCCGAAGACATCGGTCATGGCGACCTCTTCATATCCCTTCGGCGAAGGTTTCACCGCGCGCAGGTAACCGACTTCGCCATCCTGGATGAGGAGGTGACCGTCCACGAGGATCATGTTCCCCCGACCCATGAAGGGCTTGTCGCCGGTCTGCCAGATCGTCTTCCCTTCAAAGTCGAGGCACATCAGGCCGCCCGTTTTGCGGGCCGCGCCGTTGTGGTTGGCGTTTTCGTTAGCGAGCAGGTAGAGGTGCTCGCCGATGACGAAGGGCGGATGGACCTGGGTGCCCTGCGCCAGGGCGAAGACTTTTTCGACCTTCCAGTCATCGCCGTTTTTCGTGACGCGCACCATGCAACTGCCGTCGCCGTAGCCGCCGGTGAGGAAGACGAGTTCCTCCGTGACTTTGGTCGGGAAAGGGATGGGGATGCTGTTGAAGTAGGAGTCCGTCTTCCAGAGCACCTTGCCGGTGGCGGGCGCGACGCTGATGGTGGTGCCGATTTTGAGTTCACCTTTCCGTTTCGTCGCGACGAAGACAGCCTGCTCGACGCCGTGGAGATTCAAGATCGTCGGAGTCGAGTGGGAATCGCCGAAGCCTTCGGTGCGCCAGACTTCCTTGCCCGTCTTGGCATTGAGTCCGACGAGTCCGACCTCGGGGGCCATCGCCGGCACGACGAGGACATCCCCCACCTTCACGACGCTCTGCGCCCATCCCCACTTGGGAGGTTCGGCCCCATACTGCTCTTGGATCGAGACGACCCAGTCAGCCTTGTGCGACTTGCGATCGATCCGGAAGACCTGGCCGAAGCCGCCGATGAAATAGACGGCTTCGTCCTCGACGAGCGGCACCCCGCGGCTGCCGGGAAAAGGTAGCTTGCCCGGAAAGTCATAGGAGTAGCTCCACTTTTCCGCACCGTCTTCGAGAGACAAGCAGAGGAGGACGTCGCTCTTATCGTCGCGACGATCGAGGAGGAAAACTTCGCCGCCTGCGATGGCAGCTCCGCCGAATCCTTCGTTGAGTTTCTTCTCCCACTTCACCGGCGGAGCATCGGCTTTCCAGCCCGAAAGCTTGAGTCCGGTCTCGGTGGAACGCCCGTCACGACCGGGACCTTGGAATTGCGGCCAGTCGGCGGCGGTGGCGATACCCGCGAGCGCGAACAGGGAGAAGAGGGGGAGGATTCGTTTCATCGGCAGGGAAGGTGCCAAAGCCCTCGACGATAGGCAATCCAGAAATGGTGGGGATTTGCGTGATCCCGGGAGCCGGGACGGGGCCGCTATCGAATCGGCCCGGCGGTATCGCCTCGCTCATTCTGTTGCTCAAACGGAATCTGGATCCAGAAGTCGGCGCCCCCCTCGCTCCGATTCCGGCATCCGGCTTCGCCGTGATGGGCGGTCGCGACCGCACGGACGAGGCTCAATCCCAAACCAATTCCCGGGGTGGCAGCCGAAGCAATCGAGCCCCTCATGAACCGCCTCCAGATTTTTTGATCATCATCACCGGTGAGCCCGGGTCCTGAATCGCGGACATGGATCTCCGCCGATCCGTCCGCGCTCTCCAGCGCCAAAGAGACTACCCCACCCACAGGAGTGTAGGCGATGGCGTTGTCGAGGAGATTGCACAAGGCCTGTTGGAGTCGCTGCCTGTCGAAGGAGCCGACGAGCTCGGCGGCGGGACCTTCCAGAGTGAAGGTCAGGCCTTTTTCCTCAGCCGAGGCCGAATAGAGTTCGAACGTTTCCTGAAGCAACCCGCTCAAAGAAACCACCTCGGGATTCAGACGCATGGCACCCGAGTCACCCGCGCGAATGCTGAGAATATCTCGGATGATGGCGGATGACCTCACGATTTCCTCAACCGCCCGGGCTGCACTCTCCACGACCGCCGGGCTCACTCCGGGAGAATTCAGGATGCTTTCGACATTCCCGCGGATCCGGGCGAGTGGCGTGCGCAACTCATGGGCCAACTGGTCGTTGGCGGCCTCAAGCTCCTCCGTCAGGGCTTGCACCCGATCGAGGCTTTCGTTGAAGACCTCGGCGAAGACACGCAATTCGGGAATCGCCACCGAGGTCTCCAATCGGGCCGTTAGCAAATCGCCACGGGCGAGGCGATGGGCTCCATCGATCAGGGAATTCACGGGACGCAACACCCGGCTCGCGAACCACACGGTGGGACCGACGGCCAAAACAATCGCGATGAGCATGGCGACGAACAGCAGTTTATGAACCTGATCAATCGCGGCGAGGTCGCCCGCGTTGGTCCTGGCAAACCATAGCTCCGCGCCATCCTCAAAACGCCGCCGTCCGATCGTAATGATTTTCCCGTCTCCGAGCGAAACGCGATTCCATTCGATCCCATCGATCCGTGCTTCCGATTCGGAGCCGAAATCCGGCCAATCCTTGTGCACTCCATCGGGGAACGGCTGATTCAAAAGAGGATTCCCCTGCGAATCGATGAGCCTGATGGCATGGTCCTGCTCATCATGCCCTCCCGCTTCAAAAAGCATCGCCACCGCCTGGGGACTGCGGTTTTCATAGATCACTCCATACTCACGCAGATCATCCCTGATGATCGCCCGCCCCACTTCGTCGAAAAAATGGGTCATCGCCCACGTGGTGATGATCCACATCAGCATCATCACGAACGCGATGATACCGAGGGTCATGGACGATAGCTTCCAGAGTGATGAGGAGTGCCTAGACATGACTCCTGAAGGCATGCCCCCGACCGCGCATCGTTTCGAAGTGGGTGGAGCCACCCGGCGCATCAAGTTTTCTGCGGAGGCGGCAGATCGTCGTATTCACGACATTGGTTCCCGGATCAAAACAAATCCCCCAGACCCGCTCCAACAAGAAAGAGTTCGTGAGCACTTCCCCCTCGTGTTCTAGAAAGAGTTCGAGCAAGGACCACTCACGGGGCTGCAGGGCCACGATCTGGCCGAAGACCCTGACCTCGCGCCTGAGGGAATCCAGCACCCACCCGGTCGGAATCGTCGTCGATCGCGTAACCCGCGCTCCCCGACGTCTGCCCAGCGCGGTGAGACGTGCCCGCAGTTCGTCAATGGCAAAGGGTTTCGTCAGATAGTCGTCTCCGCCGAGCGAGAGCCCTTTGACCCGATCATTGACATCGCCCCTCGCCGAAAGAAAAAGCACGGGAAGGTTGCTCGATGCGGCTCTCAATTCCTCGACGATCTCGAAGCCGGAGATCTCAGGGAGGGAAACGTCGAGAATAATGATGTCCCAACCACCCCGCAAGGCGGCTTCGAGACCCGACTTCCCGTCCGTCTCGACGGTCACGTGGTCGCCGTTCTTCTCGAGTTCTGCGGTCAACTGACGGATGAGTTCGGCATCATCTTCAATGAGGAGGAGATTCATGAACACGACACACACTATAATTACCAAACGATCACGTGCATGTCACGGCGATTCATGAAAAGGTTACGTCCCTGAGGACCATCCTGTTGCCTTTCGTTCTGACTTTGCCCCTCCTCCCGAAGTCAGCACAACCCAAGGGAATCCCCCGAAGGAGGTATCAACTGGCTCCATCCACGAATCCAAACCCACCAAAACACCAGACAATGAAATCCCCCGCTCCATCCATTCGCCGGTTCTCCGCCTCCCTTCTGGCACTTACGCTCGGCTTCTTTCCGCCCGCATCGATCGGAGTCCGCTCCCTGCTCGCCTTGGCCCTCTCCGGCGTGGGCGTGGTTGCGACCCTCGCTTCGGAAGATGACGATCGCGACGATCACGACGATCATTCCCATCACGGGGAGGATCACGACAACGATGACGACGGTATCTCGAACGAAAAGGACGACGACATTGACGGAGATGGCCGCCACAACGGGGAAGACCGGGATTGCGACGGGGATCGTCAGCCGAACGGCCGTGACCGCGACGTCGACGGCGACCTCATCCTCAACGGTGACGACCGCAACATCGATGGCGACCGCAGGCTCAACCGCCGTGATCCGGACATGGACGGCGATGGAAAGCGCAATCGGGTCGACAACGATACCGACGGCGACGGCGACGACAACGGCACTGATCCGACGCCGAACGGCCGTTGAGGTTCGTTCGGGGGATCTCGAACGACTTGCGACGCCGTCGGCTCAGGTCAGCGGCGTCCTCGCCACGGGACGAGTGGGTGAGCTACGCGGAACCAATCCGCCGAAGACGCCCCCCCCCCCCAATCAATAACTCCGCCGCATGTGGCTCGGGAGGATGTTCAGCTCTTCCCGATATTTCGCCACGGTGCGGCGGGCGA
>DGXY01000007.1:47569-130391 GCA_002396885.1 Akkermansiaceae bacterium UBA5020
GCCCCCCCCCCCCAACCCCCCAAAACCCCCCCCCCCCCCAATCAATAACTCCGCCGCATGTGGCTCGGGAGGATGTTCAGCTCTTCCCGATATTTCGCCACGGTGCGGCGGGCGATCTTGATGCCCTTTTTCTCGAGGTCTTCGACGAGGCGCTGGTCGCTGAGGGGCTTTTTGGAATCCTCGGCAGAGATCATTTCGGCGAGGGTCTGCTTCACACTCGTGTTGCTGAGGGTCTCGCCGTCCTCGGTCTCGTAGCCGGTCGTGAAGAAATACTTCATCTCGAAGACGCCGTGGGGCGTCGCCATGTATTTGCCCGAAACGGCACGGCTCACGGTGGTCTCGTGGACTCCGACCCTTTCAGCGATCTGGGCCATGTTCATCGGCTTGAGTCGTGACGGACCGTGCTCGAGGAAGGCCTCCTGACGCGCCACGATCTCGGAGGCGATCGAAGAGATCGTCTGCTGGCGCTGGTGGATGCTCTTGATGAGGAATTTTCCGGCGCGAATCTTCTCACGGATGTAGGCCTTGGCCTCGCGCCCGCTCCCGGTGGCCATGAGATCCTTGTAGGCGTTGCTGATGCGCAGGCGCGGGATCTGCTCGTTGTTCATTGAGACGATCCATTCGTCCCCCACCCGCTCGACGGTGACGTCGGGGGTGACGTAGGTGTTGGTGTCTTCGCCGAACCGGCTCCCGGGACGCGGATCGAGGGTGGCGATGAACTCCGCCGCCTTGGTGATCTGCTCAGGCACGACACTCAGTTTCTTCGCGATCTGCGGATACCGCTTCCGGGCGAGGTCGTCGAGGTGGTGATCGATGATGCGGTATTCGAGGCTGTGGTGCTTCCCGAGGCGCTCGAGCTGAATGAGGAGACAGTCGCGCAGATCGATCGCCCCGATCCCGACGGGATCGAAGCTTTGCACGACGGACTTGGCCTCCTCAAGATCCTGGATAGGGATGCCCAGGTCGAAACAGAGATCCTCGAGACTGACCTGGAGGAAACCGGACTCGCCGATGTTGCCGATCAGCATCGTGGCGATCTCGCGGATCTTCGGGCTGACCTCAGCGAAGCTGAGCTGGTTGGAAAGGTGGTCCTGCAGGGTGACGGGCTCGACGATCGAGTCCATCACGTATTGATGCTTCTCGTCCGCGTCATCGCGCTTCGGGGAGGAGAGGCGTGACTGGGCCATGTATTCGCGCCATTCCTCATCGAGCTGGGAAAGCTCGGCGAACTCGCGGTCGAATTCTTCCTCCTCGGAAGCAGAAGAAGCATCTTCGATAGAGATCTCGGTCGATTCCTCTTCGAGGGTGGGGTTCTGCACCAGTTCCTGCTGGACGAGTTGGCGCAACTCCAAGGTGGGAGTCTGGAGCAGCAGGAGACTCTGCTGCATCTGTGGGGCAATCGACTGCTGCTGGAGCAACGACTGGGATTGATCGAACCGCTGTTCGGGCATCGTGGGGGCTCTTTCTGCCGGAGGTTTCCGCACCGTAGCACGATCCGAGACAGGTAACAGCAAAATCTGCGCCAATTTCTCTCACTTTTCCGAAAAAGCGACGTGCGCCGCCTTTTCGCATCATTCACGTCCCCCGATTATTTCAACATCAAGGCAATTAAAAGGTTTGATTATTATGGATATTATAATAAATTTGCCTTGAGAATGTCCTTCTCTCGACTGACGAGCCTCATGCAATCCCTGACCCGCCTCCTTCTGATCGCCCTGCTCCTGCCCTCTCCGGCCGGGACCCAGGAGCCACGGGTGCGGGCCGCGCCGGTCGCGCAGAGAGCTTCGGACTACTGGGTGGAGCTGGCCGATGTGCCCTCGCCCGTCCCTTCGGCTAGCGCCATCCCCGCGGGCAGGACAGCACCAAGCGAAGATCGAATCAATCCGGTGAAAACTCCCGCCTGGCAGACCCGTTACACTCTCGGGCCCGGTGATACTCTGAATTTCTCTGTCTACGCCCGCGAGGATCTGGAGCGGGAAAACGTGCAGATCGCCCCCGACGGCACCGTCAGCTATTTGCAGGCCGTGGCGGTGCGCGCCCAGGGTCTCACTCTCGACCAACTCCGCACCCGCATCGAGGACGAGCTCTCGAAGTATCAGAAGAACGTGAAGGTGATCATTTCGCCGTCGGCCATGGCCAGCAAGGAATTCGTCATCATCGGCCGAGTCAAGAAACCCGGCAGCATCATCCTCGACCGTCCCATCTCCGTGCTCGAGGGCATCTCGCTCGCCGAGGGCATCCAGATCGGCACGGTGAGAAGCTCGGCCTTCGAACTCGCCGACTTCGAACGTTCCTTCGTCGCCCGCAAGGGCAAGAAGCTGAACGTCGACCTCGCCCGCCTTTATTATGAGGGCGACCTCAGCCAGAACGCCTATCTCGAGCCCGACGATTACATCTATGTCGCCTCGAGCCTCGAGAACGAGATCTACGTGATCGGCGAGGTGCGCGAGGCGGGCCGCCGCAAGATGCCGGTGAAACTCACCCTCGCCCGGGCCATCGCCGAGGCCGGCGGCTTCACCGACGCGGCCTTCCAGACGAAGGTGCTTCTCATCCGCGGCAGCATCCACCAGCCGAAGACGCAGGTGGTCAACGTGAAGGACGTCCTCCAAGGCCGCGTCGCCGATATCCCGCTCGAGAACCGCGACATCATCTTCGTCAGCAAACACCCCTTCGAGATCGTCGAGCGAGCCCTCGACACCGCCATCATCACCTTCATGCAGACAGTCACCGCCGAGGCGATGAACCAGAGCTACAACCCGATCCTTGGGGGTGGAGGAGGAGACTCCGACACCGAATGAGACCGTTCCCAGCCTTTGCCCCCACCGAATTCCCCATGAACGCCATCAGCACGAATCTTCTGCGCCTCGCGGCGCTGCCTGTGTGCGCCGGCTTGCTCAGCTCGTGCGTGCACCTGAAGCCCGCCAACCGCGAGTTCCACACCGCTGCGGAATTCGCCTATGACACGACCTCCGACTCCGGTAGGGAAGGGATTACCGCCGAGGAGGCCCTCCAGCGCATCCCGAAAGACCCCACCTTCCAGAAGATCAAGCTCGACCGCCCTCTCGATCGCTCCTACCTGCAAGCGCCGATGGGCCCCTATCGCGTCGGGCCCGGCGACGAACTCGACATCGAGGTGGCCGAGCTCAAGGAAACGCGTGCCCGGAGCAAGGTGATGCCCGACGGCATGCTCTATTACGATGTCGCCCGCGGTATCGATGTGACGGGCAAGACCATGTCGGAGATCTCGACCCTTCTTTCCAAATCGCTTGAGAGCGACTATGTCGATCCCATCGTGACGGTGAACGTGGCCAAGGCCGATAGCCAGCGTTTCTGGATGCTCGGTCAGGTGCAAAAGCCAGGGGCCTATCCGATCACCAGACCGACCACCCTGATCTCGGCCCTTTCCGAAGGAGGAGGACTCCTCACGAACACCGAATCCAGCGAGGTGAGCAATCCCGAGGCCGCCGACCTCGAGCGCGCCATCCTCATCCGCAACGGCGACCTCATTCCCGTCGACTTCGACCGCCTCGTCCGCGAAGGCGACATGTCGCAGAACGTCTACGTGAAGGGTGGCGACTACATTTTCGTCCCCTCGCTTACGACGCGTTCCTTTTATGTCCTCGGTCACGTCAACAAGCCGGGACCGGTCTACTTCGAACGCGGTGCCACCCTCGTCTCCGCCGTCGCCGCGGCGGGAGGTCCCCAGACCGATGCCATTGTCACGAAAGCTCTCATCCTCCGCGGGGGCACGCTGCACCCCCAGGTTGCGGTCGTGAACCTGCGCGACATCATGAAAGGCCAGGAGCCTGACCTGAAGCTCGAAGGTGGCGACATCGTCTGGGTGCCACGCAGCCCCTGGAGCAAACTCGAAGACTACGTCGAAGCCGTCCTCATCACCGCGGCCCAGGCCGTCGCGGTGCAGGAAGGCCTCGGAGTCCTCGGAGTGACCGGGTCGGCCGGCGTGACGATCACCGCGGGTGGAAACTGATCCGCTCCAAGGCGATCCGGCAACACGTGATCACCATCCCCCGCCTCAATTCCCGTCGATCAACCGGCCCAGGCCACCGAGGACACTGCCCTCGCCCTGCTGGCTCCCCCCGATCGACGGAGCCGCCTGGATGATGCGGTCGGCGAGGCGCGAGAATGGCAGGCTCTGAAGCCAGACGTGCCCGTGACCACGCAGGGTCGCGAGGAAAAGACCTTCGCCACCGAAGAACATCGACTTGAGGTTTCCGGCCTTCTCGATGCTGTATTCGATGCCCGGGGAAAAGGCAACGAGACAACCCGTGTCGACCCGCAGGGTTTCGCCCTTCAGCTCGCGCTCGATGATCGTGCCACTTGCATGGACGAAGGCCTTGCCGTCTCCCTTCAGCTTCTGGAGGATGAATCCCTCGCCGCCAAAGAAACCCGCGCCGAGCTTTTTGTTGAAGGCGATCGAAACCTGCGTGCCGTAGGCGGCGCAGAGGAAGGAGTCTTTCTGACAGGTCACCTCGCCGCCGATGCGGGAAAGTTCGAGCGGGACGATCTTGCCGGGAAACGGAGCCGCAAACGCGACACGGCGCTTCCTTCCACTACCCGAGTTCGTGAAATGGGTCATGAAGAGCGATTCACCGGTGAGGGCGCGTTTGCCCACGGCGAGCAGTTTGCCCATGAAACCTTCGTTCGGATTCGAGCCATCACCCATCTTCGTGACGAAGGTGATGTCCTCTTCCATGTAGTTCATCGCGCCGGCCTCGGCGATGACGGTCTCGCCCGGATCGAGCTCGATTTCGACGAGCTGCATGTCGTCGCCGAAAATCTCGAAGTCGATCTCGTGGGAGCGCATGCCCATCACCGGAGGTGGTCCACCTCCGGGCATGGCGGGCGGGGTCGACGAGGGCGCCGTGCCGAAAAGTGCGGGCATCACCTCGCCGGCCGTGGCCCAATTGGCCATGCCACTGCTCCAGACCCGCGTCTGGGGAGTGATCGTGCCGTTGCTGACAAGGATGGGCAGTTCCGACTCGTTCGTCTGGAATTGCTCGTTGTTCGGGGTCGCGTAGTGCCAGGTTTTCATGGGAAAGTGGATCGATTCATATACCAGATCGCCCCCCTCGCAAAGCAAGAAAGATCGACGATTTCGGATGAATCGGCCGGGATCATTTCTCCTCGACCGAAGCCATCATCCCGGCCACCTCCGTGGTCGGCGCCTTGCAAGAGAAATCACGACAGACGTAGGCAGTCGCCTTGCCGTCGAGGCTCGTCTGGGTCTCGGTGTAGGGCGCGATCTTCGCAAGGGCTTCCGCGTTCTCCGGCGTGCGCAGGAGGATGACCTGATTCGGCCGGAAGCCCTTTCGCAGCGCGGCAATCATCGCTTTCGTATCGGCCGCGTCTTTTTCCCCGCTGATGACGATCTCTCGGGTAGGCCCGAAAAAGAAGTCGAGCCCGCAGAGAGTCTCGGGGTAGACGGCGGGCTGCTCGACGATCTCGCCGGAGAAGGCTCGGATGAGGGCCTCGGTGCGGGTCGCGTAGGCCGTGTCGCCGGTCATGCGATGAAGGCGGGCGAGATTCCCGATGCTGACGGCGTTGCCACTTGGGATCGCCCCGCCATAGAGCTTTTTCGCACGCACGATGAGGGCCTCGGCATCCTTGGAGACGGTGAAATAACCACCCTCTTTTTCATCCCAGAAAAGTTCGTCGAGCGTTTTCTGGAGCAACACGGCCTTCTCGAAATAACGCACCTCGAAGGTAGCCTCGTAGAGGTCAAGGAGTCCGCGGACGAGAAAGGCATAGTCCTCGAGATGCGCGGTGAGACCCGCCTCACCCTGACGGTATCGCTTGAGCAAGCGACCGTCCTCCGTCGCAAGTTTCGAAAGGACAAAGTCGGCCGCCTTCGTCGCGATCGCCGCATCCGCTTCGTCGCCGAGGACTTGGGCGGCGCGGGCGTAGGCCGAGATCATGAGCCCGTTCCAGTCGGTGAGGATTTTGTCGTCCTTCTGCGGATGGACGCGGGTCTCGCGGTGCTCCCAGAGCTTTTGCCGAATCGGCTCGAGACGAGAGCGCTCCTCCTCGGTGAGATCGGAGCGCAGATGGGGGATGTTCGTCCCGTTTTTCGCGTGGGTCTTCTCCTCGAGGAAGTTGCCCTCATCCTGAAATCGGTAGGTGGCCAGGAAAAACTCGCCGTCTTCGGGCCCGAGCACCTCGAGCACCTCGGCGTTTTTCCAAGTGTAGAATTTGCCCTCTTCTCCCTCGCTGTCGGCATCCTCGGCGGAGTAGAAACCGCCCGTCACGGAGGTCATGTCGCGGGTCACGTAGGCGAGGACCTCGCGGGCGTTGCGCGCATGAGCCTCGTCGCCCGTCACCTGATAGGCCTCGAGACAAGCGATGACGTAGAGCGCCTGATCGTAAAGCATTTTCTCGAAATGCGGAACGAGCCATTCCCGGTCGGTCGCGTAGCGATGGATCCCGAAGCCAAGGTGATCGTAGACCCCGCCGCGCCGGATCTCGGAGAGGGTTTTCTCCACCATCACGAGCGATTCCGCGTCACCGGTGCGGAGATGGTGTCGCAGAAGAAAACTGAAATTCGTCACCACGGGGAATTTCGGCCGCATCGTGAAGCCGCCCCATGCCTTGTCGTAGCGTTCACCATACTGGGCGCGGGCCTTTTCAAAGAGCGAAAGATCGAGAGCGTCGCCGGGCGATCCGCCCATCATGTTGGCGAGTTCGACCGAGATGCCCAGGGCGGTGGCCTCGACCTCGGCGCGCTTTTCCATCCAGGCCTTGTGCAGCTCGGTGGCGACCAGCTTGATCCCGGGACGCCCCGCGACGGATTCCTTCGGGAAATAAGTGCCCGCGAAAAAGGGATGTTTGTCAGGCGTCAGCATCACCGTCATGGGCCAGCCGCCGCTGCCGGTCATCGCCTCGGTCACCTTCATGTAGACCTCGTCGATATCGGGACGCTCCTCCCGGTCGACCTTGATCGCGAGGAAGCGCGCGTTGATGATCGCCGCGACCTCGGGATCCTCGAAGGACTCGTGTTCCATCACGTGGCACCAGTGGCAGGTGGTGTAGCCGATGCTGAGGAAGACCGGCTTGCCCTGCTTCTTCGCCTCGGCAAAGGCCGCCTCTCCCCACGGCCACCAGTCGATCGGATTGCGCGCGTGCTGCAGCAAATAGGGGCTCTTTTCAAAGATGAGCCGGTTGAATTCCCCTCCCCCGTCCGCCGGCAGTTTCGCGATCTCTTCGGGCGAGGGCACGGGGGCACGGGTTTTTCCCAGGAGGGTCGGCATGGAGGGCAGCAAGAAGGGAATCAGAAGGAGAAACGCGACCGAGAAAAGGGAGAAAGTCCGGGGCATCCGGCAGAGTCGCACCAATTCCCCGAAGCCGCGAGTCCCACAAAGCGGCCAGACGCCCCGTTTATCGGCCTCTCACAACTCGAAAAAAGTTAATATTTACTGTTTTCATTGAATCTCCCAACGCGGATTGCGCCTTCCGTTTTTCCCTTCCACGGATCTGCCGCCGAGATTTTCCGCTGAAAGGTCGAGCCCCCGAATCCGCCGCCTTCATTCCTAAACCCGCAATGGGTGTTACCCCTTGATCGGTCTTGCGGATCACCCGAACATCAGCTGGCAGATCACCACCGAGGAGACCACCCCGGCGACATCGGCGACCAAGCCCGCGGCAAGCGCATGCCGCGTGCGGCGCACCGCGACCGATCCGAAGTAAACGGCGAGGACATAAAACGTCGTCTCGGACGAACCATACATCGTCGCCGCCATGTATTTGATCAGGTTCGGGACCGTCTCATTCGCGAGGAGCTCGGCGAGCACGCCCTGACTGCCGCTGCCGCTGAGCGGCCGCATCAGGGCCATGGGAAGCAGATCGACGGGAAAACTGACCCACTCCAAAGCGGGACGAAGAAGATCCTGCAAAAGCATCAAAGTCCCCGAATTCCGCAGAATCGCGAGGGCCGCGAGCATCGCCACGATGAAAGGCATGATACGCACCGCCATGGCCCAGCCCTCCTTCGCCCCTTCGACGAATTCCTCGTAGACGGGCACCCGCTTCAGCGCCGCGTAGATCAGAAAGAAGACGAGGATGAAAGGGATCGCGACGACCGAGAGTGCCGAGACCGAGCGCTGCCAGAGTGGCGGCTCGCCCGCCTCGGCTTTGGGTTCGATCTCCTTCGGCGCGGCCTCGAGCTGCAGCACCGCCTCGCGCAGACCGATGCTTTCCTGCAGGGCGACCCGCTGCTCCGGGAACGTCTCCAGATAGACGATCCCGGCAAAGATCAGCACGACGCCCCCGAGAAAGAGGGTAGCCCGCTTCGAGAGAGGCCGGCTCGCTGCATCGACCGCCGGGACCGGTGAGCCCCCCCCTCCGTCTTTATGAGGCAACGCGGCGGCTCGATTGAAAACCGGCATCTTTTCGAAAGTCTTCACCGCAAGAATCGCGATCGCCGTCGAGAAAATGCTCGCGAGCAACGTGGTGCCGACGATGGCGTAGGGTTCCGAGACACCCTGCGCCGCGAGCATCGCCATCGCCGTCGCCGGGATCAGCGTAACCGAGCTCGTATTGATCGCGAGGAAGGTACACATCGGGTTCGTCGCCGTTCCCTTGATCGGATTCAGTTCGTCGAGATGCTGCATCGCCTTGAGACCGAGCGGCGTCGCCGCGTTGCCGAGGCCGAGGAAGTTCGCTGCGAAGTTCATCACCATCGCCCCCATTGCCGGATGCTCCGCCGGCACCTCGGGAAAGAGCCATTTCATCAACGGCCGAAAGGCGCGGGCAACGAGGTCCATCATGCCCGAGGTCTCTGCAAGGCGCATGATACCAAGGAAGAACATCATCATCGCGCTGGTCGGGATGACGATGCCGACCACACCCGTCTTCACCGCCGCGAACATTCCCTCGACGATCCCATTCTCGCCCGTGAAGCGCCCCATGATCCCCGCGACGATCACGCCCACGACAATCATTCCCATCCAGATCCAGTTCAGCATGGGGGAATCTAAAGACGGGAGCGGGGCGGGAGGCAATTGATTTTCTTGGGATCTCTCGCTGTATCCGGAGAGCTGGCTCGCCACTGGAACCAGTCGTATCCTCGTCGAAGCGAAACGTGATTCTGAAAGAGGCTTCCGAGTGGTGACTCATCGGAACTCGCGTAACACCGACCTCCCTCAGTCCTCCTCTTCATCCAAATGAAAATGATGCAAGAGCCGGTGAAAGACCGGCGCGAGCATAAAGGCGATCGCCGTGAGGAAAATGCTGCCGCTGAAAATCGCGTAGAGCGAGGCGAAGAGCTTCGCGGCATCCGTCTTCATCAGGTCGACTGGGCCCATGCCCGTCAGAATCATCGAGGCATTGAGAAAGGAATCGATCCACGGCAGTCCCGCGAACTCATGGTAGCCGACCACTCCGATGGCAAGGGCCACGACGATCAAAAGGAGCGCAAAGCAGACCGTCTTCGCCATCCGCCCGAGGAAGCGATGAACGGGAAGCAGTTTTTCGGTGCGGCGTTCGTACATGAAGCACTGGATTTCCCCGAACCTTCCCGGAAAGCGTCGCAAGGTCAACGGGATTGAGATCTCACTTCACCCGCAGCACCTTCTCATCCTTCCAGAGCCGCCCATAGGCATCGGTCGCCTCGACCTCGATCGGATGGGTGCCGGCCGTGATCCCCGCGGGGAGGAAGGCCTTCCAGAGGTGGTCGGAGAGGATCGGACCGTTGAGGTGATCCTTCGCCTCGGGCCGCGCCGCCATTTCGCGGTCGCGAGTCTCGACGTAGTAGGGATCGGGCTCGAGGACTTTCTCAAGCGCGATCCACGCGCCTGCCTCATCGATCCGCATCCGCACGGCCGAGTCCACCGAACCGTTGAAGACGTTGACATAGACGGGCGTCTTTTCCGCGTCGGCCGCGGTGATCTCGTTCGGCGCGTGGATGTGGAACTGGTAATCCGCCGGCTGGCGCGCCGCCTTGAAATCGAGGATGTGGCTCGTACCGTCGAAGGTCATGATCGAGTAGCCGTTCGGCGCGCCGTCGCGCATCGTCGCGTGAGGGATGCCGCGTTCGTCCTTCTCGCCCTTCCACCAAGTGCCGCAGACGGTGACGTTGACGATGTGGTGATGCGGCTTCGCGCCCTGCCAGCCATCCTTCGCGTCGATGAACTGGTGCGCCTGCCAGTGGGTATGACCCGAGATCGAGAGGGTGTAGGGCCGATGTTCGATGAGGCGGTAAAGCTCGGTGCGGTTCTCCATCTCGGTGAGGGGAATGTGCATCATCAGCACGACGAGTTTCTCCTCGGGCACGAGGGCGAGGTCGTTCTTCACGAAGGCGAGCTGGCGTTCGTCGAGTCCACCCGCATAGGTCATTTTGCCTTCGGCGTTGCGGCGTCCCCACTCGATGTCGTCGAGAGCAATGAAGTGGACCGGACCATGGTCGAAGCTGTAGTAATTCGGACCAAAGTGGCGGTGGAAGGTCTCGTCCGAATCCGCGTCGCCGGGCGAGTCGAAATTGAGGTCGTGGTTCCCGATCACGTTGTACCAGGGGATCCCGATGAGGGCGACATTCGCGTTCGAGGGTTCGAAGAGCTCGAGCTTGTCAAACATGATGTCGCCGAGGGTGACGCCGAATTTCGCATCAGTTCCGATGAGCTCGGCAATGACGTCGTCGGCGATGTAGTTCACCTGCTCGATCGTCTGCGGCTGCGGATCGCCGAAGAAGATCGCCTTGAATTGTGCCGGCTCTTCCGAGGGCGTCAGCGCGAATTCGATCGAGGCCGGGAGCGGGCCGGTTGGGGCGACGCCGGGGTAGCGGAAGTTCGCGGGCGAGCCCTGGGGTTTGTGGAGGTAATAAAACTGCGGGATCTGCTGGTCGCTCAGTCGCGTCGTCCAGCCCGACGGTTTCACGACAAAGAAGATCGTGTCGTCCGTGACCGGGAGCGACCAGCGGCCTTCGGCGTCGGTTTGGACGATCTCGCGCTGGTTCGAGACGGCGATATCGGGCAGACCCGGCTCGCCCGCGTCGCGGAGCCCGTTGCCGTTCTGGTCGTGGAAGACGACGCCCTTCGCCTCCTCGGCACGGGTCGCGGAGACGGCGAGGGAGACGAGACCGAGAAGGCTCAGGTGACGGAGGCAAGAGGGTTTCATGCGGCGCAACGGTTCTCGTGGATCGGAAGGGGGCAGGCAAGCCCTTTTCGGGCGCGATGGCGTCTCGACTTGATCGCCACCCACGTGAAAACGACAAATCGGTCATCTTCATCTGGCTCCCCGGTGGCATGCCGCACATGGAGACCCACGGCATGAAGCCCGGAGAAATTCACTCGACCCGGCTCGCGATTTCTCCGTCAGCAAGACGGGTCCGGACCACGTCGCCCACCCGCAACTGCTTTGCGGAGGTGACGAGCCGTCCCTCGGCATCGGTGGTGAGAGAATACCCGCGCTTGAGCACGCCATCCGGACTGAGCGATTGCATCAGACCGCCGACCGCGCGGAGGCGCGTCGCGAGATCGGAGAGACGCCGTTTTGCGGTGCGATCGAGGGCTTCGGCAAGGAAGGCGACTTCCTCCGCCTGACGGGCGAGGACCCGCTCGGGCTGGATCACGGCGAGGGAGCGTCGCACCGCATCCACCGAAGCCCGCGACTGCTGGAGACGCCCCAAAACGAGGTAATCCATGCGCTCCTCGAGAAAATCGAGCGTCTGCATCCACGAGCGGATTTTTCGTCCCGGCTCACGGGCCTCGATCTCGCGCCGCAGGGAGAGGACGTGGCGCTGATGGAGGGCGAGGGCTCCTTCCGTCCTGGCCTCGAGAGCATCGCGGAGACGGCTCAGGTGGCGGAGCAACGTGGCCCCGTCCGGCGCGGCGTTTTCGGCGGCGGCGCTGGGGGTCGGCTCGCGACGGTCGGCGACAAAATCGGCGATGGTGAAGTCGATCTCGTGCCCTACCCCCGACATCACCGGGAGCGAACAGGCGGCGATGGCCCGGGCGAGGACCTCCTCGTTGAAAGCCCAGAGATCCTCGATGCTGCCGCCGCCGCGGGCGACGATGACGAGTTCGGGACGCTGCCCGCCACTCGCCTCGTCAAAAAAACGCACCCCGGCGGCGATTTCCTCAGCGGCCCCGTCCCCCTGGACCTTGGCCGGATAAATCATCACCCGCACCCAGGGAGCACGCCGCGAAAGGACGTGGATCATGTCGCGGATCGCGGCACCCGTCGGCGAAGTGACGATGCCGATGCGGGTGGGGAAAGACGGGATCGGCTGTTTCCGCGCCGGATCAAAGAGCCCCTCGGCCTCGAGCTTGCGTTTCAGCGCCTCGAATTTTGCCTGAAGGTCGCCGAAGCCTTTCGCTTGCACTGCTTGGGCGACGAGCTGGTATTGGCCCCGCGCTTCGTAAACCGAGAGATTGCCGTAGACCTGCACCTGCATCCCGTCGCCGAGCCGCACCGGACAACGCATCGCCGCGCCCTTGAAAAAAACACAGGAGAGCTGGGCGAAAGGATCCTTCAACGTGAAATAGTGGTGTCCCGAACCGGGGAGGCGGTGATTGCTGATCTCGCCCTCGATCCAGACGCCGGAAAAGCGGTCCTCGAGGCTCTCGCGGATCAGGGCGGTGATCCCCGCGACGGTATGGACGTGCTCGGACATGCGTTTCAGCCCCGCATCGCCGTGACCGCGGCGGCCATGTCTGCCTTTCCGTAGAGCGCTGTGCCCGCGACCATCACGTTCGCCCCGTGGGCGGCAGCGATGGCGACCGTGTCCTGGTCGATCCCCCCATCGACCTCGATGTGGTAGGAAAGGCCGTGCTTCTCGCGGTGATCGCGGGCGGCGGCGACCTTCGGCATGGTCTCCGCCTCCATGAAAGCCTGGCCCCCGAAGCCGGGGACCACGGTCATGACGAGGAGGAGGTCGATCTGGTCGAGGTAGGGCACGACCGCGTCGAAAGGCGTCGCCGGATTCAGGGAAAGTCCGCAACCAAGGCCAGCCGCGCGAATGCGGCGGAGGGTTTCGGAGACATCGTGATCGGCCTCGACGTGGACGGTGATGCGGTCCGAACCGGCTTTGATGAAACGGTCCAGGTATTTGTCGGGCCGCGTCATCATCAGGTGGGTGTCGAGCGGCAGGCCCGTGTGGGGCCTCACCGCAGCGACGAACTGCGGGCCAAAGGAAACGTTTTCGACAAAATGGCCGTCCATGACATCGAGGTGGAGCCAGTCCGCCCCAGCCTGTTCGGCCCGGCGGACCTCCTCGCCAAGTTTCGACCAGTCGGCGGCTAGGAGGGAGGGGGCGATGATTCGGATGTTGCAGTCGCTCATGACGGGTCCATTATCTTCACGCTTTCCGGCTTCCGCAACCCTGCCTCCCGGATTCCTTTCAGCCATGGTCTTTCCCACACCGGACGATGGAGCCGAGGCTCCGATCGAATTCTCGAGCGATACCTTCCTCATGGAACAGGCGCTGCGTCAGGCGCGGCGGGCTTTCCAGGCGGGCGAAGTCCCGGTCGGGGCGATCATCGTGCAGGGCGGCACGATCATTGCCCGCGCCCACAACCAGGTCGAGACCCTGCGCGACGCCACCGCCCACGCCGAGATGCTCGCCCTCAGCCAGGCCCAGGAGGCCCTCGGCGATTGGCGTCTCACCGATTGCGACCTCTACGTGACGAAGGAACCCTGCCCCATGTGCGCCGGAGCCATCGTCCACTGCCGCATCCGCCGCGTCATCTTCGGCGTCGGAGATCCGAAAGGCGGCGCGGCCGGCGGGCTTCTGAACCTCCTCCAGCAACCGACCCTGAACCACCGCAGCGAGATCACCCCCGGCGTCCTCGAGCCTGAATCCCTCGCCATCCTCCAATCCTTCTTTCGTGCCGCCCGCGAGGCCGCCAAGGAAAAGCGATCTTCCATTGACTCAGGGGGATCCGACCTCGCCTGATCGCACCCATTTCAAATAGACTTTTTACCTTTTACTTTCCCACCTTTTACCGCCCGAAGGTCGCTCCCCATGCGTTTCACGAACCTCGCCGCCCATCCTGACATTGGCGCCAATTCCTACCTCCTCGAACTCGGCGAAACCCTCCTCGTCCTTGACGCGGGAACGCATCCGAAACACACCGGACGCGACACCCTGCCTCTCTACGAGGACCTTCCCCGCGACGCGATCGACGCCATCCTCGTGAGCCATCCCCACCTCGATCATATCGGGGCCCTGCCTGTGCTGATGCGCGAGCAGACCGAGGCGGCCGTCGTCATGAGCGAGCTCACCCGCGAGCATGGCAGCGTCCTTCTCCACAATTCGGTCAACGTGATGAAGGCCCAGCGCGAGGAGCTGAACGAGCCCCTTTACCCGCTCTACACCCACGGCCAAGTCGATGCCTGCGTGCGTCGCTGGATGACCCGCGAACCGGGCGAACGCTTCTCCTTCGGCAAGCGCGACCGCGTTTCCGTCGAGTTCTTCCGCGCCGGCCATGTCCTCGGGGCCGTCGGGATGCTGATGGAAGCGAACGGCCACCGAATCTTCTACACCGGCGACGTCCATTTCGAGGATCAGACCGTGACAAAAGGGGCCGCCTTCCCGACCGACCCGATCGACACCCTCATCATCGAGACGACCCGTGGCGACCACGAGCGCGACCCCGCCTACACCCGCGAACGCGAGAAACGCCGCTTCGCCGAATCCATCAACGCGACGATGGCGCGGGGCGGATCGGTCCTCGTGCCTGTCTTCGCCTTCGGCAAAACGCAGGAGTTGCTCTTCATGCTGAAGGAACTCTTCGACGAAGGACTCGTCCCCCACCTGCCCGTCCACATCGGGGGGCTCAGCACAAAGATGACCGAGGTGACCGATCGGTTCAGCAACCACCCGGACCGGCTCCACCCCGGTTACCGGCTCCTCGACGACTTTCCCGACCTCCGCCGTCTCGCCCGCGGCCGCAAGGAGCCCGACTTCCACCCTGGAGCGATCTACGCCCTTTCCAGCGGCATGGTCTCCGAACACACCGTCTCGCACCGCTTCGCGCGCCGCATCCTTGCCACGGAACAAAACGCGATCCTCTTTGTCGGCTACGCCGATGATGATTCCCCCGGCGGTCGCATCCTCGCCGCCGGCCAGGGCGGGCGCGTCGCCCTTTCCTCCGGATCCGACCACGAGAGCGAAATCCGCTGCGCCGTCGAGCGATTTGACTTCAGCGGTCATGCCCCGCGCGAGCAACTGATCAACTACGCGGTGGCCTGTTCACCGAAGACCGTCATCCTCGTCCACGGCGACGAGTCCGCGCGCGGCTGGTTCCTCGAGACGCTCGGCCAGAAACTGCCCGACACCCGCATCGTGATCCCCGCCCCCGGCCACGCGATCGATCTTTGAGCGAAGTCACCCGCCGACCCCGAAAAAGATCCCCGCGATACTCGCCGTCAGCAGGCTCGCGATGGTGCCGCCGATCATCGCGAGAAAGCCCAATTCGGCGAGATCTCCGCGCCGCTCCGGCGCGAGCGAGCCGATGCCGCCGATCTGGATGCCGATCGAGCTGATGTTCGCAAACCCACAGAGGGCGAAGGTCGCGAGGAAGATCGTCTTGGGAGAAAGCAAGGCCGCCTCCTTCATTTCGCTGAGTTCGAGATAGGCGACAAATTCGTTCGAGACGAGTCGGATCCCGAGGAGCTGGCCGAAACGCAGCATATCGGCCCAATCCGCTCCGACTGCGGCCGCGACGGGGGCAAAGGCAAATCCGAGGATCGCCTCCATCGAGAGCCCTGTGAAGACGCCGCCACTCGCCCGCGAGACCAAACCATCGAGCCACCCCGTCTCGCCTCCGAGACCTCCGACCCAGCCGAGGACTGCGTTGAGCAAGGCGATCAGTGCCACAAACACAATCAGGATCGCCGCGACGTTGAGGGCGAGTTTCAAGCCCTCACTCGTGCCTCCCGCGATCGCATCGAGGAGGTTGCGGCCGTGTTTGTCCTTCGGCACGAAGAGATCCTCCCGGATCCTATCACGCTCGGGCACGAGGATTTTTGCGACGTAGAGCGCTGCGGGTGCATTCATCATCGAGGCGGTGAGGAGCTGGTTCGCCACCGCTGCCTCGACCGCGGGATCGCCACCGCCGAGCGTCACGACGTAGAGCCCGAAGACACTGCCCGCAATCGTCGCCATGCCACCCGTCATCAAGGCCATCAGCTCGGACCGCGTCATCCCGGAGAGATAGGGTTTCACCACGAGCGGCGCCTCGGTCTGGCCGACGAAAATATTTGCCGCCGCAGCGAGGCTCTCGGCCCCCGAGAGCTTCATGAGGCGGGACATCACCCAGGCAAAACCGAAAACGATCCACTGGAGCACCCCGAGAAAGTAAAGCGCCGAGGTCAGGGCAGAGACAAAGAGAATCACCGGCAGCACCTTGAAGGCGAAGCCATAACGCGAGGCATCGACCAACTCGCCGAACATGAATCTTGCACCGATATCGCTGAAACCGAGCAGCTTCACGAAACCCGCCGAGATCGCCTCGACCACCCCGCTGAAAGGCGTTGCGAGAATAAGGAAGGCGAGGATCCCCTGCAGCAGCAGTCCCCCCGCGACGAGCCGCCAGGGGATGGCGTGCCGGTTCCGGCTGAGAAGACAACAGACCCCGATCAAGGCGGTCGTCCCGGCGAGTCCTCTGAGAATTTGTTCGATCATGGAAAGGGGGGGCGGCGACTGTCATGAGCTCCCGGCCCGGGAAACTCCCGGCAACGCATCGGCGCAGACGCGGGTGGGGTCAACTAGGGAAGCGGGGCGGGACGTCTGGATCTTCCTCGCGATTCGTGCCACCTTCGCCCGTAGGTCGGAGGTCCAACCGGAAATATCAGCCGCCCCTCGCCTCCAAGGGCTCACGGGCGGCGTTACGAAAAGGCGCGGAAGGCAAAGCAGGTAGTCCGCGACGTTCACGATGACCTTCTTGATTCCCGGCACCGGAGGCACGGCGGAGTTGTTCAGCGACTACCGTTTCCCCTTTCCATTCCGCGCGGTCGACTTCCCGGCTCCGCGATCCTTGAAGATGTCGATGAAAGACTATGCGGAGCAGTTTGTCGAACACCACGGGATCTTGCCGGGAGATACGCTTGTCGGCATGTCTCTCGGGGGAATGCTGGCTTGCGAGATAGCAAAGGCGATGGAAATCCGTCAACTGGTCTTGATCTCGTCGGGAACCCGCAGTGAGCACCTCAATCCCCTCTTGCGCCGGTTGGGTTTTCTCGGTCCGAGAATGCCTTTTGCCTTACTGCAATCGCTTCCGACCCCTCCGGTGTCCCGATTCCGTCGCCGTTTGTTCGGAATGTTCCGCCAGGTCGACCCTTCCTTCCTGAACTGGGCTTGCACCGTGGCTCCGCAATGGGAGGGAATGGAGCACCACCCTGGTCTCATCCAGATTCACGGGGACCGGGATCCCGTCTTCCCTTTCGCCTACCAGCAGGATCGAATCCACTACCGGTTGCACCGTGCGGCGCATCTGGCGCTGCTGGAGTGCCAGACGGAGGTCAACCAAATCCTCTGCCGCCTCCTGGACGAGGGCGGCAGGCGCACGACAAGGTCCAGCGATACCCGAGAGGCCCCGAGCCGAACCCGGGTTGAAAAGTCAGGGGCTTGAACCGCCATCGGCATCTCCTAGCGGCATGCCGGAGGTGGCTCTGCCCTCACAAAACCACCTCTCTCCCACCATCCTGCGCCGATCGCAAACAGGCGTCGAGCACCACCTGCGTCTTCAGCGAAATCTCCGGCCAGTGCGGATCGGGCTTTCCGCCGAGGACGAGATCGCCGAACTTTCGAAAGAGCTTCGTCTCCTGCGCGGTGGCGTGGCTGTCGGAATACTCGCGCGTCGCGACGCGGCGCGAGTGCCGCTCCATGTGGAAGTGGCAGCCCTCGACATTGAAATGAGCCTGCTCGATCTCGAAGCTCAGTTCGGGGCCGTGATAAGGTAGCACGAAATCACTCACGTGGATGTGGCCGCCCGTGCCGCTGAGATTCACCCACTGCTGGTGCTCGTTTTCAAAGCTGCAATAGAGCGAGGCGGTCACTCCGCCGGCAAAGACCATCTCGGCCGAGAGGGATACCGGCACGGTGTGATGCTCGCGGATCATTCGCGCCGTCACCGAGACCGGCATCTCGTAGCCCAAGGCCCAGAGGATGATGCGGGAATTGTACCAACCGAGATCGCCGAGACTGCCGAGCGGCTCGAGCCCTGGATCGAGGCGGATATTGTCCGAGAAAAACTCATCCGGAGCAAGGAAGCTGAATTGCGTCGCGATGCGGCGGATCGTGCCGATCGTCCCCGCGTCGAGCTCGTGGCGAAGAGCGGCGAGGCGATCGTTGTGCATGAACATGACACCGTCCATGAACTGAACCCCGGCCTTGGCACAGGCTTCGGTGATCTCGCGCACCTCGTTCGCATCGACTCCGCAGGGTTTCTCACATAGGACGTGTTTGCCGGCGGCTACCGCGGCGAGAACCCATTCCTTCCGCAGCCCCGTCGGCAAGGGAATGTAGACCGCGTCGATGTCGGGACGGGCGAGAAGCTCGGCGTAGCCGCCGACCGCCTCCGGAACCGGATCGTGCGGCACCTGGGCCTGGCCTTCGGCGATGAAGGAGGCGGCCTTTTCACGCGAGCGGCTCGCCACCGCGACGAGTCGGCCGTTGCCACTGTGGCGGATGGCCTGCCAGTTCTTGCGGGCGATGCCCGCGCTTCCGAGGATGCCCCAGCGGCACAGTCGTTCGTTCATAAAATGGATGGGGTGGATTGAAGAGGGTCTCGCCGGAAATGCAACCCCCTTCGCTCAATTGAACGTGATCCGGACGCCGCGCGAACGCCACCCCTGAGTGATGGCGGCCTCCATCTCATCCCAAGTGCGCCCGGCAAGGAGGGGCTCGAAGAGCTGTGGGGGAGTTTTCTCCTCCTTCAAAGCCTTGAGGAAGGCCTTGAGATTGGCGGCGTCCTTGTCGCCATCCATGTGGAAGTAGTAATAAACGATCAACGCGGAAAGCCCGTAGCTGAGCTGGGCATTGGCGAGGAAGGAATCGTATTCCTGCGTGAAAAACTGTTGGAGATCGGGGGCGGTGATATCCTCTCCGAGGGCGCGTCCTCCGTTGCCATCTTCGCCGTAGGCGGTGACGCGGGCCTTGAGTTTGCCGAGATCGTCGATGTCGAATTTACCCGAACGGTAGCCGCTGTTGGCGATGTATTCGGCGAATCCCTCGGTGAACCAGCCACGTGAACCGGGCTCGTAGTATTCGGCGTCGGTGAGCTGATGGGTGATCTCGTGGGACAGGGTCGTGTTCTCCTTGTCATAATCGACGCTGTAGTTGCTGCCGACTTTCTTCACTCCGAGACTGGTGAGGGGGACGAGGATGTCGCCCTCGCCGCCGCGGCTGATGTAGACCCCGGCGGATTCGGGTGGGCCGCCTTTCGCGATGTAGGCTTCGCGGGTTTCAAAGAGATGGATCTTGTGCCGCTCCTTGCGGAAGGGTTTCACCATGCCGAGGGGCAGCTCACGACAGACCTGGTTCGTCGCCTCGAAGAGCAGGGAAAAACGCTTCACCACCGAGGTGTTGAGCTTCACGTCACAGATGAACTCGTAGTGCGGACTCGCATAGACATACTCTTTGGCCGCCTCATCTTCCTTGATCACTTCGATGGCCTGTTCGATGTCGACAGAAACGAGCGCAGGCCAGGGAGCGTCCCAGTTCGCCTTCACCGCGGCGTCTCCCGAGGGATCGGTCAGGTCGCCTTTTTTCCATTCGTCGATGAATTTCCGGTCGTCGGGAGAAAGGCTCGCGACCGGGACCTCGAAGTTTTTCCCGGCCATCTGGAGCACAGCCTTGTCCCCCGCGATCTCGACGAGGGTGGCGACGATGGTTTTTCCCGAACTGTTGGTCCAGGAACGCTCCGCGGAATGAAGAGAGAAAGCCCCCCATCCGAAGAGGAGCATCGGCACAAGCAAAATCGGGCGGATCGTCATGATGCGCGCGAGTCTAGTTGGCCGATCCCCGGGGATCAAGCCCGATCGGAGGTTCAATCCGCGAGCGTGTTGCGCTAGATAGCATGACACCGGAATGAGCCGCACTTTCAGAAAAGAAACGCGACCAGCCAGACGAGAAGATGCAGGCCGTCGGCGATCGCTTGGGTATGCCTGGTCAGCACCGGGCTCCTCGTCCGCGCGAGGAAGAGGGTGAGCACGGCACAGAGGATCAAGGCGAGCGATGCCGACGTCATCCCGCTTTGCCACCACCCCAAGGCACCGAGGCCAAGTCCGGCGGAAAGGGCGATCTCGGGCAAAAGTCGTGCCCGGGAGCGATTCGAGAAAAAGGCCGCAGGATCCTCGTGCGCGTCGCGCGCGGACTCGCGGCGGGAGATGAGGAGGCAATTGCCCAAGATGAGCCACGCCAATCCCGCCAGATCAAGGGCAGGGAGATCGCCGAGATCGCGTGATGAGGCGGCGATCGCGGCACCGGCCGTGAAGCAGAGGGCGATGGCGATTTCCTTCGCGGGAAGAACGTTCGGGCGAAGGCGCGCGCCAATGGACCAACGGAAGAGAAGAAAATAGAGACCTGTCGCCAGTGCCACGACGATGCCCGCCCGCAAGGTCGCCGGATCGAGAAGCGGGATCGTCGCGACACCGATCACCATCGCCAGCGCGAGACAAGCGACGAGAATTGCTCCATGACGCCGCGCCCAGGCATGACGCGCAGGTTGTTCCCGGGGATCGAGCTGTGACCGCCGCACGTCGAGGAGCCTGTCACCAAGGTAGATGGCCCAGACAGCTGCGAAAAGCCCGACCAATTCCGCGAGGTGCGGCGATCCGGGATCGGGTCTCCGCGAGGCGGCGAGACAGACTGCCCAGCCCGTTGCTGCGAGCGGCGCATCGAGGCAGAGACGCGACGGGAAAAGCAGCAGTCGGGAGAAGTGCGTCTTGATAAGCGTGATTTTAAAAGGACCTTTCCCACCTAATCCCCAAAACCCCGCCTGAACAGCCGGAAATGTCCTCTCCGAATCTCTATGCCCTCATCCTCGCCGGCGGCAGCGGCACGCGCTTCTGGCCCCTCAGCCGCAACGCGAAGCCGAAGCAGCTCCTCGCGCTCTTCGATGACGAGACCCTCATCGAAAAGGCGGTGAACCGTCTCGATGGACTGGTCCCGCCCGAACGCATTCTCGTCCTCACGAACGAGGCCCAGCTCGAGGGCGTGCGCGCCGCCCTGCCCATGCTGCCAGCAGAGAACATCGTCGCCGAGCCCGCCCGCCGCGACACCGCACCCGCCATCGCTCTCGCCGCCGGCTGGATCGCCGCGAGGGATCCGCAGGCGACGATGCTCGCCCTCCCGGCCGATCAACTCGTCGTGAAAGTGGAGGAATTCCGTCGCGTCCTCCGCGCCGCCGCCGCCGCCGCGGCGGCCGAGCAAGCCATCGTCACCCTCGGAATCAAACCCGACTGGCCGTGCCCGAGCTACGGCTACATCGAGCGCGGAGGAGCCATCGCCACCGACGACGGCGGCACCGGTGCGGCCGTGCACGAGGTGAAACGCTTCCGCGAAAAGCCCGATGTCGCGACCGCCGAGGCCTACCTCCGCGAGGGCACCTTCTCGTGGAATGCCGGCATCTTCATCTGGACCATCCCCACCCTGATGCGCGAGCTCTCGCAGAATTGTCCCCAGCTCGCCGGTTTCGTCGGTGAGCTCCGCGATTCGCCGGATTTCGCCGCGACCGTGGCGGAGCGCTTCCCCCAGCTCGACAAAATCTCGATCGATTTCGCCCTCATGGAAAAGGCGAGCCGCATCCTCAACATCGAGGCCGAGGTCGGCTGGGACGATGTCGGCGGTTGGCCTTCGGTCGCGAAATACCTGACCACCGATGACGACGAAAACTCGCATCGCGGCCCCCTCCTCGCGGTCGATTCGAGAAACAACATCGTCTTTTCAGTCGCGGGGATGCCCTCGGTCTCCCTCCTCGGCGTCGAGAATCTGATCGTCGTACAGACCGCCGACGCCCTCCTCGTCGCCGATAGGAAAGAGGCTGACCAGATCAAAAAACTCGTCGACCGGCTCCCCGCCGAACTGCTCTGAGGCCATGGCATCATGAGCGATTGGGTCCGCGCCCTCGGCATCGACTACGGCACCGCCCGCATCGGGATCGCCGTGAGCGACGACCTCGGCTTTCTCGCTCATCCGCTCGAGACCGTGCCGGGCGGTGATTCGGAAAAGGCCGCCGCGCGCATCGCCGAGTTGGTCCGCTTGCGCCGTATCGAGCATCTCATCGTCGGGCTGCCGCTCCATCGCAACGGCGAGGAAGGGGCTGCCGTGGGCCGTGTGCGCGCCTTTGTCAGGATCCTGCGTCCGCTCCTGCCGGAAGAAGTGACGGTCCACGAGGTCGACGAACATCGCACCACCGTCAGCGCGATGGAGAAACTCCACGCCGCCGGCCGCAATGCCAAGAACTCGAAGGGCATCATCGACATGGCTGCCGCCGTCGAGATCCTGCAGAGCTGGCTGGATCAGAGAGCGGGAGAGACGGCTCCCATGGGAGAGCCCTTTTAGATTGACCCCAGACTCTTCAAAACAAACGCATACTGCATCGCGATTTCGTCGAGTTCGCGGTAGCGGCCCGAGGCTCCACCGTGGCCGGTCTCGAAGGCGGTGTGGAGAAGCGGCGGCACCGGGCCTGTGTTGTGGACGCGCAGTTTCGCGACCCATTTCGCGGCCTCCCAGTAGGGCACGCGGTTGTCGTTCCAGCCCGCAAGGACGAGGATGGGCGGATAGGCCTGCGCCCTGACATTGTCATAAGGCGAATAGGCGCGGATGCGGTCGAAGACTTCGCGGGTGACCGCCGGATCACCCCACTCGTCGTATTCACCGGTCGTCAGCGGCAGGCTCGCGTCGAGCATGGTATTGAGCACGTCAACAAAGGGAACATTCGCGATGAAAGCCCCGAAGAGATCGGGACGCCGGTTGAGGACCGCTCCGGCGAGGAGGCCTCCGGCACTGGCCCCGCTCCCGCAGAGCGTTCGCGTCGAGGCGTATCCCTCGGCGACGAGATGCTCGGCGCAGGCGATGTAGTCGGTGAAGGTCGTCTCCTTCTTCCCAAGCTTGCCCGCCTCATACCAAGGTCGCCCGAATTCGCCACCGCCGCGGATCTGGGCGATCGCGAATCCGACGCCGCGATCGATGAGGCTGAGGACGTTGCTGTCGAACCACGGATCGCTCGCGATGCCGTAGGCTCCGTAGCCGTCGAGGAGGATACCGCCACTGCCATCGCGGGGATGATCGGCCGCGAGCAGCAGCCAGATCGGGATCTTCGTGCCATCGGACGCAGTCGCGAAGGTCCGCTCCACGCGATACTTCGACGGGTCGTAGCCGGGCGGCGGCGTTTTCTCCTTGAGGAGGCGGATCTCCGCCGTCTCGAGATCGACCTCGGCGACGGTGTAGGGATGGATCATCGTCTCGTAGCTGAAGCGCTGCGCCTTGGCGTGATACTCGGGCGAGGGTTCGCCCGAGACCCAACCCCCTTCGGTCGGCGAGGTGACCCACTTCGTGATGGCTTTGTCAGGATCGAGAAGGAAGAATCCGGGCACCCCGCCGTTCCTGGCTCCGATCACGACGTGCGTGGCAAAGGCGTCGATCGACTCGTAGGCAATGGCCTCGTCCCCCGGCAACACCTCGACCCACGAGGCGCGGTCGGGATGATCGATCGGTGCGCGGAAGACACGCCCGTTCACCGCTCCTTCGTTCGAGAGGATGAACCACTCGTCGCCACAATCGGCGTAGGAGGTGCGGATGCCTTCGCTTCGCGGGAGAAAAAGTTCGGGGACGCCGGCCTCACCCGAAAGCGGAAGACGCGAGGTCTCGCTCGTGTCTTTCGACGATGAGGTGATGATCAGAAAACGCCCGCTCTTGGTGGAATCGATCGAGACGCTGAAGCGGGCATCTTTCTCTTCAAAGAGGAGTTTCGCCTCTTCCCCCTTCTCCCCGAGGACATGATGCATGACGCGCCAGGGACGATCGGTCTCGTCGCCGAGCGTGTAGAAGAGGGTGCGATTGTTGAGCGCCCAGACCGGAGCCTCGTCGAACATCGTAGCCTCGATCTCGTCGGGCAGGATCACGCCGGTGTCGAGGTCGCGGACGCGGAGGGTGTAGAGGTCGGTGCCGTCGTGATTTTCCTTCCACGCATAGAGGCGTCCATCGGGCGAAACCGCGCCGCCGCCGAAGGAAAAAGCCGCATCGCCCGCGGCGCGTTCGTTCAGGTCGATCACGATCACCTCTTCGCCCGGCGCGGCGGGCGCTAGTAGATCAGCGGCTTTGTCGGAATGCCAGGGTTTGCGACAGACCACGGGATGATCCTTTCCCGCGACTTCGCGGCTGTAGTAGACCCAGTCGCCCTTGCGGTAGGGCACGCTGGTGTCTTCCTCGATGATCCGCCCCTTCATCTCCGCGACGAGGGAGGCCCGCAGTTCCTTCTGCGGTGCCATCGCGGATTCGAGGTAGGCATTCTCCGCCTCGAGGTAGGCTCTCACCGCCGCGTCCTCGCGATCCCGCAGCCAGAAATAGTCGTCCGTCCAGATGAGGTCGTGAACCTTGAGGGGGTGTGGACGTTTTTCGGCCAGAGGCGGTTCGGCGGCGGACATGGTGGAAAGGAGAAGGAGCGAACCAGCGACCAAGCAGGAGAGAACGACGGACCAAAGCAAAGATTTGAGACCCAGGAACTTCATCGTGGCCAGACCATAGCACGAAGCGGGAAAACATCCGCAAGGGATGGAACGCGATGAGATCGCTGCCTCTATCCTCCAAACCCACCTCACTCCTCGCCCGTGTGGTGCAGCCACTCGGGATGGGCGACGATGACGCTGAGAATGTCGCGGGTCACTTTCACGGGAGCCTGGGCGGCGTTGATGGCGGCACGGCGATCGGCGTAGTGGTCGATGAGTTCGCGGGTCGATTCCTCGTAGGCGCGGATGCGGCGCTGGATGATCTCATCGCTGGCATCGTCCATGCGTCCTTCCTTGAGGGCGCGCTTGCGGATCCGGGTGATGAGTTCCTCACGGTTGGGGCAGGAGAGGTGGAAAAGCTGGAGGACCTCGATGTGTTCCTCGAGGATGCGGGCCTGCTCGATGCTGCGGGGAATGCCGTCGAGAATAAGGATGTCGATGTCGGGCTTGAACATGTGGAGGTCGGCCCGGGCGTCGACCTGCTTCTTGAAGTAGCGGATCGTGAGCTCGTCCGGCACGAGTTCGCCCCGGCGGGAGTGGGCAATGAATTCCTGCCCGATCGGGGTTCGGGTATCCATCGAGCGGAAGGCGTCGCCCATGGAAAAGTGGTAGAAACGCGGAATCGCTCCGAGGATCTGGCCCTGGGTGCCCTTGCCGCAGCCGGGAGCGCCGAGGAAGATGAAGGCCTTGTATTTTTCGGGATAAGTTCCGGTCATGGGGCGGAGGGGCGGTCGGCAGGGGGATGGGTCCGGGGCAGGAATTCGGGTGTCAGAGTGAGGATTAGCGGCTAGGATAAGGGATAGTCAATCCCCCATCATGTTTTTCAGCCCCTTTCTGGCCTCCCGCTACCTGAAGCCGAAGCGCACCTTCGTCTCCATCATCACCCTGATTTCGATCCTCGGCGTCGCCCTAGGCGTCTGGGCCATGATCGTCGTCAATTCGGTTTTCACCGGATACGGGGTGCGGATCCGGGAGAGCATCCTCGGTGTGGCCCCCCATCTCGTGATCGAGTCCGGAGGATTCATGAAGGGCTGGCCGGAGACCTACGAAAAGGTGAAGGCGGTCGAGGACATCGAGTCGGTCACGCCATTCGTGACAGGTCAGGTGGTGATGGATTTTGGAGGGCGGCGCAGCGCGCCCTGGATACGCGGAATTCTTCCTCCTGAAGGCAAGGAGTTGGAAAGGATGCAGAGCAAGTTGACGAAGCGCCCCAATCCGGAATTTCCCCTCGATCCCGAGAAGATGATTCGGGACGGCGATTTCATCGGCGAAAACGATTTTTACTCGGCCGTGGTCGGCTCCGTCATCGCGGAGGGCAACAACATCAAGGTCGGTGACAAGATCCTGCTCTATTCCAACAGCAGCATTGACGCGGTGATGGCATCGCTCAACGCCGTCGAAGGCGCCACCGACGAAGGGGATCGCAAGAAGGGGATCGAAGAAATCAGGGAAATGACGGCCCCGCAGGAGCTCGTCGTGAAAGGCATCTTCGACTCGGGCAATTGGGATTTCGATGCGACGGTGGTTTTCGTGCACCTCGAAACGGCGCAGGTGCTCTACGGCTTCGACCTCGACGAATGCCACGGCATCGCCGCGAGAACGGAGGATCCCTTCAAGGCGGATCAACTGCAGGCCAAGCTCCACGAGATCCTCCCGCAACAGTTTGCCGTCCGCACTTGGGCGCAGATCAACAAGACCATCTTCGATGCCGTTGCCGCCGAGCGTCAGATGATGTTCCTCATCCTCTTCATCATCATGATCGTGGGGAGTTTCGGCATCATGAGCACGATGATCACCGTGACCGTGCAGAAGCGCACCGAGATCGGGATCCTCAAGGCCCTCGGTTCCCGCGAAGGACAGATCGCCTGGGTCTTCCTCTTCCAGGGCATCCTCGTCGGCCTCGTCGGCGTGTTCGCCGGATTCGGCCTCGCCCAGCTCACGATCTGGAAGCGAAACGACATCGCCGGATGGGTCGGACAACGGTTTGGCGTCGAATTTTTCAACGCGGAGATGTACAAGATCGACGGCGGCATTCCCTCGGTGCAAACCCCCGCCGATCTTACCGTGATCACGATCTCCGCCCTGGTTTGCTGCACCTTGGCGGCCCTGGTCCCGGCCTTCCTCGCGGCCTTTCTCCAACCGGCCAAAGCCCTCCGCAGCCAATAGAGACCCCCTGCCTGGATTCGCCGCCGGCATCCCGATTCCTCCTTTTTTCCTGATCAAACATGGACTTCTATCTCTCCCTCGGGGGCTCCAAGGCGGGCCCCTTTTCAATCTTCAAGGTCGGTGACTTGCTCGAGCGCGGCGAAGCCACCCCCGACACCCTCGCCTGGCATCGCGGCCTTGATGGATGGAAACCGATCCGCGAAGTCGCCTCGCTCGAGGCGGTCAGCGAACGCAGCTTCGCCGGAAAGCAGACAGAAAAGGGAAACGAAGAGCGTCCCGCGCCGCCGCCCTTGCCGGATCCCCCGAGGATGCCCTTTCCTCCCGAACCTTTTCCCGGCGCCCCGCTGCCAGAGGTGGGACCCGCCGCCGCCCAGGCCATCACACGCGCCGAGGCGATCGAGCCGGCCCGTCCCTTCATCCGCTTCTGGGCGCGCATGTTCGATTACACCCTCGTCTCGGTGATGGTTTTCCTGCTGAGCGACTACGTCGCCCCTCAACCGCAGGCAGCCGAAACGATCGCGGACTTCCTCACCCGCTACCTCGAAGAGATGCGGAAACCCGAGGCGCTCACTCTCGCGACGACGCTGTTTTTCGCCCTCTTTGCCTGGCACGCCCTCGAGGCGATGCTGATCCATCTTTTCGGTGCCACTCCCGGAAAAGCCCTTTTTGGGATCCGGGTGACGAATGCCGACGGGGATCGCCCCCCCGTGCTCCTATCCCTTGGACGCTCCTTTTACGTGTATGTGCTAGGGGTAGGCTTCTACCAAGCCCCATTTATCCTAATTGGTATGATTTTCAGCTTTTTCCGACTCGTCACGAGCGGGAATTGCCTGTGGGATCAGCACTTGAAAACACGGGTCAAACATTCCCCCCTGGGGGCCGTCAGGATAATGCTGGCCATCGGTGCCTTCTTCGCCTTATTACTTCTTCAGACCGTTAAATTTTCATGAGTCGGAATTGTTCCATTGTCCTGCATGCCCACATTCCCTGGGTGCGACACGCCGAAGTGTCCCACTGCCTCGAGGAAGATTGGCTGCACAGCACCGTGGTCGAGACGCATCTCCCCTTGCTCGAGATGCTCTTTCGCTTGCGCGGAGAAGGGGTGCCCTTCCGCCTGACCCTCGACCTTTCCCCCACCCTGCTCGCGATGTGGCGTGACCGTGTCCTGCGTCGCCGCACCCTCGCCTATCTCGACCGCACCCTGCGGCTCTGTCGCGACGAGGTCGAGCGTGGAGACATCAGCGGCAGACGTGAGCTCGCCAGTCAATACGAGGATCGCCTTCACCGCCTTCGCACCCTTTACGTCGACGAGTGGCAGTGCGATCTCGTGCGCGCCTACGCCGACCTGCGCGACAGCGGTCATGTCGAACTCACCGCGAGCGCGGCGACGCACGGTCTCCTCCCGCTACTGATGCGGGTGCCCGAATCGGTGCAGGCCCAGGTGCGCCTCGGGATCCGCCAATATGTGCAGTGTTTCGGCCGGATGCCGCGCGGCTTCTGGCTGCCCGAGTGTGCCTACGCGCCGTCGATCGGACAGATCCTCAAACGCGAAGGGATCGACTGGACCCTCGTCGAGGAGCACGGCCTGACGACCGCCCCGCAGGCGAGCGCGCTTTTCCCCTTCACTCCCGGAGTCACTCCCGAAGGCCTCGTCGTCTTCGGCCGCGACCAGGCCAGCAGCAGCGAGATCTGGAATGCCGACGAAGGATTCCCCGGCGACGAACGTTATCGCGATTTCTTCCGCGACATCGGGCTCGAAGCCCCGATCGAATACTTGCGCGAATACCTCGGTGAAACCGGCCAGCGTCAGTTTACCGGGATCAAATACTTCCGTCTCGCCCGCGAGGACGACCAGAGCCTGCCCTACGATCCCGAGCTCGCCTCGCGTGCTCTCGAAGAGCATTCGGTGCGCTTCATCGCCAGCCGCGGGGCCCAACTCGCCGCCCTCGAATCCGAAGGCGTGGAGAACCCCCTCGTCGTCTGCGCCTTCGACGCGGATCTCTTCGGCCACTGGTGGTATGAAGGCACCGAGTTCCTCGAACGTCTCTTCCGCAAGGCGGCGCAGCGCGGCGATTTCGACTTCACCACACCGGGTCTCCAACTTGCCGCGAGCCAAGGGCAAGAGTTCCCAGTCGCCGCACCCGTTTCCTCCTCGTGGGGCGAAGGCGGCTACTTCGAGACTTGGACGAGCGAAGAGAACAACTGGACCCACGAGGAGATCCAGAGACGCTCCGAACAGCTCGCCCGCTTCGTGAAGCTCTACGAGGACAACCGCATCGGCATGCCCGAAGCGGCCTCGACGCACCGCAAGCGTTGCATCGAACTGATGACGAAAGAGCTCCTCCTCGCGCAGTCGAGCGATTGGCCCTTCCTCATGAAGAACGAGCCTTCGCGCGAGTATGCCGAGCGACGCACCCGCGAGCACCTCGAGCGTTTCGACCGGGTCTGGTCAGTCTCTGCCAAGGCGGAGGCGGGCAGCGATCTGCTCGCCGAGATCGAGGAAGCCGATCCGGTTTTCTCCGACTTGCCGTGGAACCTTTACGAACCCTACGCCTGATCCGCCGAGGACCATGGCCGAAAATTTCGTCTATTTCGACCTCGAGACGCAGCGCTCCGCGAACGACGTGGGCGGCTGGGATCGCAAGGCCGACATGGGGATGTCGATCGGCGTCACTTTCAGTTCGGCGCTGAACCGCTACATGATCTACGACGAGGCGAACGTGCAGGCGCTCATCGATGAGCTCCGCGACGCCGATCTTGTGATAGGCTTCAACCACGTCTCCTTCGACTACGAGGTGCTGATGGGCTACACCGTGCTCGATCTCCGCGACTGCACCCGCAATCTCGATCTGATGGTCGACTTGGAAAAGACCCTCCTGCATCGCCCCAAACTCGACGCGGTCGCGAGCGAAACCCTCGGTGAGAGCAAAACGGCCGTCGGCACCGACGCGATCAAATGGTGGCAGGAGGGCAAGATCATGGCCATCGCCGAATATTGCTGCTTCGACGTGAAGGTGACGAAGATGGTCCACGAATACGGGGCCCGCCATGGGCTCGTGAAATACCGGAATCGTTTCAATCAGAGTCTCGAGGTGGCGGTGGACTGGCGCCTGCCCTCGTGAGGAGGAAACTTTTTTCGGAAAATGCCGATCCTGGGTCTGCGAATGTCCCACCCCCGGTGCGAAGGTAGCTCCGATACGGAAACAGAGCGTGCTTGCGTCCTTTCCCGGCCTCGCTAACCTGATACGCCCCGAACGAACGCATGATCCGCCTCTTCCACACCGCCGACCTCCACCTCGGCCTGAAATTCACCCGCGGCGGATATGCACCGACCCTGCGCGACCGCCTCGTCACACGCCGGCTCGAGTGTCTCCGCGCGATGGTCGCCCTCGCACAGGAACGTGCCTGCCAGGTCTTCGTGATCGCGGGCGATCTCTTCGACACACCCCGCGTCGCGAAAGGTCTCGTGCGTGAGGCTGCCGCGATCCTCGCCCGTTTCGAGGGTGTCGTCGTGGTGCTGCCGGGCAATCACGACTACGTGCAGGGGGAAGATCCCCTCTGGCCCGGCTTCGTCGATGCCCTCGGCGAGGGACATCACCTCCTCCAACACGAGACGCCCTGCGATCTGCGTGAACAAGGGGTCCCTCTTGTCCTTTTTCCCGGCGTCTGTGCTTCGCGCCATTCCCAGACCAACGCGGTCGGTTGGGTGTCAGCCGCCCTTGCCTCCCTTGATCTACCTGACGAGGTCCGCCGCATCGGGGTCGCCCACGGCAGTCTCGAAGGGCTCTCACCTGATTTCGGTGGCGATTACTTTCCCATGACGAAGGGGGAACTCGAAGCCACCGGCCTCGATCTCTGGCTCCTCGGCCACACCCATGTGCGTTTCCCCGATCGCGACCGTTTCGAGGGGGATCGCGTCCTGTTCCCCGCGACACCCGAGCCCGATGGTTTCGACTGCCGCCACGCCGGGCACGCCTGGATCATCGAGCTCGAGGCCGATGGCACCGTTCGCGGCGAATCGGTCCGCACCGGCACGCATCGTTTCCGCACCGTCGTGAAAACCCTCGCGAACGAGGCCGATCTCGAGGCGGTGAAAACGGAGTTTGCGACCTTTTCCGCCGAGGAAGATCTCGTGAAACTGATCCTGTCGGGCCGTCTTCCCGGCGAGCTTTTCGAGAGCCGTGGCGAATGGCTCGCGGCCTTGGAGAAATCGGTCCTCTACCTCGAGTCCGACCTCTCCGACCTGCATCGCGAGATCCGCGGCACCGACATCGGTCGCGAGTTCACGATCGGATCCTTTCCCCACCGGCTCCTCGGCGGACTGGCCGAGTCCGGAGCCGAAGCCGACGCCCTCCAGCTCGCCTGGGATCTAGTGAAGGAGGCACGGTCATGATCCTGCGCCGCCTCCAACTCCATCCCTTCGCGGGCAGCGCCGATCGCGAGGTGCGCTTCGAGCCGGGGCTCAATGTCATTCTCGGTCCCAACGAGGCCGGCAAATCGACCCTGCGTCGTGCCCTGCGGCAGGCCCTCCTCGTTTCGACAAAACTCAGCAAACGCGAGGCCGAGAGCGAAGTGCTGCCGCTCCTCCCGCTCGGGGGCGGCGACACCATCCGCGTCTCGCTCGAACTCGCCGAAGGTGACGCGATCTGGAAACTTTCAAAGCGCTGGTCGCCGGGGAATTCCGCGTCCGAGTTGACCCGGCCCGACGGAGGGCTCCTCACCGAACCGGCCGCGGTGGAGGAGGCTCTCGGCGGACTCCTCGGTCTCACCCGCGGCACCTGGGATCACGTTCTTTTCTCCGCCCAAGGTGAAATCGGAAGCAGCCTCGACCGGCTCAACGCCGCAGGCGACCTGAGCGAACTGAACGAGCGCCTCCGCCGCGCGGTCTTCGAGACGGATGGGGTCTCCCTCGAAAAGCTCGCTGCCCTCATCGAGGCGCGCCACGAGGCCGCCTTCGGACGCTGGGACACTAGCTTGAAACGTCCCCAGGGCAATCGGGGTCTCGACCAGCGTTGGGCGCGCGGTGCCGGCAGCATCCTCAACGCCTGGTACGAGCGGGAGTCCGCCCGCCTCGCCCTCGAGGAAGCCGAGAATTATTACCGCCGTCTCGATGAATTGAATCTCCGTCTCCAACAGGCTCACGCCACCAATGAAACCCTATCCGAATGGGTGACCCGGCACGAACCGGTCGCGCGCGATGCCGAGCAGCGTCTCCAACTCGACGTCCAACTCGCCGGAGTCGAATCGCGCGGCAAGGGGATCAAGGAAATCGCGCAGGAATGGCCCGTCGTTTCGACCCGCGCGCAGGAGCAGGAGGGCCTTCTGGTTCAAGTCCGCGAAAAAACCGCTCTCCTCGAGCAGGAACTGACCCGCGCCAAGGCCTGGGAATCCGCGGAAAAGAGCCGCCGCCTCCTCGAGGATGCCGCCAAACTCCAGTATTCCCTCACCGCAGCCAATGCCGATCTCGCCGCTTTGGGGAAAATCGATCCCGAGAGCGTCACGCGCCTCGAAGCCAACGAACGCGAGCGCGACCGGCTCCATGCCCGCCTCGAGGCCGCGTCCCTGCGCGTTAGGATCGCCGCCTCGCGCGATCTGAAACTCGAAACCCGTGGAGGGGTCGAAGAGGTCACGACCCGTGAGATCACTCCCGGGAAGGAGGTGAACTTCGAGGCTGGTGGCCGAGTCTGTCTTCGAGATCCCGAAGGAGCTTGGGAAATCGAAGTCAGTTCGGGTGAGATCGATCTCGCCGCCGAGGAAACCCGCCTCCGCGAGATCGCGACCGACAACACCTCGCGCCTCACGGCGCTCGGAGTGCCAGACCTCGCCGCGGCGCGACAGAAGGTCGCGGCCGGTCGCGAACAGACGCAGCGCCTCGTCCTCCTTGAAGGGCAACTGACCGAGCTCCTCGGTTCGCGCCGTCTCGAGGAGTGGCAAGCCGAGTACGCCCGTCTTTCCGGAGGCGGCCCCGCTCCCGCACGATCCCTCGTTGACGTCTCCGCCGAGCACGCCCGCAGCGAGAGCGAAGCGGCCGCCATCACCCGCGAGATCGCCACCCTGCGTCAGAAGCTCACCGCCTGGGAGCGCGAATACGTCAGCTCCGATGAACTCCTCGACCGGCTCGGCGACCTCCGCTCGGAACACAAGGCGTTGAAACAAAAGCTCGACGCCCTCCTGCCCCTCCCCGACGGCTGCGCCGATGCCGCCTCCTTCCTCCGTGATTTCCGGGGCCAACGCGAGACCCTCGAGCAGCGCCGTGGCGAGATCCACCGGATCCAGGTCGAAAAGGCCGCCCTCATCGGCACCGCTCCGCAGAGCGAACCCGCCGAAGCCACCGAGCGCCTCGAACTCGCCCACTCGGCTTTTTCCCGTGCGACACGCGAAGGCGAGGCGATCGAGCGCATTCGCCACGACTTCACCCAGCTCCGCGCCGAACTCGACGCCGACACCCTCGCACCCTGGCAGGCCCACCTCGCCGAAGTCCTCGCCCCTCTCACCCTCGATCGTTATCAGGGCCTCACCCCTGACCTCGCAAAGGCGGCCCGCAGCGACTCGACCGAGGTCCCCTTCACCGCCCTCTCCGCCGGCACCCGTGCCTCGCTCGGGCTCGCCCTGCGCCTCTCCATGGCACGCTGGTTTCTCGAGGGACGGGACGGATTTCTTCTCCTCGATGATCCCTTCGTCGATCTTGATCCCGAGAGGCAGGAGTCCGCCGCCACCCTCCTCCGTCACTTCGCCAAGGACAAGCAGGTCATCCTCTTCACCTGCCATCCCGCCCACGCCATGGTCCTCGGGGGACACCGCATCGAACTCTAAGACCGGACTCTAGGGGCATCTTTTGGTTGCACCTCCCGAAATTCAGGAAAAGCTTTCGGCTTCCGGATCGTTTCAGGATCACGGAATCTTCCGTTCGGCTTTTTCATGCGATCCCGGCCCGCCAGAATCCTCTTCGTTTTGCTCTTGCTCGTCGCCGCTCTCCCGGTGAGGGCAGTCGAGTCGGGCACAGGGAAGGGGAAGAACAAGGGCGAAAAGCCGCGTCGTCCCCACATCATTCTCGTGATGGCGGATGACCAGGGCTGGGGAGATGTCGGTTACAACGGCCACCCTCATCTGAAAACGCCGAACCTCGACGCCGCCGCCGCCTCGGGACTGCGGCTCGACCATTTCTACGCCGCCGCCCCCTCCTGCTCCCCGACCCGGGCAAGCGTCCTCACCGGCCGCCACCCCAACCGCATGGGTGTCTTCAGCTGGGGTCACCCGATCCGCCCGCAGGAGATCACCATCGCCGAAGTGCTGAAGCGCGAAGGCTACGTCACCGGTCATTTCGGGAAGTGGCACCTCGGTTCGATCCGAGCCGACAGCCCGGTCAATCCCGGCGCGAACGGTTTCGACCGCTGGGTCAGCACCTCGAATTTCTTCGACCTCAATCCCGAACTGAGCGATCAGGGCCGTGACGTGAAGATGAAGGGCGAAGGCAGCATGGTGGTGGCCGATCTCGCCCTCGACTGGATTCGCCAAGAGGCCGCGGGCGAAGCTCCGATCTTCGCAACGGTGTGGTTCGGAGCGCCCCACCTCCCCCACAATGCCGCCCCCGAACTGGCCGCGCTTTATGCGGGCCTTTCGAAAAAAGAACGCGAATTCTACGGCGAGATCACCGGGATCGACCTCGCTTTTGGAAAAATCCGGGCAACCCTCGCCGAACTCGGTCTCCGCGACAATACCCTCCTCTGGTATTGCAGCGACAACGGAGCCCTGCCCGTGGGTGATGCCGGAGACGCGCGCGGCGGCAAACACGTCCTCTACGAGGGCGGTCTCCGTGTTCCCGCGTTCATCGAGTGGCCCGCCGGTATTCCCGCTGCGGCGGTCTCGCCCGTGCGATGCGGCACCGTCGATATTTTCCCCACCGTGATGGAATTCGCCGGCGTCACCGAAAAGGCTGGCCGGCCGCTCGACGGGGTCAGTCTCTTGCCTTTGATCACCGGGGAAATGCAGATCCGCCCGGCTCCGCTCGGATTCTGGAACGCCGGCATCCCCGGGCAGTTCACCAATCCTGGCGGGGTTGCCAGCAAGGTGCTCCCGACGATCGAGAACTGGAGCGAAAACAAGGTCGAGCGAGTCACCCGGAGGGTCGAAAAGATCCCGAAACACAAGTTCCCCGAAGACGTCTACGCCGGACACTCCGCCTGGATCTCCGGCGACTGGAAAGTGCATCGCGTCTCTGGGACGGACGGCGAAAAGGTCCGCTGGTCGCTCTACAATCTCACGACCGATCCGCGCGAAAGCACCGACGTCGCGAAGCAATTTCCCGAGATCCTCACCGACCTCTCCGCCGAGATGGAACGCTGGCTCGCGAGTGTCAGCGCGAGCCTGCGCGGAGCGGATTATTGATTCGGCCCCTGAGCGGGAAACGGGATCATTTGTAGTAACCCGTGCCGGTGTCGCAGGAAGGATTCGCGGCGGCGTAGGCGATGTCGGCGGCGAGATCGCCATTCGGGCCTTTCACCTTCACCTTGTGTTTGCCGTTGGGCTTGTCCTTGATCTTCGCCTTCCCGTCGATGGCCTTCACCTTCACCTTGTGGTCCTTGACCTTCACTTTCTTCACGGGGTCGTAGGCCCGGGCCTCGGAGTCGAATGGCGCACCGGCGAAGGCGGCGAGGGTGGCAAGAACCAGGAGGGCGTGGCCGGTGCGGCGGATGAGAAGGTGTTTCATGGGGTCGTTGAGTGGCGATGTGGTGGTGGTCCAGAGCGGAGGGGTTCCGCCCTGGTTCGGCGTGGACGCCGGGACTTGAAGTTCTATGCCGGAAAAGTTCGCGCCGCGCTTTTCGGACACCGATCGGTTGATCCGGACGCCTCCGGGAACGCTTCTATCCCGCTTGAAATCCCTGCAAAACCACTCATTACAACTCGCCAAAATCTGCGAGTAATCTTAAATTAATCATTTTAGTCGCCGATTTTGGCGATTAAATAAAAAACTAATTTGAATTCGCTATTTTTGGCGATTAACCTATCAAAGTGGGAATTAACTCGTAACTTTTGGCGAAATGAGATTCAATGAACTCCTTACAGACGACGCGGCCCAACGCGAACTGGGGGAGCGCCTGACGCGGAGGCGGCTCGAGCTGAACCTGACCCAAGCGCAGGTGGCGGACAAGGCTGGGATCGGGAAACGCACCCTCGAGCGCATCGAGGCGGGAGCCTCGACCCAGCTCACGAACTTCCTGCGACTCCTGCGGGCGCTCGATCTCTACGACGGACTCGAACTCCTGCTCCCCGCGACCGCTCCGAGTCCCATCACCCTGCTCGAACTCCAGGGCCGGGAAAGGCAGCGCGCATCCACTCCGCGCAGTCTGAAGGTCGCAGAAGAACCCTGGACCTGGGACGACTAAGAAATGCCCACGCTCGCCGAAATCCAACTTTGGGGAAAAACGATCGGAGCCGTCTCGCTCGATGATGGAGAGACGACGGCGCGATTTGCCTTCGATCCGGCTTTTCTCCGGAGCGGGATCGAAGTCGCGCCGTTGATGATGCCTCTCTCAGGGCGGGTCTACGCCTTCCCGGCGCTGAACCCGGATTCGTTTCAAGGACTCCCCGGACTCCTCGCCGACGCGCTGCCCGACAAATTTGGCAACGCGCTCATCAACACCTGGCTGGTCCGGCAGGGGCGCCGACCGGAATCCTTCAACGCGATCGAACGGCTCTGCTACACCGGCAGCCGCGGCATGGGGGCACTGGAGTTTCTCCCTTCGACCGGACCGGCCGCCAAGGCATCGCAAGCCGTCGCGATCGATCAGCTCGTCGCCCTTGCCTCGGAGATTCTTTCGCAACGAGAAGGGATGCGACTTTCCTTCGATGAAAATCATCGCGAGACGGCCCTGCGCGACATCCTGCGCGTCGGGACCTCGGCGGGCGGGGCACGAGCCAAGGCGGTGATCGCGTGGAATCCACGAACCAACGAGGTGCGCTCGGGCCAGGTCGAGATCGGGGCGGAATTCGAAGCCTGGCTCCTGAAATTCGACGGGGTGACGGGCAACAAGGACAAGGAATTGCTCGATCCCGAGGGCTACGGGGTGATCGAATATGCCTACCATCTTATGGCGCGGGACGCCGGGATCACGATGAGTGAATGCCGACTCTTCGAAGAACACGGACGTCGTCATTTCATGACCCGCCGTTTCGATCGTCCTGATGCGGGAATCAAGCTGCATCTCCAATCGCTCTGCGCGATGGCCCACTACGACTTCAATCTCGCGGGCGCCTACGGCTACGAGCAGGCCTTCCACGTGATGCGAAAGCTCGATCTGCCGATGGCGGATCTGGAGGAACAATTCCGTCGCATGCTCTTCAACCTCGTCGCGCGGAATCAGGATGATCACACCAAGAACATCGCCTTTCTCATGGACAAGACGGGACGATGGCGGCTTTCCCCGGCCTTTGACGTGACCTACAGCTACAATCCCGACGGAGCCTGGACCTCGCGCCATCAGATGTCGGTGAACGGCAAACGCGACCAATTCATCCTGGAAGACCTCACCGCCTGCGCCCGCAACGCGGGCCTGAAACGAGGCCGCGCCGCGACCCTGCTCGAAGAAGTGCTCGTGGCGGTGAAACGATGGAAAGACCACGCGACCCGAGCGGGAGTGCCTGATGCCGACGCGGTGAAAATCGCCTCCGTCTTCCGCCTCGCTTGGAAATGAGTCCGCGGGAGCGATCCTCCCGCCCCCTTCCCGACGGTTGACGTATTCACTTTCTAGGCGATCCATTCCCCGCCCATGCCAGACCGTTCCCTTTCCTCGAAACTCTTCAGCGCCGCCAAGGAAGTGATCCCCGGTGGCGTCAATTCTCCCGTGCGGGCCTTCCGCAATGTCGGGGGTGATCCTTTCTTCGTGCAGCGTGCCCGCGGCTGCCGGATCTGGGACGTCGATGGCAACGAAATGATCGACTACGTCGGCACCTGGGGCCCCGCCATTCTTGGTCACGCCCCCACCGCAGTGATCGACGCGGTGACACAAGCCGCCAAGGAAGGAGTCAGCTTCGGCATCCCGAATAGGCACGAGGTCGAGATGGCCCGCATCATCCGGGACTACGTGCCCTCGGTCGAGAAAGTCCGCATGGTCAACAGCGGCACCGAGGCGACGATGAGTGCGATCCGGCTCGCTCGCGGCTACACGGGGCGTGACAAGATTGTCAAATTCGAGGGTTGCTACCACGGTCACGTCGATTCCCTGCTCGTCGCGGCTGGAAGCGGCGCCCTCACCTTCGGCCAGCCCGACAGCGCCGGCGTGCCGGCCGATCTGGCGAAACTCACGATCTCGGTGCCCTTCAACCGGCCCGAGATCATCGAGGAAGTCTTCGCGACCCAGGGCCACGAGATCGCCGCCCTCATCCTCGAGCCGATCCCGGCGAACGCGGGCCTCGTCTTCCCGAAACCAGGCTTCCTCCAACTCCTCCGCGATCTCACCGAGAAGCACGGCACCGTGCTCATTTTCGACGAAGTCATGACCGGATTCCGTCTCGCCAAAGGCGGGGTGCAGGAGCTGACCGGGATCACCCCAGACCTCACCGCGATGGGCAAGGTCATCGGCGGCGGCCTGCCCGTCGGAGCCTTTGGTGGCAAGGCCGAAATCATGGATCAACTCGCCCCGCTCGGCCCCGTTTACCAGGCCGGCACCCTCTCGGGCAATCCCCTCGCTCTCGCCGCCGGCCTTGCCCAGCTCAAGGAAATGGAACGACACGACGGGTGGAACCGTCTCGACCAGATCGGTCAAACCTTCGAAAACGCAGTGCGCGATACGCTCAAGGAACTCGGACGCGACCTCGTCCTCAACCGCGTCGGGTCTATGTTCTGCCTCTTCTTCCGCGAAGGGACGATCGACAACGTCGACGATGTGAAACAGTGCGACTTCGAGGCCTTCCGCAAATTCTTCTGGGCCGCCCTCGACCGGGGCGTCTATTTCGCCCCGTCGCAGTATGAAGCCGGCTTCATCTCGCTCGCCCACGGCGAAGGCGACCTCGCCAAGACCGCTGAAGTCACTTGTGAAGCGCTGAAAATTGCGCTGGCGTGAGGCGGCCATCGCGGCGACTCTGACACCCCCCTTACCCCTTGCATGAGCGAAGAAGAAAAGCCTCTCGAGTTTTCGGCCCGCGACCTGATGCCCGACTGGGCCCAGGCCACATCTAGCGAACCGCAAAAGGACTATGCCAAACGCTATGCCGCCGACGACGATCAGCGTGATCGCCGCGGTGGTGGCGGGGGCGGACGCCGCGACGACCGTCGGGGCGGCTTTGGCGGAGGCGGTGGCGGTGGTGGCCAACGCGACGACCGCCGTGGAGGCTTCGCCGGTCGAGGCGAAAACCGTGGCGATTCCGGCAATCGTGGCCCGCGTCCCGATCGCGGCGGAGACCGCCCGCGTGGCGACCGTCGTGAAGGCGACCGACGCGGTGGCGGAGATCGTCCCGGACGGGGCGGTGATCGCAGGGGCGGAGGCGGTGGAGACCGCTTCGACCGCCCCCGCGAAGATCATCCTGCCGTCGGCATCGTCGCTTCGCTCGAGCCCTCCGGACCCGCTGTCGAGGGATTGACTCGGCACATCCGCGAGACCTTCCGCTCCTTCCCGGTCTCCGATCTCGCCAAGATGGTACTCGAAGCCCGCGAACGTTATCGCATTCGCTTCACCGCGACCGAGCCCGTGCGCCTGAACCAGTGCCTCGCCGACGGCTCGCTCTGGCTCTCTCGCGAAGAGGCAATCTCGCACCTGCTCTCCGGTCCCGCGCTGGAGCACTATTACACCGCCGAGGATATCCAGGTCGATCCCCCCGCAGGTAATTTCGCGGTCATCGCCGTCTGCGGCATGAGCGGCGTGGTCCTCGGTCCGCCGAATCACCACGAATACCAGCGCAATATCGCCCGCCTCCACCGCGAGCGTTTTTCAGACATGCCCCTCGAGCGTTTCAAATCCCGCATCCGTATGGAGAGCGGCGAAGAGATCCTCGAAAAGTGGCGGGAGCAGGTTAGCCGCGTGAGACAATACCGGATCAAGCCGGACGATCAACCCTCTCCCGTCGAGGAAACGCCGGTCGAAGAAGTCCTCACCGAAGAGGCGACCACCGAAGAGGCGACCACCGAAGAGGCGACCACCGAAGAGGCGACCACCGAAGAGGCGACCACCGAAGAAGTGTCCACCGAGGAAAAGGTTGCCGACGAGATCGCCGAAGAGGCTCCCGAAGCCGAGGCCGCGCCCGAAGCAACCGAGCTCGAGGAACCGGAAGAAGCCCAAGCCCCCGCCCCGGCCGCCAAAGCTGAGGAAGGCCCCATTTTCAAATCCTTCGAAGAAGTCGCGCGCCATTTCCGCGAGCATTTCGCTCCGCTCGCGATCGTCGAGACCGCCGTGGCCGTCGTCCCGGGCAACATCGCCGGACGCCTTCTTTCACCGGGCCTCCTCGCCCACCTCCGCCAGGAAACGGAGAAACTCCGCCGCGGCTTCCCCCTCGGGATGATCCAGTCGCTCTGCGGTGAATTCGAGCGCAAGGGATTGAAGTTCTTCAAGCGTGGCAAGAAGTCGCTCCACGTCTCGGCGGTGCGACCCAAGGCCCTCGACGAGGCAACGAACCTCACCGATGCGATCCAGGCGATCGTGGAATTCGTCAAAACGGCGCCGAAGCCGAACGTGGCGAGTCTGCTCGAGGCTCTCGTCCCCGGCTTCAAAAGGCCGGAGGGCCCCGCCATCGAGGAGTCAGCCGAGTGGTCCGAACCGGCGCGCGCCGTCTTGAAGGACCTGCGTTGGCTCACCGCCGAAGGTTACCTGCTGGAATTCGCCGACACCGGTCTCGCGATCGGACGCGTGCCCCAAGAGAACGCCCCGGCCCAGTCGAAACCCGCCCAGGAAAAACCCGCGAAGCCAAAGAAGGCGCCCAAAGTTGCGGAAGAAACGGTTGCGGAAGAAACGGTTGCGGAAGAAACGGTTGCGGAAGAATCGGTTGCGGAAGAATCGGTTGCGGAAGAATCGGTTGCGGAAGAATCGGTTGCGGAAGAATCGGTCTCGGAAGAAACAGTCTCGGAAGAAACGGTCTCGGAAGAAACAGTCTCGGAAGAATCGGTCTCGGAAGAATCGGTCTCGGAAGACGCAACGGAATCCACCGTCGACCTCGCCGCCGATTCCGATGATCTCGGCGAACGACCCGCCGATCCCCCGCACGAAGATGAATCCGATCCGGACGATTCCTCCGAACGGCCCGACAGCGTCGCTCCCGTGCCCACTCTCTGAGGCGGCCCGCGAATCGCTCGCGGCTTGACAAAGGGGGCAATCGGGAGTCGTCTCCAAGACGTAAAGCGGGTTTTTCTTCCTCCCTCCGATTCCCCCCGAGTCCGCAGATGAAACGGTCCATTCGCCTCGCTCTCGCCGGTGTGATCCTGCTCGCGGGCATTCTTCTGTTTGTGTTTTTGTCAGGACTGCGCAGCACGCCGCTCCCGACGAATCCGCCACGCCCCTTGCCAGAGGTCGAAACGATCACCGCGCGCAAGGGCGAACTCACCGTCGAGATCCCCGCACAGGGTGTGATCGAGCCCGTGACGGTGACGCGCGCCTCGGCCGAGGTCGAGGGGGTCGTTGTGGCCGTTTCGCCGGATTTCAAAGCCGGAGCTGCGTTCAAGAAGGGAGAGGTGCTCCTTGAGATCGACCCCTCGGACTATCAATCCGCCGTCGCCCAGGCCGAATCTGCCGTCGCCGATGCGAAGCTGCAACTCGCCGACGAAGAGATGCGCGCCCTCCAGGCCGAGCGCGATTGGAAACGCCTCGCCGCGCCGGGACAAAAGCCCTCCGATCTCGTCCTGCGGGTCCCACACCTGGAAGCGGCGAAAGCCCGCGTCAAGGCCTCCGCTGCCGCGCACGAACGGGCGAAGAAGGATCTCGATCGGACCAAACTTCGCGCTCCCTACGATGGTCGCATCCGCAGCAAGCTCGCCGATCTTGGCACCCGGGTCGGCAAAGGCCAACCTCTTGCCGAATTCTACGCCACCTCCTTGCTTGAGGTGCGACTCCCCGTCCCCCGGCAGGACGCTTCATTCCTCAAGGGCGACGGCGAGATCATCGAATTGCGCGAGAATGGAGGCACCCGCACTTGGACCGCTACGGTCGATCGCACCGAGGGTGAGATCCGCCGCGACGACCGCACTATCGTCATCGTTGCGAGAATTGCCGGAGGCAGCGAGGGAGGCCCGCTCCCCGGACAGTTCATCGAGACCTCCATTCCCGGCCGCGTCGTCCCGGGCATCCTTCGCGTGCCGCGCCGGGCCTTTGCCTCGAGCGACCGCGTCCTCGTTGTCGCCCCTGATCAGACGCTTACGACCCGGCCCGTCAAGATCCTCCGCACCGAGCGCGAGGACGTGCTCGTTTCCTCCGGCCTCGAGGATGGCGAGCAGCTCTGCGTTACCGCCCTCGCCGCCGTGATCGAAGGCATGGAGGTGAAGGTCGTCTCGCGCGACGGAAAGGCCGTCCTAGCTCCGCCGGTCGCGCCATGAAGAACCTTATTTTCTACTGGGCGCGGAACCGGGTCGCGGCGAATTTCCTGATGGTCGCCCTCATCGTCGGAGGGCTTTTCACGTGGATCCGGTTGAAGAAGGAAATCTTCCCGGAGATCTCCTCGAATTTCATCCTCGTCCAGACACCCTACCCGAACGCCACACCCGAGGAAGTCGAAAAGGGCGTCTGCGTGCCGATCGAGGAAGCGATCCAGGAGCTCGACGGGATCGAACGCCTCACCTCGGTGAGCTTCGAGAGCATCGGCTACGTTAACATCGAGGTCAGCGCGGGCAAAGATGTCCGCAAGGTCCTGAACGACGTGAAAACCCGCGTCGATGCAATCCAGAATTTCGCCGAGAGCGTCGAGAAGCCCATCATCGCCGACGTGCTCCTGAAGAATCAGGTGATGAGCCTCGCCGTCACCGCCGACACGGACGAGCGCACCCTGCGTGCCCTCGCCGAAGCGGTGCGCGACGACCTCCTCGCCTTCGCCGGCAAGACTCCGGAGAACGGGTTCGAACGGCTCACTCGCGGCCTTACCAACGCCATTCTCGGCGAGGCGAGCATCACTCAGATCTCCTTTGCGGGAGTGCGCGACCACGAGATCTCGATCGAGGTCTCGGAGAACACGCTCAAGGAGCTCGGCCTCACCTTTTCCCAGGTTGCCGACGCGGTGCGCGCCACTTCGATCGATCTGCCCGGCGGCTCGGTGCGCACGGGAGCCGGCGAGATCCTCATCCGCGCACAAAACCGCCGCTACGAAGCCGCGGAGATCGGCGACATCACCGTGGTGACAAGACCCGACGGCAGCGTCGTGAAGGTCTCCGACGTCGCCACGGTCATCGATGGATTCAAAGAAGAGGACCTCTACTCGCGCTACGATGGGCATCCCGCCATCGTTCTCAACATCTTCCGCACGGGCAACGAAGACACCCTGCGCCTCGCGAAGCTGGTGCGAGAATTCGTCGCCGAGAAACACGCCCACGTGCCCAAGGGCGTGGATCTCGAGATCTGGAACGACGAATCGGTCTTGCTCGAAGGACGCATCAAGCTGCTCCTCGGTGATGGCTTTCAGGGCTTCCTGCTCGTCTATCTCGCCCTCGCCCTCTTTCTCCGGCCCGCCCTCGCCTTCCACGTGGCGCTCGGGATCCCCATCGCCTTCGGCGGTGCCCTCATCGCGCTGCCCTACGGGGACATCTCGATCAACATGATCTCGCTCTTCGCCTTCATCCTTGTGCTGGGGATCGTCACCGACGACGCCATCGTCGTGGGCGAGCGGGTCAACGAACGGATCGAGCGCGGCGAGCCCGCCCATCTCGCCGCTCCGCGCGGCACGTGGGAGGTGATGAGCGTGGCCGCCTTCGGCGTCTTCACGACGATGATCGCCTTCACCCCGATGCTGGCGGTGCAGGGCGTCAGCGGCAACATCTGGAGACAGATTCCGTGGATCGTCATCCCCGTGCTCATTGTCTCGCTGATCGAGACGAACCTCATCCTCCCGGCCCACCTTTCCCACCTGAAGCCGGTCGACCCCAACCATCCGAACCGCTTCCTCCGCATGCAGCGCAAGGTCGCGATGACGCTCGATCGCTTCGTGGAAGGGGTCTACGGCCCGGGCCTTGAAAGGCTCATCGTCTGGCGTCACGCCACCGTCGCGGCCTTCGCCACGGTGCTGCTCATCACCATCGGCCTCCTCGCAAGCGGGCGTCTTGTGAAGTTCGAGTTTTTTCCTCGGGTCGAAGCCGAGCTCATTAGCGCGAAGCTCACCCTGCCAAACGGCGTCCCCGTCGAGACAACCGAGGCGGCGGTGCGGCGGATCGAGGAGGCCGCCCTCGCAATCCAGCGCGAGGTGCAGGATGAGGAGGGCCGCCCCATCATCAAACACCTCCTCGCCAGCGTCGGGTCGCAACCTTACACGCCCGGGCTCTCCTTCGAAGCCGGGCAAGGCGTGAACCTCGGCGAAGTCACCGTCGAACTCCAGGGAGCGGACTCGAGGAACCGGCCCGAACTCCTAGCTGACGCCATCATCGCCGACTGGCGCCGGCGCGTCGGCCCAATCCCCGGGGCGGTCGAACTTTCCTTCATGCTCCAGACCTCGGCGGGTGGCAACGCCATCGATCTCGAGCTCACCGGACCCGATGTCGACGAGCTCGACGCCGCCGCCGAATTCGTGAAGGCCGAGCTCGCCACCAACGAAGGCGTCATCGACATCGGCGATAGTAATCTCGATGGCAAACGCGAGGTCAAGCTGGCCGTCGCACCCAATGGCGAGGCCCTCGGTCTTCGTCTCGAGACGGTCGCACGCCAGGTGCGCCAGGCCTTTTACGGCGAGGAAGTGCAGCGTCTCCAGCGCGGCCGCGATGAGGTGCGCGTCTACGTGCGCTACCCGCGCGACGAACGCCGTAGCCTGCAGAATCTCTCCGACATGCGCATCCGCACGCCAGACGGCGCCGAGATCCCCTTCAGCGAAGTCGTCGCGGCCGAGGAAGGTCGCGGCTATGCCGTGATCCGCCGGGCGAACCGATTCCGCTCCATCAATCTCACCGCCGACATCGACCGCACCAATCCCCAGGCGAATGCGAACGAGATCGTTGAATGGATGCGCACCGACATTCTCGCCCGCATGGGCCAGAAATACCCCGGTGTGATGTGGGGATTTCAAGGCGAACAGAAGGACCAGCGCGAGAGCGTCTCCGATCTTTCGAAGGGATTCGCCCTCGCCCTCATCGGCATCTACATGGTCCTCGCTTTGCCTCTGCGCAGCTATTCGCAGCCCATCATCGTCATGTCCGTGATCCCCTTCGGCATGATCGGAGCGGTCGCCGGCCACATCCTCTTCGGGATGAATTTCAGCATCATGAGCATGATCGGCGTGATCGCCCTCGCCGGCGTCGTCATCAATGAGAGCCTCGTCCTCGTCGAGTTCATGAACCGCTACCGTCGCGATGGCCACACTGTGATGGAAGCCGTCATCAAGGGCGGACGCGAACGCTTCACCCCCATTTTCCTCACCTCGGTGACCAGTTTCATCGGCCTGCTCCCGATCATCACCGAGACGAGCATCCAGGCGAAATTCCTCATCCCCATGGCCGTGAGCCTCGCCTTCGGTGGCCTCGTCAATTTGTTCAACACCCTCATCCTCGTCCCCTGCGTCTACGCTCTCTTCGACGATATGCGCCGCACCGCCTACACGCCCGAGGCGGTGAAACGTCAGGATGAAGAATTCACCGAGGAAGAAAACGAGCACGCCATCGAAGTCGGCTCGTGAGGCGTCCCCCATCGCGCCCTTGATGCGGCGGGGATTTGGCCGCAACATTGGCTTTCCCCCATGAATCGCTTCCCGTTTTTGACCGCCCTCGCTCTCGTCGCCTCCGGACTCGCGACGGCCCAGGAGAAGGCCCACCTCGAACTCGAGTCGCCCTTCGCCTCCTACGTCGAGAAGGATTTCCCTTTCTTTACCCAGACCGTCGACGCGCGGGCTTTCGGCGAGGCGCCGGAGAGGGAAAACCTCACGCCCCGTGGCATCATCGTGTCGGCGGGGAACGGGATTTACGGCTGCTTCGATCCCGACCTCCTCCGCTGGGCGCTCTTCTGGAAAGAAAACGGCGATGGCGAATACCTCACCATGAGCGGCATGGGCACGGGCAGCTATCGGCTCCCAAATCGGAAGGCGGCACCGGGACAACAGGAACTCCCCTCGCCGCTCGGTAGGCCCCTGCTCGCGATGCCCTTGCGACCGGGAGTTTCCTTTGGAGAGAAACCCGTCCTCACCGATCCCCGCGACCGCGGCGCGGCCGAGGAGGGCGAGCTTGGTCTCGGGCCCATTCCCGTCGCGATGGGCCGATTCGAAGGTTTGCGGTTCGTCGATGAAAGCGTCCAGATCGAATACCGCGTCGGCGGCACGCGGGTGAAGGAACGGCTCTCAAGCCAAGGGGGCGACCTTCTTCGCGACGTGGAAGTTGCCTCGCACGAAACAGCGATCCAAATCCGGACCGGTGCCGGTGACGGCGAATGGCTGTCCTTGGCATCGACTAACAAAACCACCTATCACCGCATCGCTCTCTCCGAAGACGGCAGGATCGCCGTTGAAGAAGGCCAACCCCTCGCGAAGGCCGGATCCAGAACACGCTGGCCCGAGCCCGTCAAAACGGCTCCCGCCATCCTCCCCACCAAAGATGCCGCCTGGGTCTTCGACGACCTGCCCCTGCCGATCCCGAATCCCTGGAAACGCAACGTCCGAGTCGCCGATCTCGAATTCTTCCCCGACGGCCGCGCCGCCCTCGTCACCTTCGACGGCGACGTGTGGATCGCGAAGTTACTCGATGGCAACGACGGAGCCGAGTGGAGCCGTTATGCCTCGGGTCTGCACGAACCGCAGAATCTCGCCCTCCGCGATGGCGGGATCCTCGTTTTCGACCGCAACGGCATCGTCGCGCTGCACGACACCGATGGCAACGGCGAGGCCGACTGGCATGAGAACGTCTCCAACATCTTCGCCCAATCCGCCGAGACGCGGCAGTTTGCGAACGACTTCATCGCCCTGCCCGACGGTGGATTCTTCGTCGCCCATGGCGGCCAGATCGGCTCGACCATCGGCAAACTGAACGGCACCGTCATCCACGTCGCGCCCGATGGGAATTCCTACGAGGTCGTCGCCACTGGATTCCGCCAACCCTATCTCGGCTACGATGCGAAGACAGGCGTCCTCACCGCGAGCGACCAGCAGGGCAATTGGAAGCCGGCCACGCCGATCTACCGTGTCGAGCCGGGCCGCTACTTCGGATTCCAGCCGGAGAAGTTCAAGGAAAAGGTCACCCACCCTGCCACGATCTCGCCCGCCGAAGTCTGGATCCCGCATTTCATCAACCAGTCCGGCGCCGGACAGGTCTGGATCCGCGATACCGGAACGAAGGGAGCAAAGATGGGGGAACTGAACGAGTCCCTCGTCCACATCGGCTACAACCGGCCCGAGATTTTCAAGATCTACCTCGATGCGAAAGGCGAACAAGGTGCGGTGATGCCCCTTCTCTCCGGCTTTTCCGCCGGACTCCTCAACGGACGGATGAATCCGATCGACGGACGCCTCTACGTCACCGGCTTCCAGATTTTCGGCAGCTCCGGCAGCCGCATCAGCGGCCTCTTCCGGGTGCGTCCCGGTGGCGCGAAAGCGTGGCTGCCGCGCGAGATCCGCGCCGAATCGCGCGGCCTTCTGTTGACTTTCGATGCTCCTCTGAGCCCCGAACTGGCCGCTGAGCTGGGCCGTTATTCCGCCGATCGATGGAACTACAAACAGACCCACGAATACGGCTCGGGCAACTATCGTCTCGATGGCGAGCCCGGTCAGGAAGCCCTTCCCGTCTTGAGTGCGAAGCTGTCCAAGGATGCTAAGTCGCTCTTCCTCGGTCTCGCCGAGATGAAGCCAGTCCACACCCTGCGGTTCACCTATCGCCTGCCCTCGCCCGAGGTGACCCAGGTCGAGAATGTCTACCTCACGATCCACAGCTTGCCGACCCTCGATCTCTCGACCTTGGGCTTCGCCGACAACAAGGTCGATCTCACGCCCCGGCACGACCTCACCGGCGGAGCCAAGGTCGAGCCCACCGCAGCGCTCGGGAAGGAAGTCGCGATGCGCTACGGTTGCATCGCCTGCCACGCCACCGGCGATCCGAGCATCCCTGCGCCGCCGACACCCGCAGCGAATGGAGATGGATCGAAGGTCGCGGTCGGACCACCCTGGATCGGAGCCTGGGGATCGAGCCGCGTTTTCAGCGACGGATCCGTGATCAAGAAAATCGACGAGGCCTACCTGCGCGAATCCATCCTCGATCCGGCCCGTCGCGTGCAAAAAGGTTACGAAATGGAGCGCACCGGCGTCGGCATGCCCTCCTATCTCGGCGTGCTGAAAGACCACGAGATCGATTCCGTCGTCCTTTTCATCAAGGGGCTGAAGAAAAAGTAGAAGCGGCGTCCCGCCGTTTTTTCAATTAATCCAAGCGGCGAGACGCCGCTTCTACCTTACGCGATCCAGTCGTGCACCACGTTCCCGGCCACGTCGGTGAGCCGGAAATCGCGGCCCTGGAACCGGTAGGTCAGCTTCAGGTGATCCAGACCGAACTGGTGCAGGATCGTGGCCTGGAGGTCGTTGATGGAAACGGGATTTTCCGTGGCGAACCAGCCGATCTCGTCGGTTGCTCCGTAGCTGTGACCGCCTTTGAAGCCACCGCCCGCCATCAACATGGTGAAGGCCTGGGGATGGTGGTCACGTCCGGTGTTAGAGAGCCGTCCAGGACGGTTTTCCCCCAACGGGGTGCGGCCGAATTCCGAACCCCAGACGACAAGGGTGGAGTCGAGCAATCCCCGCTGTTTCAAATCCTTGATGAGCGCGGCGATCGGTTGATCGACCGCCCCGGCATTGTAGGCGAGGTTCTTGTCGAGCTCGGAATGCTGGTCCCAGCTCGCGTGGATGATGTTGATGAAACGCACCCCGCGCTCGACCATGCGGCGGGCGAGAAGACAGTTCCGTGCGAGCGTGTCGTAGGTGCGCAGCCCCGGAAGGGTGCCGCGGAAGTCATTGCCCGGAGGCTCGGGACGATCGACTCCATACATCGCGAGCGTCTCCTTCGACTCGCCTGACAGATCCACCAATTCCGGCGCGGCGGTTTGCATGCGGTTGGCGAGTTCGTAGTTTGCGATGCGGCTCGCGATCTCGGGATCGTGCACTTCCTGGTAGCGGCCCTCGTTCAGATCGCGCAGGGCATCGAGCCCCGCGCGTTGCATTTCGGGAGCGAGACCCGCGGGATTCTGCAGATTCAGGACCGGCTCGCCCTGGTTGCGGAACTGCACCCCGGCATACTTTGAGGAGAGAAAGCCCGAGGTCCAGAGCGTCGATCCACCCGACCCGCCGCGGCCGGCATTGAGGACGACGTAACCGGGCAAATTTCGCGAAGCGGAACCGAGTCCGTAGTTGATCCAAGATCCCATCGAAGGCATCCCGAAGCGGGCCACGCCGCATTGCATGAGGAGTTGACCGGGGTGGTGATTGAACTGCTCGCTGTGGAGCGAACGGATCATGAGGAGATCGTCAGCGCAGGTCGAGAGGTGCGGGAGGAGATCGGAAAAATCCATCCCGCATTGCCCGTGTTTCGCCCACTTCCGCGGCGAGCCCATCAGCGTCGCGGTGTCGGGCTGGATGAAAGCGAACCGGGCCTTGTCGAGGATGGACTTTGGCAGGCTCTGTCCGTGGAGCTCGTTGAGCTTCGGCTTCGGCGTGAAGAGATCGAGCTGCGAGGGCGCACCCTCCATGAAGATGAAAATGCACGCCTTTGCCGGTCCCTCGCGATGCGAACGCGCCTCCGCAAAAGCCGCGGGATCGGCGGCATTTGCGGCGTTGAGGAGCCCGTCTTCGCTCAGCATCGAGCCGAGGGCGATGCCACCGAGGCCGGAGGCCGAGGTGGCGAGGAACTCGCGGCGGGAGCGATGGAGGGGGGAGGTCATGGGTCACGGGTCACGGGATGCTACCCACGGGTCAAAAACTCATCGAGGTTCAAGAGCACCCGCACGGTCGCGGTCCAAGCGGCGGCTTCTTGGACGTTGACGCCCTCGGGCAGGTTCCTTCCTGCGAACGCCTTGGCTTCTTCATCACGTCCTCGATACCAGGCCCGCGAATCCTCGAGGAGACTCGCGAGACGGTCGCTCTCGAAATCCTTCGGCTCGCGCGAGAGGCAGAGGCGGAAGGCGTGCGTCAGCTTCGCCGCGTCATCGCCTTTTGGCTGTTCGGTCAGGACGCGCCGGGCGAGTCCCTGCGCCGCCTCGACGAAGGGTTCGCTGTTGAGGGTGATGAGCGCGGCGAGAGGCGTGTTCGACCGCGCGCGACGCACTGTTGTCACGTTGGAATCGGGACAATCAAACGAGATGAGCGAGGGATGCGGCGCGGTGCGCTTGAAGTAGGTGTAGAGCGCGCGCCGATAGCGGTCCTCGCCCTCGCTCGTCTTCCACTTGAAAGCGGAATTGTAATTCACATCGGCGACGCCGGCGGGGATGGGCGGGAAGACGCTCGGTCCACCCACTTTCGGGGAGAGGAGCCCGGCGGCGGAGAGGGAGAGATCGCGCACGATCTCAGCCTCGACGCGAAAGCGATTCTGCCGGGCAAGAAGCTGGTTCTTCGGATCGAGATCGAGCAACTCGGGACGGTGATCGGAGCTCCGCCGATAGGTCTTGGTCAAGACGATCTCGCGGATGAGCGCCTTGCGCGACCAGCCTTTTGCAACAAGTTCGGCGGCGAGCCAATCGAGCAACTCGGGATGCGTGGGCCGGTCGCCCCGCACCCCGAAGTCCTCAGGGGTGGGCACGAGCCCCTCGCCGAAGAGTTGCGTCCAAAGTTCGTTCGCGACGACGCGCGGAGGCAAGGGATTCTCGCCACCCACGAGCCAACGGGCGAGATCGAGGCGATCGCCGGTCGTTCCGCGGTGTTTCACGGGAGGCAGCACCGAAAGAGTGGCAGGCTCGACCGCGTCCTTGGGTTCCTTGAATTCTCCACGATGAAGGACATGGGTCGCGCGACGTTCCTCGCGACGCTCGCCGACGACCCGCACGTCCATCTCGGGGGCCGCGGGGCGTTTCAGGGAATGGCGCAACCATTCCGCGAGGACGGGCCGGGTCGCGGCATCGATCCGCTCGAGATGACGGCGGAAGAGCGCCCGCCCCTCTTCGCCCCGCTCGGATTCTGGTTTTGTCAGGATTTCGCGAACTTCCTGCGGCACCGCGAGCGGTGTCGGCTCCGTGAGAGCGGCGAGGCGGAAGTGTCCGAGAGTGTGCTGCTCGCCGTAATGCTGGATCAACTGCAGGGTGAAATCGGTCTCCTTCGAGAGCGCGACCGGCTCGGCAAATCCGAAGTCGGCGTGACTGGGTTTACCGGTGGCGCCACCGACCGCCCAACCGGTGCCCTCTTTGCCGGGACGGTTGTTGAGGTCGAGCGCGCCTCGCACCGGCCAACCCTCTTGCGAATGATCCGCTACGGCATCGCCCAAGGGGATCGCCCCGAGCTCATTCCTCAGGGAGAACTCGAGTTGATTGAGGACGAAGTTTCCATGCTTCGTCCGACCCGGCCCTTGGCCTCCGAGACTGGGATCGGGCAGGACTTCGAGACGGAGCCCGGTGTAGGTGCCGGCGGGGAGCTTCCCGGAAACGGTGTAGGTCGCCGTGGGTGGATTCTCTCCCCCGACGAGGATCGAGCCATCCGGCTCGATCGAAAACTTCACCCCCTTCGGGGCGGCGAATCCCGTGATGGCAGGATGAAACAAACCCGATCCCTCGGTGGGCTTCTTGACCGCAGCGCGTTCGAGAAGCATTTTTTCCCACGCCCCGAGGCGACCCGCGAGCTCGTCCCTTGCCGTATTCAGCCGGGTCTCGATCGCCTTGCCAGCCTCGGCGTGGGCGGCGAGAGCGCCCTCATACTTCGCCCAGGCTTCGGTCGATTCAGGCACCTTGGCATTCACCTCGTCGCCGTTGTTGAAGTAGGCGAAGAGTTCGTAGTACTCGCGGTGGGTGATCTCGTCGTATTTGTGGGTGTGGCAGCGTGCGCAGGTGAGGGTGAGTCCCATCCAGACTGAACCCATCGTCTCGACGCGGTCCATCACCGCAGCGACCCGCCACTGTTCTTTATCGGTGCCGCCTTCGGTGTTGGTCAGGGTCTGCCGGTGAAAGGCGGTCGCAAGAATCTGATCGGGAGTCGGTTTATCGAGGAGGTCGCCGGCGAACTGCTCGATGGTGAACTGGTCGAAAGGCATGTCGGCATTGATCGCGTCGATGACCCAGTCGCGGTACCGCCAGGCGTCGGGACGGTGATTGTCCTTCTCGTAGCCATCGCTGTCGGCGAAGCGGGCACGGTCGAGCCAATGGCGTCCCCAGCGTTCGCCAAAGGCGGGGCTCGCGAGGAGATCATCGGCGACTTTCGCCAGTCCCTTCTCCCGGTCCGCCTCGATCGCGGTGCGGTAGGTCGCAACCTGCTCCGGCGTGGGCGGCAGGCCGGCGAGATCGTAGAAAAGGCGTCGGATCAAGGTGACGGCATCAGCCTCCGGCGAAGGTGAGATTCCCTCGGCCTCGAGACGAGAGAGGACAAAGGCATCGACGGGATGACTGCTCCGTTCCGTCTCTTTGACACGCGGCGGCTCGGGCCGGCGGAGTCCGGTGAAGGCCCAATGTTTCGGCCAGACCGCACCTTCCCCGATCCACCTTTCGAGCGTGGCGATCTCGGCACTCGTGAGAGGCTCGGCTTTACCGGGTGGCGGCATCTGATGATCGGGATCGCTCGACCGGACCCGGGCGATCAACTCGGAATGCTCGGGCTCTCCCGGCACGACGCCACGCTGCCCCGACTCGAGCACCTTCGTGGCCGGCTCGATACCGGTGAGCCGCAGCCCGCCTTTGGCTTCGTCAGGTCCGTGACAAAGGGTGCACTTTTCCGCGAGGATGGGACGGACCTCCTTCTCGAAATCCACCGGCGCGGCCTCGAGCGAATACACGGAGAACACGGCCGCACTAACGACCGCGAATACGGGGATTCGACTGGCAGGAGCTTGACCCATCGCGGCGGACAGTCTCCGGGATTTCCAAGATGGCGTCAAGCGGCGCAGTGGCGCGTGTTTGGAAAACCCGATCGCGTGATTGCCAAGCGCCCCCTCGAACTGAGAGGATGGAGGGACCGTTTCAGCCCTCCCCTTTCTCTCCATGAAAAAGCCCACCGCCCTCCTGCTCCTCTTTCTCGTTTCGATGGCCGGGCTTTCCGCGAACGATTGGCCCTCGTGGCGCGGTCCGAATGGCGACGGCAAACTTCCCGACGCACCCGCCTACCCCACGAAGTGGTCCGCGACAGAAAAGATCGCCTGGCGAGTCGATCTCCCCGACCGAGGCAATTCCTCGCCGGTGGTCTCGGGCGATCGCGTCTTTCTCACCCAAGCGGAGGAGGAGGGGAAACAGCGTTCCTTGATCTGCTTCGACGCAAAGGATGGCAAGCAGCTTTGGAAGGAAACAATCGCTTACGGCAAAGCTGAGCAAACCCACAAGACGAATCCGCATTGTCCCGCCTCGCCCGTGACGGACGGAAAGATCGTCATCGCCTGGCACGGCAACGCGGGACTGCATGCCTACGACTTTGGGGGCAAAAAACTCTGGAGCACCGATCTCGGTTCCGACTACGTGCACCTCTGGGGACCGCACGCGGCGAGCCCGGTGCTGATGGGCGACGCCATCCTGATCCACGCGGGACCCGGCCCCGTCGCGCGACTCTTCGCCGTCCAAAAAGACAGCGGCAAAACGATCTGGGGAGCGGACCTCGACGCTTTCGAAAGCACCGACGCGAAACAATTCAAAGGCTCGTGGGCGACGCCGCTGGTGATCGACAACGGCGGGCGCGCGGAGATGCTGCTCGGCCTGCCTGACTTCCTCACCAGCTTCGATCCGAAGACAGGAAAGGAGCTCTGGCGCGTCGCAGGACTCAGTGATCTCTGTTACACGAGCGTGATGACCGGCAACGGTCGTGCCCTTTATCTCTGCGGCTACGGAGGTCCCGGCATCGGCGTGAAGCTGCCCTCCGCGAGCGAGACGGGCGATCTGACCTCGTCGCACCGGCTCTGGGCCGATCCGCCGAAGGGACAGAATCAGAATCCGCAGCGCATCGGTTCGGGCCAGATCCTCGGAGATCATCTTTACGTCCTCAACGAACCCGGCGTGATGCAGTGCAGCGAAGTCGCGACCGGGAAGATTCTCTGGCGCGAGCGGCTCGGGGCGAACAGTTGGAGCTCGATGAACCTGATCGGAAATACCCTCTACGTGAACGATACCCGGGGCACGACCTATCTCATCGAGCCCGACCCGACGGCATTGAAACTGCTCGGAAAGAACGACATCGATCCCAACCAACACACGAACGCCTCCCTCGCCTTTGCCAATGGGCGGATCTATTTGCGGACCGATGCGCATCTGTATGCGATCGAGTGAGGGGGAGAATCACTCCCTAGAATGCCGAGAAGTTTTCCCGGGTTCCTCGTGCCCTCTGAAGTGCCTCACTTCACCGTCAGTGCATCCACCATCGCATACCCCGCGTCGCGCGCGGGCTTGGCGAGCGCCATCAGCTTCTCCCTTGCGGCCTCGTCCGGCACCTCCCCTTTCAAGGTGAGCTTCCGATCGACGATGATCAACTCCATCGCCCCGTGAGTTCCATCCAGAAGGCCACCGACGAGGGCTGGCAGCGAGGTCATCCAGGGTTCGTCCACGGTGGCGGGGGAAACGCGGGTGTGGTCGGCAAATTTTTCCGCTCCGACAGCCTCGACTCCAGCTGCGACGACCGCCCTGCGTTGCTCCGCGGTCGGCAGGGAACCCTCGAAGGAATACTTCCCCTCAAGGGGGCCCAGGTAGAGCACCAGCGGCATCCGCGTCTCGGGCGCGGGTCGCGCCCGGTCGAGATAAAGACGATCCTCGAGCTTTTCCTGATGGGAAACGATCGCGCCGAAGGCTCCCCGGATCGCGTCGAGCATCCGCTCGTCGGCTCCGCTGCCTTCGATCCGCGCAAACCCCTCCTCGATCCTCAACCCCGGCTCTCGCAGGCCGCGGATGAGGGCCGCGACGAGATCGGGCAGATGATCGATCTGGGGCAGCTCGCGCGCCGCAGGATCAACCGTCATTTGATCGACGATCGTGACGAGTTCGGGTGCCTCGCGCCGCGCCGCCTCGACGAGGCGGTTTTTGAGCACCGAATCGTGCACCGTGCCGGTGAGGACGACGGCGAGCCCTTCTCCACGCCTCAGTTCGAACCACGAGGGCGCGACCGTGAGAGCTTCCCCGGCCGGAACAGGCGAAGGTGCCGTCACCAGCGGTGGCGGAATGGCCGGAGCCGGTCCTGCGGCGGGGACTCCTTCGGCATCGGTCGCGTAGGGATCCTTCACCGTCAGCAAAAGGACGGTGGCGACGATCGCGGCCAGCGCGATGACAAAACTCCAGATCCGGTTCATAGAGGGACGCGCTCGCCCACGAGAGAACGATCCGCGAAACCCGCGCCTTGAAAAGGGCGAAAGTCTCACGCTCCTGAACTCTTCTTCACGTCATCCCGTCCGGGAGAAGGGTGCTTCCACGATCCGATTTCGGTTATAGTGCGCCATGATCCGCCCCGTTTTTGCCGCCCTCGTGACCTGTGTGGCCCCCGTGCTCGTTCAGGCCGAGGTCGATTTCGTCCACCAGGTCGTGCCAGTGCTGAAGCAGCATTGCGCCGCATGCCACGGCGGCAAAGAGGCCAAGGGCGGCTTCTCACTCAACACGCGCGAGCTTTTCCTTGAGGACGACGCGGCGGCCCCGGGCAAGGCGGCGGAATCCTATTTCCTCGAGCTCATCGCCGAGACCGATCCCGATCTGCGGATGCCGCCTCCGAAGAAAAAGAAGGATCCCGTCCCGGCCAAAGCGGTCGCCATCCTCAGGGCCTGGGTCGACGAGGGCATGAAGTGGGAGCCCGGCTTCACCTTCGGCGAACCCACCTACGAACCGCCGCTGAAGCCGCGTCATCCGGAGCTGCCAGCGATCACCGACGCCCGGGAAAATCCCGTCGACCGCTTCATCGACACCTACCTCACGGAGCGGAAACTCCCCCGGCCCGATCCCGCGGACGACGCCACCTTCCTCCGCCGCGTCCACCTCGATCTCGTCGGCCTGCTCCCGACTCCGGAAGAAACGCGCTCCTTTCTTGCGAACAAGAACCCTGACAAACGCGCCAAACTCGTTGATTCCCTCCTCGCCCGCGACCTCGACTACGCCGATCACTGGCTCACTTTCTGGAACGACCTCCTCCGCAACGACTACGCCGGCACCGGCTTCATCACCGGCGGCCGCAGCCAGGTGAGCCGCTGGCTTTACGACGCGCTGAAGGAGAACCGTCCCTTCGACGCGATGGTGCGCGAACTGATCGCTCCGCCCACGCCCGAGAGCGAGGGGTTCATCAAGGGGATCGAGTGGCGCGGCGACGTCAGCGCGGGCCAGACCCTGCCGATCCAGTTCGCCCAGAGCCTTTCGCAATCCCTCCTCGGGATCAACATGAAGTGCGCCTCGTGCCACGACAGCTTCATTGATCGCTGGAAGCTCGACGAAGCCTATGGACTGGCCGCGATCTACGCGGACAAACCGCTTTTGATCCATCGCTGCGATATACCCACCGGCGAGACGGCCAAAGCGGCGTGGCTCTTCCCCGAGATCGGCCAGATCGATCCGGCGGCGGCGAAAGGCGAACGACTCAAGCAGCTCGCCGCCCTCATGACCCATCCCGAGAACGGCCGCGTCACCCGCACGATCGTGAACCGTCTCTGGGGCCAACTGATGGGGCGCGGGCTCGTCCATCCACTCGACGCGATGCAGACCGAACCCTGGCACGAAGGCCTGCTCGATTGGCTCGCGAGCGATTTTTCGGAGCACGGTCAGGATCTCAAACGCACCCTCCGCCTCATCGCCACCTCCGCCGCCTACGGCAGCCGCGCCGAGGTGACCAAGGGCGAGGACGAAGCCGCATCCTACATCTACGCCGGCCCCCGCACCAAGCGCCTCACTGCCGAGCAGTTCGTCGACCTGATGTGGAGCCTCACCGGCACCGCGCCGCGGGTCTTCGATGCGCCCGTCATCCGCGGCAAAAGCGATCCCGAGACCGCCGCCCGCCTCGCCCGGAAATCGACCTGGATCTGGGGACCTTCAGCCGCCGCCGGACCACCGCCGGGCGGCGAAAAGATCCTCCTGCGCAAGGATTTCAAACCGGCCAAGGCAGTGCAGTCGGCTGGTGTGATCGCCTCGGCCGACAACAGCTTCACCCTTTATCTAAACGCCCAGCAGGTCCTCGCGGGAGGAGACTGGTCGAAGCTCGAATCGACTCCCGTGACGATCAAAGCCGAGGGTATCAACCGCCTCCTCCTCGTCGCCGAAAACGGCTTGAAGGAGCCCAATGCCGCCGGTGCCTTCGCTGCGCTCCGCATTGTCTACACCGACGGCACCGACGAAGTCATCGCCACCGACGAGACCTGGACCGTTTCCAACAAGATGCCTCCCGGCAACAAACCCGCCGAGTGGAAGATCCTCGAGCTGACTTGGGAGAAGGTCGTGCCCGTCTCCCTGCCGGCCTGGTCGAATGCGGTCGATCCGCAGGTGGGAACGACCCTGGCGTCCTGCTCCGTCACCTCGCCCCTTATGGTCCGGGCCGGCCTCGTCAAAAGCGATTTCCTCATGCGCAGCCTCGGACGTCCCAACCGCGACCAGATCGTCACCTCGCGTCCCAACGAACTCACCACCCTCGAGGCGATCGACCTCTCCAACGACGCCACCGTCGCCAAAGCCCTCGAGGCCGGGGCCAAAAAGCTCGCCGCGTCCCACGGAAAAACGCCCGACCGTCTCATCGAAGAACTGTATCTTTCCACCCTGACAAGACTACCAACGGAGGAAGAGAAATCTCTCCTCCGAGAAGTCCTTGGCGAAAAACCGGAACCCCAGGCCGTCGCCGACCTCACCTGGTCGCTCTGGATGATGCCGGAGTATCTGCTGGTTCGTTAAACCTTTTACCTTTCACTTCCCACCTTTTACCGGCATCAGGCCGTCCCCGTCATGAACTTCCCCTTCGACCCCTCCGCCCCCGATTCCATCATCCGGCGCGATTTCCTGAAGCAACTCTCCGCCGCCGGCGTCGCCGCATGGATGACCGGCGAACCGCAGATCGTCCGCGGCAAGGAAATCGCGCATCCCGAGGCGAAGGCCGACGCCTGCATTCTCCTCTGGCTCGCCGGAGGCATGGCCGCGCCGGAGACCTTCGATCCGAAACGCTACGCCCCCTTTACCAAGGGCATGGAGGTGAAATCGGTCCTCTCCACCTTCCCCGCGATCCCCACTGCCGTCGATGGCTTGCAGATCTGTCAGGGCATGGAGAACATCGCGAAGATCATGGATCGCGGTACCCTGATTCGCTCGGCGGTGCAGCCCGATCTCGGCAGCATCCTCCACTCGCGCCACCAATATCACTGGCACACCGGCTACGTGCCACCGCAGACCGTCGCCTGCCCCCACCTCGGAGCCTGGTTCGCGCGGGTCTTGGGTCCGAATAATCCGGTCATGCCGCCCTTCATCAACATCGGCCAGCGCCTCGAGGGCGTCGGCGAGAAGGAGGAGCTGAAGGCCTTCACCACCGCTGGCTTCTTTGGCAGCGAATACGGTCCGATGAATCTGCCCTTCCCCGAGGAAGCCGCGAAATCCGTGCAGCCGCCCGAGGGCATGACCTCCGAACGTTTCGCGAACCGCGACAAATTGTATCGCAAACTCGTCGATCAAAACCCCCATCGCGACTACGCGAGCGATTACCAGCAGGAATCGCTGATGCGGTCGATGGATAACGCCTACCGTCTTCTCGCCTCGAAGGAGCGCCTCGCCTTCGACCTGAACGCGGAACCCGAGGCCGTCCGCAAGATCTACGACACCTCGCGTTTCGGCCGTGGCTGTCTCCTCGCCCGCCGCCTCGTCGAGAATGGCGCCCGTTTCGTCGAGGTGACGACGGAATACGTGCCCTTCCTTCATTTCGACACCCATGCTGATGGCCACGCCACCCTCGACCGGCTCCACTCCGAGATGGATCGTCCCATCGCCCAACTCATCCTCGATCTCGAAGAGCGCGGACTGCTCGACCGCACCCTCGTCATCATCGCCTCCGAATTCAGCCGCGACGCCCTCATCGAAGGCAAACCCGGCTCGAGCGCGAAGGATCAGGCCGCGCACAAGGGCGACACGCTCGAGGAGGCAAAGCACTACGGTCTCCACCGCCACTTCACCGGCGGCACGAGTGTGGCGATGTTCGGCGGCGGGGTGAAGAAGGGCTTCGTCTATGGCAAGACCGCTGATGAACGTCCCCTCATCGCGGTGGAGAATCCCGTCACCGTCGAGGATCTCCACGCCACGATCATGACCGCGATGGGCGTCAGCCCGAAAACCGAGTTCACGATCGAAGGCCGACCCTTCTACGTGACCCAAGATGGCAAGGGCAAGCCGGTGATGGAGATTTTCGCGTGAGGTCGACGCTTTGACCGACCACTTTCTCCCGGATCGCGTTTTCGCATCTTCAACTCGAAGACCGGCTGTCGAACACACCTGCTTCTGCGATCCCGACTCCCACGACCAAACTGGCTAACCAAAGCGCAGCGATCTTCCGGAACACCGCGTTGAGATTTCCGGAAAGAAACTGCCTTGAAGTGGAATTGAGTGCGGCTCAGCCGAATCAGGCCGAATTGAGCAAGCCCAGAAGCCGATTCACCAGCTCAAAGGCACGTCGGGCCTGCATCGCCCGCTCGTCGGGATTCGATGAGTCGTGGAATTCCACCAGTTGCTGTGGGCCAAATGCCTCTACTCCAGGGAATTTCTCCCTCAAAATCTCGACGCCTCTCGCCACATCCCTGTTCGACAGACGTCCGCTCCAGTCCGTCGAGAGAGCTTCCAATCCCCCCGGATACCCTTCCACCGCGTAGCACAGGTCGTAGACATCCTTCGGTTTGTCGCGTCCGCCGATGGCGTGCGCTTTCATCAACACGAAATCCGCGAGCGGGACCACCCGCATGTGCACCGTGTTGGCGGCACCGCGCACGTTCCGCCCGGGGATCGTGATCTCGACGGGAGCATGAAAGGCCACATTGCAGCCCTCCGCTGTCAGAACCCGGAATCCCTCCAAAAGCTTCGGTTTGTTCTTCTTCCACTTCACGTTCTGCGCGGCGAGAAAGTCCACCTCCACCAGCACCGGTTTCCCGCCATCTTCCAGATCGACCTCAACCGCGAGCTGGAATTCCTTCTCTCCCGTCCGGTAGCGTCTTGTATCCAAAAGCAGTTGGATCAATTCGGCATAGAGGCCTGCACCGAGTTTGCTCGCATCCAGCGCCAGATCCACGTCGATACTGCCGATGTGCCGCTCCTCGGCATCCGGCAGCAGTAGATCCGGCGTCCAGCCGCCCACGACCACGAGGCTGTCTTTGAAGGACGCGTGCACCTGTCCGAGATCCACCAGCACGCGGTGCGCCGCTTCGATCTGCCGCTGGCCGTATTCGTCGCGCTGCCGGGGTTCGGGGCTCATGTGTTGGGGCCGACGAATTGCCAGAGAGGTTTGAGGCGTTGGTTGAACAGGGCCTCAGCTGCTTCCCGACCGCGCCCGCCGCAGTGCCAGAGGTCCACATACGTCTGCACGAAGCTGGTAGAAGGCATCTCCGGTTCGGAGGCGCCCTTTTTGTACTCAGGCTGGAAGAACACACCCTCATCTGATGTTACCAGCACCTCGAGATTCCCGCCAGAGTCCACCTGCTTCGCATCAGCCATCTCCGCAAACCGTTCCAGATCACGGCTCATCAAGTAGAGCCACGTTTTCGGCTGTCTCACATGTGGAGCAAGTTGGTCTGCCGCCGAAAATGCCGCATAGGCACACAGGCTCGTTTCCACATGAAACTTTCCCAACGCCCTTTGTAGCGCCTTTCCTTGCAACAGCGTGAAATAACCGAGGCGTTCGTGTTGGTCGAAGCGGTAGGCGTCTCGCCAAGCCATGAGGAGCTTCGCAGGTTCCTTCACCTTGAAGCGTCCACCCGGTAGTGGCTCAAGATAACCCTCGTCCCGCAAATGGCGCACCACCTTGTTCACGAGCCCGAGACTGACATTCGGATGGCAATGCAGGTTGAGGGCGCGCTGCGTCCACTCGTGATCCGTCCCGTAACAGGGAGTCAGCAAAGCCCGCACCACCCGCCCTGCTTCCTTCGTGCCCAGATTCGCGGTCGGGCGTGAGCGCACATGGACCGGGGCATTGCCGGTGTGACTCAGGTGCAGCAGGCCGGGCACATCGATGCGGCAGTTCCCTGCCAGATCGTACCAGCTCCAGCCGTGCTCCTGGCAAAGCTCCGCCACACGCGGCGAGACCCATGGCAGGGCCAGCACTGGCACGATCACCTTCGGCCTACCACCCGGTTTAAACTCGCGCTTCGCGAGCATGGAAAAGCTGCTCGGACGCATCTCCATCTTGCATTCCACACAGAGGGCCGCCACGCCTCCCTCTGGCAGGGGCACCTTGGCGAGCAGATCGAAGCCGCGTTCTTTACTCGAGTCGAGCGGCTCGACCTCGGGGCCGCGCAACCAATCAACACTGCCGAGCAAGTCGCGCAGCCGGACGACGAGAGCGCGCTCAAGGGCGGTAGCGGAGAGTTTCGCGTTCATTCAAATTGCAATGTTCACGCACCCGTGAACATAATCGAATTCATGAACATTGGCAAATCATTCTTACTCTGAACATTCTCGGCTCGAACGGAATGTCGAGCACGTTAATGGAGCGCTTGCCTGAGTCGGAGCGGGGAACAAGCCGCTCCCAAATCGCCCACCGAGACTTGATGTGGCCGAAGAGCCGCACGGTGTGATCACCGGAAAATACACCCATCAGGAATTGAACCTGAACCTTCGGCTTCGGAGGCCAACGTAATATCCATTTTACTATGGGTGCGTCGCGGCGGGATCGGGCGCGGGGCCCGGGGTATCCGCAAGACGTTTAAGATGCGGTCATCCGGCGCATTGCGCAAGTACGAAGCTCGCCGGGGCGCATCGAGCCGTCCCGCCTCCCGAAACGGCCCTTTACACCCCCCGGCCGAGGCCCTATCGTCCCGCCCGCCGAAAAACCGGGCTTTTCGACCCCGGCGGCGCCTCTTCCCATGGCCTCGACCACCGGCAAACGCATCGTCATCAAAATCGGCACCGGCGTCCTCACCCGCAACGCCGGGGGCGGCATCCACCATGCCATGATCGCCCGCCTCGCGCAGGCCATCGCCGACATCCACGCGGGGGGACACGAGGTCATCGTCGTCTCTTCGGGCGCAGTCGGAGCGGGCATCCCTGCCTTCGGCCTCGCCCAGCGCCCCACCGAGATCGAGATGCTCCAGGCCTGCGCGGCCGCCGGACAGGCGCGCCTGATGCATCTCTACGAAAGCCAGTTCGAGCATCATGGTCTGAACGTCGCCCAACTCCTCGTCACCCATGAGGATCTTCAGGACGAACGTCGCAGCGGCAACGTCCTCGCCACCCTGAATGCGATCCTCGCCCATCGCGGCGTCGTCCCGATCATGAACGAGAACGACTCGGTCTCCGTCTACGAGCTGAAGGTCGGCGACAACGACACCCTTTCCTCCATCGTCGCCCGCCTCGTCGAGGCCGACATGCTCATCCTCCTCACGAGCGTTCCGGGCCTCACCGGTCCCGATTCCATCTCGGAGGACGACATCATCCACCACGTCGAGGACATCGAAACGGTCCTCCATTTCGCCCGCGATGAAAAAGGCGCCCTCTCTGTCGGCGGGATGGCGAGCAAACTCCGCGCGGTCGAGGCGGCGGTGAACTCGGGCATCGAGACTCTCATCGCGAGCGGCCTCAAGCCCGAGCAACTCCCCGAACTCGTCGAAGGGCGCGGCCTCGCGACCCGTTTCCAAGCCAAAGCAAAGACGACTCCCCTTTCCTCCTGACCTCCCTCCTTCCATGACTTCGGACGACATCGGACGCGAGGTGCGCCGCATGGGCGAACAGGCTCGTGCCGCCTCCCACGCCCTCACCAAACTCTCCACGGCGGAGAAAAACGCCATCCTCCTCGCGATGGCCGAGGCCCTCGTCGCACGCGAGCCGGAAATCCTCGCGGCCAATGCCCTCGACCTGACCGCCGCGACCGAGGCCGGGCTCAGCGCGGCGATGCAGGATCGCCTCCGCCTCGACTCCGCCCGCATCGCGGCGATGGCGAACGGCATCCGCGAAGTGGCCGCCCTGCACGATCCCACCGGCGAGATCCTCCGCGAATGGACCCGGCCCAATGGGCTGCGCCTCGTGAAAAAACGCACGCCCATCGGCGTCATCGGGATCATTTTCGAAAGCCGTCCCAACGTCACCGCCGATGCCGCGGTGCTCTGTTTCAAGACCGGCAACGCCACCATCCTCCGCGGCGGCAAGGAAGCGATCCATTCAAACCGCGCCATCGCCGCCGCCTTGCAGGAAGGCGGTGCGCCTGCCGGACTGCCCGATCACAGCATCCAGCTCATCCCCTTCACCGATCGCGAGAGCGTGCGCCACCTCTGCGAGATGGACCAATGGCTCGATCTCATCATTCCACGCGGCGGCGCCAGCCTCATCGAGGCGGTCGTAAGCATGGCTCGCATGCCGGTGATCAAACACTACGACGGCATCTGCCACGTCTACGTCGACCAAGACGCCGACCTCGATATGGCCGAGGCGATCACGATCAATTCCAAAACGCAGAAGCCCTCGGTCTGCAACGCTGCCGAGACCCTCCTCGTGCATCGCGGAGCCGCCTCGACCTTTGTTCCCCGCATCGTCGCGGCTCTCGCCGCAAAAGGCGTGGAGGTGCGAGGCGACGAGGCCTTCCGCGCTCTTGCCGGCGAAGCGTCGGTCATCCCTGCCAACGAAGCCGACTGGACCACCGAATACCTCGACTACATCCTCTCCGCGAAGATCGTCGATGACCTCGACGCCGCGATCGCCCACATCAATCGCTATGGCTCGCACCACACCGACTCCATCGTGACGCGCGACGCCGCCGCCGCCGCGAAATTCCAGCTCGAGATCGACAGCGCCTGCGTCTTCTGGAACTGCTCGACCCGCTTCGCCGACGGTGGTGAATTCGGCTTCGGTGCCGAGATCGGGATCAGCACCGACAAGCTCCACGCCCGCGGCCCGATGGCGCTTGAAGAACTCTGCAGCTACAAATACCTCGCTTTCGGGGACGGGCAGTTGAGGGGCTGAGAAGCGGGCCAAACGGGCCAAACGAACGAGCCAAGAGAGGTTTGCCCCCCCTTGGCTCTTTCGAAACTTGGTCTTGGAGCTCTGCTCACCGGGTCGAAACCCGGATCTGCACGGCGTCGACCAGCGTCGCGTCGCTCTTCGCGTTGGCCCGGATCTCCACGAGGTTGGTCCGGTTGAGGATCGTCACAACGGTCCGCGGGATCGGCCTCCGGCCAGGACCGGCAGACGTCATCACCACCTGACGCTGCCTCAGCGTCTGGCTCGGCACCACCGTCGATTGGATCACCGCAGGGCCATCCGCTGCCGTCAGCGCCGCCGTCTCATAGCGGCCCAACAACAACTCCGCGGTGATGTTCGCCCCTCCGCTCACATACGTCGTCCGGAAGTCGCTCGCGTCCTTGGTCGCACGCAGCACCAACACCTCGCTGCCGCCCCCTCGGTTCCAAGCCGCCACCACCGAGCGCACCGGCGCCAGCGTCCGCGTCGTCTCCGCACGCTGCTGGGTCGACGCCGCTCCGTAGGCTTCTTCCCCGACCAGCGTCCCCAGCGTCCGTCCCACCGCAAGGTCGGGTTTGGGCGCGGGCACGCCGCTCGCATCCACGGCCAACCCGATCACTCTCGTCGCGCTTCCTCCGTTGCTCACTCGGATCAGGTAATCTCCCGCTCCCAGCTCCACGTTCAGCGCAATCTCTCCGCTCCCGCTGTAACTGCCCACGACCGCTCCGCCCGCGTCAAGCACCTCCGCACTCAACCCGGATCCTCCGCTGCTGCCAATCACCACCACCCGACGCGCCCCAAGGCTAAACCGGATCCCCTGACGCCCGCCTCCTCCAATGCTCACTCCACCAAGGCCTCCCGTCCCGTTGCCTCCCAGGCTGAGGGTCAGGTCGTAGGGCACCGCGTTGCTTCGGACCGACAGGTTCTGAATGCGCAGATCGTCCACAGGGGCGGTGTCGGCCACATCGTAAGCCGTCGCAGGCGTCGCGTGCCGTCCGGCGATGAAGTCGATGAGGGCTTTCTGTTCTCCCATCGCGTTGCCGGGAAGCGACGGCGCGATCGTGAGGTCCAGCGTGGGATCAAGGATGGGACCAAGGGTGCCGTCGTCGAGGAGGTAGCGGAAGTTCGTCCCGTTGGCTTTCGTCGGGTAGCTATCCCCTCCGTTGGCAATGAAGCTGACCGTGACCAAGCGGATCACCGGCGGCGCCCACGGCGAGAAGGTCCCGTCATAGACCGCGTCGCGCAGTTGTCCTCCCTCCCCGATCAATGAGATCCTCGTGATGCGGTCTCCGGCGGGTCGCGCCGGATCGTAGGCAAAAGACACACCCCCAACCTGCGGGAAGCGTCCCTGGCTGCCCAACAACGCCACTCCATGCTCAAGGATCGCCTTGAGCCCCGTGGGCGTGGTCTCAAAGGCCATGAGACGGTTGTTGAAGCGCATCGAGTTCTCAATGTCGAGCAGGGACACCCCGCCGGCGGCTTTCCCGGCCGAGGGATTGGCCAAGGGCGGGTTCTTCGCTCCACTGACCACGTCGACCGCTCCAATCGCGGCACGGATCCCGCCTCCGTTTTTCAAGGAGACAATGGGCAGGCTTGCTCCCGCGGCCCCAGCCAGCTTGAAGGCGTTGGCGTCGGCACTCAGGTTGCCAAGGTTGGTCTCCTGATTGCGCACGAAGTTGCGCTCCCCTTCCAGGTAGAAGTTGGTGTAGCCCTTCACGTCGCCATCCTTGGAGGCGATCACGGATTGCACCGCATCGGTGATCTGCTTCACACCCGCTCCCTTGGTCCCGACCGCGAAGGCCGTCGTGGCAAGGTTCGCTTCGGTCGTCCCCCACGCGGCGGCGACGTTCGCGGCGGTCGCGGCGTAGGCGCCGTTTTCCGAAACACGGCCCGCCAGGGCACCGGTGACGATTTCACCGCTGGGATCAAAGTCGACGATCAATCGGCCAAGGTAGGTGAACTCGTTGTCGGTGTTGACGATGAGCACGGGCTTCGTGTCCGCACCTGCGGTCAGGATCGGATAGCTCCCGGCAAAATCAGCGGCGTGCCCGGTGAAGGCCACGGCCACGTCGTCGGCATCCCCCAGTCGGGTGTTCGAACCCCCGGCCAACACGATGTCCACTCCGGTCAGCAGCGGCGCGAGCTCTTGCTCCAAGGTGATCTGCTGGAGGTGGGCCATCAACACGATCTTGTTCACTCCCTGACCGGTCAGGTCGTTGATGACGGGCTGCAGCTGGCCGGCCAGAAGCGCCATGTCATTGCTCTCGGAGCCATCGCCAGTGAAGCCTTTCACTTCAACTCCTCCGGTGGAGGAGATCGTTTCGATGATCTGAGTCGTCGCTCCGACCAGACCAATCTTTTCGCCGTTCACGGTGATCACCGCGGAGGGAACGACCTTTTTGGTGAGTGTCGAAGCCTCTTCGAGACCACCGACTCCGACCGTCTCCTGGTAGCGGGCACTGATTCCGGAATCACCGGAGAAGTTCAAATTGGCCGAGAGATACGGGAAGTTCGTGTCGTTGATCGCGTCGGAGAACGCATTGGTCCCGAAGTCGAACTCGTGGTTACCCACCGTCGAGGCCTGCACCCCGATGCGGTTGTGGATCTCGATGTCGGCGGCGAAGGGGTTGTTACCCTTGTTGTGCGTCGCCGCCACCGCCGCGTCGGTCCCGGCCGCCGCAAAGGGACCAGGGATGTAATTGTCCCCACCAGCGAGGATGATGGTGTTGGCATGGGTGCCGTCAAACGCGTCCACCAGGGCCGCGAGGTTCGGTGCTGTCTGCGAGGCGAGCAGCCCCGCTTCCCCGTCGGCAAAGTGGAGGAGTTGAAGGGTGAAGTTGGTCCTCGCAAACTCCGCCTCGATCTGAAGCCCCGCTGTTACAGCGAGATTCAGCGTTGTCGCGGTTACGGAAGACGGAACTCCATTGACGATCCACCGGACGAATTCGTATCCGGAGTCGGGAACGGCGACAAACGCCACGGCCGATCCGACCGGCAGCGAACCACCACCCGTGACCGAACCGCCCATGCCACCCGTGACCGTCGGAGTGATCGTTAAGACAAGCACACCCGGTGAACCGACCTCGATCGAGCTGTTCGTGGCGGTGAACGCGCCATTCACACCCGCGGCGCTGGACAGAGTGATCGCGGCATTGTCCGTCACCCCCGAGTTGTCGAAGGTGCCGAAAGGAGCCGCCGTCGGCGAAGCCCCGAAGGTAACTTTCGCCTGACGCACGTTGGCCGGGTCGAAGAGGTTCACTGCATCACCACCCGAGCTGAGACCGATACCGCTGCCGGAATAAGTTCCGACTTGGAGCCCGGCAGGCGGATTCGCTCCGAACCAGTTGGAACGGAACGCGGCGACGGTCGTGGCCACCGTTTCGGTTTCGAGGAAGATGACCGATTCACCCGGAGCGATTGCGGCGATGCCATTGAGAGCGACAGCGCCGCCGAGAGGCGACTCCGAGCTGTCGTCCATTTTCCAGCCGGCGAGGCTGACAACGCGCGCTCCCACGTTCGTCACTTCGAACCAATCGGCCAGGACAGGGCTGTTGCCGCTCGACCAGGGAGCGACCTCGGTAACACGGAGCAATCCGGGGGCGGCGAAACCGGGCGAGCCGATCTCGGTCACTGCTCCGGAGGCAGGGAGGGCTCCATGGATGCCAACCACGCTCAGCTTTGAAACCGCGACGCCGTTGAGGCCGGCGGTGTTGTCGAAGGTCGGATAGGACGGACCGGACGGGGAGGCACCGAAGGTGATGCCGCTACGGACTTGGCCGATGGCATCAAAGAGCCAGACCGCGTCACCGCCTGTGCTCAGACCGAGGCTGGTTCCCGAATAGCTGCCGATCTGGAGACCGGAGGGAGGATTCGAACCGAACCAGTTGCTCCTGAACAGGGCAGCCTTGCCGGAAAGATCGGCTGTCTCGATGAAGATAACGGACTCGCCCGGCGCGATGCTGGAGATCCCGTTCAGGACTGCCGCGGAGCCGAAGACCTTCGAGCTGTCATCAACCTTCCAGCCGGAGATGTCGATCGCATCCGGACTGATGTTGGTGACCTCGAACCAGTCGGCCCCGACGGCACTGTTGCCGCTCGACCAGGGTGCCACTTCGGTGATGAGGAGGGCCGGCGGCGGAGGTGTCTCGGGATCCTGATCGGTCACATTCAGGGTGAAGGGAGCGGTCGCATCGGGAGTGGTGCCGAGCGTGGCATCATCGACCTGGAGGTTGACCTGGTAGGATGATTTGGTTTCAAAGTCGAGGATCGTGCCCGACTTCAGGTAGAGCGTGTTTGCCTCCAATTCGAAGAAGGCGGCATCCGCGCCCGCGAGGCTGAGAACGTTCGTGCCGAGGCCGTCATCGATCACGACGAGCTCGCCCAGCCGCAGGCGGGAAGACGTGCTTGAGTTCTCGATGACCGAGGTGACAGCTCCGTTGACCGAGAGTCCGGTGGGCGCGGCGTTCGGCGCGGTGGCCGGCGCGTAGACCCAGAGCTCGGGGAAGTCGATCCCGCCACCGCCGTTTTCATTGACGATGTAGAGGAAACCGGCGGCATCCATGGTGACGCCCTCGTGCTGCTGGCCCGCGACCGAGAGCGGGTTGCCCGGATCGGAGAAAAGCTGGCGGGTGCTCGAGATGACGCCACTGCGATCGATGTTGACGAGCTTGCCATCCTCTTGGCTCAAGACGATGAGGTTCGGCTGCTGCGGCTGGCCTGCCGTCCCGGGAAGGAGGGAGAGCGCGAAGACATCCGCCACATCCGTCATGCCGAGAAGGGCAGGGCTGAAGAGATCGGTCGAGTTCACGGTCGTGGCAGAACCATTCGAGGCGGTTCCGGCGGCGAAATCCACCGTCGTCTGGAAAATGCCGATCGGGCTGATCTCTTTGAGGACGACGAAGCCGCTCGTGAGCGGATCGTAGGAAAGACCCTCGGTGCCGGTGTTGTCGACGAAGGTGCCGATCTTCACCGACTGCGTTTGGGCACGTGTCAGGGTGGTGCCCGCGGCATAGGTGAACTTCACGAGCTGGCGGTCGCGTTCCTCCGCCATCACGAACTGGCCGCCACCGACGTAGGTAACGCCCTCGATGTCGTAGAACTCGGTTCCCTGCGGACTGGAACCCAGCGCCAGGGTCATCGTGTCGATGAGCACACCGGTCTTCGAAACCTGGGTGACGGAGCGGCCGCCGTCGGCGACGACGAAGAGCGTGTCGGTGTCCCAGTTGTAGGCGACGCCTGACGCCTCCTGGCAAAGGAGGTTGTGGGTGGGCGTGCCGGCTGGCAGAGCGGTGAGAAGAGGCTCGGGGAGGCGATGGCGGCCGACCCTGACATAATTCGAAAGATCCACGGAGGTGACCGGGGCGACGACATCGACGGTGATCGTGTCGCTGTCGGAGTCACCGCCGGCGTTGCTCGCGCGGACCCAGAAATTCGTCGATCCCGTAAGCGCCGAGGTCAGCAAGTTGGCCGAGGTCGCACCCGCGATGGGATTGCTGGTGTCACCCTTGCTGCCCTGATACCACTGGAGGGTCGGCTCGGGATAGCCGGTCGCGGCGACGCGAAGGGTCGTGACCGCACCGCTCGCGATCGTGCTGCCACCCACCCGCAGGGTCAGGGAAGGAACGACGATATCGTCGTTGATGATGGTCGCAGTCCCGGAAGCGCGTCCAATGACGGTGTCGGAGACGGTGTTGGCGAGATTGGAAAGGGTCACGACGACCGTTTCGTCGATCTCGGTTTCGATGTCGCCATTGACGGTCAGATCGATCGTCTGGGTCGCGGCACCCCCGGCAGTGAAGGTGAGCGTGCCGGCGGCGAGGGTCACGTAGTCCGTTCCGGAAGTGGCACTGCCCCCGGTGACGGCGTAGTCCACGGTGAAGGCCGTCGCGGTATCGCTGCGGGTCACGGTGAGCGGGAGAACCGTCGTTCCGCTATTGCCCTCCGCCGTCGTGTTGTCTGAGAGACTCACAGTGCGGACCACACCGATGCCGGGAGAGCCCAGATCGGTGGCAGGAGCGACCGCGGAAAAGGTGCGAAGGTTTGTGCCGTTCGAAGCGGTGTAGCGCGGGCTAGCGGTGCCCGAAGACGTCACCCAGACGAGCGACTGCGACTCGGCCGAGCCACCCGCCGACGGACCCGCATGGCCTCCCGCGGAGGCAGTGCCATTCTCCCGGGTAAAGCCGCCGATTCCATAGCTGAAGAAGAACAATTCATTTTGCTGGGCATCGAAGAAGGAGATTCCGTCATTCTGCCCCAAGCCCGGCGCGCCGACGCTTTGAAAGACCTGCACCGAGGACGAAATGCCCCACCACGCGCGGAAATCCGCCGCAGGTGCCGCCGTGAAGATCACCGACTCACCGGGAGCGATGGTCGTCCCCGCAGGAAGCTTGTAAGCCTGGGCCGAGGAAGCGCTGCGACCACTGTCATGCCAAGAATAGCCTCCGATATCCTTCGTCGTCGCCCCGATGTTCGTGAGTTCCCAGAAGTCATTCGCAGTGGCCGGCTTGCCCACCGACTGGTTGGATTGGACTTCCGTGAGAAGGAACGAGGTGTCGAGCACATCGCCATCGTCCTGGACGGTGAGGTCGAGCGTGCCCGGCGTCGCCCCGGTCGCGGTCGCGGTGATCGTGGCCGTCTTGCTGCCATCAGGGAAACTGTCGTTCACCGCAGTGATGTCGAAATTGACCGAGGCTTGGCCGTCCGGAATCGTGACGGAAGCCGGCACTGTGGCTTCGGTCGTGTCGCTCGACGAGAGGGTCACCTGCAGCGATCCCGCGGTCGATCCGGAGCGAGTCACGGAACCGACGGAGGCAGGGTTCGAGGCGTTCTCGGAAAAGGTCGAGGGAGTCGCGCCGATCGTCAGCAGGACGGATCCACCACCGCTCGTGACAAAGCCACTCACGCCGGGCGATCCGACATCCGAAGCATTTTCCGCCGACGCGAAGGCACCCGTGTTTCCGGCCACCGCGGCACGGTAGCGACGGGCGGTAGTGCCGTGGACCGGATCCCAGATCACCGACGCCGTCCCGGAGCCACCTGCGGAAGCACCCGCTTGACCACCGGTGGATGCCCCTCCGTCAGATTTCGTGAAGCCACCCGCCGCATAGCTGAGATACGCGCGCTCAGTGCCCCCCGAGTCAAAGAGAGCCACCGCGTCGTTGGTTCCCAGACCCGGAGCCGCACCCGTGCTGACCACCTGCACCGTCGATGCGATCGCCCACCAGGTCCGGAAGGTCGCTGCGGAGAGACCGGTGAAGACGATGGATTCCCCGGGAGCGATCGTGGTGCCTGCGGGAATCGTCACGGCTGCAGCATCGGCGGGATTGCGGCTGTCATCATCCCACTTCCAGCCGCCGAGATTCACGGCCTCGGCTCCGATGTTGGTGAGCTCCCAAAAATCGTTTTTCCCGGTCGAAGCCTGACTGGACTGAATCTCGGTGATGATTAGTGCGGACTGGAGGCAAGGGGCTAACAAAGCGAAAATCGCGGTGACAATGAGGCCGGCGAATCGCCTGAAGGCCTGAGTGGTGAAGTGGAACAATGGATTCTTCATGGCGGTTTGGAACGGTGGATGGTTGGAAGAGACTTCGGGGCGCGCTCTCTTTCACACCGATTCCCGAGATTTCCAAAACCTTGCGTGCAACGATTCCGACAGGATCGAAGCCGCATGCCAAGCAACGGAAATTTCACCAAAAACACGCCATTCCTAACAGAACCACAATTCAGTTCCCATAGCACGTTCCGAAACTGAAGAAAACGTCACATGCCGCATCTTGGCGGGCGAGTGCCAATGTCGCGATCCTCACCCATGAACCGGAATGCCTTCGCCTCCGTCTTCGACGTTGCCCTCGCCGCTCTGGGCACGCAGAATCTCGTTCCGGTCGGAGATGCCGGACGACCACGACGGTGAGCAAGCTTCCTCCGTTGCTCCGCCGCCTCACTTCCGCCACAACCACCGCATCGAATCGGGAAAGATCGCGCCGCCATGGTTGCCGTTGTGGGCGCCCTCGCCGAAGACGAACTCATAATCGTAGCTCGCGAACTTCAGCGCCGCGGCCATCTCACGATTGGCGAGAGGCCAGTTGCCGTGCTCGTTGTCGAGATCGTTCGAGCCATCCTGAAGGAAGACGCGGAGCGGCTTTTTCTCCGTCTTACGGATGAGCGAGGGATAGACGTGCCCGCCGCGGATGTTCGTGAAGCTGCCGATGTGGCTGAGGACCTTGCGGAAAAGATCGGGCCGCTCCCACGCCACGGTGAAGGCGCAGATCCCGCCCGAGCTCATCCCACAGATGGCGCGTTGGTCGGGGTCGTCGGTGAGGCGCAGGGTCTTGCCGACCTCGGCGAGGATTTCCTTCTCGAGAAACTCCGCATACTTCGCGTCGAGCGAATCATACTCAACCGATCGGTTGCTCCCCACGCCCTGGGGTGCCTTCCATTTCTGCGCTTCCTTCAGCTCCTCCGCGAACCAGCCCGGATTGATGAAGATCCCGATCATGACCGGCAGTTCCTTTGCCGCGATGAGATTGTCGAGCACCACCGGCACGCGCACTTGTCCCTTTTCATCAACGTAGGCGTGTCCATCCTGGAAAATCATCACCGCCGCCTTCTCCGAGCCTTGCGGATTGTATTGGGCAGGCACGTAGACGAAATACTCGCGGATCGTGCCGGGAAAGACCGTGCTTTTCCAGACCTGCTTCGTCACCTTCCCCTGCGGCACGCCCTCCTTGCGCTCCGAGTCGGGGCCGAAAGGATATTCCTTCGGTTTGGGCGCGTCCTGGGCGTGGGCGAAAACGCAGGAATAAAGCAGCAGGGCAAACAGGGCGGGGAGTTTCATGGCAGGAGTATGCCCGGATCGACGTCTCCGCACAAGCGTCACTTGAGTATCGCATTTCCCCGCGGGAACGTTAAGGTGCTCCGGTCTCAGACGTCTCACCCCCATGGCTTCGCTCCGCCTTCCCCTTTTCGCCCTCGCCGGACTCCTCATCGGGCCCGCTTTCTCCCAATCGACGCCCGTGCGGGACAAGAACGTCGAGGCCCGCCTCGTCGCGAGCGTTTCGACGATCCAACCGGGCGTGCCCTTCACCCTCGGGCTCCAGTTCACGATCGACCGCACCTGGCACACCTACTGGGCGAACCCGGGCGACACCGGCATCCCCACCTCGCTGAATCTCACCCTCCCCGAGGGTTTCACGGCCGGTCCACTCCAGTTTCCCGTGCCGAAAAAATTCATCACCGACTACGGCTTCGGGGTGAAGGAGGCGGGCTTCGGCTACGAGACCTCCGTGATCCATCCCATGACGATCACGCCACCCGCGACCCTGACACCCGGACAAAAAATCACCCTCTCGGGCAAGGCGGGCTGGCTCATGTGTGACCCCAACACCTGCGTCCCGGGCAAGGCTGATCTTTCCATCGCCCTTGAGGTCGGCTCCGCCGCCGCGCCTTCGCCAGAGGCCACCGCGATCGCCTCCGCCGTTTCCCGACTGCCCCAGCCCGTCACCACACCGATGAAGGTCGCGCTCGAGGGAGGAAATGTCGTCCTCACGGCGACCCTTCCTGCGGGATCCATCCCCGAGGGAGCCAAACTCGCCTTCCATCCTCTTAAGAACCAGGTCCTCGATCCTTTCGCCGATCCCGCCATCACCGTCGCGGGCGAAACCGTCACGATCTCCAGTCCCAAACACGAATCCCTCACTGCCTCGCCCGCCGATTTCGCCGGAGTCCTCGCCGTCGAGGTGCCCGGGAAGAAGACCGGTTTCGACCTTTCCACGAGCGGTGTCGCCGCGACCGATCCGGGAACGTCGACCGCCGATCCTGACAAAACACCCGAAACCACCTCGCCCTCCACCGCCACTCCGGAGGAGCTTCCCTTTGGCGGCGGACTGTTCGGCGTGCTCCTCGCCGCCTTCCTCGGCGGGATCATCCTGAACGTGATGCCCTGCGTCTTTCCCGTGATTTCACTGAAGGTGATGTCCTTCGTCGGGCAAGCCGGCGAGGACCGGAAGAAGGTCTTCGCCCACTCCGCGACCTTCGCCCTCGGCATTCTCGTCTTCTTCTGGGCCCTCACGATCATGATGCTCGTGATCAAGTCCGCGAGCGGCGGCGAGGTCGGCTGGGGGGCCCAGCTCCAGTTTCCCGGTGTCGTCATCGGGCTCATTGTCATCATGGTCCTCGTCGCGATGAGCCTTTTCGGCGTCTTTGAAATCGGGGCCTCCATGACCGCGGTCGGCGGCGATCTCGCGAACAAATCTGGCTACGCCGGCAGCTTTTGGAGCGGTGCCCTCGCCGTGCTCCTCGCCACCCCTTGCACCGCGCCCCTCATGGCCCCGGCGATCGGCTTCGCCCTCGCGCAATCGGCTCCGATCATGTTCCTCGTTTTCACGACCCTCGGACTCGGACTCGCCGCACCCTATTTCCTCTTCGCGATCTTTCCGAAACTGCTCGACGTCCTCCCCGCCCCCGGCGCGTGGATGGAGACCTTCAAGCAGTTCATGGGGTTCCCCATGCTCGCGGTCGTCGTCTGGCTCTCCGGCGTGCTCTCGAAGCAACTCGACACCGCCGGACTCCAGTGGGCCCTCGCCTCCGTTCTGTTGGTGGCATTGTCAGGATGGATCCTCGGCCGTTTCACCGGATTCGAGCGCCCCGCCCCGGCGCGGATGAAGGGCCGCCTCACTGCCCTCCTCGTTTTTCTTCTCGCCCTCGGCGTCGCTTGGGAAGCCACCGCGAAACGTCCTCCGGCGAACACGATCGACATCGCCGACGTCATCGCGAAACACCGCGCCGAAGGCAAACACGTCTTCGTCGATTTCACCGCCGAGTGGTGCGTCACCTGCAAGGTCAACAAACGCGTCGCGATCAACACCGAGGCGGTTCAGAATGCCTTCCGGGATCACAACGTCGCCTTCGTCACCGCCGACTGGACGAACGAGGATCCGAGCATCACGAAGCTCCTTGCCGAATTCGGCCGGGCCGGGGTGCCATTTTACCTGCTCTATCCGTCCGACGCGGGCAAGGAGCCGATCCGCTTCGGCGACGGGATCTTGACGCAGGGAGCAATTCTCGAGGCGATCGGGAAGTTGTGATTTGAGGCCGATTGGCCACCCGCCTCAACCGGCGGGACGCCGGTTCCACGTGGCACCGGCATCTTGCCGGTGGACCGGCGAGGGGGACGGCAATTTCCCAACTGACACCGAATGTTCCCACGGAACGACGTCGGAACGGATTAGAGACAATCCACCATTGCTTGGCGGGGCGTGTCCGCGACGTGCTGCTCCACGAAGGTCGACCCGTCGTGCTCGGTGATGAAAGGGTAGAGAGGCAAATCGTTTCTGGGTTGTCTCCCCTCCCCACCCGCCCGCAACCACGCCCGGAACGTCCGTGGTGATCGCGTCGGTCAATGACTGAGTAAAACCCACACACCCCTCCCCAAGCACGTCCCGCTTTTCCCTGATCCCGCCATTTCCCGTGACCGGGTTTCCTCCTTACTCTGGAAGCTGCCGTCATGAAGATCCTCGTCTCCCGCTTTCTCGCCGCAGGGCTGCTTGTTTTTCCGATCACTTCCGCCCTCCACGCTCAAACCCCGGCCGAACCGGAGGTCTCGGCGGAGGAATTCCCCCGCGCTCCCGCGACAGAACCGTCCGATGCACTCGCGACCTTCGAGATCGCGCCGGGCTTCGATCTCACCCTCGCCGCCCACGAACCGGCCGTGGTCGATCCCATCGCGATGGCCTTCGATGAAAAGGGCCGCGCTTATGTCGTCGAAATGGTCGGCTACTCGGAACGCCGCGACGATGAGGTCTGCCAGGTGCGCCTGCTCACCGACGTGGACGGCGACGGCAAGTTCGACCAAAGCGTCGTCTTCAAAAACAAGCTGAAGTGGCCCAGCGCGATCCTCTGCTACCAGGGCGGGGTTTTCGTCGGTGCTTCGCCGGACCTCTATTACTTCAAGGACACCGACGGCGACGGAGTCTGCGACGAAGAACGCACCGTCTTCACCGGATTCGGCAGCGAGATGGAACGGCTCAACATGCAGGCCCTTTTCAATAGTCTGAGATGGGGTCCCGACAACCGCATCTGGGGGGCCACGGCGGGAAACGGCGGCATCATCACCCGTCCTGACAAACCCACCATCGCTCCCTTGAACGTGCGCGGTTCGGACTTTTCCTTCGATCCCGAGTTGCTCGATCTCCGCACCGAAAGCGGCACCGCGCAATATGGCATGAGCTATGATTCGCTCGGGCGCCGCTATGTCTGCGCAAATTCGCGTCATCTCGTCTGGGTCGCCTACGAGCGACATCAGGTGAAAGCGAATCCGTGGTTCAGTCTACCCGCCCCGCTCGTCGACATCCCGGCCGATGGCCCGGCCCCCACGGTGCATCGCATCAGCCCGGACGAACCTTGGCGGATTGTCAGGACCCGCTGGCGGGTCGCCGGTGTGGTGAAAGGCATCGTCGAGGGCGGAGGCCGCGTCTCGGGTTTCCTCGTCGCATCCACCGGCGTGCACCTCTATTGGGGCGACGCCTTTCCCGCGGAGTTCCGCGACAATTCCTTCACCGGCGATGTCGGGAGCAATCTGATCCATCGCAAAATCGTGAAGACGCAGCCCGGCTCGGTGCAGCCGGTGGCAATGCGGCCCGATCCGGAGGAAAAGACGGAGTTTCTCCGCAGCAGCGACTACTGGTTCCGCCCCACGAGCATCACGACGGGTCCCGATGGCTGCCTCTATGTCACCGACATGTACCGCGAGGTGATCGAGCATCCCTGGTCGCTGCCCGAGCCGATCAAGAAACACCTCGACCTCAACAGCGGCAATGATCGCGGTCGCATCTACCGCATCGCGCCCGAAGGTTTTCAGAGTCCGGCGATTCCCGATCTTGGTACGCTCTCGGACGAGGAACTCGTCGCCCTGACAAAACACCCCAACGACTGGCACCGCACCACGGCTTGCCGCCTTCTCTACGAACGCGGCAAGCCGGCCGATCCGGTCCCGGCGGTGGCGCCCTTTCCCGCCGGACTCGCCTCGGAGACTCCCCTACTCGATCAGATCGAGTCCGCCGCGGGCGACCGCTGGATGGAAGCCACGGTGCTGAATTCCCTGCGCACCCCCGCCGATCTCACCGCCGCGTGGAAGGCCGCAAGTGCCACGTCGACCGGCTTCCGAGCCCAGCTTGCGGGCATGATCGGACGCGCGAACGACACAGCGCTGCTTGCCACAGTGGCCGATGATCTCGCGGCCGGAAAGCCCGATGCGGGAACCGTCGAGCTGCTCTCGAGCCTGCGCGACGGACTGGCACGATCGAAAGGCGACTGGCGCGGACTTGCCGCCTCCTCCCGTTGGACCCAACTGACGGACCAGGCAGGCTCGTTGCTCGCCGATGCCTCGTCCACCACCGCTGCGCGCGTCGCCGCGGTGCGGCTCCTCGCCCTTTTGCCGACGCCGGATTCACCGTCGCGTCTGCAGGCGGTGCTTGCGGCAGGCAAAGCCGATCCGGCCCTCGCAGCCGCGCTCGTCGGCGCGATCTCCGATCTGGATTTTCTCATCGCACGTTTTGCGAAGCTCGAATCGTCGGCCCGCGATGAGCTGGGCGGACGCATCCTCGCGAGCGCGAAAAGTTCGACGACCTTTCTCGAAGCGGTCCGCGCCAAAACCGTGACCCTCGACGCTGCCCCCGCGAGCCTCATCGAAAACCTCCGCCGCCACGCGGATGCGGGCGTGCAGAAGCTCGCCGACGAGGTGTTGCCGCCGGTCGTGAAGCGGAGCGACGTGATCGCCCGTTATCAGCCGGCGCTGGCGAAAAAGGGCGATCCGGCGAAGGGCAAACTCGCCTTCATGAAGGCGTGCTTCGCCTGCCACAAATCGCACGAGGGCGAGGGCATGCAGCTCGGACCGCCCATCGCGAGTTTTGCCTCGGCGGGGGCGGAGACGCTGCTCGGCAACATCCTCGACCCGAACCGCGAAGTCGCTCCCCTCTACCAAGCCTACACTTACGAACTGACCGATGGCACTACCGCGACGGGATTCATCCTCACAGAAAATTCGTCCGAGATCACCCTGCGGATGCCGGGAGGGATCGACAAGACCTTCCCGCGCCATCAGGTCGCCTCGATGAAGGGTTTGGGACAATCGCTCATGCCCGAGGGTCTCGAAGCGACGGTGACGGTCGAGGAGATGGCCGATCTGCTGGCGTATTTGCTGACGCCGCCGAAGCGGTAACTTCACGTCGTGGATGATCCGGCGGGCACGCGGGAGCGCGCCCCTCCAGCGACTCCGTCGCTTTTCCTGTTTGCCGGTGATCGTGGTTCGGTCGATGATCGGCGGGAGATGTTGTTTCAGATTTTTGTCGATGTCGCCCTGCCCATCCTTGCCCTCGTCGGGCTCGGCTGGGGGCTCGACCGTCTCTTCGGGCTCGACCTGAAGACGCTGGTGAAGCTGAACCTCTACCTCTTCGTCCCCGCTTTCATCCTCGTGCGGCTCTCGACCTCGAATCTCAACGCCATCATAGGTCTGAAGGTCGTCGCCTTCACCGTTTCAGTCATCCTCACGATGGGAGCGCTGAGCTGGATCGCCTGCGCCATCCGCAAGCAACCGCCCGGCCAGCGCTACGCGATGAAGCTGAGCACGATGATCTACAACTGCGGGAACTGGGGGATCCCGCTGATGACGCTCGCCTTTTCCGACCTCGGCCCCGTCATCCAGGTCTTCGTCCTCGCGACGATGAATCTCACGAGCTTCTCCCTCGGCGTCTTTCTTGCGAATGCGGGCAGCAGCGAACGAAAGGGCTGGTTCCTGCCCATCCTCAAACAGCCCTCGCCCTACGCGATCCTCCTCGCCCTCGTTCTCCGGGGGATCGGAAATCCGCTCGAGGACGTCATCTTCGTGTGGACGCCCCTGACCTACCTCGCCGATGGACTGCTCGGCTTCGCCCTCATCACCCTCGGCGTGCAGCTCTCGCAGACCAAACCTCCGGCGCCGGTGGGAAATCTCGGGATCGCCCTGATCATCCGTCTCGTCGGCGGACCGCTCGCGGCCTGCGCCTTGACCTGGGCCTTCGGTTTCCGCGGGGAAACGGCCGCGATCCTCATCCTCGGCACGGCCGCGCCAACGGCGGTGAACGCCGCCCTCCTCGCGCACGAGTTCCGGGGCGACGCACGCTTCGCCGCCGCCGCGGTGCTCTATTCGACCCTGCTCGCCGCTGTCGTCGTGACCGTGCTGCTCGCGATCCTGCGGGCGGGTTGGATTCCCTGGGCAGTGCCAGGGGTGGGGTGATCAAAGCCCCTTCAGATAGTCCATGCTCATCCCGATGCTCTTCACCGGATCGGGCGATTGATCCTGCTCGACGTGGGCGTGGGCGACTCCAGCGAGGGCGGCGGCTTCGATGATGGGTTCCATCGGAATGATTCCCTGGCCGAGCTCCTTGAAGGCATCGGCCGGCACGCTGCCGAATTGAGGCAGGGTCAATCCGGCCTTGAGATCCTTCAGGTGGATCTGCGAGACACGGCCCTTCAGCTTCCCGAGGAGCTCGACCGGATCGAGTCCACCAAGCTTCACCCAGAAGACATCGAGCTCGAATTTCATCTCGGGCGAGAACTCGGCCATGAAAACCTCGTAGCCCGACTTGCCGCCCTCGAGCGGTTGGAATTCGAATTGGTGGTTGTGATAGGCGAGCTGGATGCCCGCTTCCTTGGCAAGAGCGGCACCCGCGTTGCAACGCTCGGCGAGGCGTTTGTAGTCGTCGGCGGTCTTGCGCGTGTCGGCGTGGAGGTAGGGAATGACGAGGTGGGAGAGCCCGGCATTCTTCGCCTTCTGGAGGATCTCAGCGAAGGGCGCTACGCCCGCCTTGTCCGGATCGGTCACGGATTCCCAGGCGAAATGCGAGGAGTTCGCGGCCATGCCGAGATCCTTCGAGACCTTGATCATTTCAAGCGAATTGGCGCCAGGAGCATCGTAGGGCTCGACCTGCCGGTATCCGGCCGCGGCGACGGCCTTGAGGGTGCCGGGAAGGTCGGCCTTGATCTGATCGCGCAGGGTGTAGAGCTGGATCCCGATGTTCTTGCGATAGGGATTATCCGCCTCGAGGGCGAAGGCGGGGACGCTGAGAAAAGAGGCAAGCGAAGTCTGGAGGAAATGGCGACGATTCATGATGGGGGCGTCTTTTAACCGATACCGTTCGAAAGGTCAATCAAAGCGCAGGTAGATCCCCTTCAGATACTCCCCCTCGGGAAAGGTCGCGTGGTGATCGGGGGCATGCTGCGTGGTTTCGATCTCCTCGAAACGCCGTCCCGATTGCCTTGCGGCCTGGCGCACCGCTCCGAAAAACTCGTCCGCGCTGACATGGGCGGAGCATGAGGCGGCGAGGAGGATGCCCCCTCCGCGCAGGAGGCGGATCGCATTCGCATTCAGCCGACCGTAGGCCTGAATCGCGCGGTTGCGCTCGACCTCGCGTTTCGCGAGCGAGGGCGGATCGGTGATGACGAGATCGTAGGAAACATCGCGGATGTGGTCGATCCAGGCGAAGGCGTCGTCCTGCACCGTGAGATGCCGGCACGCGGCCACCTGCGGGTCCTCGCGATTGAGGGAGAAATTCCGCACCGCCGCCTCGAGGGCGTGCGCGCTGAGATCGAGATCGGTCACTGAATTCGAACCGCCCCGCGCGGCGTGCAGGGAAAAACCGCCCGTGAAACTGAAGGCATTCAAGACGTCGCGCCCCTTCGCGAGTTGTCCGATCCGTCTCCGATTTTCGCGCTGATCGAGAAAGAAGCCGGTCTTCTGCCCTTTCAAGACATCGGCTTCGAAACGCAATCCCCCCTCGAGAAAAACGACCGGCCCTTCGAGCGGAGGTCCGTGAAGAATCGTGCCGTCTGCATGACCCGATTCGCCCGCCTTCTCCTCGAGATTGCGGCTGAGCCGCAGAACGAGTCGCTCAGGTCCGAGGCGGTCGAGAAAAATCTCCTTCACCATTTCGAGCCGCTCAAGCCAGGCCGGGCTGTAAAGTTTCACGACGAGGGTGGTATCGTAGCGGTCGAGGACAAGTCCAGGCCAGCCGTCGCTCTCGCCGTTGAGGAGCCGAATCCCGTTCGTCCGAGCATCGGCGATCCCCTCGCGACGCGCCAGGGCCGCTTCGAGACTTGTCCGCCACCACGCCTCGTCGATCGTGGCGGGTTTGCCGGCGTGGAGAATGCGCACCCGGAGCGGTGAATCGGGATCGTAGAAGCCGACCGCGAGGAATTTGTCGCGCCGGTCGTAGATCACCGCGAGCTCACCCGCGGCACCCTCGCGATTCTGTTCGCGAATGCTTTCCGAGTAGACCCAGGGATGCCCACTCCGCACGACGGACTCGGCCGTCGGGCGCAAGGTGAGCTTGAGCCGTGGCAAGGTTCGGGAGTTGTCGGGAGGGGCTTCCATGGGGTGCGAACTGGGCGAATTAGTTAAGATTTCTTAAATTCCCCGCTTGTCTTTCTTGATCCATGGGGGATCTCCTTTCTCATGACGAGCAGCGCAAGCGAGAAGTCCTGTCGCCGGAGAAAATCTCTCCTGCTAGCTCTGGCGTTTCTCGCCGGAGCGCTCGGCCAGACCGGATGCGTCACGACGGGCAAACCCGGAGCAAAGGCAGCGACTCCCGATCTTCCCAGGGAATCGTCCTTTGTCAGGAGCGAAGTCGCGATTCCCGCTACGGAGCGTTCTTATCCGATGTGGCGGACGCGATCCGGCGGGCGCCCCGTCCTCCTGCTCCATCCGATCAACGGACTGAGCGGTGACTTCCTCCGCTTTGCCCTCGAACTGGAGTCCTGGGGCTACCGGGTCTATTTCCCGAGCCTCTACGGCGATCCGATCAAGGGTGAACCCGCCTTTGGATACGACGAAGAGCTGGGCTCCATCAAACTGCTGCGCGAGAGCGGCACCTGGAATCCCGTCTCCCCGGAGTCGACCGGCCCGATCGTTGACGATGTCCGCACGATGGCGCGCTGGGTCTCGGGACAGGAGGGCGGACACGGCCTCATCGTCGTCGGCAACAGCCTCACCGGCACCTTTCCGCTCGCCCTGCTCGACGAGCCCTGCGTGAAAACCGCCGTCCTCGGCCAGCCCGCCCTTCCCGCGATGCGCGTGCCGCAGGTGATTCTGAGGATCCCTCAGTCGATGGAAAAGAGGCGCGCCCTCACCCTGACCGACGCACAATGGAACTCGATTGCCGTCTCCCTGCGGAAGAATCCTGACAAACGCATCATCGGCTTCCACTATCGCGAAGATCCCATCGCCCCGATCGAACGATTCGACTCGCTCCACGAACGGCTCGAGGCGGAGGGGCTCGCCGATCGCTTCAAGGCCTACGTCCTTTCACCCGACGGCGAAGCTTATGCCGCGGAACGTCGCGCCTGGGTCGTGGGATCCAACACCGTGGAGCGCCGCAAGATGGTCACGCCGCATTCGACCTATCTCGACGCGGAGAATCTGGAGGACCGGGAGTGGTTCCGAGGGCATTTGCAAAGGGCACTCACGATGGCGCACTAACTTTGCTGCGCTCCGTCTTTTTACGCTCGCATTCGCTCGCTCCAAATCGAACGGTTGTTCGAACCCTTCCTCTTTCGATGGCGGAGGGAGTGGGATTGACTTTGCTGCGCGCCGTCTTTTTACGCTCGCATTCGCTCGCTCCAAATCGAAC